>JBBROX010000072.1:0-1505 GCA_038228865.1 Sphingomonadales bacterium | reverse complement strand
GGCATCGCTGGCTCCCGTCGCAATGCTCGGAAGGGAGGAAGGCCGGCAGGTGTTCGCCCTTGCCCATGCAGGCAGAACCGCGCGCGATTTCGGCACCAAGATCGGCGCGCCCGGTTCGACGGTCGACAGCTTCATTGCCCGCCACCAGCGTGTTCTCGACGGCACGGCCAGCCCGCAGCAGATGGAGCGTGCTCGTTCATCCCTTGGCGGCGCCGTCATCATGGTCGACGAGGCCAGCCAAGTCGGGACCGAAAGGTTGGCTAAACTGATCGATCTTGCCAATCGCATGGGCGTCGGCCGTCTGGCCCTCGCTGGTGACACTCGCCAGTTGCAGGCCATCGAGGCCGGAAAACCGTTCGAGCTGCTGCAGAAGGCGGGCCAGCCGACGTCCACGATCACCGAAAACCTTCGTGCAGCCTCGCCGCAGATGCAGGCGCTGAATGCCGCGCTCGACCAGCGCGACTTGCCGAGTGCCTTCGACACTCTTCGCCCCGACACGATCGAAGTGCCGTTCGCGTCAGGTCCGGCGATGGCCGCACGGCTATGGGTGGACCTTTCACCCGAGCAGCGCGAAACAACACTGCTTCTCGCATCTGGCCGCGCCATGCGCAGCGCCGCGAACACGGCGGTGCAGGAAGCGCGTCTCGCGCGTGGCGAACTTACCGGCAAGGGACTGTCCCTTGCCGTGCTCGACCGGGTGACGATCACCCGCGAGGGTGCCCGCCAGATGAAAGGATACCGCGACGGCCGCGTAGTGGAGTTCCGCACGAACCTTCCCAGTCAGGGAATCCACCAAGGCGACCGAGGCGTGGTGCAAGGGCCGGACAAGGGACAAGTGATGCTCGCCATGGCCGATGGCAGCAAACGCCGGTTCGAACCCGATCGCCTGCCGCGCAATGTCGCCCATGACGCCGTCACCATCTACGAACCCAAGCAATTGCCGCTGTTCGCTGGAGACCGCATCCGCTGGACCGACAACGATCGCGAGCGCGGGCTTCTCAACGGCGACCTCGCGACGGTCGAACGGGCGGAGCGCGACGCAATCACGATCCGGACCCAGGGCGGCGAGCGGCTGCAACTTGGCCGCGACGATCCAATGCGGGAAAAGCTCGACCTTGCCTATGCGGTCAACGTCCACATCGCTCAGGGCATGACCGCGACGAACGGCATCATCCTGATGAGCGAGCGTGAAAAACTGCTCAATACCAGCCGCGCGTTCTTGGTTGCGGTCACCCGGATTGCCGAACGTGCCGTCCTTGTCGTCGACAATGTCAAAAGCCTCGAACGCGATATCATTCGCCGAGACGGCGAGAAGACCTCGGCGATCGAGACGGTCAAACAGCCGTCTCAGGATAAGCCAATGGTCCCTGAGCGGGAGCGCGTGCTGGAGCGCGAAATCAGCCTCGACATGGATATGGAAAGATAAGCGTAAAGTGCGGCCATCGGTCTTGCGCACTTCAACCGGAGTGGGCCTCGCAGATTTCGCTGCGAGGCCCCGGTGTCCG
>JBBROX010000071.1:0-1538 GCA_038228865.1 Sphingomonadales bacterium | reverse complement strand
GAACTGTCGCGCTCGCGGCTGAAGGCGCTGATCCTGGCCGGTTCGGTGGCCGCCAGGGGTGCCCCCGTCCGCGACCCCGCTTATCATGTCACCGCGGGCGATACGATCACAATCGACGTACCCTCGGCGGTGGCGCCGGAGCCCAAGGGCGAGGATATCGCGCTCGATATTGTCTATGAGGATGACGACATCATCGTCATCAACAAGCCCAAGGGCCTGGTCGTGCATCCGGCCGCCGGCCATGAAAGCGGCACGCTGGTCAACGCGATGATCGCCCATTGCGGGGCGAGCCTTTCGGGGATTGGCGGGGTCCGCCGGCCGGGCATCGTGCACCGGCTGGACAAGGACACCACCGGTCTGATGGTGGTCGCCAAGAACGACCGCGCGCATCAATCGCTGACCGCGCAATTCGCCGACCACGGCCGCACCGGGCCGATGCAGCGCGGCTACAAGGCCTTCATCTGGGGCGTGCCCGGCCGCCAGCACGGCACGGTCGACGCGCCGATCGACCGCCATGTCTATGCCCGCGAAAAGATGGCGGTGCGCGAAGGCGGCCGCGAGGCGGTGACCCATTGGGAAATGCAGGCCAGTTATCATGGCCGCGACGGCAAGCCGGTCGCGGCCCTTCTGGCCTGCCAGCTCGAGACCGGACGGACCCATCAGATCCGGGTGCATCTGTCCCATGCCGGCCACCCCCTGATGGGCGATGCGGTCTATGGCTCCCATTTCAAGACCAAGGCCGGCCACCTCGGGCCCGGGGCCCAAGCGGCGCTTTCGGCTTTGGGCCGGCAGGCCCTCCACGCTTACCTTCTGGTCCTGGAGCACCCACGGACCGGAGAACTTTTGCACTGGGAAGCGGCTTTGCCGGAGGATTTGCTTCTTTTGCAGGGTGCCCTGGAAGCGGCGCTATGACGCAGGCCTTTTGAAAAAGCGTCGTTATGCCAACAGGTTATAGCTGCCACACGGGGACGTGACGTCAGCAATCCTTCCCTATCTGCCCCGATTTGGTGTATGTTGCACCTGCGCTGAATATCCAGCGCGGAACATCGCAGCGCGACCGGCTTTAACAAAGCGGCCGTCTGCCGGGCCCGCCGCTATCGGGGGCCTGAACCACTGGAGGGCGCTAAAATGGCCCGTACAGCTACGTTACCGGTTCTCAACGGAGAACACGGTCTTTCCCGTTACCTCGGCGAGATCCGCAAGTTTCCGATGCTGGAACCCCAGCAGGAATACATGTTCGCCAAACGTTGGCGCGAACATGACGATCGCGACGCGGCACATCACCTTGTCACCAGCCATCTCCGGCTCGTCGCCAAGATCGCCATGGGCTATCGCGGCTACGGCCTGCCGATCTCCGAGGTGGTCTCGGAAGGCAATGTCGGCCTGATGCAGGCGGTCAAGCGATTCGAACCCGAAAAGGGGTTCCGGCTCGCTACCTACGCCATGTGGTGGATCAAGGCGTCGATACAAGAGTACATCCTGCGTTCGTGGTCGCTCGTGAAGATGGGCACCACCGCGAACCAGAAGAAGCTGTTCTT
>JBBROX010000070.1:0-1601 GCA_038228865.1 Sphingomonadales bacterium | reverse complement strand
TGATGGTCCTCCGTTTCGGTGGACACGGGTTTAGGCCATTTGTCGTTCGGCCTGTTCGGGGGTCTTATAACCGAGTGCTGAGTGAATGCGCCTTCGATTATAGTACCCTTCGATGTAGGCGAACAGGTCGATGCGCGCCTGGTCGCGGGTTGGCCATCGCCGTTGGTGAGCGAGCTCGACCTTGAGCGTGTGGAAGAAGCTTTCCATGGGGGCATTGTCGTAGCAGCAAGCGGTCCGGCTCATCGACGCCCGCGCCTGCATCGCCGCGAGTTCCTTGCCGTAGGCTTCCGACGCATATTGGCTGCCGCGATCCGAATGACAGATGAGACCTGCGGTCGGCCGTTGCCGCTGCGCGGCCATCATCAGCGCAGCCAGCGGCAGTTCGGTCCGCATATGATCGCGCATCGCCCAGCCCACGATCTTGCGTGTTGCCAGATCGAGCACGGCAGCGAGGTACAACCATCCCTCCCCGGTGGGGATATAGGTGATATCGGCCAGCCAGATGCGGTTCGGTGCCGACGCGACGAAGTTCTGCTGCAGCAGGTTCGGAGCGATCGGCAGATAGTGGCGGCTGTCGGTCGTGCACGGCTTGAAGCGACGGCCCGCAAGGGCACGGATCCCGTGCCGCCGCATCAGCCGCTCGACCCGGCCACGGCTTGCCGTTCTGCCTTCCGCGCGGAGCGCGGCATGCATCCTTGGACTGCCGTAGCGGCCATGATGTTCGCTATGGAGGCGACGAAGGTCGCCGAGCAGCTTGCGGTTCGAGATCGAGCGAGCGCTTTCGGCGCGGCACCGCCATGCATAGTAGCCACTGGCCGAGACCTCGAGGACCCGGCACATCAGCCTGACCGGCCACCGGCCGGCGTGATCGCGGATAAAATGGAAGCTCATCTCGGCACCTCCGCGAAGATGCCGATCGCTTTTTTTAGGACGTCGCGCTCCATGCGCGCGCGATCGAGATCGCGCTTGAGTCGTACGATCTGCGCCGCCTGGTCGGCCGGCGAGGCAATCGGCGACGGACCCGAGTTCGTCGCCCGCGACTGTGGCACACCATGGAACGCCGCCCGCCAGTTCCGCAGCATCGACGGCGAAATGCCAACCTCGTTGGCAACCTGCATCAACGGTCGACCGCTGCTTTCCAGCAGCGCCACCGTCTCCCGCTTGAACTCGGGAGGAAACTCCCGCCTCGTCTTCGTCATCGCAGCACCTTTCTTGCCCGCACCGGGCTTAGCAAAGGTGTCCACGAAATCGGAGGACCATCACTGACGCGCAATATGAGCGGGCTTGATGCCTTCAGCCACCAGCTTTCCAGCTTCTGGATCGATCCGCGCCTTCCCGCCCTTATACATCCCTCGGGCTTTCGCGGCCTCGATGCCTTCGGTCTGCCGCTCGCGTCGCAGGTTACCCTAGCTGCCGTTGCCTTCCAGATGAACGAATGGGCGAAATCGTCGTGACGCTGCCCAAAGCAGATGAGGTGGATGGCTCCCGCTCACGGCATCTGAGTGCCAAGATGTGGAGGCTGTCAGCCACCACGAAGAGGGAGCCACCCGCGATGGAGATTACCACGATCGGCCTCGATTTGGCCAAAAGCGTTTTCCAGG
>JBBROX010000069.1:0-1683 GCA_038228865.1 Sphingomonadales bacterium | reverse complement strand
GCCGCTCGCCTATCCGACCGCCGCACTGGAACCGCATATCGACGCCAGGACGATGGAAATCCATCACGACCGGCATCATCAGGCGTTCATCACCAACCTCAACAATTTTGCCAAGGACAATCCGCAAATCGCCGAAAAGCCGGTCGGTGAAATCCTCGGCAACCTCGGCAGCGTGCCGGAAGCGATCCGCACCGGCGTGCGCAACAGCTTGGGCGGCCATGCCAATCACACCATGTTCTGGGAAATCATGGGACCGAACGGCGGCAAGCCCGAAGGCGAAGTGCTGGCCGCGATCGAGCGCGACCTCGGCGGCATGGAAAAATTCCAGACCGACTTCAACGCCGCCGGTGGTCGCGTGTTCGGATCGGGCTGGGTATTCGTCACCGTCGCCAAGGACGGCAAGCTCGCGATCGAGACCCGTCCGAACCAGGACAATCCGATGATGGACGGCAAGCGCGCGCTGCTCGGCAACGACGTCTGGGAGCACGCTTATTATCTCAACTACCAGAACCGGCGCGCCGACTATCTCAAAGCATGGTGGAACACGGTGAGCTGGAGCAAAATCGCGGAACGCCATGCGGCGGCGAAGGCCGGCTCGCTGGACGTTTGAACTGCAACACCCGATTGAAGTTGGGAGGGCCCTCGCGATAGTATCGCGGGGGCTTTCTCTGTCGGGACCTTATGTCACAGCCAATCATCCGCCTCGCTCGACCAGACGAATACGACGAAGTCGCCAAGGTCTGGATGGACAGCTGGGTATCGACCGGGCTCGAGGACGCCAGCAATCTGCTGCTGGCCAGATTGCGCGCAAGAGTCCCGATGGAAATCGAGGAGGGGTGGAGCCTTTACGTCGCTGACGACAATGGCCGGTTGGCGGCGATGCTCGCGCTGCATTTGCCAAAACTCTATCTCGACCAGTTGTTCGTCGCCCCGGAATACCAGGGCATCAGCCTCGGTCGACAATTGCTCGCCTTCACGCGGCAGCATCTGCCGGAAGAAATCTTCCTGCGCTGCGCGCGCGATAACGAGAAGGCCTGGCGCTGGTACGAGCGCGAGGGTTTTGTGTTCGAACAAGAACAGGTCGAGCCAATGACCGGACTTGTGATGAAATATTATCGCTGGAAAAAACAAGGAACCGCCCGATGATGCAGCTCTACTGGTCGCCCCGCTCGCGCTCGTTTTCGTCGCTGTGGCTGATGGAAGAAACCGGCCAGCCCTACGAGCGTGTGCTGACCGATATTTCCACCGGCGCGCAGAAGCACGTCGAATATCTCGCGATCAATCCGATGGGCAAGGTTCCGGCGCTGAAAGACGGCGATGCGACGCTGGCGGAGTCCGCGGCGATCTGCGCCTACGTCGCCGAACGTTATCCCGAAGCGAAGCTGGCGCCGCCGCTCGGCGATCCCCTGCGCGCAAAATATCTGTACTGGCTGTTCTTCAGCCCCGGCTGCATCGAACCGGCGATGGTGCAGATCGCGACCAAGATCGAGATGAATCCCGTCGCAGCCGGCTGGGGTGACTCGGAGCGGGTGATCGACGTGCTCGACAACGCGCTGCAGAAGGGTCCGTGGATTCTCGGCGAGAAATTTTCGGCAGCCGATATCGCGATCGGCTCGGGCCTGAACTTCGCGGTGCGACTATTCAAGATGATCCCGTCGCGGCCGTCGTTCGAGGCCTACATTG
>JBBROX010000068.1:0-1747 GCA_038228865.1 Sphingomonadales bacterium | reverse complement strand
GGGCAGTGACGCGGGATCGCGGGCGAGCCCGCGCTGTACGGCAGCGACGATATCGCTGCCCCATTTGGAGCGGTCAAAACCTTTCGGCAGCGAGCGCAGACTGGCGAGGCGTTCCAGGCTGGTCGGCGCATGGGTGGCGATGTCGCCGACCGCGTCGTCTTTCAGGACGCGGCTGCGCGGCACGTCGCGGCTCTGCGCTTCCTGTTCGCGCCAGGCGGCGACTTCCATCAGCACCGCGAGCTCTTTCGGCTTGCGCACCCGCGTCTTCAGCCGTTCCCAGGCGCGCTCCGGGTGGAAATCGTAGGTCTTGGGCGAGGTGAGGACTTCCATCTCCTCGCTGACCCACTCGCTGCGGCCGCGCTTCTTGAGGTCGGCGTCGAGGGCTGCGAACACGTCGCGCAGATGGGTGACGTCGGAGACCGCGTAATGCATCTGGTCGTCGGTCAGCGGCCGGCGCGACCAGTCTGTAAAGCGGTGGGTCTTGTCCGGCCGGTGGCCGGTGATGCGCTCGACGAGCTGGTCATAGGCGATGCTGTCGCCATAACCGAGCACCATGGCGGCGACTTGCGTATCGAAGATCGGATGCGGAATGGTGCCGGACTGGTGCCAGACGATTTCGATGTCCTGGCGCGCGGCGTGGAACACCTTCAGAACGGCCTCGTTGCCCATCAGTTCGAAGAACGGCTTGAGGTCGATGCCTTGGGCCAGCGTGTCGACCACGACGGCTTCGTCCGCGCTCGCCATCTGCACGACGCAGAGCAGGGGGTAGTAGGTCGTCTCCCGCAGGAACTCGGTGTCGACGGTGATGACCTTGTGCTGGGCCAGCCGGGTACAGGCAGCCGCGAGGTCGGCAGTGGTGGCAATCAGATCCATGAACAATCCATAACGCGCAGGCATAGGCGTTCTGCCGAAAGCGCTGATATGTCAAGGGTCTTGCGGGGAATTCGAGCCTTGCATTTAAGGCTTGGCGCGGCTTTCTGCCTGTCGCCGGCGGTCGGGCGTAACCTTGCCCGTCCGCGATTCGGTCAGCCTGACGAAACTTATTCGTAGCGGATGTTTCGCGACGGGCGCCGCCCCGAAGGCAGTGCCAGCACGACGAGACACAGCGCGATCATCGCCAGTCCCATGAATTCAAAAGCAAACGCGTCCACGGCAATGCCCCCCAACACGTCGTTACAATTGTCGGGAGCATGTTGACGGCTTCTTAATTTACGGAACCGGGGCCGGACTCCATCGGCCGATGGTGGATGCGCGCTTAAGGATTGCGGTTAACGGGGGGGGCAGCTAAGCCGCCTTCGTGCGAATCGGTTCGATTTTCGCAAGATCCTTGCCGATTTGCCGCTTTGCAATCTGAATGTCGTAGTCGGTCTGAAGATTCAACCAGAGTTCGGGCGACGTGCCGAAGGCCTTCGAAAGGCGTAACGCGGTATCGGCGGTTACGCCGGTTTCTTCATTGGACAGTCGTTCGATGCGTGTCCGCGGAACACTGCAGGCTTTTGCCAACGCGCCGGGCGATAGCCCGAGTGGCAACAAAAACTCTTCCCTGAGAACTTCACCGGGATGCATGGGAGCAAGTCGCTTAGCCATCGATGGTTCTCCTGGTTCGAAGGAATTGCCCGATCTCTCTCGGCATCAGTGATAGTCCGTTAATTCAACGTCGCTCGGTCCTTCCGGCGTCCAAACAAAGCAAATCCGGAATTGGTCGTTGACGCGGATCGAGTATTGGCCGGCCCGATCGCCCTTAAGC
>JBBROX010000067.1:0-1759 GCA_038228865.1 Sphingomonadales bacterium | reverse complement strand
GCCTACTGGAACTGCCTCGCCCGGGAATTTCCGCGCGAAAGCAACAAGAGCATGTCGGAACAGGATTTTGGCGCGCTGATCGCGAGCGCGTGCCCTTCCGAGCGGCAGAATTTCCGGGTCTCGCTGGTGGATTTTCTCGGGCTGCAATTCCCGAACACGGAAGCGGGCGCCAACATGACCACCGCCAACAATGCCATCGCGCTGGCGCAAAAGGACATTGTCACGGCGTTCGCCCGCCGCAAGGCCGCGGCGAAGTAACCATCTCGAAGCCGGCCCTATTCCTCCGCGCCGGTTTTCCGTGATATCTTTCGCGGATCAGGCGCAGGGATTGTCGGGTATGAATTCTCAGTCGATAGCCGGTATTTTGGGGGCCATTATCGCGTCGATCGTGCTGGTGGTCGCGATCGCTTATGGGCCGATCGGGCAGTTCGGCAAGCCTGCCAAACCGGCCGGCGTTCAGCCGGCGCAGGCAGTCGTACCGGCGGCCCCCGCCGCGCCAGGCCCCCGCGGGCCGGTGATCCGGGAAGTGCCCAATCAATAACGGTTCGGGGGCCCCTTGCGGAACGCCCCGGGCATCCTTATTTAGCTCCTAACGGCGACGTTGACGCTTCATAGCTCCGGCGCTGGGACGACCATGAATAGGCTGGCTGCGCCGGATGTACGCGCGCCCTCTGTTCGTGGTCGTTGGCATTTCTGGGGTATTTTTCACCCCTTTTCGCCCGTTTCTGAGCCCATGCCTTGGTATCATTGGTGCCTTGGCATCATTGGCGGCTGCGGATATACGCTGCCCCATGAATGACGCTATCAAACCGGGCCCCCAAACCCCGTCGCAGGCCTCCGGTTTGCCGCAGCTTTCGGTCGTCGTCCCCACCTTCAACGAACGCGACAATGTCACGGTGCTGTACCGGCGGCTGGACGCGACGCTGGCCGGCATCCCCTGGGAAGTCGTGTTTGTCGACGACAACTCCCCCGATGGCACCTGGGAAGTGGTGCGCGGGCTGGCGCGGCAGGATTCTCGCGTGCGTTGCATCCGCCGGATCGGGCGGCGCGGGCTGTCCGGCGCCTGCATCGAGGGCATCCTGGCATCGAGCGCGCCCTATGCGGCCGTGATCGACGCCGATCTGCAGCATGACGAAACCCAACTGCCGAAGATGGTCGGGCTGTTGCAAAGCGGCGAAGCCGAACTCGTGGTCGGCAGCCGCTATATCGAGGGCGGCAGCGCCGACAGTTTCAACAAGCAGCGCGCCGGGGCCAGTCAGTTGGCGACCGAAGTCGCCAAGCGCCTGCTCAAGGTTGAGATCGCCGATCCCATGAGCGGATTCTTCATGATCCGCCGCGACCGCTTCGAGGAGCTGGCGCCAAAACTCTCGACGCAGGGCTTCAAGATCCTGCTCGACATCGTCGCTACTGCCGAAGGCAAATTGCGCACCATCGAGGTGCCCTTTACGTTTGGCTCCCGCCAGCACGGCGAGAGCAAGCTTGATTCCATGGTGGCGCTGGATTTCCTCGGCCTGGTGCTGGCGAAGCTGACCCACGATGCGGTGTCGCTGCGCTTCCTGCTGTTTGCGATGGTCGGCTCGATCGGCCTCGTCGTGCACCTCACCGGGCTTTTCGTCGCGCGCGAAATCTTCAATCTGCCGTTCGCGGAAGCGCAGGGCATCGGCGCGCTGATCGCCATGACCAGCAACTTCATCCTGAACAATTTTCTCACCTATCGCGACCAGCGCCTGAAGGGCTTTGGCATCCTGCGCGGCCTGTT
>JBBROX010000066.1:0-1855 GCA_038228865.1 Sphingomonadales bacterium | reverse complement strand
TGGCTCTATGACGGCGGTGCCACGGGAGCGCGCACCCTCCTCGGTACCGTGGCCTCTTCGACGATCGGCGTCGCGGGAACCGTCTTCTCCATCACGATTGCCGCGCTCTCGCTGGCAGCCGGACAGATGGGCCCTCGGCTGCTGAGGAACTTCACGCACGATCGCGGCAATCAGATCACGCTGGGCGTGTTCCTGGGTACGTTTTCCTATGCGTTGATGGTTCTGCGAAGCGTGCGCACGCAAGACGAGGGCGACTTCGGTCCTCACCTGGCGCTGAGTGTCGGCATTCTGTTTGCCTTGGTGTGCGTCGCCACGCTGGTCTATTTCGTGGGCCACATGGCGAGCCGCATCAACGTCGACACCGTGATCGAACTGGTGAGCGAGGACATGCGCTCGGCGTTTGCGCGCCTGACCGTGGACCAGCGGCCCGACAAGCCGCCGCCTGCGGACTTCTGGCGCGACGCCGTGCCGGTGATCGATAGCCGCTACGGCTATCTTCAGCATATCGATCGCAAGGGCCTGGCCGACTGGGCGGCTGGTCACGGCATCGCCATTCGCCTGCTGGTCCGGCCCGGCGCCTTCGTGTTCCCGGGCGCTCCGATCGCACTGGCCACGTCGGATTCGAAAGGCGTGGCTCACGCGATACGCGACGCGACCGCTCTGTCCACCCAGCGCGGAAGTTCGGACGATCTCGAATATTCGGCGCGACAACTCGTCGAGGTCGCCGTACGCGCGCTGTCGCCCGGAACCAATGATCCGCATACTGCCTTGGGCGTCCTCGATCGGCTCGGCTCGGGGCTCTGCGAGATCGCGACGCTTTACCTGCCCACCGGTGTGGAAACTCGCGAGAACAAACCGGTGCTGGTCACGTCCAGCATCGACTACGATGGACTTGCCGATGCGATGTTTCACATGATCCGGCAGAACGCCAGGGGCAGTACCGCGGTTCTGAGCCGCCTTGTCGAAGTGCTCTGCGCCGTCAAGAGTTGCGAACCCGATCCTGTTCGCGTCGCGGCCCTCCATCGGCATGCGGGCCTCGTCATCGATGATGCGCAACGCGACATCAAGAACCCGGTCGATTTGCGCGACGTGCGCCAGCGCCATCAAGCGTTCCTGGCGATGAGATCGGGTGCCGTGCCGCCGATCCCTGGCGACGCATCGAGTGACGAACGACCTTGCCGATCGTGAGCCCCTGACCGAGGATCGAGAACACAACCACGCAATAGGTCAGCGCGATCAGCGTTTCTCGCGTCGTCCCGCGCGGCAGCGAGAGCGCCAGCGCGACCGAGATGCCTCCACGCAACCCGCCCCACGTCAGAACGCTGCCCGCTCCCACAGGCAGACGAAATGTGCGGCGCATCAGTCCCACAGGCAGCCCCACCGTGAGCCATCTGGCGAGCAAGGTCACCGCAATGGCAATCGAAGCCGCTGCCGCGATCCCGGCGGAAAACTGGATCAGGATGACCTCCATCCCGATCAGCACGAACAGCACCGCGTTCAGCATTTCGTCGAGGAGTTCCCAGAACAAGTCCACGTAATGGCGGGTGGCATTGGACATCGCGAGCGCACGGCCGTCATTGCCGATGATCAATCCCGCGACGACCATCGCGAGCGGCCCGGAGAAATGCAGTCGATTTGCAAGCGCATAGCCTCCCACCACGGCGGCGAGCGTGATCAATACTTCGACCTGGTATTGGTCGATGCTGCGCAAGAGCCGGAACGTGATGTAACCGAGTGCGAGCCCGAACAGCAGTCCTCCTCCCGCTTCCTGCAAGAGCAGCGTGGCCGCATGCCCGACGGTGGGAGTCTCTCCGCTCGCAAGCACGCCCACCAGCAGCGAAAAGATCACGACGCC
>JBBROX010000065.1:0-1977 GCA_038228865.1 Sphingomonadales bacterium | reverse complement strand
TTGACGACACTGGTTACGGCCGACGGCAACACGCCCGCGATCGACGGCTGGTTCGAGCACGTCCGCGCGCTGACCCCGCGCGAGAAGGCGATGATCGCCGACTCCGCCGCCAAGCGCGATCCCGCCGAGGCGATGCGCAGCATGGGCATCAAGCATTTCGTCGGCGACCTTGCGTGGCCGCAGGTCCTCGAGCGCGAGGCGGCGATGCCGACGGTTAATATCGAGGGACTGGTGTCGGGCTACACTGGTCCCGGGGGCAAAACGATTCTGCCGTCGCGCGCGGTCGCCAAGATCGACATGCGCCTCGTGCCCGACCAGACGAAGGACGACTGCGTCGCCAAGCTCAAGGCGCACCTCGCGAAGCGCGGCTTCGGCGACATTGAGGTTAACGTCAGCGGTGGCTACGACCCAACCGAGACGAGCGAGACTTCGTCGCTGATCAAGGCCGAACTGGCGGCGTACGCGCGCGCCGGGATCAAGACGTCGGTCTATCCGCGCCTGTCGGGGTCATGGCCGGGCTTCGTCTTCACCGCGCCGCCGGTGTCGTTGCCGACCGGCCAGTTCGGCTTCGGTCACGGTAACGGCGCGCACGCCCCCGACGAGTACATGCTGATCGACAGCCTTAACCCGAAGGTGCTGGGGTTCGACGACGCGACGCTCGGGTTCATCGACTTCTTCGCCGAAGTCGCGGCGGTCGGGTAGTCTCGCCGCACAGTCTATTGGAACAGCGACTTGGAAACCATGACGTGGACGCATTTTGTTGTGATCGACGAGCTCAGAAATCTCGACGTCGTCGGCGACGCTGATCAGCATAAAGGCGTCGTCGCGGCACTGCACGGCACGGTTCACGAGGCTGGCGACAACCTTCAGGCAGCCATTCGAGCCGACGCTCGAATATCGGGATTTTAGGAAAATCTGACGCCGCTCGGGCGGAATAAGTTCATTGGCTGGGTCGATGACGCGAAACAGGCATTAACTCGGCAAAGTCGCATCGTCCGCACTTGCGAAGCTTCTTGAGGGGAAGAAGCGGCCTTTCTGCTGGGCAGGCTGCATCCAGCGCACCGACAAGCTGCCGAGCCGATGGCAAACGGCAGTCCTGATCGATCAGAAGCGAAAAAGTCGTTGAGATCTAGCGCACTGGCGGGCACCTCCTGGTTGGGGGCCGATCGCGGATTGACCGCTTTCAGGATAAATTTGGGAAAAGCGGACGTCCGCCGACGCGCGTGTCCGCTGGTCGCTCTCGACCTACATCGCGCCGATACGCGCAGCCCGCGGGTGTTAGCGACGCGTTCCGGTCAGCCACGAGTGAGACGCTATCCGCTATGATTGTGCCGGATGTCGCGCTAACGTCACAATCTGACTGAGGGAACTGACGTGAAGCGCTCTCACTGTCGGTCGCGGCTACAACACTAATGGCGGTGTCCAGCCGCCGATCCGAGATCGACTTAGCGTTCGTACGCGGTACTGCCTCAGGGGGATTAGTCATGCGGCATCTGACATTGGCCTTGACAGGTGTTGTCAGTCTAATCGCAGCTCGTCTCCGATTGACGCGCTGATCGCGTATTGAGCTTGTTTCAGGCAGCAAGCGATTGCCACTCGGCCAGAGCGACCACGCGGCGGGCTTTGTAAGTTTGGCGATCGACGAGGTGGCGTTCGTGGTTGAAATGGTTGGGGACCGAGGCGTGGACGGAAGCGAACTTCTGGAGCGTCTTCATTTGCCGAAATCGTAACATGGCACGCTCTCGTCGTCGGAACGGCAGGTGGCTGTTCTCCACCCGGTTGTTCTTCCACCGGCCCATCTCACGGCGGTCGAGATTGCCCAATTCGCGCATCGCGGCCGGGTAGGAACGCAGTCCGTCGGTCACGATGGCACCAGGTCGGCCGTGCCGCTTCAAGGCTTTCTTCAGAAACCTCAGAGCCGCAGATTTGTCCCGGGTCATTGTGACGAAAGATTCGAGGATTTCGCCCTCGTGATCA
>JBBROX010000064.1:0-2153 GCA_038228865.1 Sphingomonadales bacterium | reverse complement strand
GGGGTCTTCGGTGTCGATCAGGTCGGCCATCTCAGGCGTCACCGCGATCGCATAGCGCGCCGCGACCCGTTCGAGGCCGGCAAGGTCAGCCGCAGCGGCGAGCCCGCGCTCGATAAGTTCGGCGGGCTGCCGCAACGTCGCTGCCAACTTCGGATCGATCCTGTTCATGGCTCTGTTTACGTCTCTCCGGCCGGCGGCGTCCATACCACCTGATCGACCCGCAGCGCACCACTTGCCAGCATCACCAGCCGGTCGAAACCGAGCGCGACGCCGCTGGCCTCCGGCATCGCGGCAACCGCGGCGAGAAACTCCTCGTCGAGCGGATAACGCTCGCCGTAACGCCGCGCCTTCTCGTCCATGGCGGAGGCAAATCGGCGGCGCTGCTCGGCCGCATCCGTCAATTCGCCAAATCCATTGGCGAGTTCGACGCCGCAGGCATAGATCTCAAAACGCTCGGCCACGCGCGGGTCAGAGGCTTTCGCCCGCGCCAAGGCGGCTTCCGGCACCGGATATTCGAACAGCACCGTCAAACGCCCCTGCCCCAAACGGGGCTCGACGTGCTCGACCAGCACCTTGCTGAAAATGTCCGACCAGGTGTCATCGTCGGCAATTCGCACCCGCGCGCCCGCCGCGGCGGCAAGCGCTGCGCGGTCACCCTCGCCGTCCGCGATCGTTGCCAGCAGATCGATGCCGGCGAATTGCTCGAACGCGCCGGCGACCGTCAGCAATTCGGGCTCCGCGAAGGGATCGGCGGTTCGGCCGCGAAGCGAAAATTTGCCGATGCCGGTCGCCTGCGCTGCATGCGCGATCACGACGATGGTATCGGCCATGATGGCGTCGTAGCCCGCGTTGGCGCGATACCATTCCAGCATGGTGAACTCAGGCAGATGCAGATCGCCGCGCTCGCGGTCGCGGAACACGCGGGCGAATTCGAATATTTTGGCCTCGCCGGCGGCGAGCAGTTTCTTCGCCGCAAATTCCGGCGAGGTCCGCAGGTAGCGCGTCGCGCGCGCGCCGTCACTTTGAACCAGCTCGGTGCGCGGCGCATGCAGGTGCGTTTCGTTGCCGGGCGAGACCTGCAGGATTGAGGTCTCGACCTCGGCAAAGCCTTGCTCGTCGAACCAGGCGCGCACGGCCTTGGTGATGGCGGCCCGCGCCATCAGGAACGGCTTTCGGTCGGCATGCCGCGAAGCCGACCACCACGGCGACGGCTGGTCGGTCCCGGCCATCAGAAAGCGCCCTTAACAGGTCGCTGCAGGCCGCCTATGCATACACTTACAAGATCGACATATATCATTGATATTATTTGACTTTCAAAAAGTTGAAGGAAAATGACCATCCCCGCTGCGAGCTAGCCCTTTCTGTCGAAAGACCCGCGCCGTGTCCATTCGCGCGATCAGCGCGGTTCGATGCATGACGCGCTGAACCTTCGAGGCCCCTCGCTAGTCCAATGACCAAAATTGGCAACAGGATACGGTCATGGCTGCGAGCTGGTTACAAAGGACAGGGTTGGTCGTGCTATTGGGTCTCGCCTCGGTGGCGACGGCCCGCGCCGACACGCCTGGAAGCGAATTAACGCGGCTGACGGGTGAGAACGACACGTTCACCTCGCCGGACGGCCAGGTCATCATCGAGCAATATTGGAAGGACAAGGACGAAGACTTTCGCCTCTACCAGTTCTGGGCCTTCGATGCGAACCATGAGCACGGCGTTCTGCTGAACCGCGACGAAGACGACGATCTGGCTGGCTACCCCGCCGGATTTCGATTTAGCCCCAACAGCCAGTGGGTGGTGCGACTGCAGAAGATCGGCTCGGGCACCCAGACGCTGTTTCTGTACCGGCGGAACGGCCTTCAGTTTTCAGAGGCGACGCCGAAGCCGCTGGCCGAGATGGCCTGGGACTATTTCTACAGCCAGCCGGTGTCCCGGAAAATGCATCGGGACAGCAAGGATCGGGACTCGCTCGATCACGCCCAGGTCAATCTGGTCAAAGGGGTCGACGACAATTACGCCTCGCTGGGAAAGCACTGGCCCGACAGCCGCTATATCGTACTCTCTCTGTCGTTCGATGCCCAGGGTGAAGACAAGCCGCTACCCTGGGTCGGGGACTGGCGCGTCGTCTTCGACACCAAGACCGACAAGTTCTCGATCCC
>JBBROX010000063.1:0-2551 GCA_038228865.1 Sphingomonadales bacterium | reverse complement strand
TGATCGAAATCCTCGATGCTGATGGCCGCGAACTGGTAAAGAACACATATGGCTCCGACATCACCAAACCGTAAGCGTCCGCCCACCTCACCTTCCATCCTGATCGGCCAGCTGTTGCGATCGTGCTCCTTTCGCGTTGAAGGAGTGCGGAATGTCGAGCAAGCGGTCTGTGTGGACGAAGCGGATTGAGGCATGGCGTGAGAGCGGTCAATCGGCGGCGGGTTTCTGCCGCGCGCGTGATCTGACGTATTCGCAGTTCGTGTATTGGCAGCAGCGTGTGCGCGGCAATGGCCTCGTGCCGGTGGCGGTGGTGGCTTCGACGGAGCAATCCGCTGCGGCTGCGGTGGAACTGGACCTGCCCAATGGCATGCGCGTTCGGCTGACGTCGGTGTCGATCGCAGACGTCATCACGCTGGTGCGGGGCGTGTCGTGCTGAGTCCTACGGGGTGGTGGCTGGCGGTGACGCCGATCGATCTGCGGTGCGGGATTGATCGCTTGCTGGTGACGGTGCAGATGGAGCTTGGCCATCGTGCGCAAGAGGGTGGCGCGTATGTCTTTCGCAATCGATCATCAACTCGGATCAAATTGCTGTGCGTGGACGCGCAAGGCGTGTGGCTGTGCGTGCGTCGCCTGCACGAGGGACGCTTTGCCTGGCCGCGTTCGAACGACGCACTGTGCACGCTCTCGCTGCAGCAGTTTGCGTGGCTGAGCGCGGGCGTGGACTGGCAGCGATTGTCGCGCAGTCTGGAGGGGCTTCCAAAAGCCGTCTAAACGGCTAGAATCGACACATGGATGCAGCGGCAGTCGCAACGATCACCGATGTCGACACGCTGCGCGGCCTGATCCTCGATCAAGCCGACGCGATCGCCGAACAGCAGCGGTCCATCCAAGCCCAAGAAGCGATCATTGCGCAACGTGACGAAACGATTGCCAGCCGCGATCAGTCAATCGTTTACAAGGAAGCAAAGATCTCCGCACTCACGGCCGAGATTGCGCGCCTACGTCGGTTGCAATACGCGGCGAAGTCCGAGCGCATGGATCCGGACCAGCGCACGTTGTTCGACGAAAGCATGGCGGCGGACATCGCGGCGGTGGAGAGCGAACTGGACGCGCTGCGCAGCGCACCCACCTCATCGACTGCCTCACCCCGTGCCACGACCAAGCGCCGCACGCTGCCGGCCGAGTTGCCGCGCATCGAGACGCGGCATGAACCGGAACGGTGCGATTGCGCGACCTGTGGCGCCGCACTCGTGGCGATTGGCGAGCACGTCAGCGAGAAGCTCGACTGCGAACCGTTGAGGTTCTTCGTGCGCAAGGACATTTATCCGCAGTACGCGTGCCGCACGTGCCAGACGATCGTTGCCGAGCCGGTCGCGCCAGCGATCTTGGATCGCGGCATGGCGGCTCCGGGCCTCTTGGCCCACGTGGTGATCCAGAAGTACACCGATCACCTGCCGCTGTATCGACAAGAAGCGATCTTCGCGCGCAGCGGCGTCGAACTCGGTCGCACGACACTGGCCGAGTGGATCGGCGTGGTCGGATTGCGCTTGCAGCCCTTGGTCGATGCGCTGCACGTACATCTGTTGAACGAGTCGGTGCTGCATGCCGACGAGACGCCCGTCGCGCAGCTGGATCCGGGCGCCGGAAAAACCAAACGGGCTTACCTGTTCGCATATCGGAGCGCGAGCATTGCGCCCATCGTCGTGTTCGACTATTGCCAAAGTCGCGCCGGCAAACATGCCGACGCCTTCCTTGCTGACTGGCAAGGCGCGCTGATGGTCGATGACTTCAGCGGCTACAAGGCGCTGTTCGACAAAGGCCTCACCGAACTGGGCTGCTGGGCGCATGCACGACGCACGTTCGTTGATGCGCACAAGGCCAGTGCCAGCCCGATCGCCGAAGAGGCGATCAGACGCATCGCCGTGCTCTACCAGATCGAAGAAACCGCGCGGGACATGGATCCCGAAGTCCGTCTCGACCATCGACGACTCCACGCCGCGCCGATACTCGACGAGATCAAGCGATGGCTCGACGACTTGCGTCCGAACGTATTGGGCAACACCGGTCTGCATCGCGCGATCGAGTACACCCTCAGGCGATGGCCTGCGCTCACGCGCATCCTCGACGACGGCCGTTATCCGATCGACAACAACCCGATCGAGAACGCGATCCGTCCGATCGCCCTCGGTCGCAAGAACTGGCTGTTCGCCGGCTCGCACACCGCCGGCAAACGCGCCGCCGCGATCATGAGCCTGCTCGCCACCGCCAAAGCCAACGGCATCGAACCGCATGCGTGGCTCACCGACGTGCTCACGCGCTTACCCACAACGCTCGATCGCGAGATCGACACCCTGCTGCCGATGAACTGGAAGCCGCCGCCGTTGGCAAGGTGAGCTGGGCGGACGCTTACCCTTGGGCTTCACTTCCCTGGAATCCAAAGAGGCGTCGACCGGGGACGGTATCGAAGCCACCGAAGCCGAAGATGATTGAGCAGAAACCGATGAACTTTTCTTGTGCATGAGAGGAGCCTACCTTCAGTAATTGCGAAGAG
>JBBROX010000062.1:0-2770 GCA_038228865.1 Sphingomonadales bacterium | reverse complement strand
AGCCGCCCTTGACCTGGTTGAAGATGACGCCGTGAACCTTCTCGTTGTTGTTGAAGGCCTTCTCGAGCTTGCCCCAGCTTTCCTCGCGGCGCGCCTTGTCGCGCGACAGCACGGCTTCGCCGAGCGCGTTCTCGATCCGGTCGAGAAATACCTCGACCACGTCGCCAACCTTGAGATCGCTTTCGCGGCCGGGTCCTGCGAATTCGCGCAGCGCCACGCGGCCTTCGGTCTTCAGGCCGACGTCGATGACGGCCATGTCCTTCTCGATCGCAACAACGGTACCCTTGATGACGGAGCTTTCCTGCAAATTGCCGCCGGCGAAGGACTCGTCCAGCATCGCAGCGAAATCGTCGCGGGTAGGATTATAAGAAGCAGCAGTCGAAGCCATTTGTTCTCCAGATGCGGGTATCGCCGGCCATTCGGGTTAAGGGCGTATCGCGCGTGGAGTGTCAGGGTTCCGCAAACCCTGACGACCGCCTTTGCGGAGGACGCAAAAGCGGGCCGGCAGCATGACTGCACGTTCGATACGTTGATTTATCCGGAGCCTGAAATACCGACTTCAAGAACCTGGAGCGGGACATTCCTCCAATGACGGCAGGGGTTCAAACCTCCTGCCGGCCCGCTCGGACAGCCCTGATCTTATCGATGGCGGCCCGGATGGGCGTGGATATAGCCCCAAGGGCCATTTTCGGCAAGCCGGAAATGCCCGATTTACGGGCCCTTAAGGCTGACGGGGACTGAACCGCCGCCGCATTAACTGCCTGTTTCAACGGCTTGTTGACCCCATTCCGTGAATGCCACTGGCAGGCCCTTTGGCGAAACCCGGCCTTAAGAGGGCTCCCACACAATGACACCGTTATAAAAACAGGGGGAGTACCGCTATGAAGAGCCTGATCGTGCTGACGGCCGTCGCCGTCCTGACCATCGGAAATGCCATTGCCGCGATGCCCGGCGCCGCCGGATCTGTGCGCACTATCTCTGCCGCCGAGCCCGTCGTGAGCATGGCCGAGCAGGAACTGCCGTTCGACCGTTACTGGTCGAAGAACTGATTACAGGAAACTGATCCCAGGCCGGGCGCCTAGCGCCTGGCGCGGACAGCCTCGACGATCGCGATGGCGGCGGCAACGCTGCCTTCGACGTCGAGATTTGAATTATCCAGGATATGTGCGCCGGCGGCCGCCTTCAGGGGGGCCGCCGCGCGATTCCGGTCCCGTTCGTCGCGCCGGATGATATCCGCCAGCACCAGCGCCTCGTCAGCCGCCTCGCCGCGCCCGAGTGCTTCGAGCGTGCGGCGGCGGGCGCGGACCTGCGGGTCCGCGACGACAAAAATCTTCACTTCCGCATGCGGACAGATCACGGTTCCGATGTCGCGCCCGTCGAGCACAGTGCCCGGCGGTTCTGCTGCGAACTGGCGCTGAAAACTGACCAGCGCCTCACGCACGGTGGGAATCGCCGAGACCACGGACGCGGCATCGCCGATGCGTTGCGACTTCAATGTGGGATCGCTGAATTTCGTGGGGTCGAGCGCCATCGCGGCGGCCACCGCCCGCGCCTCGTCGGTCAGCTCAAACCCTTGGTCCAGCAGCGTCTTGGCCACCGCCCGGTAAATCACGCCGGTGTCGAGATGACGAAAACCGTAATGCTGCGCGAGCCGCTTGCCGAGCGTGCCCTTGCCGGAAGCCGCCGGTCCGTCGATGGCGATGATCATGCTGGCCTATGACTCGGATGAATGAAGACCGCGCGCCCGTCGCAGCGGCCGTTCTTCAGTGAAGATGTTGCGCGAAGAGAACTCCGCGGGGCTGCTGAAGGTGAGAAACTCCCGCATGGCGTCCGTCGGATTGACCACTGTAAACCACGGCCAATCGAGGTAGCGCGCGCGATCGCAGACCCAGTGTGGCACGCGCCCCAGCTTTCGCTGCTTCGCCAGATATTCGGCCATCGCACCGACCAGCGCATCAAGTTTTTTATCGCCCGTCAACGCGGGCTCCTGCTCGATTGTCATGTAGCGCGCATCGCTCGTAGGTGCGAGGTCGAATGTATCGACAAACTGCGCCAAAGAGACGTCCTGCAAAGCACCGTTCTGAATTTCGGCGACAGCGTCGGCAAGCGTCTTTGGGCTCATCAGATTCTCTTTCGCTACGAAAACTCCGCCCCCAGCGATCGCATCATCGGGATGAAATCGGGAAAGCTGGTGGCGATGAAGGCCGTATCGTCGACCTTGACCGGCTTGTCGGACGCAAGCCCCATCACCAGCGCCGACATCGCGATGCGGTGATCCATGTGGGTGGCGACGATCCCGCCACCGGGCACGTGCCCCCTGCCCTCGACGATCAGGTCGTCGCCGGACACCTCGACCTTGACGCCGTTGACACGCAGCATGTCGGCGGTCGCTTCCAGCCGGTCGGATTCCTTGACCCGCAGTTCCTTGAGGCCGCGCATGATCGTCGTGCCTTCGGCGTAGGAAGCCGCCACCGCCAGCACCAGATATTCGTCGATCATCGAGGGGGCGCGTTCCGGCGGCACTTCGACGCCGCGCAGTTTGGACGCGCGCACGCGCAATTGCGCCATCGGCTCGCCGGCGTCGCCGCGCACTTCGCTTTCCTCGATGGAAGCGCCCATCTCGCGCAATGTCGTGAACAGGCCGGTGCGCAGCGGATTGGTCATGACGTCTGTGAATACGATGTCGGAGCCATCGACGATCAGCGCCGCCACGATCGGGAATGCGGCCGAGGACGGGTCGGCGGGCACGACCACCGCAGCCCCGTGCAGT
>JBBROX010000061.1:0-2818 GCA_038228865.1 Sphingomonadales bacterium | reverse complement strand
GCGCAGCTCGACTACCGCACCCGGCCCTGCAATTTCGTCGAGATCATGCCGCGGCTGGACGAGCATCTGCGGCGGCCGAAGGCGAAGGGCGCGTCGGCGTAGAGTTGCACTCGCCGTCATTGCGAGGAGCAAAGCGACGAAGCAATCCATCTATCCATTATGCCGCACTATGGATTGCTTCGCTTCGCTCGCAATGACAGTGGTGATAGCTGACGGCTAGCGTCGGCCGATACTGGTCAGCAGTTGCCAAATCGCGCGCCACAGATTCCGATAATATTCAGCACGAATTTCATGCGCACGCTTCGTGTAGAACTCTATGACACCCGGCGTGATGCGCCGCGGTTTATCGCGGCGCCCGGGCTTCACAGCTCAAGCTCCCAGGTCTCACCGAACAGGCTTTGTCCAAAACTGCGATGCGGTTCGGTGGCGACCAGCTTGAACCCGGCGCCCTGATAGATACCGCGAGCGGCGACCAGAATGCTTTGGGTCCACAGCGTGATCTTGCGATAGCCGCAAGCCCTGGCGAAGGCGATGCATTCGGCGACCAGCCGCTGGCCGAGGCCTTGTCCGCGCCCGGCCGGATCGACCAGCAACAGGCGGATCTTGGCGACGTCGTCGCTGTGCCGCACCAGAAAGATCGAGCCGACCTGCGCGCCGTCGATGTCGGCGATCCAGCAGCGTTCGCGCGACGCGTCGAACGAGGCGAGGAACTTTGCCGCGATCTCTGCGACCAAGGCCTCGAACGAAGCATCGAAACCATATTCGCTGGCGTAGAGCGCGCCGTGGCTCTGCACCACCCATCCCATATCGCCGGGGCGGTGGCTGCGCAGGATCGCGGGCGGAGGCGGGGCCTCGGCCACGCCGAGCAGCCGTTCGATCAGGGCCATCGCGCTGATCAGTCTTTGGCTGCCGTCGCGCGGCAACGCCGCGAGCATGGCGCCGACGTCTTCCTGCGAGCTGCGCTCAAGTTTGGCGTAGGCCTGCTGACCCTTGGCAGTCAGGCTGAGCTGGTACTGCCTCCGGTCCGACGGCAACGGCTTGCGCGTGATCAGGCCAGTCTCATCGAAACTTTGCACGATTCGGCTGAGATAGCCGGCATCGAGGCCGAGCTCGGTCCCGATCTCCTTGGCGGACAGGTCTTCCCGATGGGCAAGCTCATAGAGCACCCGCGCTTCGCTCAGCGAGAACGGACTTTTCAGAAGCTGCTGGTCGAGCACGCCGAGTTTGCGGGTGTAGAAGCGGTTGAAGGCGCGAACCGCCGCGATCTGCTGGTCGGTATTTCCGGGAGCTGGATCTTCTGATGTCATGTCTTTTGATGTCATGGCAAACCTCGATAATTGCCATCGTCAACCAATTATTTGACTTTGGCAAGTATATTTGCGCGACTCGGTTTCCGCTCTACTTTGCATGGGGTTGTTTTCGATATTTTGTGGTCCGGCCTTCGCGGGTCCCGGGTGGCTTCAGGCGACGACCATGATCCGGCTGCGCAGCATGGTGCGGGAGCGGCGGCCGACCTGGCGTAACAGCCGCGCCTCGGAACGGCGGGAGTCCGCACCATAGCCGCCGAGCCGGTCATAATGGTCGCGCGCGATCAGGAGCCCCTGTTCGGCCGAGGGCCCCGCGATCATGCGGGCGACGAATTTGAGGCTGTCGCGGAAACCAGTGTCGGCATAGGGCGAACGGGCGTAGCGAAAGATCCCGGCGCGCGGCTTGCCGCTGTTCGAGGCGCCCTGGATGAATTGCGAGGTCTCCTCGATCCAGCCGCTGTCGAGTACGGCGCCGGCATGCAGGAACATCAGCCAGGGTGAGCGCGAGGCCCGTGCGCCGGCGGCCATTGCCGCGGCGCGGGTTCCTTCAAACGCCAGAAAGCGGCAGCCGGCGACGTCGGCCACGCGCTCGATCACGCCGGTGCCGGCCCGATCGACCAGCAGCACCTCGCGGATGACGCCCGCAGCCGCGCCCGGCACCAGCGCCGCCAACGTTGCGACGGCCGGCTGCTCGACACCTTCGGTCGGAATGATCACGCTCAGCATGGATGAGGCTTCACTGGCTCAAGCTGGTAAAAACGCTGCACTGTTATCACCTTGTCATATTCAAAACAGCTATTCGCCCGCAGTTTTTTGCGCCTGCAGTTTTTTGCGGCAGGCGCGACCTTGCGGTCAAGCCGCGCTTTTTTTCGTCCGCTGTGGATTGTTGCGATTCATGTTCTTGATTTGTTCTCAAAGCGTGCTATGTATCGATCCATGAGCCGAGCATCCTCACATGCCCTCAAGCACCCGCCGGTAGCGGCGCCCTCCGAGCCGGCGGGTGCGACTCCTTTTCCTGAACTCGCGGTCGCCATCGAGCGCGAGCGGCGGCGCGGCCGCGGCGCCCAGTCCAATGACAGCGGCCGGTTCGAGGCCGAGGCGCGGGTAGCCTTCGACGACGGCTGGCAAAGCCTCGACGACCTGCCGCCGTTCAAGACCACGGTTGGGGTCGATACCTCGCGCAAGGTCATCACCCGCAACGACTCGCCCGATATCGGCTTCGACCGCTCGATCAACCCGTATCGCGGCTGTGAGCACGGCTGCGTCTACTGCTTCGCGCGGCCGACCCATGCCTATCTCGGCCTGTCGCCCGGGCTCGATTTCGAAACCAAATTGCTGGCGAAGCCCGATGCGCCCGAACTGCTGGAGAAAGAACTGGCGGCCCCCGGTTACGAACCGCGCATGATCGCGATCGGCACCAACACCGATCCCTATCAGCCGATCGAGCGCGAGCATAAAATCATGCGCGGCATTCTCGAAGTGCTGGAGCGCGCCGGCCATCCCGTCGGCAT
>JBBROX010000060.1:0-2912 GCA_038228865.1 Sphingomonadales bacterium | reverse complement strand
GATCCTGCGTCTGTCGCAGTGGAAGCAGCAGGATTTCACCGTCAAGCTCGCCCCCACCCCAGATGCGCTCGCGGCGTGGCTGACCCCGCTTGCCGACGCCGGAGTCGATGTCTTCCATTGTTCGCAGCGGCGCTTTTGGGAACCCGAGTTTGCCGAAATCGACGGTGACGACGGCCTCAACTTCGCCGGCTGGGCCAAGAAACTAACCGCCAAGCCGACGATCACCGTCGGCTCGGTCGGCCTGTCGGGCGAGTTCGTTGCAGGTTTTGGCGGGGAGCAATCGCAGCCCGCCAGCCTCGACAATCTGCTCGAGCGGCTGGCGCGCGACGAATTCGACCTCGTCGCCGTCGGGCGGGCTTTGATCGTCGATCCCGATTGGGCCGAAAAGGTCCGCGACGGGCGGATGAGCGAATTGAAGGACTTCGACCGCAGCGCGCTAGGCACGCTGGTATAACGCGTTTTCCGATAAGTCGGCGGGGGCTCAGGCCGGTGCCGACTTCGCTTGATCAAAAAAACGCTCTGACGCGCTATTTCAGATAGCCGAGGGCGCGGCCTCGCGCCGTCGCCTCCATGCGGTTCGCGACGCCGAGAACCGCGAACAGCGCCGCGACGTGCGCCTTGACCGTAGCGGGCGACAGCGCAAGCATCCGCGCAATTTCCTTATTCGATGCGCCGTCAGCGATCCGCGCCAGCACTTCGGTTTGGCGGTCGGTCAGGCGCAGCGGATGGTCGTGCGCCGCCGACGGCAGCGTCGACAGCATCGCGATGATGCGCGGCGGCAGATACCGCCCGCCGGCCAGAACGAGGCGAATGGCGGCTTCGAGGATGGCACCGCTCGACGCCTTGGGCACCAACCCGGCGACCCCGGCGAGAAACAGCTGATGGAGCAGCGCGTCGTCGACGTCGGCGGTAATGACAAGCAGACGGGCGCTCGGCGCCGCGGCGGCGAGCGCATGAATGCCGGGCAACGCGGTCGCCCCAGGCATGTTGAGATCGCACAGGATGAAATCGGGCTGCGCGGCGGCGGCCGACCACGCGCCGGGAAAATCGCCCGCAACGGTCACGATGGCGTCGGGCCAGTGCATCGCGATGACCCCTGCCAGCGCCTCGCGCATCAGCGCATGGTCATCGCAAATCAGGCAGGACTTCATTCACCCGACTAGGATCGTTTCGGCTGGTAAATCAATATAGAATGCGGCGCCGCGTCGCCAGCAGGGGTCGATTCCGACGCTGCCGTCCATCAGGGCTGCAACTCGCCGCACCGACGCGAGCCCCAACCCGAAGCCGCCGCGCTGTTCGTCGCCGTGATCCGACCCGCGAACATAATCGTCGAACACGATCGCCCGGTCCGCGACGGCGATGCCAACGCCGTTGTCGATGACCCACAGCCGGACGCGCCTGCCGTGCGACCGTGCCCCGATCAGCAACCGCGTCGCCTTGGCGTGCCGGATCGCGTTTTCGGCGAGATTATTGAGCGCACGGTCGAGCAGATCGGGGTCGGCCCGCACCCGCAGGCGGCTGGCGACGACCGACACGACCGGACCGGTAGGCGAGGACACGATCGCGGCGCGCGCCGCAACTCCCGCGAGCAGCGGCCCGACCGCAACGCCAGCCAGCTTCGGCACCACCTGACCGACGTCGAGGCGCATATAGGTGTTCATCTGGTCGAGCTGCCGCTCGACGCTGTCGAACGCGGTTTCGGCATGGTGCGCCGCAGTCGCCCGGCGCGCCGGATCGGTCCCGCGCACGACTTGGTCGAAGAACAGCCGCGCCGAATGGAGCGACTGCCCCAGATCATGCGACGCCGACGCAAGAAAGCGCGTCCGGGCATCGCGTTGCGCAGCGGCTTCCGCCTCTGAACGCCACGCGCGGGTGACGGCGGCCTGTAAGACATTTCGCAACAACAGTTGTAGCGCGCTGTTT
This sequence comes from Sphingomonadales bacterium, assembly GCA_038228865.1. Lineage (GTDB taxonomy): Bacteria > Pseudomonadota > Alphaproteobacteria > Sphingomonadales > Sphingomonadaceae > Sphingomonas_O. The sequence goes on along the minus strand of JBBROX010000060.1, from coordinate 989 downwards.
ATCGCCATGACGACGATGATCGCCACCGCATAGGTGCCGCCGTAATAGACGAAATAACCGATGATGCCCGCCGGGATTACAATGGGAATATAGCTGCTGGGCCACCCACGCACGCCGTCGGTCGGTCGTTTGACCGTGCCCATCGCCGCGACCGCGACCGGCACCTGCGCCATCAGCACCGCGAGCAGCTGCTGCGCGTCGGTGGCATAGGGCATCGCCGTCCAGAGCACAGCAATGACGACTGCCGCGACAAGCCAGAACCCGGCCACCGAATTCGCGTGCCAGTCACCTGGAAGATCGCTGCCAGGTTTGCGCCAGCGGCGGATCACGATGACCGATCCGATTCGCACGATGACGACGAGGGCACAGGCAATTTCCAGCACCCGCAGCCGCGCCGGGGGCACCTGCGGCCCCAGCCAGCGGTACGCGATGAACAGAAAGGCGAGTATCGCCGGTACGATCGCTAATTGAATCCGTTGCATTGCGGTTTGGGCAGAATGGTCCAACGGGCGTTCCTTTCACCGCATATGTTCGCGCGTTCGCCACGGCGCACAAGGCACTAGGCCATACGGCTAGTCACTGGGTCGCTCGCGGCGCAGCTGATTTGCTGCGATAGGCAATTTCAGGAACAACTGCGAAAGTAAGATCGACGGTTGTTTGGAAGCTCGGGGCGAACTTTAGTCTTAATAGGGGTGGGTTATCATGCAGGTAAGAATGATTACTGCGGCGCTACTTTTGCTTTCGGCGAGCGCCCCGGCGCTGGCGGTTCAACACTATAAGTTAACCGAACTTACCAGCGGCAGCGCGCCGCGATCGATCAACAACGCCGGCATGATCGCTGGGGAAATCGGCCCGCTGGCGGGGCGGCTCGACGACGGGTCGGCGCCGTTCGCGCTGCCGACCGGCTATACCTCGGAATATGCCCGGGGGATCAGTGGCATCGGTCGCGTCGCTCTCATCATTCAGGGCGGGGCCAACGATCTTGCCGG
>JBBROX010000059.1:0-2979 GCA_038228865.1 Sphingomonadales bacterium | reverse complement strand
TCGATCGACGAACCGGTGCCTGGATTACCGAAGTTGAGCTCGCCGGGCTTGCTCCGGGCCAGTTCGACGAATTCACCGAGCGTCCTGGCTGGCATCGCGGGATTGACGACGGCGACGCTTTGATTCCAGATCGCAAGGCCGACGCATTTGAGGCCCTTCATCGCGTCCCAGCCGGCATCCTTGTACAAGGTCGGGTTGACCAGCGCGGCGGGTCCCGAGACCAGCCACGTGTAGCCGTCGGGGTCGCTGCGCGCGACCGCCGCGGTGCCGATATTGCTGTTGCCGCCGGGCCGCGCTTCGACCACGACCGTCTGCTTCCAGTCGCGGCCGACCTGTTCGGTCACGGTACGGGCGACGATGTCGACAATGCCGCCGGCGGGGTAGGGCACCACGATGTGAATTGGGCGGCTCGGGTAGTTGCTCTGCGCCTGCGCGCCATTGCCGAGCAGCACGGTAAGGCCCGTTGCAAAGCCCAACGCCAGCCGCAAGGCGGATTTGATCCCGCTCATTGTTTCTCTCCCCCTGTTTCCCCGCACCGTTCGAGCGATGCGTCTTTCCCCGCAAGCCGGGTAGTTAGCCGTTCGCGACCAGCGAGCGGATGCTGCGCGCGAGGCCGAGGATACGTGGCCCGCATTCGCGCTCGATCTGCTCGGCGCTGAAACGAAACGAAGGGATGCCGCAATTCACCGAGAGGCAATCGCCCGCGGGCGTCCGGTATAGCGGCGCGGCGACGCCGAAGATCTCGCGGCGCCACTCGCCGAGCGAGACCGCAAAGCCGCGCTCTTTGCAGAGTTCGATATCCGGCAGCATCCGCTTCTCGACATAATCGGCTTCTTCCGGACGCTCGGCCCTGACGTTGGCGACGTAGGCCGCCTGTTCGTCCGGGGTAAAGAGCGACAGCAAAGCGCGTCCCACGGCGGTGGTCGCCAGCGTTCCGGTAAAGCCGACGTCCGGGAGATGCGCCACCGCGTCGGTGGTGCGTACCGTCTCGACATAGATGAAGTCGAGGCCGAACGGCATCGCAATTGAAACCGTGCCCCCGGTATAGGCCGCAAAGTCGCGGATCAGCGGACGCGCCACCTGCCGGACCTTCAGCGCCGACAGCACCGGATAGGCGGCGGCGAGAACGCCGAGCCCGAGTTCGAACCGGCCCTTGGCATCGCGCTTGAGATAACCGAGTTGCTCCAGCGTGTAGGTCAGCCGCGACACCGTCGGCCGCGACAGCCCGGTATGCAGCGCCAGTTCCGCGTTCGACAGCGAGCCGCTGCGGTTACGGAACGCGGCCAGCACGTCGAGCCCGTGCGCCAGCGTGGTGGCGAAAGCGGGATCGGCATGGTCCTCCGCGGGCTTGACCCGGGACAGGAGGGAAGGATCGATGCTGGAAACGGCTACCATAGGCCAAAGAGTGATCATATTCGGTCGTTCTGTCAATATATCGAAATGAATTTGCAATTCGTGTCGATATACGCTTAGGTTCCGCCCAAAAAGCGGGAGGCGACATGGATTTCGAACTTTCCGAACGATCGGAAGCGTTGCGGGAAAAGCTGCAGGCGTTCTTCGATCGCGAAGTGCTGCCGCGGCATCGCGCCTGGCTCGATCTTGTCGCCGACAAGGGCGAGGCCGCCCCCTTCATGGGCGATCTACTGCTATAGGCGCGCGCGGCGGGCCTGTGGAATCTCGGTCTTCCAGAGCTGGCCGATAGCGAGCCCGGTACGCGGCTTTCCAACCTCGAATACGCGCCGCTGGCCGAAATCATGGGCCGGCTGTTCTGGGCGTCCGAAGTCTTCAACTGCCAGGCGCCCGACGTGCCCAACATGATCGCGCTGCAGAATTGCGCCACGCCTGCGCAAAAGGCGCGCTGGCTGCAGCCGCTGCTCGACGCCAAAACCCGTTCGGCGTTCGGCATGACCGAACCCGACGTGGCTTCCTCGGACGCGACAAATATCGCCACCCGCATGGTTCGCGACGGTGACGACTACATCATCAACGGGCGCAAATGGTTCATCACCGGTGCGGCGCATCCGCAATGCAGCTTTCTGATCGTGATGGGCGTGACCGATCCGGACGGCGACCGGACACGCCGGCACTCCTGCATCATCGTTCCCATGGATGCGCCGGGTGTCCGCCTGGTGCGGCGGCTGCGCTGGATGGGATGCGAGGACCACGTCGCGCCGATCGGCGAACTCGCCTTCGACAATGTCCGCGTGCCTGCGGAAAACCTGCTCGGCGCGGAAGGCGAAGGTTTCAAGGTTGCGCAAATTCGCCTGGGTCCGGCGCGCATTCATCATTGCATGCGTTCGATCGGGCTGTGCGAGTTGTTGATCGAATTGATGATGGTGCGCTCCTCGGAACGCTCCGCGTTCGGTCGCACCGTGATCGAATACGACACCATCCAGCGCTGGATTGCGGAAGCCCGCGTCGAACTCGAGCAGGCGCGCCTGCTGGCCTATCGCTGCGCGTGGCGGCTGGATCAGGCCGGTCACCACGGTGCGTGGCGCGACGTCTCGCTGATCAAGGTCGCGGTACCCGCGATGCTGCAGCGGATCGCCGACCGCGCCATGCAGGTGTTTGGCGCGATGGGCGGCTCCGACGACACGCCGATCCATCAGGCACTGGCCTGGGGACGGTTGCTGCGGATCGGCGACGGCCCCGACGAAGTGCATCTGCGGCAGATCTTTCGGATGGAGCCGATGCCGACCTGGTCGATCGCCAACTCGCCATATCTGGCTGCACGGCCGTCCTGAGCGGTGCTAATGACGGCTGGATATTCTGATTTTTCGAAAGGCGCCTTCGGATGACGATGACGGACCAGCCTCAGGGTTTGCAGACCCCGGCGATCGACAAGGAGCGGCTGCGCCAAAAATATCTGGAGGAGCGCAACAAGCGGCTGCGCCCTGACGGCAACGACCAGTATCTGCAGGTCACGGGCCATCTCGCCCATTATCTCGACGATCCCTACACGCCGGTCACGCCGCGCGC
>JBBROX010000058.1:0-3055 GCA_038228865.1 Sphingomonadales bacterium | reverse complement strand
CGCGCGTCATGTCGCACATCACGACGATGCGCGGCGGGCGGGATAACGATCCGAACTTCTTCGACCGCTTCCGGGCACAGGGGCCGTATGCCGAACTGATGCGCACGCGCTTTGCCAAGGCGGTGGCGAAGCATGGGCTGAACAGCGAGCGGATGACGCTGCGCACCGATCTGTTCCGCGTGCCGAGCGCTCAAGGGCAGCTGTTCTGATCCGTCACCCCGCGAGTGCTGCCTTGGGCAGATGATTGTGGATGGCCGTCGCAGCGATGGCGGCATGGCCCATCGCGACACTGATCTGGTCGAGCCCTTCGACGACATCCCCCGCCGTCCACACGCCAGGCATCGATGTTGCCAGATGGGCGTCGGCGCGGATCGCATCGGCCTCGCAGCGGTCGATACCCAATTCTTCCGCCAGCCGCGAATTGCACCGCGAACCCAGTGCCGGATACATCGTATCGAATACCAGTTCGCCGCCGCCGACCAAAGTCACCCGCACGTCGGCATCGAACGTCAACGCCGCCACTGCCGGCTCAATGACGGTGATGCCGTTTTCGGCCAAGGTCGCACGATCGGCTGGCGACAGGTCGGCGTGACGAGCAGGCAGCAGCGTAACCTGCGGGCTGTAGTGCCGCAGGAATTGCGCCTCCGCAACGCCGTGCGCATCGCTGCCAAGCACGGCAATCCGCTGACCACGCGCCTCGAAGCCATCGCAGACCGGGCAATAGCGCAGCAGTCCTGCAGCGACAGCGGCATCATGCGTCGCGTCGTCGATCATCTCCGGGCGATGATTGGTCGTCCCCGTCGCCAGCAGAATTGTCCGCGCCTTGATCGGCTGATCGTCGACCGTGGCAACAAAGCCTTCGCCATCGCGCCGGATCGCAGCGACCTTGGTATCGCGGAACAACGCGCCATAACGTTCAGCCTGCTCGCGCATCCGCATAAGCAGTTCAGGGCCGGTGATGCCATCGGGAAAGCCCGCGTGGTTGTGCGAGGTCGGGATCCACAGCGCACGGCTGCCGCCGGCATCGACGACGATCACCCGGCGCAGGAAGCGCGCGAGATAGATTGCCGCCGTCAGCCCGGCCGGGCCACCGCCGACGATCAGGCAATCGAACGGCGGATCATCGGGCATGGCGCTGGCTTCCTGCGGTCATCGTTACGTCGGAACAACGCACTACCCCGGCAATCGCTGCGCCTCAGCCCGGCAGACGAAAATCCGCAAACTGCCGCCGCAGTTCGGTCTTGAGTAGCTTGCCAGTCGCGGTGTGCGGCAGTTCTTCGACGAACACCACGTCGTCAGGCGTCCACCACTTGGCGATCTTGCCCGACAGATAGGACAGGACATCGTCCTTCGACGTTGTCGCGCCGGGTTTTCGGACCAGTATCAGCAGCGGCCGCTCGTCCCATTTCGGATGCGCGACGCCGATCACCGCGGCCTCGGCGATGCCCGGCGCACCGACTGCGGCGTTCTCGAGTTCGATCGACGAAATCCATTCGCCGCCCGACTTTATGACGTCCTTGGACCGGTCGACGATCTGCATGTACCCCAGCGCGTCGATGGTCGCGACATCGCCGGTGTCGAACCAGCCGTCACGGTCGAGAATTTCGCCGCCGTCACCCTTGAAATAACTGGCGACGATCCACGGTCCCTTGACGAGCAACTGCCCGAACGCCTTGCCGTCGCGCGGCAGTTCGGTGCCGCTCTCGTCGACGATCTTCATCTCGACGCCGAACAGCCCCCGCCCCTGCTTGCACTGCGCATCGACCTGGCCTTCGAGCGGCAGCGCCGAGATTTCGGGGCACAGCCGCCCCGCCGTGCCGATCGGCGACATCTCGGTCATGCCCCACAAATGGCTGACGGTGACACCGTGCAGGTCGCGGAACGCCTCGATCATCGAACGCGGCACCGCCGATCCGCCAATGGCAACGCGGTCGAGGCTGCCGAGTCCTTCGCCGGTCCGCTCGAGGTGCTGCAACACGCTCAGCCACACCGTCGGCACGGCCAGCGAGAAATTGACCCCCTCCTCGGTGATCAGCCGGTGCAGCGTCGGCGCATCGAAGTTCGGGCCGTTGAGCACCAGCTTCGCCCCGGCCATCGCCGCGATATAGGGAATACCCCAGCTGTTGGCGTGGAACATCGGCGCGATCGGCATGACGACCGAGGTGGCGCTCATCGCAAACGTATCGGTCATGCACGCCGCCATCGCGTGCAACACGTTGGAGCGGTGGCTGTACTGGACACCCTTGGGGTTACCCGTGGTGCCGCTGGTGTAGCACAGCCCGGCCGGCGCGTTCTCGTCGAGCTTGGCCCAGGGGAATGCCGGATCGCCGGCTGCCAGCATTTCCTCGTAACACAGCAGGTTCAGTGACGAATCGGGCATGTGCGCCCGGTCGGTCATCAGGACGAAATGCTCGATGGTCGGCAGTTGGGGCGCAAGCGCCTCGATCATCTCGATGAAGGTGATGTCGAAGCACAATACCCGGTCTTCGGCGTGGTTGATGATGTAGACGATCTGGTCACGGAACAACCGCGGGTTGATCGTGTGCGCAACGCCGCCCATGCCCGAGATGGCGTACCACGCCTCGACATGGCGATGCGTGTTCCACGCCAGTGTCGCCACACGATCGCCCTGCTGAACACTTAGAGCCGCCAGCGCGCTGGCGAAACGCCGGGCTCGCAGGGCAATCTCCCCCCAGTTCGACCGGACGGTTGGCCCTTCGCAGGTGAGCGCCACAACTTCGCGCCTGGGAAAATTCATCGCGGCGTGATCGATGATCCGCGACACCAGCAGCGGCCAGTCCTGCATCGTCCCGAGCATCGTCATGTCCTTTACCGTTTTGCCCATCCTGATAGCGGTATTGAGGTCACTTGACACACGGAACATAACAGGAACATAGGGCTTGTCGGGGATGGCCTCCCGAAACTATCGGCAGGGGAGACGGGACATGTATCTGTTGTTCAACACGGCAATTGCGACCGGCACGGTTGTTGTCCTCGCGCTGATCGCTGTCATGCTGCACCGGCAATCGGCGCAGATCATCGCCATCCTGATTGG
>JBBROX010000057.1:0-3116 GCA_038228865.1 Sphingomonadales bacterium | reverse complement strand
TTGATCTTCACAAACACCTCGTCGAGGTGCCAGCGCCAATGGGTATAGGCTCGCATGTGATCGACCCGCTTCCGTCGGATCTCAGCGGCGAACATTGGTCCAAACCGGTTCCACCAGAACCGCACCGTCTCGTGGCAAACGTCGATACCGCGTTCGGCCAACAGGTCCTCGACGTTCCGAAGTGACAGCGGGTATTTGACGTACATCATCACAACCAGCCGGATCACGTCCGGCGACGAGTTGAAACAGCGGAACGGGCTCGGCGGCGCAGCTCTCGATTTGCGGCTCATCCGCGTTGGTTACCATCGCCGAGCATGCCGTGCCACATACGTCTGACAGTGCCTCAAAACCATCTTCCGTGCTACGAGAAAATCAAATATTGCACTCGGGTCGAACTGCTGGTCGCAATGACTTCCTTCTTTTGGCGGCTTTTCCGCCTCCGATCGCGCGGAGCTGTCATTCCGCTTTCGGCTCCCCCTTCCGAGGTGGTCTCGACCACGCTCACTCGGACACGAACACCAGACCCCGCATCTTTGCATAGTCTTCGAGAGCTGCCGCCGTCGGCGCCGACATTGCCAGCGCGATGTGACCGTCAGGGCGCACCAGATAACCGGATCCCCGTTCCATGCCTGCTTTGCCTACCGCCGCGCTCCAGTCGAACCGGTGCAGCGCAAGCCCGAGGTGTTGTGCACTCGCGGTAATCGCCGGCGCGACGTCGCCGTAGACGTGAAGTTGCCAATCGAGGCTGATAAGCGGCGCATGGTTGTCGATCGACCCGACCCACGGCAGGCGGTCGCCACCGGCGACGTCACCGGCTCTCCCGACCGACAGTGAGCTTTCAGGGTAGTGAATTGCGATCTGCGATGCGAGACGGAACATCGCCTTCCGCGCCGCGCCGACGTGCATGGCCGCCGGAATTAGCGTCGGCAGCACCAGCGATCGTAGCACATGGCCGTCGACACCATCCGACACGACCGTCTGGAAAACCCGGTCCGTCGTCGCGACCAGACTGCGGGCGAAGGGAATGCGTTCGGCCTCATAGGTGTCGAGCAGCGCCTCCGCGGCCCGGCCGCCGACCACGGCCGCGAGCTTCCAGGCGAGGTTCACCGCATCGCCGATGCCGGTGTTCATGCCCTGGCCGCCAACCGGGCTGTGCAGGTGCCCGGCATCGCCGAGCAGAAACGCACGCCCCTTCCGGAAACGGCCGGCAACCCTGTGGTGGACACGGTAGGTAGAGAACCAGTTGACCTCGGCGACACGGATATCGAGCAGGTGCTCGGCATCGGCGCGGACATCCTCGAACACCGGATGCTCGATGCCGTCGGGCGCGAAACCGATCAGCCGCTCGTTCTGCCCTTTGCGCGCCGGCAGGCGCAACGCGAATGTGTCGGTGCCCGTGGCGATATGGAAATCGTTGTCGGTGTCCGGCGTCTCGAGCCGGACATCGGCGACATAATAGAGGTGTTGATAGGTGCCGCCGCTGAAGCTGGCACCGATGCCCTCACGAACCTTGCTGCGCGCGCCGTCGCAGCCGCAGATGTAGCTCGCGCGAACGTGCGAGCGTTGCCCGTCTTTGATCAGGACGGCGTCGGCACCGTCGGGATCCTGCGTGAAGGACGCAAGCGCGGTCCTGCGTTCGACCTCAATACCCATGTCACGCAGCCGGTCGACCAGCAATCGCTCGTGCTCATCTTGCGGAAAATCGAGGATGAAGGGATACGGGCTGAGACCGGCACCGATGTCGCCGAGCTTGATATGCCCGCGAGCGCGACCGTCGCGATACATCCGTATCCCGCCAATCCGCGTCCCGGCGTCGACGATTGCATCTGCAAGGCCAAGCTGGTGATAAAATTCGAGCGTGCGCGCATGGACGGCGAGTGCCCGCGATTCCTGCGCCGGACCGTCATGTTCGTCGATAATGCAGAACGCCGTCCCCGAGCGCGCGAGCCGAAGCGCTAGGTTCAACCCGGTCGGTCCGGCACCGATGATCAGGATGGGTGCATTTGACATCAAACCATCTCGCGCGATTAACTGACGTGTCGGTCATAAAGGTAATCGCGTAAGTGAATGTCAAGTCATATAATGATGCGGTAGACGTGAGCGATGCTCTTAGCGATGGCGAACAGGCCGTCGACAACGCGCCACGATGGCGCCGGCGGGCAGGCGCTCGACCGTCAGAGATCGCCGACGCTGCCCTCGATGTGTTCGCCGCGAAAGGCTATGCGGCGACGCGCCTCAGCGATATCGCCGCACGGGCAGGTCTGTCGAAGACAGCGCTCTACCTCTACTATCCAACAAAGGCAGACCTGTTCCGCGCAGTTCTGCTCGAGCATCCTGCGATCGGCCTCGCCAACGCGATCCAAGCCTCACAGCCCGCCGATACACTGGCTAATGTTCTCGACGCGATGTTGCCGTCCTTGGCAGCCGTGATGAGTGAGCCGAAGCTGCGCCGTCTGGCGCGAATGGTGATCGCCGAGTCAACGAACTTTCCCGAGCTGGCGAGGACTTGGCACGATATGGTCATTCGCCCCGCGCTGGGAGCTCTGAGCTCCGCGATCGCCGCCGGACAAGCCAGCGGTATCGTGCGACCCGGCGACCCCAGCCTGATGGCGCTATCGGTGGTCGGCCCGATGCTGGCCGGAGTGATCTGGCGCGAGGTGATCGAACCGGTCGGCGGCGCACCGATTGACTTCGAAGCACTGGCCGCCAGCCATCTAACGATCATTAAAGCTGGCCTAAGCGTCCAAGGCCCCTGATCGACCGCTCTGCGTAACCTAGTCTAGGTTTAATGGCGGTTCATCCGCTTCGGGAGTGGCAGCTATCCTGGTTCCTTCACCCTAAACCGGACGGTCGCCTATCGGCCCCATTTTGCCAAGGGACTCTACCGACCTATCAGTGCGTCGAAGACTAACGCCAAATCGATGCACTCGTTGACCATCTGTTAGAACGAGAAGGCAAACGCGATCTGTGGAGCGACAGAGGTGGCTCGGTAAATCTGCACAGTGCGTTAAGTGGGATATCTGCCTGAGGGCGGCCAGGATGGCTGCCGAACAGGAGATCAGATGACGAAGCGAACACGCCGGAACCACAGTCCGGCATTCAAGGCGAAGGTAGCT
>JBBROX010000056.1:0-3213 GCA_038228865.1 Sphingomonadales bacterium | reverse complement strand
GAAGGGGCGCCTGCGCCAGCTTTGGGGGAGCGCTCCGGGGCCCCTTCGGGCTTGAGCCCTTCATCATTCGTCATGTCTAACACTCCGGTTGAGGTTCAATTTACCTCAGCCGGGTGTCTCAATTATCCGTGCCGCACCCCAGATCGAGCGTCGATAGCCCCTGGATCGCAGCCGGAAGACGCCGGCGCGGCAAGATGGTTCGTACGTAATCGATGACCAGGTTCTCGATGACATGCAGGATGAAGCCTGACGGGCTGCCACGGCCCGAATAAGCGCGCAGGCGCCGCAAATCGTGCTTTAGCAGCGCCTCACAGACGGACTGGTAAGCGTCCTCGCGGTTTGGCTGGTGATCTTTGCCAGGCAGATTCCGCAAGATGATGCGCCGCATATCGTCGGCAAAGAACGCCTCAAAGGCACGCCATCCGGCGTCGGCGTTGAGCGCCAGAAGCTTGACCACCCGTTCCGACAACAGGTCGCGCACCACGAGTGCGGCATAGATGCGGACCCGCGCCCGCCCGTCAAAGCCCTTCAGCCGCGCAAAACCGTCGGCGCGAAGTGAAGCCATGACGTCGCGAAACGCCGATTCCGTCTCGGCCCGGTCTTGGGTGACGCGCATGCAAGCGGTCCACACGAGGTCGGCAAGAGCCCGGGTTAGCGTGGCCGCCGCGCCGGCGCCTCCCCGCAGGGCGGCCGTCAGAAGCTCGCGTTCTGGATCGGCATGTGCGGTCACGGTTTCCCCACCTCGTCCGGCGCTCCCAATGACAGGCAAACGCGGCAAGATTTCAAGTCCTCTTCTCCGTTTTGGCGGACCCGGCAAAAAACCTTCCTTGTCCGTCTAACGCTTCAGCGACCCGACAACGGCTCGCCTGACCCTGCGACGAAGGAGCGTCCAATGCCCGGCAAATGGAAGATTCTGGCGATTCTGCTCTCACTCTGCCTGCCGCAATACGGCGGAGCCCACGCCGAGACCGACAATCCGGAGGGTTACCGCCTCTCCGATCCGGTGGTCCACGGTAACCTCGCGATCTACTTTGTATTCGGTAAATCCCGCAGCGGACCCGTTCCGCTTACCTTGCAGGAGGCACTGGCCAAGAAGGTCATCACGGCGCGCGAGACGGGCCAGGTTAACGAGCTTCAGGTCGAAAACACCGGTGCGGACGAAGTCTTCATTCAGTCGGGTGACATCGTGAAAGGTGGACAGCAGGATCGCGTGCTGAGCGTCAGCATGCTGCTGCCGCCTCACTCGGGCGCGATACCTATCGACTCGTTTTGCGTCGAAAGTGACCGCTGGTCGGCGCGGGGCGTCGAAGACGCGCGGACGTTCTCAAGTGCGACCGCCGCGTTGCCGTCCCGTTCGGCCAAGCTGGCGATCGCCAGCGGATTGACGAAACCGCCAGGCGACGGTTCGGTCGGCACACGACAGCAGGAGGTTTGGAAGAGCGTCGCACAGATCCAGCAGAAGCTATCTGCAAATCTGGGCTCACCGGTTGCGGCGCCGCGATCGCGGACCAGCCTGCAGCTGACGCTTGAGGACAGCCATCTTGCCGGCGAACAGGCCGAATATGTCGCGACCCTGCAGCCAAAGGGTGAGCAGAGTGATGAGATCGTCGGCTATGTGTTTGCGGTGAACGGCAAGATAAATAGCGCCGACATCTATCCATCCAACGGATTGTTCCGGAAGATGTGGCCGAAGTTGTTGCGCGCCAGCGTCACCGAGGCGATCGGCGAGCGCACCGCGGACAGCGCGCCGGCTCCGCCGACCGCAGCTGTGTCCGGCTTCATCGGCTCGGCAGACAGCGGCCGCGCGGTGGAGACCAAGGCGGGTGAGCGGGCGAGCATACGCATGCGCGATAGCACCAGAGCCATGGTCCTGGAATCTCGGCCCGCGAATGCTCCGGCAGCAGGCTGGGTTTATCGCAATTATCTCGCCAAGTGATGGGTGCGGATGGGCCTGAACCAATTGTCGCGCCGAAGCAGGGATGTCGTCTTGCCCGGCGCGGCGCAGAAAACCGGCCGCAAACCCGGCAAAGTCAAAAATATCAACCGTGCAGGCCGTTCAGGATGACCGGAATTAAGGGGAGCAGGCTGATGCCGATGTTCCACGGCAGGCAACTTTTGATGGTATCAAAATCCGATGGGCGGAGCGTTGCCCCTCTTCCCGCTCGGTAGCTATATTCACTGAACGCCAGTCTCGACAAATTATACACAGTCGCACCTGGTCCAAGGATCAAATACAGGATCGCGATAACCAGCCCGCCCGCCCCAGCGGCGCCGAACGTCGATCCAACCGCTCCCATGATATCTCCCGTCCTTTTATCGCTCGATGGTCCTGCGAACGATAAGGCTCGACGCCCACGGCAGCAAACTCGAACGTCCGCGAACTGACAAGTAGTCGTTATCTCCACCACGTCCGAATCTCGCGCTGATCGTGCCGGGATTCCGGGTTCAGCCGTGAGGGCCGCCCCGGAATGACGGCGCTAACCGATCTCCCGCAGCACCGTTTCGACCGCCTTGCGCTCATCCGCCGTCAAGGCCGCCTGGGGCGCGACGGGATCGCCGACCGCATAGCCCTGAATCGCAAGCCCCGCCTTGATGCACGCTGCCAGATTGTAACGCGCGAACGCTTCGTTCAGGCGCCACAGCCGCCGCTGCAGGGCCAGCGCCTCGTCCCAGCGCGCAGCTTTGCAAAGATTGTACAGCTCGACGCTCTGGCGCGGGATCAGGCAGGCCGGTCCCGCCATCCATCCCACCCCGCCGATCAGCATCACCGCGGCCGGAATATGCGCCGACGCCGAGAACACTTTGATGGCGTCGCCGCAGCGGTTCATGATCGACAACAGCCGACCGGTATTGGTCGAGGCATCCTTGATGTAATTGATGCGCGGATGCGTCGCGAGCCGCGCGATGACATCGAGAGTCAGATCGGCGCGCTGAAATTGCGGATTGGTGTAGATCACCACGGGAAGTTCGACCGCATCCGCGATAGCGCGAAAATAGGATTCGATCTGCGCGTCGGACAGCGGGAAATACGCCTCCAGGATCGCCAGGATGCCGTCGGCGCCGAGTTGTTGACAGGCTTTCGCCTGCGCCACCGCATCTAAAGTCGAGGTCGAAGCGACGCCGGCGACGACCGGCACGCGCCCCCTGGCCGCCTCGATCGTGGTCTGCACCACCGCCGCGCGCTGCGGGTTATTCAGATAGGCGAATTCGCCG
>JBBROX010000055.1:0-3489 GCA_038228865.1 Sphingomonadales bacterium | reverse complement strand
TCCGGGCGGATCGATATGGGTGTTGTCGGAGACAAGCTCGGGCGCAAACTGGTCGGTCTCGGCATCGAGAAAACCGTAGAAGCGGTCGAAACCGCGCCCGAGCGGCCAGCCGTCGAACGGCCCGGTGGCACCGCTTTCGGTCAGCGGCGTGACATGCCATTTGCCGACCATATAGTTGCGATAGCCGTGCGGGCGCAGCATTTCCGCCAGCGTCCCTGCCTCGCGCGCGATCTTGCCGCGATAGCCGGGATAACCACTGTCGAAATTGGCGAGGCAGCCGACGCCGACCGAATGATGGTTGCGCCCGGTCAACAGCGCCGCGCGCGTGGTCGAGCACATCGCGGTAGTGTGAAAACCTGAATAGCGCAGGCCTTCGGCGGCGAGTTTGTCGATGGTCGGCGTCCTGATCGGCGAGCCGTAGCAGCCGAAATCGGAAAAGCCGACATCGTCGAACAGCACCACCAGAATATTGGGCGCGCCCTGCGGCGGCTTGGTGGCATCCGGCCACCACGGCTTGGAGCCCGCCACCGTCTTGTCGATGACGCCGCCGAACGGTTTTGCGCTGCCTGCTGCCATCCTCGCCTCCCTTTACATCGGCGACCGCGGTTGATCCGGCGGTTTCGCCTGGGCTGAGGCGATGCCGCCGCCGGGAACCAGCCCGGGGCCGCATTGCCTAAAATCATAATCCGAATTATGATTATGATTATTTCGCGCGGAGATGCAACATCCCGATGCCCCCTATAGCGGCCGAATTCGACCTCCCCGGCGTCACCCCGTCGCGCCAGAAGCGCAGCCGCGAGACCACGGCCGCTCTGCTGCAAGCCGGCGCGGAGCTGTTGAAAACCCACAGCCTCGCGGAATTGTCGATCGAGGCGCTGTGCCGGAAGGTCGATGCCACTGTTGGGGCCTTCTACAGCCGGTTCGAGAGCAAGGACGCTTATTTCAACGCGCTGATGGCGCTGGCCGCGCGCGACGGCGAACGGCGCGTCTCGGAAATGGCCGGCAGTGCACGAGACGACGCCGACCTCGCGACCCGCTGTCGCCAGCTGGTGGGCGGCGTGATCGGCTGGATGCGCGCGCATGAGGGCGTGCTGCACGCAGCGCTGCAACATGACGACAACCGGCCGGACAAGTGGACCCCCTTCAAGGCGCTGGCCCGCGCCAACACCGAACGCGCCACCCCTCTGCTGCTGCCGGCCATGGGCAAGGGCCGCCGCGCCGCCAAGAGCCGCGCCATCGCCTTCGGATTTCAGGTCGTGCTGGGAACGCTGGTCAACGCGATCCTCAACGATCCCGGGCCGCTGTCGCTGCACGACAAGGAGTTGAAGGAGCGGTTGAGCGGATGCCTGCTGCTGCTGCTTGAAGCTGAGATGAAAGCACAAGAACGAGAAATGGGTTCGCCGAAGGCGTAACCCATTTCAAGCGTCAGCGCCGGATATTGTTGCAGTGCGTACGCAAAACGGCGAGCTTCGTCATCCCTTTCGACCGACGTTTTGCCTAGGCTGCGAGGCCAACTCGCGCGGTCGATTTGGTGCGCGCTGGTTTTCCACCGGGAGGATCTTTAGGCCCGCTGTCCAGCGCGGAGAGCGCCTCAAGCACCTCGTCGATGGTCACGGCTCTGTACGAGCCAGGCAGTTCTCGCAGCGCAGGGCTCGAGGCCACGCTGGCCGCGTCCGATGCCCAGGACGCCAGGATCGCCCGCTTTTCACTGATGCATATCGTCATATCCTGCACGACGTCTCTGGGGTGATCGTATACGGAACCGGGGTGTAGTATGGCGTTGAGATCAACAATGTTGTCATCACGGTCGATCATGAGAGGTCCTCCTTCTCCTTTCGCTAGACACTCTGATTGATGCTTGGGCCGCAACGCGGCTCCCGCTGGCGATTTGGGCAGGAGCGCGAAGCCTTCGGGCAACTGAATTTTACGCGGCTTTGCCTTCCAGCTGATGTACCTTGCTGGCTGGTGCGCCGTGGATCGCAATCCGCCGCGGCTTCATCGTTTCGGGGATTTCCCGGACCAGTTCGATCTTCAGCAAACCATTCTCGAATGCGGCGCTCTTCACGTGAACATAATCAGCGAGGCTGAATTGCCGCTTGAAGTGCCTCGCGGAAATACCCCGGTAGAGATATTCGCGCTCGGTCTTGTCGGCGCCGCTGCCCTCGATGGTGACCACGTTCTGCTCGGCCGTCACCGAGATTTCTTCGGGCGAGAAGCCGGCAACCGCAAGCGAAATCTGGTAGCGGTCCTCGCCTAGCCGCTCGATGTTGCAGGGAGGGTAATTGTCCTCGCCGACACGCTGTGCCGTTTCAACAAGGTCGAAAAGGCGATCGAAGCCAATGCTCGAACGCCAAAGGGGAGAAAAGTCGTAAGTGCGCATAGCCAGATCCTCCAAAGAGCAAAATGGGTACGGGCGGTACCGGACACGACCGATGCCCGTTCAGTCCTGACCCGTTGAGGCGTCAGGAACACCACCTCTCGGCGGCTCCCCGAAAATAAAAAAATCGGATTTTTGTTTCAAGGGGGGCGTCAAAAAAAATTTAGGGCCTGCTGCCGATCTGGTCTTAACGGAAGGTTACCGAGCCCCCCTCAGCCTCCCAGATACGCCTTTTGCACCTGCGGGTCTTCCGCCAGCGCTGCCGCCGTGCCTGAGAGCACGCTTTTTCCCACCTGCAGCACGGTGGCGAAATCAGACACTTCCAGCGCCAGTTCGATCGACTGCTCGGCGAGCAGGATGGTCAATCCTTCGCGGTGCAGCCGGCCAAACGTATCGTACATGGATTCCACCACCGCCGGCGCGAGGCCAAGCGACGGCTCGTCCAGCATCAGGAGTTTTGGATCGCTCATCAAGGCGCGGCCGACCGCCAACATCTGCCGCTCGCCGCCGGACATGGTGCCGGCGCGCTGGTTGCGGCGTTCCTTCAGTTTCGGAAAGATTTCGTAGACGCGTTCGAGCAGCACGGGCGCACGGCTCTTGTCCCGCAGCGGCGTGGCGCCGAGCATGAGATTGTTCTCGACGCTCTGCTGCACGAACAGCCGCCAGCCTTCCGGCGACAGCGCCAGTCCCTTGCGCACGATCGAAAACGCTTGTTGCCCGCCGATCTCCTCGCCGCCAAAGCGGATCGATCCGGCATGCACGGGGATCAATCCGGCGATGGCGTTGAGCACGGTGGTCTTGCCACCGCCGTTGGAACCGAGCAGCGCCACCACGCTGCCGGCGGGAACCACGAGCGACACGTCGGAGACGCCGATCAGGTCGCCATAGCGGATTTCAAGATGCTCGATGACCAGCAACGGCGCGCTCATGTCGCGGGCCCGCCCATCAACTCGACCGGCGTATGTCCAGCGGCGGCCTTGGCGGCGCGGGTGCCGAGATAGGCCGCGATCACGGCCGGGTTGGCGGTGACCTCGCGCGGACTGCCGCGCGCGATTTCCTTGCCCTGGTGGAACACCACGACGCGGGTCGCCAGCGACATGATGACTTCCATG
>JBBROX010000054.1:0-3549 GCA_038228865.1 Sphingomonadales bacterium | reverse complement strand
GCCCTGTTGAACCCTCGCTCGTGCCGATTAGTCCCGGACGGGCCGATGAAATTCATGTGCCCATTTGCCGCAAGCGCGAGGTGCCGTCCTAGCGGCTTTCCTGCAGGCGCGCTTCCAGCCGGTCCAGCTCGGTCGCCAGGTCGCGCTCGACGTCGGCCACCGCCATCTCGACCACCCGGTAGTCGCGCGCTTCCAGCCACGTCCTCCGGTCGGCGCGGTCGGCGACGATAGCCTCCGACTCGTTGGCGTTGACGAGTTCGATCGCGATCCGGAGCACAAAGGAAACGAAGTCGGGGATGTGGCGGCCGACCGGGGTCTGCCGCTTGAACTGCCCGGCGAAGCGACGGTCGCGGGTCAGCGCCTGCCACAGGATCCGCTCGGCGTCGGTCGGATTCCGGCGCAATAGTCGGGCCAGACCGCGCACCGTGCTGTTGTCGCCGGGGGCCGCCACGCCCCGCCCGTGCTCGGCCAATAAGGCCCGGAGCCGGGTTGCCTGCTCGCCGTCGAGCACGCCGCCCTTGGCCGGTCCCTTGCGGCCTTCCGCAATCGCCATAACAACCCCATGCAAAGTATGCATGTCCTGCTTGGTCGGATCCATCCGGGTGAAAATGTTGCGCAGGTTGACCAGCATGGTCTCGCGCTTTTCCGCCGGGCGCAGGAATTCGACCTTGTCGAGTTCCCGGACCAGGTTGTCGAAGAAGGCCTGCATCTGGTGCTGGGAGGCGCGCTCGGAATGTTCGGGCATCGCGAACGGCAGGGCGCCGCCGGTCGAGCGCTTGAACCACTCATAGCCGATCAGCAGTACCGCCTGCGCCAGGTTGAGCGAGGCGAAACCGGGGTTGACCGGAAAGGTGATGATCCGGTTGGCGAGGGCTACTTCCTCGTTCTGGAGTCCGTAGCGCTCGCGGCCAAACATGATACCGACCCCGCCACCACCGGCAACATGCGCCGCGATCTCGCCCGCCGCTTCCGCGGGGGCGACCACCGGCTTGGCCTGGTCGTGGGCGCGGGCGGTGGTCGCAAACAGCAGCGAGAGATCGGCGACCGCCTGCTCGACGGTGTCGAACAATTCGGCGTTCTGCAGAATCTCATCGGCGCCGGAAGCGGCGCGTTGGGCCGCGATGTTGGGCCAGCCGTCGCGCGGATTGACTATTCTTAAACGCGAGAGTGCGAAGTTGCCCATCGCGCGCGCGGCCATGCCGATATTCTCGCCGAGCTGCGGTTCGACAAGGATCACAACAGGTCCGGCTAAGTCCAAACCAGACTTGGTTTTATCGGTGCCCGAACCGGACATTCTGAACTTCACTTTCTGATTCAACGGCTGAAGATTTTGAATCAACGCGCGAAGCGACGGATTCAAAAACTCAGGATGGGCCGCTTTCGCAAAGACGGCGAAAATTCTCAAGCCCAATGACAGGGTTAGTCGCATTTCCGAAGGTTCGGTCAAAGCCTCAATGAAGCTTCGCCTGAACGCCGTTTGCGGGCGCTCTGCTTTCGGCTAGGCTAACAATCACACTCGAAGCGAAGCTGCAAACGACCCGGAAAGCCGGATCAACGGCGAAGGGCAAATGGGGAGAAACATCCATGCGCGGCAGATGGACGTTGGCAATTCTGGGCGTGATCCTGATCCTGGCCGGCGGCTTGCTCGCCCACCTGACCCAGACCTACGGCGGCATCAAAATCCGGGATGTGCGGTTTGCCGGCGCCAAGGGCAACACCATGAGCGCCCTGCTCTACGTCCCCGCCAACGCCACGGCGCAGACCCCCGCCCCCGGTATTCTCGCGGTTCACGGCTACATCAATTCACGCGAGACCCAGGACGGCTTTGCCATCGAATTCGCCCGCCGCGGCTATGTCGTGCTGGCCCTCGACCAGACCGGCCACGGCTACAGCGACCCGCCCGCCTTCGCCAACGGGTTCGGCGGCCCCGATGGGCTGGCGCATCTGCGCAGCCTCGACTTCGTCGACAAGAACAATATCGGGCTTGAAGGCCACTCGATGGGCGGCTGGACGGTGCTGGCTGCGGCGACCGCGATGCCCAACGACTACCGGTCGATGGTGCTGGAGGGCTCGTCGACCGGCAAGCCGTTCGCCGCCGACGGCACCACCACTTGGCCGCGAAATGTGGCGCTGGTGTTCGCCCAATACGAAGAGTTCTCTTCCCTGATGTGGGGCGAGGACCGGGCTCGCGACGTCCCCCGGAGCCCAAAGCTGTGGGCCCTGTTCGGCACGCATGGCGCGGCCGAACCGGGCAAGGTCTATGGCGACATCGCCCAGGGCACAGCCCGGGTGCTCTATACCCCAGCCATCACCCATCCGGCCGAGCACATCTCCCATGAGGCGATCGGCTACAGCCTCGACTGGTTTGCCAAGACCCTGCAGGGCGGTACGCCCCGCCCGGCCGACGACCAGATCTGGTTCTGCAAGGAGATCGGCACGCTGATCGCCCTGCTTGGCTTCGTCGCCCTGTTGATTGGGGCCTTCGATGGCCTGCTGGAATCGCCGATGTATTCGCAGCGGTTGCGCCTGCCCGTGATTGACGACGGCACCATGCCGGCCCATTCGGCCGCCACCGGCCGCCGCTGGACTGTCGCCTTGATCCTGTCGGCCTTCATCCCGGCCCTGACCTATTATCCGGCCTTCGCGCTGGGCGGGACCTTCATAAAACCCTCGGCGTTCCTGCCGCAGGGCATCACCAACCAGATCCTGGTCTGGGCCGTCATCAATGGCCTGATCACGCTGGCGCTGATGCCGTTCGCGCCCAAACGCACCAGCCGCCCCGGCGTCGTCCTGCAGTCGGTCGTGATCGCGGTCGGGACCGTCGCCATCGGCTATGCCGCGCTGTGGCTGGCCGATCTCGCCTTCAAGATCGACTTCCGGTTCTGGATCGTGGCGCTGAAATTGATGAGCGCCAAACAGGCCCTGATCTTCCTGATCTATCTTGTGCCATTCACCGCGTTCTTCGTGGTGGCCCTGCACGTGCTGCACCGGAATTTCTCGACCATGGCGGCCGGCCGCGGCACGCTTTACCTGACCAACATCTTCGCGCTGACCTTGGGCTTCATCGTGCTGGTCGGGCTGCAATACGGCACGCTCTGGTTGACTGGAAAGCTGTTCAACCCGCTCCCGGATCCCGGCTTCGTGCCGCTCTCCACCATCGTGGCGATCCAGTTCGTGCCGCTGCTGGCGATCTGCGCTGTGATCGCGACCTTCACTTGGCGGCGGACCGGCTCCAGCCTGCCGGGCGCGCTGATCTCTGGCCTGTTCGTCACCTGGTACGTGGTGGCGGGGACCGCGACCCAGGCGGCGTTCTAATCCCAAAGCGTTCAAGGCGTTCTTGCCCCAAGGCGTTCTTACCCCAGGGAAGGGCTGAAAGTGCATAACGGCTTGGCTTCCGCGCGCTCGCTTGCGGTGCTATAGCCCGACTATCATCATCCACTGACGCCCGAAACGCGCGTTTTTCCAGAAAAAGGCCCCCTCCGTCATGGCAAAAATCAAGGTGACCAACCCCGTCGTCGAACTCGATGGCGACGAGATGACCCGGATCAT
>JBBROX010000053.1:0-3578 GCA_038228865.1 Sphingomonadales bacterium | reverse complement strand
GGTCGGTGCGATGCCTGACGTCAAGACCCTGCCTGAACAGGGCGCGACATCGAAATTTTTCACCGTGAGCGGCTTCTCCGGCTGGGCGCTGCCGAAGGCGACGCCGCAGCCGATCGTCGACCGGCTGGCGGAACTCTGCGTGGCGGCCAACAGCGATCCGAAAGTGAAGGAAGTTCTCGCGACCTTCGTGCTCGAACCGGCGCTCGGTTTCAAGGAAACCAACGCGCTGTACCAGCGCGAATTGCCGGTCTGGATGGAGAGCGCGAAGTCGCTCGGCATGGAGCCGGTGTAGGAAGCGCGCAGATGTCCGGCCGGCACGACGCCGGCTAGATCATTCAGGATTTCTACCGCTCGGCGTTGACGAACTGATAGGTGCCGCGTTCGAAGGTGTCGTAGACCGCCAGCGCCCTGGCGTCGGCAAACGGCAGATACTGCATCATGATCACGCCGGCGATGCCTCTGATGGGATCGACCCAGAAGAAGGTGTTGTTGATGCCGCCCCAACTCAGGCTGCCGGGAGAGCGCTTGCCGGCCACCTGATCGGTCGTGATCAGAAAGCCGAGCCCCCATTTGTCGCGTCCGTCAGCGATGAAGGTGAAGTCGGCACTGCGCGGCAGCGCGGACTTCAGCGCCGGAACCGAGACCGCACCGATGTGGTTCTGGCCCATCAGCGCCACCGTCTCGGGCTTCAGCACCCGCGCCCCGTCGAGCGCGCCGTTGTTGAGCAGCATGCGTACGAAGCGCCCGTAGTCGTCAGCGGTCGAAGCGAGACCGCCGCCGCCGATCGGCGCGGCGATGGTGAGCCCGAGCTGCGGCTTCTGCAGTTCGACGGCGCCGTCCATGCGCTCGCCGGCGCGCTGCTGTTGCGCGACCAGGCGCGGCCCTTTGGCCTCCGGCACGTTGTAGGAGGTGTCGTTCATCTTCAGCGGGATAAAGATGTGCTGGCGGAAATAATCCTCGAGCTTTTCGCCGGACACCGCCTCGACCAGTTTGCCGACGACATCGGTCGAGGTGCTGTAGTGCCAGCGCTCGCCGGGATCGAACAGCAGCGGTCCGCCGAACGGATAGACCTCCCCGGCGCGCGGCTTCAAATCGCGCCAGATAGCGCTGGTGAACGGATAGGCCAATCCGGACGTGTGCGTCAGGAAGTGCCTGACGGTCGGCGCTCTCGATACCGGGCGAACCTGATAGGCGCCGGTCGCTGCGTCAAAGGATTCAATGACTTTCAGTCCGGCAAGTTCCGGCAGGTATTTTTCGGCGGGGTCGTCGAGACCGAGGCGGCCCAGTTCGACCAGTTGCATCAAGGCCACCGAGGTGACCGGCTTGGTCATCGAGGCGATACGAAACAGCGCATCCGCTGCCAGCGGACGCCCGGTCGCGACGTCGGCAACGCCGAACGCACTTTGATACAGCACGCGATACCGATCGGTGATCAGCGCGACCACACCCGGCACGTCCTTGCGCTCGACCGCAGCCCGTAGGCTGGTGTCGAGGGCCGCGGCCCCCGATGACTGTTGCGCACCCGCGGTCCCGGCCAACGCCGCAACCATAACACCTGTCGAAAAGACCATTCCGGCTATCTTTCGATTCATGCAAGCCTCCCTGTTGCGCATGCCCCGGGCATCACCCGCGCAGCTCTCCCGAGACTATTTTTGTTCTTGTTCGACGCCGGCTCGATGAGGGGTGACAAGGACGCGGCGCCGCATTCCCTGTCGCGTTATGGCCTTAGCACTTACGGTCGGTTGAGTCTTGATGACCCGCGATCACGAATTGCCAACGCCACAGAACGACCAACGTCGAAAGCTGACGTCCGGGATTGCCGCATCCTCGAGTCCCCGCGTCGTCAACGATCAAACACGATGAAAAAAAGCCGCGACCAGCCCAATTTGGCGATCAACGGGCGTCAGCGGCTTGCCCTGCACCGCCTCGTCAGATACGCCCCCGTGCCGATGCCTTTCTGAGCCCGTCGCTGCTTTGTGAGCAAAATGAAACTCTGAGGCACCGGGCGCATTGCAAAGGGTCACTGCTGAAAGGTCGTATGGAAATGTCGAATCGATGGTGGATTTTACTGCTCCTTCTTGTGGTGGTTATTTGCTCGATAACCGCGGGCACCTGGTACTATCGAAGCCAATGCCACGGCATGGACGCGTGCGCGGCTGCTGATGCTGAAAGCCATGAGCGGGACAGGCCCAGCGAGCCTCAGTAACCGATCCCTTTGCTCTACATCCTGACGACTGAGATCAGTTAGCACCCGATCTTCTGCCGCGCGGCAACAACGCCAGCAGCCCCGCCGTAACGAACGCCAGCAGGGCCGCAAGCTGAAAGGTCTGATGGAAGGCTTCGAAGAAGCCGTGTTTGAGTTGCAGAATTTCGAACAGCATCAGGATCACCGAAGCCGCGGTGACGGTGCCGAGCATTCGCGTCAGCAGCGTGAGACTTCCTGCCACGCCGCGATCCCCGAGCGGCAGCGCGGATGTCACTATATCGGTACAAGCCAGTTGGAACAGGCCGAGGCCCACGCCCTGCACAACCAGGCCGGCAACCTTTAGCGCGGTCGAGGTCTGCTCCGTCCACGCGCTCAGCAGCAGAAGCCCGGCGCCAATTGTTGCCGCCCCTGCCATCGCCAGCCGCTCGGCGGAAATCCGCCGTTCGATCAGGCGGCCACCGATCGGCGCGGCCAGCACGGCGCCTGCCGCCCCCGCCGCCAGGATGGCGCCGCTCTCCGCCAGCGAATGGCCGGGTATGCGCGTGAGATAATAGGGCACCAATAGCCAGACCGAAAAGGCCGCGAGATTGGTCAGAACGCTGACGAGATTTAAAAGCGCAAAACCGGGTGCTTTGAGGATTTCGGTCGCGATGATCGGATGTTCGGCGCGGGATTGGCGGAACACAAACGCAGCCAGGGCCGCGGCGGACAGCAATGCGAGCCAGACCGCGGAGAACTCGCGCAGTCGATTCAGCGCCAGCAGCATGGTGACCAGGCCCAACACCAGCGCGATGCCGCTCAAAACATCAAAGCGGTCGCCTGCCCGGCGCGGCAGCGAAACCGGCATGCCGCGCAACAGCAGCAATGCCGCGATGGCGATCGGAATCCGGAACCAGAACACCGCGGGCCAGTCCCAGGTGGCCGTCAACGCACCGCCGAGCAGCGGACCGAGCATCAGGCCCAGCGCCATCATCATGGTATAGATGCCGAGCGCCCGGCCGCGTCGTTGTTCATCGTAGAGCGATGTCACCAGCGCCACGCCGCAGCTCAGCACCAGCGCGGCGCCGACGCCCTGCAGGCAGCGAAACAACAGCATCGCGCCGTAACTCGGCGCATAACCGACAAGCAGCAACGCGACCGCACTCCAGACCAGGCCGATCCGGTAGACGACCGCATGACCGATGGTGTCGCCGATGCGCCCGAGCGCCAGCAGCAGGCTGGCGTAGGTCAGCACATAAGAGATCACCACCCACTGAATATCCGGGATAGCGAGATCGAATCCCCGGGTGATGGCGGGGAAGGCAATATTGACCGCGGTGTCGAGCTGCGCCGTCGCCGTGCCCAGCCCGATCATCGCGACCTGCCACGGCTT
>JBBROX010000052.1:0-3673 GCA_038228865.1 Sphingomonadales bacterium | reverse complement strand
GCCGGCGGGCTATGTCGGCTATGGTCAGGGCGGCGTGCTCACCGAGGCGGTGCGGCGGCGTCCCTATTCGGTCGTACTGCTCGACGAGGTCGAAAAGGCCCACCCCGATGTCCATGAAATGTTCTTCCAGGTCTTCGACAAAGGCTTCATGAACGACAGCGAGGGACGCTTCATCGATTTCAAGAACACGCTGATCCTGCTGACGTCGAATGTCGGCACGGAGCTGATCACCGCGGTCAGCGAAGACGAGGAAACCAAGCCAACATCCGACGCACTCGCACAGATGCTGCGCCCCGATCTGCTCAAGGTGTTTCCGCCGGCGCTGCTCGGGCGGCTCATCGTGCTGCCCTATTACCCGCTGTCCCCCGACATGCTGCGCGGCATCGTGCGGCTGCAGCTTAACCGCGTCGTCAAGCGTATCGCCGAAAACCACAATATCGCGTTCAGCTTCGGCCAGGAGGTCGTCGACCTCATCGTCTCGCGCTGCAACGAAGTGGCGAGCGGCGGCCGCATGATCGATGCGATCCTGACCAACACGATGCTGCCCGAACTGTCGATCGCCTTGCTCGAAAAGCAGATGGCAGGCGAGGAAGTCGCGACCATTGCGGTGAGCGTGGGCGACGACGTGTTCACCTACGAGTTTGCATAACGGCAGGAATGGAGAGAATGGAAAATGGAAAATTTTGACCAGCTAACGACATCGGATCGGTCGAGCATGGCTTATAAGGCGTGCGTCGCTGGCAGTGCGATCGTAGGGGCTGCGGTCGGGGCGATCGGCACAGGAGGCAATCCGATTGGCACAATCGTGGGCGCAGCAGGCGGATATGTCTGGGGCGAAAAAGTTTTTTGCCCGTGGGTCGCGCCCGCTCTTGAGCGCGCGATCAAGCAGAAGCTCATGACCGAAAACGAGTTCTCGCAGATGATGAACGATCTTTCGAATCAGTTGCCCGGCAAGTCACGCAACGAACTGCTCTCGGTCGGGCATCTCGTCGCGTCGAATATCCGCAATGGCACCTACGAGCCGCGAGCCTCGCGCGTCGTCTGATGGCGCGGGGATGGCTGGCGGCGTGTTAGCTGGGTCAGACGAGCTAGTCGGTGATGCTGCCGTCGCGCCGGAATTGGCGACGCGCGGCTGCGATAGTCGTCGTGCCGCGTTCGTTCAGGCGCGACGACAGCATGTCGTCGATCTGCCAGGGGCCTCGTGCTGTGGTGACCGCGATGATCGGGCGGATCGCGGCATCGGCTTCGGTCGCGCCGGCGAATTGGGCCTGGTTGCGGTACAAGAACACCAGGCGCGCGTGCCCGGCCGGCCCCGGCACGCGCCCGACCGCCACCAGTTTGCCGCAGCTTTCGGTTTCCGACCCGTCGATGCCGATTGTCGTCAGGCGCTGCGGTCGATCCTTGTTCCGTCGCAGGACGGCGCCGCATTGCCGAACGGTCGTCGTCCGCTGGACAAAGGGCTGCACCGTGACGCGGCCATAGCCGGGAAACACGATGGCAACCGCGCGGGGCTCGAAAACCGGCCGGCCGACCGGGCGTTGTGCTGGTCGTGACAGGTCGAGGCCGAAAGCGCCGGGTGTCGCGGATCCCCCTGCCGGCATCGCCATGGCTGCCAGGAGCAGAAGCAGCGCGATCCGACGCATCCGCCTAACGCCGCGCGGCGGGTGGTCGTCGCGCGACAAGGCGTTTGTAGACCGCCTCGATCTGGCTGTCATAGCCACGCGCCACGCCGTCGGGACCATTGTAACCACGGGCAAACGCCGTCCAGTCCGCGTTGCGCATGGCAGGGAGCGACGATCGCTTCTGTTTGGGATCGTTGAGCAGGAAGGAAACGAACGCATCGAATTGCTGTTGCGCCCCGGCGAGCATTGCATCAACAAAGGCGTCGACACTGGCAAAACCGCATGGCTTGTAATTTGACCCCATGATCTGGAAGGCTCCCCAGGATGCCGAGAGCAGCGCTGCCGTTTCATCGAGCGTCGCGGCCCGCAACAGTTTGGGATATTGGGCGCTGAACTTGCCGGACCCGATGCCCCCATTGGAAATATCGCGGTGCGTCTTGTCCCACTTGTTGTCGGTGTGTCGGCGGAAATGCGCTGGTTCGTAAAGGATCGTGGGCCGGCCAAACTCATCCCACATGCCGCGAATCGCCACTTCCTGCTCGATCACTGCGATCACCGCTTCGACTTCGCAGTCGAGTCGTTTGGCCGCTGCTTCGCAACGGCTGCGGGTGATGCTGCTGCTGTCGCGATACCAGCACACTGGTTTGAACACATCATGCTTGGGGTAGGGCACACGCCCCATTTCCAGCCGCCGAAATGTGAAGCTGCCGGGTGCCACAATGCCGTCGACATCTTCCTTGGGTAGCGCCGCGCCAGTCTCTTGAAAGCGGCGGATGGCAGCAACGGTTTCCGGCGTGCAGAACCCATCGGGGATCAGCGCCGGCATCGGCTCGAGCCAATGCCGCTGCGCGACCAACAAGGCCTCGACAGTTTGCACGTCGAACAAGTCATTCACCGCGCCATTGCCTACCGAGTTCATGATTGCCATCGTTCCCCCTTCCTTCGTCAAGCCAATGTCATTCGCAATTCGAGGCTAGAATGATGAGGCGTGCCAGTCTCACGACGGCGAATTGTCATTGACGGCGTCACCAAAATTGTCGCTGCCGGCCGGGTGCCAGGGTCATGGTAGCCGCGATTGCCGATACCGCAACAGCCACCGCCAAGGCTGCTGCCGCCGTCGCGCCCTCCAATCAATTCCGTTCACGCTTGAAAGTGCCAACGACGAATTCGTTGGAGAAGCTATCAGCGCCGCTCTTGTCCTGCCATTTGCGAGTGAGTGTCGCGACTTCGATACGCACTTAGGGCCTCTGCGCAGATGCTGCCATATCCACTGCACATTTAGTCTCGAAACACGATGTTTGACAATTTTCGCCCGTCCTCAGGTGAGGTGGTCCCGACTGTTTGGACAGTTTGGCGGCGAAGTTAAGCTAATCCTGGGTTTCGTTCATGCCGCCAGTTGGAGTGTTTCCGCTGGCGGGGCTAGGGATAGACCTTGTGCCCCCGCGCCGGCTTCGACGTGTTCGGCCGCCGGTAGATCGCTTCGATCGCCATCTTCTTCATCAGCGTGGAAACATGCAGGCGACCGACCTTGACGCCGTCGGCGGCAAGAAGGTCGCGCAGCATCCTGCTGCCCGCGAACGGGAAGTCCATGTGCAGTTCGTCAAGGCGCCGCATGATGGCAAAGTCGGCATCCGAGGTCGGCCGCGGCAGATAGTAGACGCTGCCGTGGCTGATCCCCAGCTGCCGCGCTTGCCGTGTCACCGGCAGCGCGTGCGTGCGGCCGATCATCGTTTTGCGCTCGGCAACAGTCCCGCCTTGCCGAGCGCCCCTGACAAAAAATCGTTCACCAACGTCAACTCGCCGATCTTGGCATGCAACGCTTTCACGTCGATCGCCGGTTCCGCCGGTTCGGCGTGGCTGTCTGATCCGAATACCCTAGCAGCGCCTTCCATCAGTTGCCCGCGCCAGGTCGTGATCTGGTTCGGGTGAACGTCAAATTGCTGCGCCAGCTCGGCCAGCGTGTTCTCGCCCTCCACGGCAGCCAGGGCCACCTTCGCCTTGAAAGCCGGCTTGTGGTTCCGGCGTGTGCGCTTCGTCATCTGATCTCCTGT
>JBBROX010000051.1:0-3858 GCA_038228865.1 Sphingomonadales bacterium | reverse complement strand
CATCTCGCTGGCCGGGTTCTATATCTGACCGTCAACGGCCGTCAGATCCGCTTGAGCGGTGCCTTCGACGACAAGGGTGTAGCCGGCGGCGTCGGGGCTGTTGCGGTTTCGGCGATCGTCTTTCTGCCTGCCGGCTTCTTCATGACGGGCACGAGCGCCAAACTGCCGGCGGGGACCGTCGTGAAGGGCTTTGTCGATGAAGACGTCGCGCTCGAATTTGGTGCCGCAACACCCGCTCCGATGACAGTCGCCGCCGCCCCGCTTCTCCGTACCGCCGTGCCGGTACCGATCATGATGACTGCGACTCCGGTGGCGAAGTAGCGCAGGCAGGTACGCGGTTCGGCACGGCTATTGAACGACGGCTTTCGCTCCGCGGGACCCGGCGAAGTGTCAAACAACGGTCAGAACGATCAGAACCGTAATTCTGGTGAGGCAGAACGGCTACCGGGGTTACGAAGCTGCTGCGCCGTCATCGCGTTGTAACACCCGGTCAGACCGCAACCGATCGCGTGTCGTCGCCCCGCCGTTTAATTCAGTGCGTCATTGCCGCGTGGTGCCTGCAATTGTTCGATGCGGTGCAGAATGCCGAGCCAGACCCGCTGGCCATCAAGGTCGCCGTCATCGAGTAACTTGTCGGCTTGGATCGCCGCCATGACGGATGCAGCCGCGCCGTTCTGGCCAATTTGCTGCTGCGCGCAGGCCCAAAGTTCCCAGTCCAACAGGTTTTTCATGGCGATCAGTAGACACCGGTCGTCGCGGCTTTCCTACAGATCGACGGATGAATATATTCAATTGAGGGGGCGGCGCGTGCGGTTCATCGAAGGATCGAGATTATCGGGCGACGAGCTCTGGGCGCTGTCCCAGACACTGGTTGCCGCCTATGGCGAAGCCGCCCGCGATGTCGTCAATGACCAGATCGACGCCTGTCATGCTGCAGATGACTTTTCGGAATACGCCGCCTGGCTGAACGTCTCGCTTGCGGTGCTGGCGACGCTGCGACCCGGAGCGCTCCCCGGTACCCGAACATGACGGTGGGCCACGTGTCACCTCCCCCGGACGTGCGTGACGCTCGGCGCGCGGCCAATAGGCGCGCTTCCGACCGGGCGCGGTCAGATGGGCAGGTTCAGCGAAGCGTGCTGATGCCGGCCGAATGCTGGCGGCGACTACGCGACGTCCGGGCGCTCGGCGAAACGTCGGACGCGCAGACCATCGCGCGGCTGATACGCGACTCCCGCGATCCGCGCTCGCATGTTTGATCCGTCGATTTGCGCCGGCATGGTACAATGATAAATCGTGATCTGCGCGCTGATCACGTTCCGCATCTTGCCGTTGGCAGCCACCATGGTGCTCAGCGGGTTGGCAGAGGGAAGCGTTCACAATCCAGGATAGGGCTGCCTGGGTACGTTTGGGATGTGCGGCCAAATACTTCCCGAGAAAATGACCTCATTCAATCAGCGCCTCGGTAAAGGTGATAAAGCCGACCTGAAGCGCCTTTACGGCCATGCTTATCCTGTTGCCCGTTCCCAGTTTCCTTTGCACGGCCTTCAGCTCCTGGCGAACATCTGCTTCCGATAGTCCAAGAACACGGCCAATGATGAAGTTACTTTTGCCTTGTGTCGCAGCCCGCAGGCACTCGGTCTCGACGGCTGTCAGTCCATAGGAGGATCGCCGCCGGCCGCGCCCCAAAGCCACAATGGCGCGGGCTCGATTGAACGAGGAAACGGCGATCTGCTGTGCAAACGGCAGCATGTCGCGCGGTACTGGCGCGTTGTCCTTTGTCGCAAAGGACACCACTCCGATCGGCTCTCCCGGAATTCTGATGGGAACTGTATAGCCGTGCAAATAACCGTAGCGCTCGGAAAGCTTGAGATAAGCCGCCTGGACGGGCGTCGGCGACTTGTAGGGGGGCAGATCTTCCCAGAGAAACGGTGCGTCGGCATCGAGTAACGCGTCGAGGACGGGGTCGGCCTTGTAGCGGAAATGCGGATAGGCCTCGTCGATCCACACCTGCGGATACGTGGTAATTCTGAAATCGGACTGCGCGTGACCGGTCTGCGGCAATTGGCCAAGGACATAGACGTCGAACCCGATAGCGCGCGTGATTTCACCGAGCCTCGTTTGCAGCGCTGGCAGGTCGACGATCGAGGGCAAACCGCTCAAATAGCCGATGGTGACTGCGCTGGCATCAGCGACCGACCGACCGACCGTTTTGGCCATTTTCGCGTTCCTCTTTGCGCGACGATGCCGCACGCCACGCAACTTGAACTTGCAAACAAGACCTGCGCCCAAAGGTCCTCTTTGCAATCCTCATGTTAATCCTAAAATGATTCATCCACGTTAAGTTCTGGGCTCGGCGGCAAATAATCCGGTGTGGATTTGGTCTACGAGCAGGGGACGAAGATGCCGTTCGACGATTATGCCGACTATGACGCAATCGGGCTGGCTGCGCTGGTACGGGCTGGCGATGTTTCGCCGACCGAGGTCGTCGAGGCCGCCCTTGCCCGGCTCGAACGCGACAATCCGCAGATCAATGCGGTGGTATATAGCGCACTCGACGAAGCCCGCGCCGCGGCACGACGCACCACAGACGCACCCTTCGCCGGGGTGCCAATGCTGATCAAGGATCTCGGCCTCCGGGTGGCCGGTTGGCCGCGCACCTCGGGGAGCCGTTTTACCGCCGGGGTGATCGACACCGACGACGATGGTCTGGTCCGCCGCTACCGAGCGTCGGGTGCGATCCTTCTCGGGCGATCAGCGACCTCGGAATTCGGGATCGTCGGCAACGTCGAGACCGCCGCCTATGGCGCGACGCGCAACCCGTGGAACTTCGACCATATCGCTGGCGGATCGTCGGGGGGCTCGGCCGCCGCCGTTGCCGCCGGGATCGTGCCGGTGGCGCATGCCAGCGACGGTCTGGGTTCGATCCGCATTCCGGCGGCGTGCTGCGGGCTAGTCGGGCTTAAACCGACGCGCGACCGTGTCCCCAATCTGCCCGACGACGTCGACTACGCGCTGGGCTTTGTCTGCGACCATGTCGTGACCCGCAGCGTGCGCGACTGTGCCTTGATGCTCGACCTGACCGGCGTGCCGGAACCCGCATCGCCGTACGCCAGTCCCGCCAAAAGCGGATTGTACGCCGACGAGGTTGGCCGGGACCCCGGCCGCCTTCGTGTCCGCTGGTCGAGTGAAGCGCCAAACCGGGCCACCGTCGATCCCGAGGTTGCCGCCGCCATCGAAGGTGTCGCGGCGACGCTGGACGCCTTGGGACACCAGGTCGATCCTGGCGGATTGGGGCGGGAGGCGAGTGCGATCCTCAAGGCCCGGCTTGTGGTGTCGGGCGGCAACTTTGCAGCCGTGATGGCGCGCACGATCGCCGAGGCGGGCCGCGAGCCGACGCTGGCCGATGTCGAGCCGCTGACGCTTGGTGCGCTGATGATGTCGCGGCAAGTGAATGGTGCCACGGTCTTCCACGGTCTGCAGGAGTTGCGGCGCCTGTCGCGTCTCATCCTGCAGCAATTCGAGGATTTCGACGTCTTCATGTCGCCGGTGATGACGTCACCGCCGCCGCTGATCGGCGCAATCAGTCCAGCAACGATGGATCCGATGGAAGTCGATTGCCTGCAAAACCTGCTCTATCCGTATACACCGATCTTCAACATCACCGGGCAGCCGGCGATCTCGCTGCCGCTTGCCCAGTCGAAGAGCGGGCTGCCGATCGGCGTCATGTTCACGGCGCGCTACGGCGACGAAGCGACGCTTTTCCGGTTGGCGGGTCAGCTCGAAAAAGCAATCCCCTGGGCATCGCGCCGTCCAGCGTTGAGCGCATAAGCGGTAACAGCCGGCCCCGTCCTGCCCGGT
>JBBROX010000050.1:0-3868 GCA_038228865.1 Sphingomonadales bacterium | reverse complement strand
GGCGCCCTGCCGTTCGCGATGCCCGAACATTCCGAGCGCGCCTCCCAGCACCAGATGCAGGCCTTCTTCGACAACCTGGTCCGGGAACTCGACAAGGTCGAATTCCTGCGTCCGGCGGAAAAGCGCGAGACCATGCTGGTCAACCTGCGCAACATTTTTACCCGAATGGACCCGACCAAGCAGGACATGCATACTTTGCATGGGGTTGTTATGGCGATTGCCGAAGGCCGCAAAGGACCGGCCAAAGGCGGCGTGCTCGATGGCGAGCAGGCAACCCGGCTCCGGGCCTTATTGGCCGAGCACGGGCAGGGCGCGACGGCCCCCGGCGACAACAGCACGGTGCGCGGGCTGGCCAGACTATTGCGCCGGAATCCGACCGACGCCGAGCGGATCCTGTGGCAGGCCCTGACCCGCGACCGCCGGTTTGCCGGCCAGTTCAAGCGGCAGACCCCGGTCGGCCGTCACATCCCCGACTTCGTCTCCTTCGTGCTCCGGATCGCGATCGAACTGGTCAACGCCAACGAGTCGGACGCCATCGTCGCCGACCGCGACGGCCGCAGGACCTGGCTGGAAGCGCGCGACTACCGGGTGGTCGAGATGGCGGTGGCCGACGTCGAGCGCGATCTGGCGACCGAACTGGACCGGCTGGAAGCGCGCCTGCAGGAAAGCCGCTAGGGCTCCCTTTCGCGCTTGCGGCAAATGGGCACATGAATTTCATCGGCCCGTCCGGGACTAATCGGCACGAGCGAGGGTTCAACAGGGCGCACACCAAAAAGTGCCCGTGAAAAACCCAAGGGAGGCTACCCCATGCGTCTTGTTCATCTTGCCGTACTTGCGTCTGCGTCCGTTCTTGTCGCTGGGCCTGCACTGGCGCAGGCACCCCAGGTCGAGAAGAACGTCTCGATGGCGATGGCGCTCGCCGTCATCCAGGGCACGCTCGAGCAGTGCACCAAGGACGGCTACAAGGTTTCGATCACCATCGTCGACAAGGCCGGCAACGTCGCGGCCCAGCTTCGCGGTGACGGCACCAATCCCCACACCATGGAGTTCAGCCGGCTGAAGGCCTACACCTCGCGGACCCGCGGCCAGACCTCGCTCGAATTCATGAAGCTGATCGCCGATCCCGCCAATGCCTATTTGAAGCAGATCCCGGACACCGTCGGCGTGGGCGGCGGCGTTCCGATCAAGGCCGGCAACGAAGTGATCGGTGCGGTAGGCGTGTCGGGTGCACCTGGCGGCGAAAAGGACGAAGTCTGTGCCAATGCCGGCATCGCCAAGGTCGCCGACGCGCTGAAGTAGGGGTGGTCGGCAGGGTGGGCAAAGGCACGCTTTCGCCTTGCCCACCTTGCGCTGCTATTGCCTCAAGCGGATTCCGCGCTCGCAATCGGGGCGCCCAGGAACGCGGCCAGTTTGGACTCCGGCAATGGCGGCGAGTAGTAATATCCCTGGATCTCGAAGCCCCCGAGAGGCAGCAGCGCCTTCAGTTCGTTTTCGGTTTCGACACCCTCGATCACACAGCCGAGCCCCATGTCGCGGCTGAGTGCGATCAGCGATTTGACGATCTTGTAGCTGGCCGGTCGTTCATGCAGCTCGGTCACGAAGCTGCGGTCGATCTTGATCTTGGTCAGCGGCAAGGCGTGAAGCTGGCTCAGGCTCGAATAGCCGGTTCCGAAGTCGTCGAGCGATATGCCGCAACCGAACGTCTTCAGGGTATTCATCGCCGAGTGCGCCTGCTCGAAATCGCGCATGATGGCGGTTTCGGTGATCTCAAAGTCGATACGCCTGGGGTCCACGCCGCTCTTGAGGATGATCCCGATGATCCGGATCACGCCCTCTGGCGAATTGATGTCGTGGTTCGACAGATTGAACGACAGCCTGATATCGTCGGGCCAGCGCGCGGCCGCGATCAGTGCCTTTTCCAG
This sequence comes from Sphingomonadales bacterium, assembly GCA_038228865.1. Taxonomy (GTDB): domain Bacteria; phylum Pseudomonadota; class Alphaproteobacteria; order Sphingomonadales; family Sphingomonadaceae; genus Sphingomonas_O. The sequence continues at coordinate 1,946 of JBBROX010000050.1, read as the reverse complement.
CAGAACACGCGTCAGGCGGCTGATGATGCCGGCGGGTTCCGCCACCGGAATGAACTGGCCGGGGGATACGTTGCCGAGTGACGGGTTGTTCCAACGCGCCAGCGCCTCGAAGCCAACCGCCAGTTCGGTCCGGGCATCCACGACCGGCTGGAAAACGACGGCAAGCTCGTTGTTGAGGTCGGCCACGCGCAAGGCATGTTCGATTCTGCCGTTGCGGTGGATTTCGGCCTCATGCTCCGTCGAGAACAGGACGGCGTTGCCGCGACTGGTCCGCTTGCTGTGGTAGAGCGCGTAGTCGGCCTGTTCGAACAACTCAACCGCGTCGGTAGCCAGTTCGGGGAAAACCGTGAAGCCGACCGACCCGGATATCTGGACGGTTACTTCCGCCAGCTCAAAGGTCTTGCGCAGGGCTGCGCAGATTTTTTCGCCCCGCTTCAGCAGTTCAGCGTCACTGACCTGCTTTACGATCAGTGCGAATTCGTCGCCACCCAGACGCGCCACATGCGCGTCGCCACAGGCCGCCGCCAGTCTTTCGCCGACGGCGATCAGCAACTTGTCGCCGACGGCATGACCGTAGATGTCGTTGACCGGCTTGAATCCGTCGAGGTCGATGACACCAACTGCCAGCCTGTAGTCCTCGGTCTGCGCCATGATGAATTCCTCCTCCAGCCGGGCGAAGAACTGGCGCCGGTTGGGCAGGCCGGTGAGACTGTCGAGGTTCGCCAGACGAAAGTTTTCGTTGCTGAGGGCCTTCAGGCTGGTCTGTCCGTCGACCATGCGGGCGAAATCCCGGTAGTTGGCCTGCAGGATGAACATCATGGCGATGGTGACGAGCAGGGCGTTGGCCGCCATCGCCATGAACGTCAGATTGCCCGATGATCCGAAGAAGGCGATGAAGACGATGTTGGCGATGATCGCGACCGTGAAGGCCGCCGGCCGCAGATGCATCAGGCTGAAGATGCAGGCGATTACCGTGATCGCCATATAGAACGCGACATGGGCGCGGGCGAGCGCGTCGCCATAGGGGCACAGGCCGAGTGCCCAGGCGCTGAAGGCGAGAGTGAGGACGCTGGTCAGGCGGTTGGTTCGGGTCAGCGCGCGAAAGGCGATCTCGGCGGTGGGGACCACATATCTCGAACGCCACCAGCCGGCCACCCGGATCCCGCAGAGAACGGTGAAGAGCGACGGCATGAAGACCGTCAGCCAGACCGGTGCGACGTCGTGGTGGGAAACCGCCAGCGCCCAGGTGTTGGTGAGCAGGATGAAATACATCAGCGGCAGCTGGCGCGAAAATGCCTGGTACTGCGCCTTCAGCAATTCGGGATTGTCGCGCGGGACCGACATGAAGTCCCGAATTTTTGCGATAATTTCTTGGGTAAACATTACGCTGCCCCGGAACCAATAAATAAAATCCGGTTCTACAATCGCGCTTTCCGACCCATGATCTCTTAAACTGGGCACAGTAGAAATACGGGTCAGGCACTTGCAACTCCCGGTTGGTCTCCCGAACCTGTCGTTGCATTGCGCGGGGAGTTTGCCGGATTGGGTGGCGCGGCCGTGATCAAAGCATCGCAAAGGCTGGCGCCGGCGTGATCGGCGGTGCCGTGGTACAGATGACCGGCAGGTGCACTCAAGCGGCTGTCGGTTCAACCCCGTCACGGCGAGGCGCAACGCCACGAAGCGTTTCGTTATTGCTTACCATGATGGACGACTTTCAGACCGCGACCAGCTGCGCCGCACCGCCCGCGCGCTTCGGCTTCCTGGCCTTGGAAGGCCCGAACAGGTTGCCGGCGGCGAGGCCCGCGGTGTCGGCGACGCCGGGATCGCGGGTCACCATGGCGGCGACAATGGCGCCGTCGATCAACAGCGCCAGTTGATGCGCGAGTATTTCCGGTTCGCCCGCGCCCATTTCACCGGCGAGCTTTTCGATGTGCGAGAGCACGACT
>JBBROX010000049.1:0-4249 GCA_038228865.1 Sphingomonadales bacterium | reverse complement strand
TACGGTTCCGCACAGCTGAACAAATATTCATCCAAGCAGTTCCGACCACGCCCAAGTGCCCGATCCGAAGGCAAGCACGACGGTAGAAGCGCCGTCCGGAACGAAGATAAGGCGGGGTCCGCCGATAGCTGTGGCGCGGCAGTCCGCTGGCACCGCGAGGATGCCGGAAACAACGATTTTACGGAGCTGAGCGAGGCCGGTACCACCGGCTTGAGGCGGGAGCGCGACCCAGCGACCATCCCACAGCATGACCGCATTGGCAACGGTTCGAGCATCCGCCGGGATCTCTGCAAGCGCACCTCGCGTGAGTGGGCTCGCGACAAGTGCCGCGCGGATATTATCGGTTATGTTGCAGCCGGCAGCGCCGCTTGGCGCTTCCTCGGTCGCCGTTTCGACCTTTGGCGCTTCGATTTCGGTGGCGACTGCCAACTCGACCAACGGCGGGTCAATGACGGGCGCGACGATTGCGGGTATGGCATACGTGGTCAGGACAGCCGCCGCGCGCGACGGCTGCGCGGCAATCGAGGTGTCGAGCGCCACCGCCACCACAGCGATATGCATCAGCGCCAGCAGCGGCAACAAGACGACCCGGCGTCTCAACCGCGTCTCAGCCTAGAACACATAGCGGAGGCCGCCGGTGATGCCGTTGATCGACCGGTCCTTTGCGTATTCGCCGTTATAATCGATTACCAACGACAGTGGGCTGTGGTCGCCGCTGACGGTGATCCCCGCCCCGCCGGTGTAATAGGTACGCCGGAGCGCGGTCGGGTAGAACGGCAGCGCCGCCGTGCCGCCGGTGCCACCGAACCCAAAGCCGAAACCGTCCGCGCCGTCGTGCTTGAACTCGCGGCGATAAGCACCGCGCACTTCCGGCCGGACGAGGGCACCGGCGACCTGGAACTCGCCGCCGACCTTTGCCCCGAAGTTGCCGAGTACCGATTCGTAGTCGACGCGCCCGAGGGTCAGCGCAGCGATGCCGACGCCGTCGGTGAAGCTGCCGATTTTGACGCGTGCATAGCGGACCCCAGCGAACGGCTCGATGACCAAGCCGCCGAGCTTGAACGACGCGCCGAGCGTGCCGCCGCCGAGATAAGTGCGACTGTGCGTTTTCGCCGCGAAATCCAGGCTGGTGCCAAAGCCCGCACCTACAGTGCCGGTACCGAAAGTGACGGCGCGGCGCAGATCGTAGTCGGTCTCGCCATAGCTGCCGAACACATCGACGTAGGCCGGACCGATGCCATAGGTGCCATATCCGCCGCCGAAATAGTTGCGCATCTTGCTGTTGCGGGTATTGCCCCCGAGGCGTGCTCGGCCTTCGTCGTACCCGCCCGTGACGCCAATCAAGAAACGGTCACCGAAGCGGTAGTCGACGCCGCCCATGATGCCGACTCCGCTATAGTCGGTGCGCTGGCGGTCGACTGCGGCATCGAAGCTGCCGTAGCGGCCGGTTCCGATCAGAAAGCTGCCGAAGCGGCCGTCGCCAGATGCGGTTGCACCAGTGCCGTGGTCGCGGAAATCGCGCAGATAGCGCTGGAGGGTCGCCTGCTCGAACTCGGCGGTCTGCAGCGTGAGCTCCGGCAGGAGGCTATAGGCGGCGGGCGTCAGTTGAGTTAGTGCAGCGGCGCGGTCGCCAGGCGCCAGCCCGTCGAGGCTGATGAACAGCGCGTCTAGCCCCGCCGAGGGCACGCCGACGAAATTGTCGAGCGCGCCGCCGACGACGACTTGGTTCGCGGTCGCGCCGTAAGACGCGATCGTCGGTGGCGCGATGGCAAGGCCGAGGTAGGTGCGGTTGCCGAGGCCAAGGGTGCCAATCAGGGTTGCCGCGCCAGTCGTCAGGTTCACGCTATACAGGCGCGTAGTGCCCGTCCCGACCGGGCTCAGGCTGGCGAGCACGGTGCCATCGCGAGCAATATCGAAGCCGACGGCATCGTTGGTGACGACGCCGAGCGATCCCACCGTAAATAGTTGCCCGCTGTTGGGTGATACCGGCGTTCCCGCCGGACTGCCCTGGGTCGCGAGCACGCCGCGATTTGTGTCGATGACGTACAGGGTCGTCGAGCCGGTACCGGGCGTGTTGTTGCTGTAGGCGGCACCGGCGATGCGCGGCGCAAATCCAGCTCCGGAATCGCCGGGCGCGTAGGCGACCGGAGTATCGGTCGCGGCCAGCCCGCCGGTCACGGGATTGATGCGCAGGTTTTGATTGGTGTTGGTGACCACCCGCAGCCGGTCGACTGCCGGGTTGAAATCGACGCCGGCCGCTACCCCGGTAATTGTCACCGGCGCGCCAACCGCGGTTGCGCTGCCGTTCAGCGGGTTGATCGCATACAGCCGCCCAGCCGTGCTAAGACCATAGAGTACGCGAGACGAGGCGGGGCGATAGTCGATACCGAGCAGGGTTTCGTTGCCCTGGATACCGCTCAGCACCACGGTGCTGGTAATCGTACCAGGCGCGGCGCTGTCGACACGGATCAGCCGATTTCCGAGATCGAGTAAATTTACGGGAACCGCGCCAGCACTTTGGCCTGCCCCCGCGATCATGGCAGCGACAGAAATGCGGCAAGCGGCACGCTTCATTCGGAGTCCCCTTCTGAATCGCTAACGCAGCTATGTGACGCCCAGATGCAGCGACTACTGAAAGCCTGTACAAATTATGTCGCTGTTGCGCTTTGGCATCATTGTCCGAAAGGAGAATCTCAAGGGCAATTGAGATGAGGTTGACCGAGGTAGATTGCAGTCGCGGCCATGGTCACCGGCTGCTATCGAACGGGCTCATAAACGGATTAAACTGTTGAAGCGTTGAAGCCACGCCGCGCCAGATCGATTGTTGCTTGCCGGCAGCATTACGTGCTCGGCACCCGGCGTGCCGCCGGTCCAAGCCTTCGGGCTTACCTGTTCATCGTCGTGTCTGGCTCAGTCAAAGTGATGACGGAGCGCAATTGCTGGTTCGTACCGGCCGGAAGCGCGGTCTGGCTCTCTGCAACGCTCGGTTACACGATCGAAGCGTTGTGCGACGCTGATCTGCACTCGCTATCGATCGAAACTCCCTGGCTTGCGCGTCATCCCGCAGCGGAAAAATTGGTGCTTGAGGCGGCGACACTTGCCGGCCCGCTGTTGCGAAATCTAGTTCTGGCCCTGCTCGCTCCATCAGGCATCTCGCGCCACAAACTGGTCGCAACACTTGCTTTACACGAATTTACGGAGGCGAAGCCGATCAGCAGCGTCATTACCATGCCGAGAAATACGCTCAGCCGGGCTCTAGCTGAACGACTGCTCTCAGAACCTTATTGCCATGATCGCCTGAACGACTTTCGATTCGCTGGAGCGCCAGTTCCGCGACATGCTCTCCGTGCCTTTACTGGGGAGACGGGGCTCTCATTCAAAGCGTGGCGACATCGCGCGCGCGTCATGCTCTCGATCGCCCATCTGGGTAAAAATCAGTCGGTCACAACAGTCTCACGTCAGCTCGGGTTTTCCAGCGTGGCTGCATTCTCCAGATCCTTCAGCATGATCATGGAGATCACTCCGACAGATTATTTATTGGGTTTGAGGGTCTGTTAGAAGCAGCATGAGGTTCATGTCTTGCCTCGCCGGCGGCCGCTCGGCGATAGAGATTTCGGATATTGACGTGCTCCCCGTTTCTCTAACGGTCATAACTGGAGTCCGGGGTTGTCTTGAGGGTCCCCCGGATTTTCCTCCAGTTTGAAGGTGAGCATCCGGACTTCATTCAGCGGCCCGAAGGGTCGCTGCAGCAGCATATTCGTTCGGCGTCAGCCAGCCAAGCGATGTGTGAGGCCGGCTCTCGTTGTAGAAGCTTCGCCATGCCTCGATCTTGGCCCGGGCATCGGCCAGCGACAGGAACCAGTGCGCGTTCAAGCATTCGTCGCGTAAGCGACCGTTGAACGATTCGACAAAGGCATTGTCCGTCGGCTTGCCCGGCCGAGAGAAGTCTAGCGTGACGCCGTTCTCGTAAGCCCAGCGGTCGAGCGCCTTCGAGATGAACTCGGGGCCGTTGTCGACGCGGATGCTCTTGGGTGAACCGCGTGTGCCCGCGATCCGCGCCATCGCCTCGACCACCTGCTCACCCTTGATGCCCTGGTCGACGTCGATTGCCAGAGCCTCGCGGGTGCGCTCCACTCTCGCCTGGCATCAGAACCGCATTGTTGCCGACACTCGCGCCTGCCGAGGCTCGATCGGGTGGATGTGATAGTCGTCGACGCCGGCGAGCGGCTCGCCAGGCAGCCGCGACGTG
>JBBROX010000048.1:0-4566 GCA_038228865.1 Sphingomonadales bacterium | reverse complement strand
GAACCAGGCAACATATTGCACAGGATCGTCCGGCACATCATTGCCCGACGACAGGGTCAGTGCGCGAAACCGGACGAACGCCCGCATCTTGTGAATGTCGCGTCGAACGGCTTTCGCCAGTTCTTCGATGCGGCGGACTAGCGGGTCGGCATGATCGGAGAGCAGGTTCCGGTCGCTCTGCAGCCGCCACAATGCGGCGTAGAGCAGCGCAAAGCGTTCGGTGTCGGAATGGCAGATCGCATTCCGCGCATGGTCGATAAACGCGCGCGGCACCGACAGCGGGGCGGCCGATTTCGGCACAGCCGCGTTGGTTTCGAACAGATCACGGTCGCCCGATTGCCAGATCACCCCGGCCGGTGGCACGCCGGCAATTACCAGCCCGCGCGCCGCGTCGCGCCAGGAGTCGAAATCATCAGGAACGGGCAGGGCGATCGAGATCATCGGTTCGCGCTCTCAGGACGTGGGTCTCTCCATGACCATCTGGAAACACAAACGGTTGCGGCTCCCCAAGGATGCAGCAACCAGTGGGTCAGGCAAATAATTCCAGCTGCTCGACCTTAGGCGCAATTATCGCACGCAAGTCTGCTGTGTCGGAAAGGGCGACGGGCCGCCAATCGCTGGCGACGATGAACGGACGTACTTTCGCGACCGACACCGTCAGCCTGCCGACATCGGCGAGCGACAGTCGGCGATGCCGCCGCGTCTGCAGGATCGATGCCACCGCTTTGGTACCGAGGCCGGGCACACGCCACAGCTTTTCCCGCGGTGCGCGGTTGACGTCGACGGGAAATTCGCCGCGAAACTTCATTGCCCACGCCAGCTTGGGATCGATATCGAGGGGGAGCATCCCGGCATCGGTGGCGGCCAGGACCTCTGTCGCAGCAAAGCCATAAAATCGGACCAGCCAGTCGGACTGATAGAGGCGGTGCTCACGCATCAGCGGCGGACGCCTGAGCGGCAGTATCGCGCTTGCGTCCGGGATCGGGCTGAACGCCGAATAATACACGCGCCGCATGCCGAACCGGTCGTACAGGCCCGTGGCGCGCATCACGATATCGCCATCGGTTGCGGCATCGGCACCAACGATCATCTGGGTGGACTGGCCGGCGGGCGCGTAGCGGGGGGCGGATTTGTACTTCCGCTTCGCGTCGCGGGTGTCGTCGATGGATGCCTTGATATCGCCCATCGCCGTCTCGATCCGCGTGGCCGATTTTTCGGGTGCGAGCCGCTTGAGGCCGCCGACCGTCGGCAGCTCTACATTGATCGAGACCCGGTCGGCGTGGCGACCCGCCGCCGCCACCAGCCCCGGGTCGGCGTCCGGAATGGTTTTCAGATGAATATAGCCCCGAAAATCATGATCCTCGCGCAAGGATCGCGCCACCTCCACGATCTGCTCCATCGTATAGTCCGAGCTGCGAATGATGCCCGAGGAGAGGAACAGACCCTCGATATAATTGCGTCGATAAAAGGCGAGGGTGAGATCGACCACTTCCGCCGCGCTAAAGCGTGCGCGGCGCACATTCGAGCTCTTGCGATTGATGCAATAATGACAGTCGAAAATGCAGCTGTTGGTCAGCAGGATCTTCAGGAGTGAAATGCAGCGGCCGTCGGGTGCATAGGCATGACAGATGCCCATGCCCTCCGTCGAGCCAAGTCCCTTGCCATTGGCGGAATGTCGCCGGGTCGTCCCTGACGATGCGCAGGACGCATCATATTTCGCGGCGTCGGCAAGAATTTCAAGTTTTTGCCGAACGTCGAGCTGAGCCATCCGTTCCTTATATGTTCCAGCGACGATGATGTCGAGGGGAAGAAAAGTCCGCGCACCTGCGGCCTGTCCTCACCGGGCGGACAGGAAATCCGGCGCGCTGGGACATTGTGAGGGATCGGGGTTACGCCCGTATACCAGGCGGAACCACATGATCGCAAAGGCCTCGATCATCCGTTCACGGTCGTGCGCAAGCGTGACGAAATCGGGTTGCCGGTACGAGACGAGGTTGAGCAGCATCGTATCGATCATCGCCTGCGCTGCATGGGCATAGATGATGCGCGCGTGTTCACCGCCAACCGCACCCGGATCGCGACGTTCCAGCGCCCGTGCGACCCGCCGCGCGACCTGTTCATTGAGATCGAGCCAGATGGCGCGTGCCTCGGGCAATTGGTCGAGCATTTGCCGGACGGCGCGCATGATCTGCCCGGAATCGAGGATCATTGCGGCGAAGCGGCCAATGGTCGTGCGCACCGCCTCGAACGAGTCCGCGGGGAGCTGGTCCTCATAGACCTGCGCCACGGCAGTTTCGCAAATCTCCCGAAAAGCACAAAGCGCAATCTCTTCCTTGTCGCGGAAGTAGATGTAGAAAACGCCCGTCGAAACCTTTGCCGTCTGGGCGACGTCGGTGACACGCAGCCCGAGATAGCCATCCCGCTCCATCAGCTGGCGCGCTACGGCGATCAGGTGCCGACGCGTGCGCTCGCCCTTGCGGATGGGCGCGGGAAGCGGCGGCGTCGCACGGTCGGCGTCCGACAATTTGGTGGCAAGCTTCGAACTCACGCGCCTATGTCCACCAGGACCGCCGAACATTCAAGGCGTGGGCTCAAAACGCAACGCGTGCGGAAACCCCGATGGAGCGGGGACGGTTGACGTAAAATCCCTCGGTCAGTGGAGCCGCGGCACCGAACAGGGCCCGCTGGTCGAAGATGTTGTCCGCGTAGAGCGTCAATCCGTAGCGCTCGTTCTCGATCCCGGCGCGCAACCCGACCAGCGTGTAGGCGGGCAGCGACAGCACCGCGTCAGTCGGTACGCCGTCGATCGCCGATGCCAGGCTGTTCGCCCGCCTGCCGACGTGATCGATATCGGCGCGCACGAATCCGTCGAGTCCGGCCCGCACGGGGAAGCGACCCTCGGCATAAACACTCGCCTTGAATTTGGCGACGAGCGGCAATTCCGAACCCGCAGGAATGGTGAGTGCCGTGCCGCCACCCGCGGGTGTCAGCAGGATGTTGGTGCCGATCTGAGCATCGACAATGCCGAGGTTGCCACCGATCGTCAGCCCGCGAACCGGTTTGGCGACAATTTCCAGCTCACCGCCGCGTGTCCGCGCCTTGCCGAGGTTGGTGGTATACTGGATGCCCGCACTTTCGGAAATCGGCAGCTGGATGTCGGTCCAGTCGAGCTGGTAAGCCGACACGCTGAGCGTCAGGGCGCCGTTGAGCAGCCGACCCTTGAACCCGAGTTCGTAATTGTTGACGCGGTCGGGACCATAGGTGCGCGGGATCGAAGGCAGGAACAGCCGCGTGTTGACGCCCCCGCCACGGATGCCCTGGCTGAACAGTGCATAAAGCGTCGTGTTTGCCGATGGCTTATAGTCGACGCTTGCCTTGAACAGTGGCTTGCTCGTTACCTGATCAATCGGCTGAACGCCGGTGTCGGCGATGATCGGCATCCCGTTTTCATCGGCGGTAATTATCGTCAGCGCGGTCAGCCCGCGGTTGGTCTGCCGGAACACACGCGCGCCGCCGGTCAGCTTCAGCTTGTCGGTCAGCTTGTAGGATAATTCCCCGAAACCCGCGATCTCGGTAAAGCGGGTCCCGACCGCGAGCGAGAAAATTTGTCCAAGCCCGGGGAGCAGCGCCTCGATATCGTCGGACACGCTTGTCGAATCGAACCGGACCTTACGATTCTTGTAATAGCCGCCGATCAGCCAGCCAAAACGACTGTCGCCGTTCGAGACCAGGCGGACCTCCTGCGTCCAGGTCTGTTCAGGCGCGATCGTATCCTCGCGCAGGCCTCCGGGCAGCGGCTGACCGAAAAAGGCCTCGAGCAGCGCAAGCGTGTCGCGTTCGTCGCGAAGCTGGCGACGGCGACGGTCGTAATAGGACGTGACGCCGACCACGTCGAAACCCGGCAATTTCCAGTTGATCGTGACGGAGGCGAGGTCGAGCCGGTCGCGGTAAAATTGCGGAAACGCCTGGAAGAGTGCCCGGTTGAGCCCCGGCCCTTCGATCGCGTCGGGTCCGCCACGACCGAGCTGGTGCAGTACGGAAAACTGGATATCGAGCGCCTGTGTCGGCTGGACGCGCAACGCTGCGCGGATACTGGTCGTGCGGCTGCCGTTGACGTCGCTGGTCCCGGCGATCGCGTCGTCGATAAACCCGCCCGCCCGCTGATAAGTTGCCGCCACGCGCAGGGCGGCAACGCCGCTGACCAACGGGACGTTGAACACGCCCGATCCCTTGAAGCTCGGATCGCCATCGCGGGTCAGCGAACCGTCTGCCGTCAGCGCGCCCTCGGTCGCATCCAGACGCGGCCGCTTGGTGATCAGGCGAACGGTGCCGCCCAGCGACCCCTCTCCGAACAGGGTGCCCTGCGGCCCTTTCAGCACTTCGACCCGGTCGAGATCGGCGAGCGCCACGTCGGGCGTAATGTCGGCGCTAGAGCGTCGCGCCTGAAATGTGAATCGAGGGATTCCTTTAGATGACGATGTGTGATTCACCGTGTTTGGAGGTGGATCATGGGCAAGAGCAGTTCCTCGGATTTGCGGGACCGGATTGTGGGAGAGATCGAGCGCG
>JBBROX010000047.1:0-4757 GCA_038228865.1 Sphingomonadales bacterium | reverse complement strand
TTCGTTGCGGCGCATTGACGGCAATGTCGTTAATTTCGGCGCTGCGTTGGTGGTCCTGTTGGTCGGACGCGCGTTGTTGCTCTGATCAACTGCTCTATTCGGAGTTTATCCTTTGCTTTCTACCCCCGTCATTGCGGCCATTATCTGGGCGGTCATCCTCGGCGGGGTCGGGGGGCTCGCGACCGAGATCGGGCCCTGGTATAAAAATCTGAAAAAGCCTTCGTGGCAGCCCCCGGACTGGCTGTTCGGACCGGCGTGGACGCTGATCCTCGGGCTCGCGGCCTGGGCCGCCGTGCTGGCCTATAACGGCGCGACCACTGACGCGGGGCGGACCGCAGTCGTCATCCTTTATTCGGTCAACCTTGTCTTCCACTTCATCTGGTCGCCGCTGTTCTTCAAGTTCAAGCGGCCCGATCTCGCATTGGTCGAGGTCGTGTTCCTGTGGGGATCGGTGCTGGCGCTGTGCGTGGCGTTGCGTCAGTTCTCGGTGACGGCGAGCTGGCTGATTGTGCCCTATCTGGCGTGGGTCAGCTTTGCGGCATGCCTCAACCTGATGATCGTCCGGCTCAACCGCCCGTTCGCCTGATTTGGGGCTGTCCTACACGCTGGAGATATGGCTAGGCTGGTTCCATGATCTGCACCCGCTGCCATGTCTGCCACCGTCTTTCGCGCCTCTGTGCCTGCGAAAGTTCACACATATTGAGGGGACGTAGTGTGAACTTCCGCTCGTTTGGACGGGCATGACCTTCGTCCTCGACCGATTCGATCTCGATGCTTTCGTCGCCGCGACGCTGGCCGAAGATCTCGGCAGCCCGCCGCGCGATGTCACGTCCGAATCGGTGATCCCTGCCGACGCGCGCTTCACCGGCGCGATGGACAGCCGCGATGCGATCGTCGTTGCGGGCCTGCCGATTGCCGAGGCGTTCTTTCGCGCGCTCGATCCGGCGGTCGAGATCGAGCTGCTGGTGGGGGAGGGGGAGGCCGCCGCACCGGGCACCGATCTGATGCGCCTGTCGGGCAATGCCCGCGCGCTGCTGACGGCGGAGCGGTCGGCGCTCAACACCGTCCAGCACCTGTCGGGCATCGCGACGATGGCGCGCGCCTATGTCGATGCGATTGCGGGGACGGGCTGCACCCTGCTCGATACGCGCAAGACGATTCCCGGTCTGCGCGTGCTGGAAAAATACGCGACGCGGATGGGCGGGGCGACCAATCACCGGATGGGCCTGTGGGACGCCGCGATGATCAAGGACAATCACGTTGCGGTCGCCGGGTCGGTGGGCGAGGCAACGCGGCGCGCCAAGGCAGCCGGCGTGACTTCGATCATTGTCGAGGTCGACCGGATCGACCAGATCGAACCCGCGCTGGCGGCAGGGGTAACGCACCTGTTGCTCGACAACATGAGTGCCGCGACGCTGCGTGAGGCTGTCACGCTGGTCGCGGGCCGCGTCCCGACCGAGGCGTCGGGCGGCGTCACGCTGGAAACCATCCGCGCCAAAGCAGAAACCGGTGTGACCTACGTCTCCGTCGGGCGTCTCACGCAAAGCGCGCCGGCCGCCGACATCGGCCTCGATTTCAAGATCGTCTGATCGGTAGAGGGAGACGCAACGCGTGAAACGCCCGCTATCGATTGTCTGGTTCGAACGCTTCTACGCCGTCGGCATTTTGCTACCCACGATCTTCCTCATCGCGACGTGGAAGGAAACGATGAATACCGATGGCGATGACGGGGCCACCATCGTGTCGATTGCGCTGATTTTCATCGGCTTCACCTATGTTGCCAGCTTTCTTTTTTGGTATTTTATCATGCGACGTCGTTCGCGGGTCGCGCGATGGGTGCTCGCCATCCTGACGTTACTGGCCGCGCCGCTTTCGTTCATCGATCCCAACGGCCGGGCGTGGGATGTCTGGGGAGTCGTCGAGGCAGCGGGCGTTGTTGTCAGCCTCGTCGCTGTCATCTGCTTGTTCATGCCCGATGCCCGCAGCTGGTTCGATGGCACTCCCGACGATTTGGCGGAGACGTTTTCATGAAGATTTTATGGTTCGGGCTGTTGGTATTGCCGACGGTCGCTCAGTCTCAGTCGCTTTCATGCGCGGTGCCGATGGAAGTGCAGCGCCCCCGCCCGGACATCCCCGATGTCCGAAATCCGGTACGCAATCTGCCGACGGCGAGCTACACGCTGGCGATCAGCTGGTCGCCGCAGTTCTGCAAAGGGCAGGAAAGCCCGAGCTTCCAGTGCGGCGGCAGGGAGATGGGGGGCAACAAATTCGGTTTCGTCCTTCACGGCCTGTGGCCCGACGGCGCAGGTAAGGACTGGCCGCAATATTGCCGTCCGGTCGAACTGCTGCCCGACGCAACCATTCGTGCGAATCTGTGCGCGACGCCCTCCGCGCAGTTGCTCCAGCACGAATGGGCCAAGCACGGCAGCTGCATGAAGGGGACGGCAGATGACTATTTCCGTCGATCAACGAGACTGTTCAGGCGGCTGCGCTTTCCCGACATGGACGTATTGTCGCGGCGGCGTGGGGTAACGGTGGCCTCACTGTCGGCGGCGATCGCACGGGCGAATCCCGGGATCGCGCCGGGGATGATGCGGGTGACCACAAACAAAGGCGGCTGGCTCGACGAGGTCTGGCTCTGCCTGGACGTCAACTTCCGTTACCGTCAGTGCGGCCGAGATTCAGGCGGGGAAAGGCCCAACGCCCGCGTCAAAATCTGGCGAAACGATCGCTAGGCGTCGATGATTGCTGTGCTCGAGTGGTGGCGGTCGAGGTGCCTTTTGATGATCTTCAGATTGCGCGTGTTCGACCGGAAGAAAAAGTCGGGGATCATGCCCACCAGTGGGATCGCGCCTAGGAGAGCATCGATGCCGATATTGCCGGCGATCCGGGCATAGGCGTGCTTGGGCATGCCGAGGTTGCGGGCCTCCCATGCGAGGTAGCTGCCCATAATGGCGGCGATCACGCTGCCGCCGACGGGCACTACATCGAGAATGACGTCGAGGCCGAACTTGCGGTTCGTACCGGGAATGACGAACAGCCCTTCGAGCAGCTTTTCCATCCCCTCGATCCGCCGACGGACCGAAGCAGGGTCATTGCCGCCGAGTCCGGCTTTCGCGGTCAGCGCGTCGAAATCGATCGTCTTGGCCATCGGTCGGCACTCCTTCGGACTCGGATATGGGAACGGCCCGCGCGATTGCTAGTTCCCGGCATTGCGGGGCGGGCGGAGTTCGGACAGCGGATGGGCGCCCAGCACATTCTCCTTCCAGCCCGACAGCGACGGATCGACCAAGGCCCAGCGCAGCGGACTACCAAGTGCGATGAAGCTCGCGCGTTTCACCAGCACCCGGTCGGCGTCGGCAATTCTCGCGGAACGGTCCGCCAGCGTCTCCGCGCTGCGCGACGCTTCGAGAGCCCGATCGCCTTCGCCATCGCAGACGAGACCGGCCGCACACGACAATCGCGTCAGGTACCAGTTCGCGCTGCTGTTCGGTGCAACGGCATCGATCAGGCGAAGGTCTGCGTTGGGCGCGCTCAATGCCACGCTTTCTGCCCGGACGCCGATTGCGCGCCAGTCGGCGGCAAGGCGCGCGAACATCAAGCGCATTCCAGGCCCGGCGGGCAGGGCGACACGGATCACGGGGACGGGCCGCCCGTTGCGCCATGCCGCGATGCGTGCCGCAGCATCGGCGCGGCGCTGGGTATACGACGCGTCTCGCCAGTCCGGCTTCGTTGGCGGGGCCGCACTGTCGAGTTGCAAGGGCAGCGGGGACTCGGCGGTCACCCAGCCGTTGAGCCCGACCGACTGCGCCAGCGCAGCGCGATCGATCGACATGGCGAGCGCCGCGCGGACGTCGCTGGTCCCCAGAAACGCACCTTTGCCGACAATCGCCAGGCCGAACAGCCCCTGTACGGGGTCGATGCGTACCCGTCCGGGGCGCGGGGTCGCCGCGCGGATGTAGGGCCAGTCGGCGAGAGTCCCTTCCATGACCAGATCGCTGCGGTTGTCGATGAACCGTGCAATGGCGAGCGCCGGCCGTTCGGCGCGCAGCAGCACGGCGTCGCGGGCCTCACCAGGCGGATCGTCCTCGCCCGATACCGGGGTCAGGCGCACCCGGTTGCGGGTGAAGCGGTCGATGCGATAAGTGCCGATGCCTTCGTTTCCCCGCCGAATTGCCATTTCCGGCTGAGCCAGCAGCTGCAGCAGATTGGGGCGCGGTGTCTTCAGCCGTACTTCGACGACACGACCGGTCATCCCGACAACCGCATCGACGGCGCTAAGCAAAGGCTTGACCGGGTTGCGGCTTCCATCTGCCAGCGCGCGGTTCAGGCTTTGCGCGATGTCGTTGCCATTCACGTCGACGCCATCGCGCCAATGGGCCAGGCGCACCCGAAAAATTGTGCTGAGTCCGTCTTCGGTAACAATCCAGCTTTCCGCGAGCGCCGGCTCGACCTGCCCATTCGAATCGAGCGCGACAAGGCCCTGAGCAGCAGCACCGGCGAGGATGCGATCGGCCGGGGTCAGCGGCACCCGGTCGGGGTCTGGTTGAGCAAAGCCCGTGCCGATGATGCTGACATCGGTTTCTCCGTCATCGCGCGGATCGGCGCACGACGCCAGACACAGGGCAGCGATCAAAACGGCTGGAAGAACACGAAGCATCTGTCAGTTATGCGCACCGTCTGCGTGGGCGGCAAGCATTGGTGCGGACGGTGGGACTTGAACCCACACTCCCGAAAGGGAAGCGGATTTTAAGTCC
>JBBROX010000046.1:0-5033 GCA_038228865.1 Sphingomonadales bacterium | reverse complement strand
GATAAAGGACTCCCATGCCTGACATCCTTGGCTACGCCCGGGTCAGTACCGGCGACCAGGATGTCGCCGGCCAGACCATGCGGTTGACCGAGGCCGGCGCCATCAAGACCTTTACCGATGTCATGTCGGGCAGAAGCATGGATCGGCCCGGCCTTACGGCGCTTCTCGCCTATGCGAGGTCAGGTGACACGCTTGCCGTGGTGCGCCTCGATCGTCTTGGCCGCTCGCTGGCGGAGTTGCTGGCCACGGTCACGATGCTGCGCGAACGCCAGATCGCGTTGCTCAGCCTCGAGGAAAAGATCGACACCTCCTCGGCCGCCGGCGAACTGATTTTCCACGTCTTCGGTGCCATTGCCCATTTCGAGCGACGACTGATCTCAGAGCGAACGAAGGACGGTATTGCTGCGGCACGTGCAAAGGGCAGGAAGCCGGGGCGACAGCCGCTCGATGTGACAAAGCTCAATGCGGCGCTGACGCTTATCCAGGCCAATACGCCACCTGCTGAAGCCGCAAGGCAGCTCGGACTGGGGCGCTCAACCATCTACCGCGAGATGCGACGACTGGGGATCAGTCGACCGGCGTAGGCATTTTGGCAGGCCGCTTAGCCTGCCGTTCCCGGTCCGTTCACGTCTAGCGCAATTCAGACAACATCCGTTGCGATGACCTCTGGTAGCCGGGCGGGTCTGAGCCGGCGCAATGCCAGCGCCTGATTTCCTTTCGGTAAAACCTGACATTTGGTGCCCAACAGCGCATCAACTGAACGGCGGCTAGTGGTCATTCAAAATGCTCAAGCCGAGAGGCAGCTTCTTGGCCGGTTGTTGAATGGCAAGCTCCCGGCGGCGAGAGGCGGAAAGCTGCCGTCCGGTCCGCTGATCAGCAACGGCAGCTCTCGACCAGATTCAGTCGTTCGTGCGATTGCCTCCGAACGGCAGCTTCTGACGTTAGCTGTCGTTCGAGCTGCAGCAGTTGACGGAAACTGCCGGTTGCCTTGAAAGCGATAACCGAAAGTGGGTACTCTCGAACTGGCGATGAAAAGCCACCTGTCCGGTCCTGGCCCCCTACCGCCATGGAATTACGCCATCAGCGCATCGGAACCTACCGCCATCATATTGCGCAACCGTCGCTCGACATCGTCGATCCGGTAAGGCTTCGCCAATACCGGCGCGCCGACAAGGTGGTCCGGCAGGATATTGGACTGGTCGTAGCCCGTCGTGAAGGCAAAGGGAATTTGGCGCGCCCTGAGAACATCGGCGATTTCCCAAGACATCTCGCCATCTAGATTGACATCGAGCAAGGCCGCATCGAACGTCTCGGTTCGCGCGAGCACAAGGGCCTCGCTGAGCCGCGTTGCCGGCCCGACAACTTGCCATCCCAGGTCGGCACACATGGCTTCAAGTCCGATAAGGACGAGGTATGAGTCTTCCACGATCAAAATCTTGGGGTTCACGGGCAGCGCATCCAACGCATTTTCGGTATCGGGTGACGTCAACTCTGCCGCGACGATCGGCAGTGCGCTTGTTTCGACCAGCGAAGACTTTGGCAGCACGATGTCGCAGACGACGCCGCTGGGCTCATAGTGGATCGTCGCGCGGCCGCCGGTTTCCATGGCCAGCGCGCGCTCGATCAGGTTCGATCCGAAGCCGCGCCGCGTCGGGGGCGCGACGCTGGGACCGTCGGTTTCGGTCCAGTTCAGCCCAAGTCCGCCGTCATCGCGGAACTGCCATCTGACCGCGACACGTCCGGCGTCCACACTGAGGGAACCGAACTTCGCGGCGTTCGTCGCGAGTTCGTGCAACGCTAGGGAAAGCGCCAGCGCCGACTTGGGTGTCAGCACCGCATCGGCCCCGGCGAGCGAAACGATGCCCGGCACCGGTCCATAGGCGTCGAGCTCTTCGCGCAGCAACCCATCGACCGACACGCCCTCCCACCGGCTCTGGGTCAACAGGCTATGCGCCTTGGCCATCGAATGGATGCGCTGGTCGAGGCCTTCGACAAACAGGGTCAACGATTCGGCGCTGCGGCTCGATTGGGTGACCAGCGCCTTGATGTTTGCCAGCGTGTTCTTCACCCGGTGATCGAGTTCGGCCATCAGCAGCTTGTCCCGCTCGTGCGCCTTGGCGCGCTCGCGCGACGCTGCTTCGATCCGGCGCAGCACCACCTGGAGCAGCGAAACCCGAAGGTCGAATGCGGAATCGAGTTCCGCCGACGACCATGGTAGCGCACGGTTCCGGACAGTGTGTTTCCACACCTCGAATGACTTGCGCGGTGATAGCCGGTCGCTACCGTCGGCACCGATTGTCACCGGTTTGGCCGGATCGCCCGCCCACAACGACGTCTCGACGAGCTCCGGCCGGAACCAGAGGATGAAATCGGACGGATCGCGCGATACCGCGATAACCAGCAGTCCAGAGGCGACGTTGGCGAACGCTTTCGCCGGGGGGTAGATCTCGCTCAGGCGGTCGGTGGCGAACACGCCCTCGGTTTCGGTCATGTACGACGTCAGCCAGTCCGTCATCGCGGCGATCTGGGCGCGGTCGGGGGTGGTGCCAAGGAAGGTCATGTCGCCAGCGACCCGCACCGCGACGCCACCGCCGCGCGCGCCGTCGAGCGCGACGTCGCCGCCATGAATATAGTCGAGCAGGTTCGGCGTCTGCTGCGTCAGGCCATGGGCATAGTCCTCGACGCCGGCGAGGTTGAGCATCAGCTCCTGCAAGATCTTGCGGCTGGCAAGCCGCGCCTCGAACTGTTCGCTCTTCTCGCGTGCCTCGAGCTGGAGCGAAAACATCGAGCCGAACAGCTCGCAAACCGCGCGCAGATGCCGTGGCAGCAGGCGCGGGCTGTTGTGATGGCAGGCAATCAGGCCCCAAAGCTTCCCAGCGACGATGATCGAGATCGACATCGAGGCATCGATCCCCATGTTGCGAAGATACTCACGGTGGATCGGGGAGACATCGCGCAGGATCGCATAGCTCATGTCGAGCGGCTTGCCGGTGCGCGGATTGAGCGTCGGCGTCAGCGGTGCGGGGTCGTAATCGACCTGGGTGATTAGCCGCAGCCAGCTTTTGAGGTAAAGCGCGCGGGCCTGCTGCGGAATGTCTGCGGCGGGATAGTGGAGGTCGAGGAACGGCGCCAGTTCTGGCGCGCGACTTTCGGCGATGACCCATCCCGAGCCATCGGCCATGAAGCGGTAGATCATCACCCGGTCATACTGCGCGACCCGCCGGACACTCGCGGTGGCCATCTGGCACAGGGCATACAGCGACGCGGCCTCTCCAAAGCCGTCGATCATGATCTGCACGGCAGCCAGCGGATCGGCGGCGAACGGATCGCTCATTTCGGCTGCCTCAAACTCGATCACCAGATTGCCATCGACGCGGTGCGCGCTGGCATCGAGCGGGCGATCGGCAACGACACGGAACAGCGGATCCAGGAGATGGCGCGGCTTGGCGAGATCGGCCTCCTTACACAGCGCGTGCAACCGGTTGACCTGGTCAGCCGAAAACAGCGTGTCGACCGGCCGATCGAGCAGTTCGGCGAGAGGTCGACCAAACAGGCCCGCCAGGTCACCGGCCGCCTGAAGGACGCGAAGCGTTTCGCATTCGAGTACCAGCATGGCGCCATGCGGCAGGATCGCACCGGGGATATGGATCGGTTCGCGATCGCAATTTGTCAGATCGCCACTCTCGCGCTCTTTGATGGCGTCACTCATGATGCTTGTTCCATCCCTCGAGCCACTGCTCGAATATCGTAAAAGTCGCGACAGCACCGGCGACGATTTTTACGCGCGATGCTGTCGCAGTCGAAGCCGCCGACAATCGTGACAGATATTCTCGCCAGACCGCTCCGGTTTCGGCGCCGTGGCCGCTGAAGAAACGACGGCCCGCGATCGTACCTGTCCCGAGCAACCCGTCGAGCTGCCGTGCGAGGCCGCGCCCGCCCAAGGCCGAACCTTCAACGACATAGCTCGCGCCTAACAGATAATCGGGCGAGGTTATGACCGGAAAGACGGTGCAGCGGGGCAACCTTGCCAGCATCGCGGCATCGACGCCGAGCGTCGCGAGGTCGATTTCCAGCCATTGCGTACGTTCGGGGATCGTTGGCGCGGCCAACTCGAAACTATGGTGGAAGCCATAAAGTCGACCGAGCAGTGCTGTGTAAGCCGGGCGTTTAATAGTCCCCGCCGCGACCGCGGCGAGACCTTCGTGCTGGTGCAGCCGCTCATGGGGTGTACTCGTCGCCGATCGCAGTACATCCCGCAGCGTTGGTAGCGCTGTTGCCTCGGGGGGTGTCGCACTGCCGACTTGGGCCGCCGCTCCCGTCACAGACCGGTCAAGCAGACATCGGCCGAGGATGCAGGGTTAGCGACCGCCGCAACAGGGAGCAGGGTATCACCAACCGCGCCCATGAACGGTACCCCCCAGCGAGCACGGTTGCGTCACCAGATGGATGACGTTTGGTTCTCGACACAATTTCAAACACACAATCTTCGGTTTCGTTCCATCCCATAAATTCGACCGACCGATTTTTTTGCGCTGCTCAGCACCGGTCCGTGCACCTCCGTCCCATTCGGCGGCGACCCACGAGCAAATGCCCGACGTCAGGTCTTGCTATAAGCCGTCGTTCAACGCCCCCGCCATGAACGAAAATAATGTCCCATGCCCGACCATCCAAACCGATTGATAATCTTGTCCGCTTTCAGGTGCTGATTCCGAGGCAAGCCGCCCCCTCATTCCGAAATGATGCCGCCCCCCTGTTCCGATCATAGTCGCCCCCTGATTCCGAGATGATGTCGCCCCCTTGGGGCGGCGTCGGATCGGGGTCCTGCAGCTGGGTTATGTTCGCTCCTTTGGCTTGTCGAAGGGAGTGATCGAATGCCGGCTGAGAGGGTGAGTATGCGGCGTGTCCGCGAGATTTTGCGATACCGGTTCGGGGACGGCCTTGGTCACAAGGCGATCTCCCACCGCGTGGGTGCGGCGCCGTCGACGGTGCGCGAGACGCTGCGGCGTGTGGCGGCGGCGGAGCTATCGTGGCCG
>JBBROX010000045.1:0-5118 GCA_038228865.1 Sphingomonadales bacterium | reverse complement strand
GAACCCCGCCTCATAGCTTTGATCGTAGAATTCACGCTGGACGGTACGGTTGGCGAAGCCCTCATAATAGCGCAGCGGTGAGTTGTTCAGGTTCCGCGCGTTGAAATAGACCGCCATGTTCGGGAACAGCTGGTAGCTCGAGGTCAGATCGAGCTGGGTGCGCTGGTCTTGGTAGATGTCGAAGCCGGTACTGCCGCCGACGCCGAAGATCGCCGCGTCGACGTGGCTGACCGACACCCGCACCTGGACCCGGTTTGCTTCGTAGAACACGCCGGCGTTGTAGGTAAGCGGCGACGTTCCGGGCAACCGACTGTTTTCGCCCGGGCGGATCTGGAACTGCGACCACACATAGGTCGCGTTGGCGACGACGCCGAAGCCGTTCCACGGCGCCGGCAGGAAGCCAAACTTCTGGCTATATTGCGCCTCGATCCCGCGCGAATACGAGTTGCGGACATTGGCGTAAGTCGTGATCGTCGTCCGCCCGACGATCCCAGGGTAATTATTGTCGAAGGTCAGGCCGTTGACGATGTAGTTTTTGAATTCCTTGTCGAAGAATCCGACCGAAAGGATTCCGGAGTCAGGCAGGTAATATTCGACAGCGCCGTCGAACGCGTTGACCGTCGTCGGCTTGAGGTCCGGATTGCCGACAGAAACCGCCTGATTGCCGGTATCGACGACAGCGCCCGACAACAGTTGCAGGAAGCCGGGACGGCCGATGCCGGTCGAATATGTAGCCCGCAGGACCAGATTGTCTGCCAGGTCGTAGCGCAGCTGCAACGTCGGAAAGACGTTGGTATAGTTCGACTTCCGCGACGACGGCGTGAAGACGGTGCCATCGGTGATCGTGGTGCCGCGATAGGTACCATCAGTATTTTCGACGCGGACCCCGGCAAGGACCCCGAGCTTGCCGAAGGTGCCTGAATATTGCGCGTAGCCGGCGTAAACATTTTCCGTGTCGTTGAAAAAGCCTTGAGCATTGCGGCGGGCGTTCGCCGCGCTGGTGATCTGCGGCAGCTGCGCAAGTATCGCGCGCGTCCCGGGAACGCTCGGCGCATAGCCGACATCGTAGGTGTTCGCATAATAGTCGGTGATGGGTCCTTCGCCGAGCACGCTGGTCAGCGGGGTCGCGGGTACGCCTGTGTATGTCAGGTTGTTCGGCTGGTCGATCTTGTCGCGAAAGCGCAGCTTGCCGCCGAATTTGAAGTTGCCGTCGCCGCCAAACAACGTCGTCGGCACGGTGACGTTGAACACGCCGGCATATTCGCGGTCGTGAGCTCGTTCGGTGGCGTTCGTGGCGCCGGTCAGGGTGAACTGGCTCGGATCGCTCGGATTGAATCCAGTCGTCGTGAGTGTCGGATACAGCCGTGTGGTGTTGTCGTAGGCAACGGTGAAGCCGGGTTGGCCGACCCGCGAAAAGGTTGTGTTCCGGTCATAGTCGCGATGGTAGGTCGCCGAGGTGTATGACACCTGGTAGTCGAAAATCACCTTCTCGAAGTCGTTGCGTCCGCCGGCGGCCGCGATGAAATTGAGATGGGTTTCCTGCTCGTCGCGCCGGGTCAACCGCGCATCGACACCGGTCGCGGTTATGATACTGCCGCTCGTCGTGATCGTGTCGCCGAGCCCGCGATACTGGAGGACCGAGCGCTTGACCGACTCGGTATAGCCCGCATCGTTTGCGCGGATGTAGAAATGGTTCTGAGCGTTCGGGTTCCAGTCGAACTCGCCGCCGAAGCCGAACCGGCGGCGGTTGTAGGTGTAGCGGCGCAGGTCGAGCCCATCGAGCACCCGGTCGCCCGGCGTCCCGGGCTGGACGGCATCGAGCAGGCCAGGCTCGGCGTCGTCGAAGCCGCGTTTGTCGGTGTGGAACGAGCCGGTAAGCACGATCGCGAATTGCTTGTCGGATCCGAACGCGGTGCCGGCTGCCGCCTCGCCGACGAACACGTCACCGCTTTTGTGCGCAGGCTGGTAGCCGCCGCCAATCGTCGCCTCGAAGAATGGCTTGGACAGACCGATCGCAGTTCGGGGAGTCAGTTCAACCGAGCCGCCCAGGCCCTCGGCCTCCTGGTCGGGCAATCCGGTCTTGCGGACGACGAGGCGGTCGATCGACCCGATCGGCACGGTGTCAAGCTCGACCGCGCGCCCGCCGCCGCCAAAATAGGTGCCGCCGGGCTGCGTGTTGAGCAACGTCACGCCGCCGAAGGTGGTGCCGTTGAGATTTCCGTCGAGGCCACGGATATTGACGAAGCGGCCTTCGCCGGTGTCGATCGCGAGGCTGACCCCGGGGATGCGGCCGAGCGCTTCGGCGGCGTTGAAGTCGGGATATTTGACAATGTCTTCCGCCGCCTGGACGGTGATTAGATTAGGGGCGGCTCGCTCTTCGGCGCGCGCGGTCTTGCTGGCGCGGACAGCGGTCACGACGATTTCACTGCCCACCGGGTCCGAAGGCGGTGCCTCGGCGAGCGCCGAAGTCACCCACAGGCTGGCAGAACCGAGCAATGTTGCCGTGACGAACCTTGCTGACATGCCATTACTCCTGAAACGCTGATGCCATTGGCCGGACGCAGCCTCCTGCGGCCGGCCAATGGCATTCGTGTTGCGGTTCGGGGACGTGGCGATGACAGTGAGATTGGGAATTCCCAATGTTCCAAGCCTGACCGACTTGGGCCAGAAAGTTCGCTCGCAAACGGGATGAAAAACAATTGGTAGATCAGTCTGCGTTGGGTCCTTCGGCCTTGTTTTCGAGCAGTTTACCGGTGCGGGCGTCGACACCGACTTCGAAGGCCCTACCCTTGCTCTTGATATCGAACGAATAGCGCAAGCCGGTGCCACCTGCCTCCTTTTCGAGTTCCTGATCTGTGATGATGCCGGGACGCGCGGCAAGCGCGGTCGCCCGGGCGGCGGGCAGGGTCACGCCTGCCAGTGGCGCGAGGCTGGCGCCCTTGACCGGCAACGCGGTCGGCGCTGCCACGACAGCGGTCGCGGCGAACTGGGCGGCGACGGTAAGACAGACGGTGCGCATGATCGATCCTATACGGGCGAAATGCCGTAGTCAGAGATTGCGCGCTGGCGGGTTCGGCCACGCTCGCGCCAAGATTGGGAATTGCCAACTTGCCCAAATGCCCGATCACTTGCTTTCAGCACACGCCGCCTCGCTGACACACGACAGGCCCACTGGATGAAGCTCTTGCTGCTCGAGGATGACGCGGAAGTGCGCGAGCATGTGGCCCGGTTGCTACGGGCGGCCGGGCATGTGATCGATGCCTGCGCTATCGGGTCGGAAGCCATTTTCCTCGGAACGAGCGAGAGCTACGCCGTTCTGATTCTTGACAGGATGGTGCCGGGAATCGATGGCCTCGGCGTGCTTAAGGCGATCCGCGGGGCAGGCATTCGAACCCCTGCGCTGTTTCTGACTGCAATGGACAGCGTCGACGACCGGGTCGAAGGACTGGAAAACGGGGCGGACGATTATTTAACCAAGCCGTTTGCGGGATCCGAGCTGCTGGCGAGGGTGGCAGCGCTGGGGAGACGACCGCCGCTGGCGGGCATCGCAACGCGGCTTACAGTCGGCGATCTCGAGATCGATCTTCTGAAGCGATCAGTGACACGGGGCAGTATCCGCATCGATCTTCAGCAGCAGGAGTACAAGCTGCTGGAATATTTCATGCGGCACGCGGGCGAAGTCGTGACACGAACGATGCTGCTCGAAAATGTCTGGTCGTTCCATTTCGACCCCGGCACCAACCTCATCGAAAGCCACATTAGCCGTCTGCGCGCCAAGGTCGACCGCGGCTTCGGCCGCGACCTGATCCATACGATTCGCGGCGCAGGCTACCGGCTGGATGCTTAGGCTGACCGCACTCCGGAGCGGCGCGTTCCGGTTCGCACTGCTGATGGCGACAGCATTCGCGGTCGGCACCATCGCACTTCTGGTCGTCGTCGACCGAACGGTTCATCGCTATGCCGCCGAAGTCGCCGACGACAGCATCGCGGCTGAAGCTGCGATCCTCGTTGATGAGGATCGTGCTGCGGGTCGTGCACAAGCGATCAGGTCCGTCGTTCGCCGGGAAAATGCAGTGCGCGAACATGACCTGCGATATGGCTTGGTCGATCGCTCCGGACGCCTCCTTGCCGGCAGCCTGCCGGCGTCGGTAGCGGTTACCGGGTGGCACCAGATCGCGGTCAGGAACTCCAATCCCGATCGTGCGGGCTCGGTCGAGCCAGTTTCACTCAGGGCGCTGGGCGTCAGACTTTCGGATGGTGCGACGCTTGTCGTCGCCAGCGACAGCTCCGATCTTGACGAACTCCGCGAGCGACTACGTGGATCGAGCGCCGTTTTTGGTCTCGGCATAACTCTGCTGGCGCTGGTCGGGGGGTTCGCCGTTGGCACGGTCTTCCTGCGGCGCCTCGATGGCGTCAATCGATCGGTCGAGCACATCATGCAAGGCGACTTTACCGAGCGCCTTCCCGCAATTGGCATGAGCCTCGAGTTTGACAACCTCTCTGCCAACCTCAACCGCATGCTCGGACGGATCGAGGCGTTGCTGGAGGGCATGCGCCAGGTCTCGACCGATATCGCGCATGATCTCCGCACGCCGTTGACCTGGCTGCGCTACCGCCTCGAAACGCTGAAAGATAGCGCGAGCAAAGCGACCGAAAGCCAAATCGACGGTGCCATTGCGCAGACCGACGAAATTCTCGGTGTGTTCCGGACATTGCTACGCATCAGCTCGCTAGAATCTGGCACCGCGCGGAGCCGGATCGTCGAGTCGGATCTTAGCGACTGCCTGCTCCATCTCATGGATGTCTATCGGCCGGTTATAGAGGACGCGCGACACATCCTTTTGAGTGAGATCGAGCCAGGCATTCACGGTCGCGCCGATCCTGAAATGCTTGTTCAAGCGGCGACCAATCTGATCGAAAATGCGATTCTTCATACGCCCGCTGGTAGCTGCATCACAGTCACCCTCGCGCGCCGCCACGGTGCCATAGTGCTCGCGGTGGCGGACGATGGTCCGGGCATCCGGGACGGCGAGCGCGAACACGTGCTGAGGCGCTTCTACCGGCTCGACAGAAGCCGTGGGACGACAGGTTCGGGGCTTGGGCTATCGCTCGTTGCCG
>JBBROX010000044.1:0-5245 GCA_038228865.1 Sphingomonadales bacterium | reverse complement strand
GTTTCCTCGGCAAGGCCTTGCGCGGTCTCAAGGAGTGGGAGAAGCCGCTGAAGATCAACACCGACAAGGCCCCGACCTATGCCATCGCGATCCGCGAACTCAAGGCCGAGGGCAAATGTCCCGAGGACACCGAGCACCGCCAGGTCAAATACCTCAACAATGTGATCGAGGCCGATCACGGCAAGCTGAAACAGCTGATCCGCCCGGTGCGCGGGTTCAAGTCGCTGAAGACCGCCTATGCTACGATCAAGGGCTTCGAGGTCATGCGCGCCCTGCACAAGGGCCAGGCCGCCCTCTGGCAATACGGCGGCGGCATCATGGGAGAAGTGCGCCTGATCGAGCGGAACTTCGGCATCTATGCAAGCTGACGCCAATCATCGTCGGGGTGACATCGCCCTCCAGCCCATATTTGCAACAGAGCCGTCACGCAGATGCACGAGCACTGCGATCTCCCAAGCGCGCCGGTTGAACGTGCCGTCGGGCGGAAGAACGATCCTGCGCCATTTCGGCTTGAGGAAGGACACCGGTGCCTTGCGCGGCAAGATCGTGCGCCCCTCCAGATAGACGGTGCGGAGCAGTTCGATCGTGCCAATCAGCGGATCGCCGGCGCGGGACGTCCGAAAACGAAATTTGGCAAGAAACGTCGACAGGAAGCGGCGTATCGCAGCATAGCGCTCGACGATTTCGGCAAGGCTGTCCTCGCCCGAGCGGTTCAGTTCCTCAGCCGCGCGCAGGCTCTGTTCGAGAACCGGCCAGCCGATGCCTTCGCCGACAAGCATCAACGCATTGCCCCCGGCGTCCCGGGCATCGAGCAATATCCGGCCGAGCCGGATATGAAGACGCGCGGTTTCCCTGAACAGGCGGGCCTGATCGATCAGCCGTTCCGAGCGGGTCCGGTCAGCACGACGGAACATCGCACCCACCATCTTTTCGACCATGAAAATGGCGGCATCGGTCAGCGCCACCTCCATCTCGATCGCGAAGGCGACGAGCGTGGCTAGACGACGCCGGCTTTCGAGACGGGTCAGATGCTGCGCGGTCATGATGCCCGCCTCACGTGCGATGACCGCATACCGACTGGCATGAATGCGTCGCGCCCTGTCGGGTTCGATCCCAAGGATCCGGATATGATCGAGCCGTTCGACCAATGCCTTGAGGTTGCTCGCGCCGGGTGCTTCCGGCCAGTCCCGTGTCCAGGCAAGAGGCGAGCGTGTTGCCTCGCCATCGAGCCGCAGCAGCGCGTCGAGGCGCTCAACCTGTTCCGGCATCAGATCGCGGCCGAGCCGGGCAAAGGCCTGTCGTCTCGCATCCGCACGCGCGACCAGGGCAATCCGCTCGAGAACGGCAGGGGCCGGCAGGACGATGCGAGCACCGCGCAGCCGTTCGACCATCGCGGCCACGATGGCGTCGCAGCGGTCGGTGGACGCCGCGACCTCGCTGGCGACGGCGAAAACCGTCGCGCGGTCGGCGCGCTCGAAAGCGCGAAGGCTTAGCCGCTGTTCGATCGCGGCGCGATGCTCGCGCAGGGTCGTGTCTCGGGTGCCATAGTCTGCGAACACCTCGGGGGCGCAGTCGATTTGCCCCGAGAGGATCGCCAGCATCGACGCGGGCGGCACCTCGCCGGGTTCGATCGCCCGGCCGGGATACCGGAGATAGCCAAGCTGGACGGCATAGCCGAGACGATTGGCGGGGCGTCGTCGCCGAAATACTTCCACCAGATCGTCGGGGCCAAGCGTGTAGAGCCGTTCAATCATGCCCGGGTCCGAAGGCGGGTCGAACAGTGCGGCGCGTTGCGCCGGTGACAGAACATGCCCGACCATCTTGACCTCACTCCCTTTGCTGTCACACAATCACTCGGTGATGACGTTCGCACGACATAGGCTGGGTGACTGGTTAAGTGACAGTCGATCGCCAAATTCGGGCAAGGTCGCATTTTGTCACGCAGACGCTCGTTAAAGTGACAGCCTTTGTCGGATATGCGCGGGTATCGAAAGCGGACGGCAGCCAGGTCATCGACCTCCAGCACGACGCGCTGGTCAAGGCCGGCGTCGATCCCAAGCACCACCTTTATACCGATGCCGCCTCGGGCAAGCGCGCCGACCGGCCAGGGCTGGACGCATGTATCAAGGCGCTGCGGGCTGGTGACACATTGGTGGTGTGGAAGCTCGATCGGCTCGGGCGTGACCTGCGCCATCTCGTCAATCTCGTCGGCGACCTGACGAAGCGCGGGATCGGACTGAAGGTTCTGGCCGGTGAAGGCGCGTCGGTTGATACGACCACAGCCAACGGCCGTCTCATCTTCGCGATCTTCGCCGGCCTAGCCGAGTTCGAGCGCGAACTGATCGTCGAACGGACCAAGGCAGGTCTCGCTGCCGCCCGGGCCCGTGGCCGTAATGGAGGTCGTCCCTACAAAATGACGCCGGCCAAGCTGCGTCTCGCTTGCGCCGCGATGGGGCAACCGGAAACCAAGGTCGCTGACCTGTGCGGTGAACTCGGGATCACCCGCCAGACGCTCTACCGGTTTGTCGGTCCCACGGGTGACCTGCGCGAGGATGGCAGGCGCTTGCTGGAAAGGCGCAAAGCGAAGTGAGTTTGGTGGCCGGGGAAAAAGCGAGCCTGCACGCACGCCTGTTCCGCTACGACCGTCGGATCGCGATCAACGCGACGCGAGCGACGTTCTCGGGATGGCATGACCGGCTGATAACGGCAACGATGTTGCTGTTCGCTCTGGCGGCTGTGCGATCATGGTTTCTGGAGCACCCATGGCCGATCGCGGCATGGGCAGCCCTGGGTGCCGGCGTCTTGATAGGCCTGACGGCAGGTCGCCTGATCGCGGTACGTCTGGCGTTTCACGCCTTCGATGGACCGCTGGCAGCGGATGCGCTGCGTCCAGCGACACGCAGGCGTTACCTGATCGCCTGGCATGCGATCGGGCTGGCGCTGCTCGCGATCATAACGATCATCGCCCGGCCGTCCCTGTTGATTGCCAGTCTGCCCGGTTATCTGATCGGCGCGTCGGTCGGGCATGGAACGGGCAGTTTCTCCATAGCTGGCCTTGGCGCAGGGAAGACAGGGTTCGCGCGCGCACTCCGGTCATGGATTCAGCGTCCGCATGCCGGGATCATCGCTGCCGCCATCCTGCTCCTGTCACTGCCTTTGCCAGCGCGATCTCTCGACGCCGACGCGCTGGTTGTGGTCGCAGGTATCGGGGCCACGATACTGGTGTTGGCGCTGACCATCGTCGATGACAGCAGCGTCCGCTTCCTGACGATCGCCGGGCAGAATGCATGGCGCATCATCGGCCGCCAGGCGCGTGGCACGATGCTGTTCGCCGGGGTGGCAGCACCCGTCTGCGCCTTCGCTTTCGGACCTGCTGTCGCCGGCATCGTCGCGGCCACTTCGATCGCCGCGTTGCTGCTGATGGCGATGCGCATCCTGGCCTATCGCATCCACGGCAAGCGCTTCGCCGATCTCATCGTTTCGATTCTGACGGGGCTGCTCGTTATGACGGCGTTCTCCATGCCGATCATCCTGCCTTTCGTCGCCATTGCTGTCTTGTGGCAGTTGCAGCGCCGCTCCGCGGCAAGGACCTGGTTGCTCGCATGAGTCCGATCATCGATCTCGCTGCCGTATCGGTCGAGCGCACCGGCGAGCGTGTCGTTCGCGACGTCGACCTGACAGTCGCCCGGGGATCGTGGTTCGGGCTGATCGGAGCCAACGGATCGGGAAAGACCAGCCTGCTGCGGGCACTCGCGGGCCGCTTGCCGTTCGCCAGCGGATCATGTCGAATCGACGGCGAGGAAATGATCGTGGATCGCGCCACCCGCGCGACACGCGTCGGCTTTTCGCCCCCCGCCGATACATTGCCCGACGCGTTACGTGGACTCGAGGTGCTCGAACTGGTCGGCGGAAATATCGAGGAAATCTGGCCTCGCCTGGGTCCATTGCGCGTGGCGCTTGGACTGGACGTGCTCCTTGATCGCTGGATCGGCGACTGCTCGGCGGGAATGCGGCAGCGGATCGCGATCGCCCTAGCTTTCGCGCAGGGTCACACGCTGGTGATCCTGGACGAACCCTTCAACTGGCTCGATCCCGTCGCAGTCT
The DNA here is from genome assembly GCA_038228865.1 of Sphingomonadales bacterium. Classification (GTDB taxonomy): domain Bacteria; phylum Pseudomonadota; class Alphaproteobacteria; order Sphingomonadales; family Sphingomonadaceae; genus Sphingomonas_O. The sequence goes on along the minus strand of JBBROX010000044.1, from coordinate 1,141 downwards.
TCGATCTTCGCCAGGCACTGCGCGCGATGGTCGATGATGGGCTCACGCTGATGACCGCCCTGCATGATCTTGGAACGCTTGCGGTCGCCTGCAATGCCGGACTCATGCTTGCCGATGGCAGCGTCGCGATGGCACTCGATGACGCCCTGCTCCGCACTGCCGCTCACAACCCGCAAGCCTTCGAACGCCAGACCATCGACCTCCTGCGCTCCGGCAAGGCCAGATAACACGACGCAGACCGGCTTAGCGTACGTCCGAGAAGAGATTCTGCGATGACCCCTCCATGTCCGTGCCCGGCTCAAGCGCGAGTTGGTCGATCAATGTCGCTACAACCGGTACCGGGATCTCGGCGGCCGAGACGGGGAATGCGCCCAAAAACCGGGCGCTCGTCAGCATCAAGGCAAAGCCGAGACGATTATGGTCGCCGCGCAGCCCTCCAATGAGGTCGCGATCGGTTTGGTCCAGATGGAAATATCGCGCGAGCTGGTCGGCCGACGGTTCGCCGTCGAAGCGGGCAAAGCCCTGACGTTGGGCGTCAGTGAGATGACGGGTCGGCATACCGTGCGAAACTTTCAATTTTTGCGAAGGCGGCGTGCAGCATCGATAAACAAGGCGAATTCCTTCGCAAAACATCCGTGCGAAACAAAATTGTTTTGCAGTAACTTTCGCACGATGCTCGGAGAGGCCGCATGAAGCTCGGCTACGCGCGCGTTTCCACCGACGACCAGCACCTCGACATTCAGCGCGGCCGACTTTCGCAGGCCGGTTGCGAAATGATGTTCGAGGAGAAGATATCGGGGACGGCGAGCGGTCGCCCCGAGCTCGAAAAGCTCATGGGGCACCTGCGCAAGGACGACGTCCTGGTGGTCGCGTGTCTCGACCGCCTGGCGCGATCCACGATCGATCTCCTGCACATCGCGGAACGCATCAAGGAAAAGCAGGCAGGATTACAATCGCTTGATGAACCCTGGGCCGACACCACGTCGCCCTCGGGCGTGATGATCATGACCGTGTTCGCCGGCATCGCCCAGTTCGAACGGTCCCTCATCCTGAAGCGGACCGACGAGGGGCGAAAAGCGGCGATGGCGCGCGGCGTGGCCTTTGGGCGCCCAAAGAAAATGCGGCCCGATCAGGCAGAACT
>JBBROX010000043.1:0-5904 GCA_038228865.1 Sphingomonadales bacterium | reverse complement strand
GGAACTCTCGATGGCCGACCTGAGGGCGATGCCCAGGCAGGAGCAGATCACCGAACATTTCTGCATCCAGGGCTGGACCGGCGTCGCCAAGTGGGGCGGCGTCACGATGCGCCACATCATGGACCTCGTGAAGCCGACGCCAGAGGCGCGCTACGTGGTGTTCTACTCGCTCGCGGATGGTGGCGACGGCGGTCGCTACTACGACGTCCATAAAGTCCACAATATGGGCCATGATCTGACCATCCTCGCCTATGATATGAACGGTGCGCCAGTCAGCGTGCTTCACGGCGCGCCGCTGCGCCTTCGCTGCGAAAACGAACTCGGCTTCAAGATGGTCAAGTGGATCGCCGCGATCGAATTCGTCGCCAGCTTCGCCGATCTTGGCGCTGGCGAGGGCGGATATAACGAGGATCACGAGTTCTTCGGCTACCGGATGCCGATCTGACGGTGGTCGAAGGAGAAGGCGGGAATGTTCGTCGAACAGATGTTGGACACGGCGCGCGACCGTCTCGTCGTCATCGATGCCGAAGCAACGGTGAGACAGGCCGCCGACCTGATGGCCAAACCCCATGTCGCGCTGATCGTTGTGCGCGGAGCGGACGGACGCATGGCCGGCGTCGTCACCAAGACCGACCTGGTCGCCCAGATCGGGCGCTGTGCTGGCGGTGCCTGCATCGCCCGGATCGATACGATCATGACGCGCGATGTCTTGTCGTGCCGGGCAAACCAGCCGCTCCATGATGTGTGGCTGGCGATCCAAAGCCGCGGGCTGCTGCGCCTTCCGGTTATTGACACGGACGGCATGCCCATCGGGATCCTTTATGCACGGGATGCCCTACCGAACCTTCTGGCCGAGGCGGAAGACGAGGAAAAGCTGCTTCGCGACTATATCATGAATGTCGGCTATCAATAAGGGTGGTCGTCTTCTAACAAACCCCGGGACTGTTGAAGAAGACTGTGCACCATCGCGGGAGCGGCCCCGGCTCTGACGTGTTTTCAATCTATGATCGATCAGAGCGGTGCAATGATGGATGAGCAGCAACAGAGCGAGTTGCCGAGCGATGGGTGCCACGCCCCCCGACGATCATATTCTGCGGCGAATCAACCGGCGTCTTGATATAAGCGAATTCCGCGATTCACTCGCCGGGCCCGGCCCTCGATCGCGCCTGAATTGCTGATCCACATGGCGCTGATCGACCGCTTCTACCGCATCCCGTCGAAGCGCCGACTATGCGAAGAGGTCGCGTCAAGTTGGCTTATCGCTTTTCTCCAACTCTCGCTCTACAAAAAGCTGCTTCACTCGACGTTCAGAAAGAACGGTCACGGCCGGTTTTTGTAATATTGGCATCTTTGCGTTTGTTGCCGGGAGACCAGCTTCTGTTTTGATCTACAAACAGGCGGCGCAATGCATTAACTTCGGCGTTGCCCTCCCGGTTGCCGATGCGTTCGCGATAGCTCGTCATCACCCCCGCGGCGGCGGCGACATAGAGGGCCGTTTCGCAGCGTACTTGCTGTTAGGTGGACGTTCCCGTATTATGATGCGACGGATAATTATTCACAGAATCACCGTTTTATCTCGTTCTGCCTGAAGTTAACCCGCCGTGCGGCGACCCACGACAGTTCCGGTCGCGACCATCGCCGGTCGTAGCGTTAGCTTGCTCCGCAGCCGCTCGACGTCGGACCGAGACACGGGTTCGGCGCGGTTGCCCCAGCTGTTCCTGACATAGGTCGCGACATCGGCAACCTGCTGGTCGTCGAGCTTCCACGCGAAGCTCGGCATCGACGGTGTCGACGGGCGGGTCAGGGTTGGCGCAGTGCGTGCACCGCCGAGGATTACCCGGATGACATTGGTCGCATCCGCCTGCTGGAGCGCGGCACTACCACCGAGCGGCGGAAACAGGCCGGGGCTGCTTTTGCCGCCGACGCGGTGGCAGGCGGTGCAGGCGTCGCCGTAGATCGCGGCGCCGGCCGTCATTGTCACCGGCGCCGGCTCGTGGACCGTCGTGGCGGGCCCGGCGGGCAGACTCTTGATATAGGTGGCGATGGCGGCGCGATCGGCGTCGGATATCAACGAGGTCGAATAGGCGACGACTTCGGCCATCGGGCCACCAGCATTTGCCCGGGCATTCCGGCCGGCCTTGAGATACTCGGCGATGTCGTCGGCGCTCCAGTTTCCAAGGCCGCTGCGCGTGTTGCCGGTCAAGTCGGGCGCGATCCAGTTGTCGATATTGCCGCCGTAGAAGCGGCGGGACGTATCGTCGGCACCGAGCATCGTCTTAGGGGTGTGGCACGAACCGCAGTGGCCGAGCCCCTCGACAAGGTAAGCTCCGCGCTGCCACGCCACCGACTGCGCGGGGTCGGCGTGGAATGGGTGCGGGGTGAAGTTCAGCGCATTCCACGCGATCATCACCGGCCGTAGATCGAGCGGGAACGGTAGGCGGTTGGCCGGTGGGGTCGCAGCGTCGCCCGGAACCGTTTTGAGGAAGGCGAGGATGGCGTCTGAATCCGCCCGGCTGACAATGGTGAAATGAGTGTAGGGCAGCGCCGGGTAGAGGTGGCTGCCATCATCGGCCACGCCGTCGTGCAGCGCCCGGAAGAATTGGGCTGGAGTCCACCCCGCGATGCCGGCGGCATTGCCCGACAGGTTGGGCGAATAGATGACGCCGAACGGCGTCCGGATGCCGCGCCCGCCGGTGAATGGCATGCCGCCGGCGCGAGTATGGCAAGACACGCAATCGCCGGCGATCGTCAGATAGCGGCCGCGCACGACGTCGGCTGCTGGCGCCGCACCCTCCCGAGCGGTGATCGGCTGGGTCAGCAGCGGCAACGGGGCGGGGGGCGGATCGATGAGTGTGACCGGATTGACCTTGTAAAACAGCCAGCTACCGGCTGACACCAACAGCAGCACGGCAATCACGATCCCGACCGCGATCATCACACGGCTGCCGGTGCTACGCGGCACGGTTGCGCTCACGCCTGGACCAGCGGCGCACCCTGCGCCTTCAGGTATTGGGTCTTGATCGCCTCGGCCGACATGAAGGCAAGCGCGGCAAGGGTGCCGGTGGGGTTATACCCCGGGTTCTGCGGGAACAACCCGGCCCCGGCGACGAACAGGTTGGGCACGTCCCAGCTTTGCGAAAAGCGGTTGACGACACTGTCGGCCGGCGTCGCCCCGATCATCGTCCCGCCGACATTGTGCGTCGTCTGGTACGGCACGATGCTGTACGGTGGCTTGCGCTTCTTCGCGTGGATAGACGCCGGGTTCATCGCTCGCGCGACCGCCGCGGTCTTGTCGGTGACATAGTCGGTCATGCGGATATCGTTGGGCGGAAAGTCGAACGTCATCCGCAGCATCGGTCGACCGAAGCCGTCCTTGTAGGTCGGATCGAGGTCGAGGTGGTTGCCGGCCTGCGCGTAGCTCGATCCGTGGACCGAGATCGAGAAGTTACGCAGATAGTTTTTCGTCGCCGCGTGCTTCCATTCGAGGCCCCACGCCGGCGTGCCTTCCGGGACGCGCGTCATTTCAATCGGCCGTCCGCCGGTGACCATCCCCGCGACATAGGCTCCGCCGATGAAGCCAAGCCCCGAATGGTCGAAATTGTCGCCGTTATAGTCGTCGATGACCGACGCCAGCGCGCCCGCGCCGATGAACGGATTGATCAGCTTGTCATCGAAGAAGACGTCGATACCGCTCATCGTCTGGTAGCAGTAATTCTTGCCGACGACGCCTTGGCCGGTCGCCGAGTCATACGGCTTGCCGATCCCCGACAGCAGCATTAGGTGGACGTTGTGGAGCTGATAGGCAGTCAGCACTACAATTTCGGCGGGCTGGAAATACTCGGTCCCGGCGCTGTCGACATAGGTGACGCCGGTGGCGTGGCCGCCGTCGGGCGTGCGCTCGACCTTGAGCACCTCGCACTCGGTGCGCAGTTCGAAGTTCGGCTTCGTCAGGATATAGGGGATCATCGTCGTCTGTGCCGATGCCTTCGCATAGTTGCCGCAGCCGAACTTCTCGCAGAAGCCGCAGAAGGTGCATTGCCCAAGCTGCGCGCCGAGCGGATTGGTGTACGGTTCCGACAGGTTGCCGGCGGGATGCGGGAATGGATGCAGCCCTATGCCCGTCGCCGCCGCGCCGAACAGCGCCGGGCCGTAGGTCATCGGCAGCGGCGGCGTCGGGTACGGTGCGCTGCGCGGCCCCTCGAACGGATTGCCGCCCGCCTGCCTGGCCCCATTGAGGTTACCGGCCTGACCCGACGTGCCGCAGATCTTGTCGAACTGGTCGTAGAACGGTTCGAGCTCGCGGTAGCCCATCGGCATGTCCTGAACGGTCAGGTCCGCCGTCGCCGCCTTGCCGTAGCGCGCCTCGTTGTGGCTCCGGATCTTGAAATCGGTCTCTAGCCAGCGCCAGATCTGGCCGTTCCAGTGGACGCCGGCGCCACCGACGGCGGTGCCGGGCAGAAAGGAGCCGAGCTGGCGCATCGGCAGTGCCCGCTGGCTGTCGTTGTTGCGGAACGTCAGCGTCGAATATTTGACGTTCTGGAACAGGTGGTGCCGCCACATGTAGCGCAACTCGTCCTGATCGAACGTCGTGGCAAAATTTTCTGGCGTCGTCTGCGCCGCGGCGCGTTCGAGCGCGACGACGTTCAGCCCGGCGTCGCACAGCTGCTGCGCCATGATCGCGCCGGTCCAACCGAACCCGACCAGGACGACATCAACCTTTTTTAAAGTCCTCGTCACCGCATCAGGCCCGCGACCAGCCTGCGCGGCCGCGCAGGCCGACCGTCTGGACCGGCACCGGCTGGCCGTGCGCCTTAACCCATGGCGAGTAATCGTAATGCGCACCGGGAAAGCCGATCATTGCCCATGCCGCGCCGTTGCGGTTGCCGCCATATATCGGGTCCGAGAAATAGCCTTCGCGCACGTTCCGTAGGAACATCGTGAAGAAATCCTTCGACGTGATTGACCCGCCGAGCGCGAGATCGCCCGACTCCATCTGCTTCAACAGGCTATCCTGCGTTGCCGAATTGAGGGCCGCGAATGTCTTGCCGGTGTGCACCCGCCCCACCGCCTGCTCAATCGCCGCAATCGCATGGCGGTAGAATTGGGCAGGGGAAAAGCGGCTCTGATAACCCTGCTCCGGGGTACCGTCAGCCCAAGGCCCTGCGAGGTAGAAATGGTCGCCTTCGCCATAGCCACCGGCAAGTTGGCGGTCGAGGAAGGTGACGACCCCGGCCTCCGATGCACCCGGCCCGGTCTTGTCGGGCGGTATCAGCCGATCGACCGCTGCCGTGAGGAAGGCCGCTTCGGTGTTGGTGAGGAAACGCAGAGCGCCGGTCGTGGCGGCGTCGGGGGCATCGCTTGCCCCCTCGCGCCACGGCAACGTGTTGGTGATCGTCTCGGATGGACCGCCCAACATACCATCGTGCCGGATGGCCGCCCCGGCGGCTGCAGCAGCCGTTCCGATCGCGGCAAATCCGAGAAGGCTTCGACGGTCGAGCGATGATCGATCTCGAGCGGCCATGCCTCAAAGTCTTTCATCGCATCCGCGTTGATCCGCGACACTTTGGCACGAACGAGTCCTGTCGCTATCGGTTCCGGCCGTATGGTCGATCTTCTTTCACACGGCGCGCGCTGGCTTCCGGCCCCCGAGCCTTGGCGGCGTACGCATCGGATCGACGCTGCGGGGTGTGCGGCTCGTTCGCAGTACGCCTGCGGTGAGGGCCGCCTTGAGTAATTTGGCTGGCTCCGCGACGTAGCACTGGTGCAAGCGACGGTGTTTGCACCGGTGTTAGCGACGGTGCGATGGGTCAGATCACGGTATATTCGGGTGTTGAGCGGCGTCGCCAGTGGGGCGACGAGCAGAAGCGGGCATTGATCGAGGCGGCGTTTGCGCCCGATGCGACT
>JBBROX010000042.1:0-6122 GCA_038228865.1 Sphingomonadales bacterium | reverse complement strand
GTGCCGACGCCGGGGTATGCGCCGGACCATATGGAATAGCCTTAGGGTCAGGACTCACGGCCAGAACAATGCGCTTGTGGCGGAAGCGATGCGAAGAGGAAGTTGGCTAAGCACCTGTCTAGCACTTTCCGACGCATCTCAAGTCGTTAAGGCGGTAGATCATGATCTCGCTTTGGTCGCTGCTTCGTTTCGGCCCTTTTCGTATTGCGCGGTCTCATTGCGATACTGTCAGACAGGGATGCTGTAAATAAGTGCCGAAGCAGAATCCCCCTGATAAACTGCGCAACCTGTTGAAGCCATACTGAAAAACACGATTAAGAGGGGTCCCGATCGGCGCCGATCGGAACCCCCTGCTGATAGAGGTTTCCGAAATAGTTTCAGAGGCTTATAAAATAAAACTGCGGGGTCCCACTTCGACGACTATCTACATGGCAGCAGGGCAGGGTCCGACGCTGCATGCCGACCCGCTCGCCTTTGATCTCGAACGCGACGACAAAACGCATTTCGCTTTTGGCGGCGGGGTTCATTTCTGCCTTGGGGCGCCGCTGGCGCGTGCAGAGACGCAGATTGCGATAGCCCGGCTGTTCGAGCGCCTGCCGGGATCGGCGCTCGCCGACAGGCCCATAGAACGCAATATGTCAGCGGCGTTCAACGGGGTGAAGGAATTATGGGGGGTGCCCGGCATCGCGTGATGCCAGGCAGGCAGTCTGATCAGGTGATGAAGGCTGCGAGGCAACGCGCATTCGCCCCGCGGCCGATCAAATACACACAGTGCGGTCGCCGATATCGAAGCGGGTCCGCTTGCGGCGCGGCAGTTTTCGGTACCAGGATTGCCCGCTCGCCGGTCGATTTGGTGTCCGTCTTTTGTGGTGCCATAGAGCATGCGCCTCACTGGGACCGCAGACGCGATGATACATCGTAACGCAAAGTCGGGAGTGAACGATGGAAATGCAGCAGGTCCGCTATTTCATGGCGGTTGCAGAAACACTTAATTTCACGCGCGCGGCAGAGCTTTGCAATGTCAGCCAGCCGTCGCTGACCCGTGCTATCCAGATGCTCGAGGGTGAAATGGGAGGCCCCCTCTTCCACCGCGAGCGCGGCAATACCCACCTTACCGAGCTCGGCCGGATCATGGAGCCCTATCTCGCCAGCGTCGCGTCCCAAACCGAAGCGGCCAAGATGCACGCGAAGTCGTACAGCAAGCTGGAGATGACCCCGCTGAAAATCGGCGCCATGTGCACCGTCGGGCCTGCCATCATCGCCGACTTGATCATCAAATTCCGCATGGACCATCCCGGCGTCGAATTCATCGTCAGCGACTGCACGGCGCGGTCATTGACCGACATGCTAATTGCCGGCGACCTGACGCTGGCGTTGTTCGGGGCGCCCGAGGCGCTCGATGACCGCTTCCACGCCCTCGAACTCTTCGAGGAAAATTTTGTCGTCGCAGTCTCCAGAAATCATCGCCTGGCAGCAAAGGATACGATCCGAGGATCCGATCTTCACGGCGAAGCCTATGTAAACCGCAGCAATTGCGAATATCTGGAATTCGCGCGCGCGCAACTGAAGGCGCGCGGCGTGGCGACGCGTCAGGTTTTCAGCAGCGAGCGCGACGACTGGGTCCAGGGCATGATCAAGGCCGAGCTCGGCTTCGGTTTTTTTCCCGAGTTTTGTGTGACCGACCCCAGCCTGATCACCAGGCCGCTGGTCGAGCCGGAGTTTACGCGGCGGATCGAGTTGGTCACCGTGAGGGGCCGACCGCATTCACCTGCCGTCGGCGCCTTTGTTGCCGAAGCGCGGTCGTTCATGTGGCCGCGGCGCAGGGATCACGCTGCAAAGCATGGCTGGGCCCAGAAAGCGCGGCAGCTCCTGCAGTTAGAATAGCCGTCAGGCCGCCGCCATCCCGGCAATCCTCAAGCGTGACCCCAACAGCATGGCAAGGCCCAAGGCGAACCCGACACCGGCGACACAACCCGCCCAGCCGAAGCGGTCGAAAATCGCACCCAGCATGGCGGTGCCAACCAAGCCGCCCGTGAAATATGCCGAAAGATAAACGCCGCTCGCCGCCGCCCGGTCGGCCGCAGCGCGGCTGACGAAGCCGGTTGCCGTGGCCTGCGCGAAGAAGGTCCCCGCGCCGACCAGCGTCATCCCCGCCAGCACCGCCACCAGCTGTCCGCTGACCAGCAGCGGCAGCCCGCACAGCGCCACCACCAATCCCGACCACAGCGCCGTGCGCGTGCCGAAGCGGGCCGCGAAGCGTCCAGCCTGCGGGGTCAGCAGGATCGACGGCAGGAAGACGACATAGACGATGCCGACGCTCATCATGCCCAGCGACAGCGGCGGGCGGACGAGGACGAAGTTGACGTAGGTGAACACGCCAATGAAGGCGAACAGGATGCAAAAGCCGACACCAAACCCGGCCAGCAGGTTGGGCGCGGCGAGGGCGCGCAACCGCTGCCTGGCGCTTTCCCGCATCGGCATTTCCCGGTGCTCCATCGAGTCCGTTGTCTGCACAGTCACCCAGGCGAGCCCCGCGCCAATCAGGTTGAGGCCGGCAAACAGGTAGAAGTTCGTGGCCAGGCCGAGATGACCCGCGACGCCGGCCGCGATGAAGCGCCCGACGAGGTTGCTTGCGACGTTGCCGGTAATATACGCGGCGAACGCGCCCGCCTGATCGCCCGGACTGCAATGCTCGCCGAGATAGGCGAGCATCAGCGTGAAGGCCGTCGCCATGCACAGGCCCTGCACGACGCGCAGCGCAGTGAATACGGTCAGGTCGGGCGCGTGCGCGAGCAGCGCCGTCGGCACCGCGAGCAGGATCAGGCTGACGACGATGCCGATGCGGCGGTCGAGGTGTCGGCTGAACATCGCGACCGCCAACCCGGCCACCGCCATGCCCAGCGTGCTGGCGTTGACCGCCACGCCCATCTGCGCGGGCGTGACCTTATAGGCATGGACGAGCAGCGGCAGGATCGCCTGCGTTGCGAACAGGTCGACTACGGTGAAAAACGCTGTCAGCGCGATGATCAGCGACCGCAGCGCCGCCCGGCCGCGCGGGGAGGCAGCGCCGCTGTCACGACGGGGCGGTGTGGCGGCGGAGGTGTCGCTCATGCCGATCCTGCCACCGCTCCGCCTGCGCCAACCTACATCATCTTACCGTCCTCACCGACCTTCAGCAGGTCGGACGAAATCAAGATCGCCGGGGTCTTGCCGGTGTTGCGCCACCAATGCGCGGTGTTGTGCAGCTCGGGCGTCGCGTCGCCGGCCTTGTGGACGATCGGCACCGAGCAGCTGCTGGCGTATTCGGTGACGGTGCCCTGCACGACGTAGATGATCGCCGGGCGCTCGGCGTGGCTGTGCCACGGCACGACGCCGCCGGGCTGGATCACGAGGCGGCGCATCCGAAAGCTGCGACCGGCGATGGCGGCGGGCTCGCTGGCCACGTCGATGGTCGTCAGCACGGTGTCGGTGACGCCCTTTGCCGGCGTCTTGTCTTCCGCACGGGCATTCTCGCCGGACTTGCCCGCGGGGCACTGCTCGGCAAGGGCCGCGGCCGGCAGCGTTGCTGCAACGATGGCGGCAAGAACATAATGCTTGGGGGTCATCGCAGTCTCCTGGGTCGCGGGCCGGGAATGGCGCGGCAATCCGCGCTCAATGGCGGCTCGCTGCGGGCGGGGGAAATACCGGAAGGCTAATGGTTCGATAGCCTGACGCTATCAAAGCTGCCCGACCACTCCCTCCATAGCGAAATCCTATCGAACCATTAGCCAAGCGGTATTCGACGCTGGCGGCCGACACCGCAATACAGCGCGCCAGTTGGCCACACCGAAACCGTTTGCGACGGTCGGGCGGCGGCTTGGCAAAGCCGAGGACTTTAAAGAGGAACCGGATCGTGGATATCAGAATGGACGGGCGCGCTGCGCCGCAAAGCGCCAACGAAGCCATCGAATCCGGCCTGCGGTCGATCGATGCGATCGCCGATCTGACGCGGCAGAACATGCAGGCGATGCAGTCGGTGGTCGAGGTCGTCAACCAGAGCTTTCAAGACATGCTCGGCGACGTCGCCGACTATTCACGCCAGAACCTCGAACGGACCTCCGTGGCGGCCCGTGCGATGACGACCGCCACGTCGCCCGCCGAACTGGCGCAGTTGCAGTCGGATTTCGCGCGCACCCAGTTCGACGCTGCCATGAAGGAAATGGCAAAGCTGTCGGCCGCTATGTTCCGAACGACCCGTGAGCTGCTCGCGGCGCAGCGCACAGTTGTTCAGTCACAGCCCGCCCCTATACCTAATCGACCGGCACCGCGTGGCCGGACCAGCGCCTGACGTTGCCAGACGGACTGCCCTGACCAAAAGGATTCCACCGTGTCCGACATGATGCAGCACGAAACCCCGCCGCCGCCGGTTTTCGACAAGGCGGAACTGGGCCAGATCGTTCTTGTGCTGCAGGGCGGCGGGGCACTGGGCGCCTATCAGGCCGGAGTCTACCAGGCGCTCGACGAAGCCGGCATCGAGCCTGACTGGGTGATCGGCACGTCGATTGGCGCGATCAACGCCGGCATCATCGCCGGCAACAAGCGCGAGAACCGCCTGCCGCGCCTGCAGGAGTTCTGGACCCGGATGCGCCACGGCGCGATGACCCAGATGGCGTCGTCGATGCCGTTCTGGGGCTCGCAAGTCGCCAACATGATGACCGCGACCACCGGCATCCCGGGGTTTTTCCAACCCAATCCATTGGCGCTGATGGGCGGCCTGATGCCGCTGACGCCGGAAACCGCCGGCCTGTATTGCACGACACCGCTGGCAAAGACTCTGAACGAACTGATCGATACCGATGAGCTTAGCGCCTGCACGACCCGGCTGACGGTCGGTGCCGCGCACGTCCAGTCGGGCGAGATGAAGTATTTTGACAGCCGCGACGCCGCGCTGACCGTCCAGCACATCGTGGCGTCGGGTGCGTTGCCGCCCGCGTTCCCCGCGGTTCGCATCGACGGCGAACTGTACTGGGACGGCGGCATCCTCTCCAACACTCCGGTCGAAGCAGTTTTCGACGACAACCCGCGCCGGTCGGGCCTGGTGTTCGCCGTGCACATCTGGAATCCCAGCGGCCCCGAGCCGGACAGCCTGCAGCGCGTCGTCAGCCGTCAGAAGGACCTGCAATACGCCAGCCGTGGGTCGGCGCACATCGCGCGGCAGAAACAAATCCACAAGCTGCGCCATGTCATCGCCGAGCTGGCGCGCAAGCTGACTGCGGAGCAACGCGCCGAGGCCAAGGCGCTTGAGGCCTATGGCTGCCTGACCCGGATGCACGTCGTTCGCCTGCTCGCACCGCCGCTGGCCGGCGAGGATCACTCGAAGGACATCGATTTCAGCGCCGCCGGCATCAAGGCGCGCTGGGACGCAGGCTATGCCGATACCGTCCGCGTCCTCGCCCAGCGGCCGTGGACCCGCGCCTTTGATCCGATGGAAGGCTTTATTCTCCACGAAGCCGAAGCTGGCGTCGTTACCAAGGAAGGTTGAACATCATGAACGGTCATATTGGCAAAACGGCTCGGACCACTCTGGCTGCGGTGCTGCTTGGCGGCATTGTGCCGGTCACCGTGAGCGCAGCGGAGCCGATGATCGCTACGGCACCGGCGATCGGTGTGCTGCGCGTCCGGAGCCTCTATAACCTCGACGAGAGCGTCACCCGCATCAAGGCCGACATCGCGGCAAAAGGCATCAAGTTCTTCGACGAGATCGACCAGTCGCAACTCGGCGCGGGTGCCAATATCGCGCTGCGGCCGTCGAAGCTGCTGTTGTTCGGCAATCCGCCGCTCGGCGTGCAGTTCCTGACCGCCAATGCGCTCGCCGGGCTCGATTGGCCGGTGCGGATGCTAGTCGCGCAGGACGCCGATGGCAGCGTCTGGGTCGCGTGGACCGACTTCGCCTTCATCAAGGCGCGGTATCGGCTCGCCGACCGCGATCCGGCGCTGAAGATGGCGACAGAAGTCTCGGCATCGATCGCGTCCAGCGTCACGCACTGACGCAGCAAGGTAAAAATTCTGTGTTCTCACAGAGCGCAACCGCATTCGATGTCGATACCAGATGCTCTCGTCTTCTCTATCTTGATACAGTCGAG
>JBBROX010000041.1:0-6890 GCA_038228865.1 Sphingomonadales bacterium | reverse complement strand
CGAGCACCACCGCGCCCGCATCGGCCTCGCGCAAAATCCCGATGATCTGTTCTTCCGTGAACCGCTTCCGCTTCATCGTCCGTCCCTCCGTCAGGGTCGGACTCTAGCTTCAACTGGAGTAAAATACGGGGGTCAGGTCAAAAGTTCATCGTGCCAAGACACAATTCGCTGACCTTCAGCGCCGAGCAACCGAGCGGGCGGTACTTCATTTTAAAATCCAACCGTGCGCCGTCATGGCGCGAATAGCGTCGTGCCGGTCAGCAGTGTCTCGTTTGAATCGGCGACGCAAAACCGTGACAGATATTGGGCACGCGCCGACAGTCTCTTGTGATCCCGGTATGAAATGCCAGGCATGATCGGTTCGTGGAACCAGGGGGCGTAGAATTCGAGGTTGGGGATCGACCGGATCGCGTCGGAGACATTGGGTGTGCCGCCGTGCCAGGCGCGCACGTCGCGGACCATGATCGCACCGGCCGGGACGGGGCACACTGTGCTCAACCGCATCCATTCCGGTTCGTGCTGCAAGCCGGGGATCGGCGCACGTGAATGCTGCGTCCCCGGTATCTGCCGGGTCGGCCCATTGAGGCGGGTGACGTCCTGCGGCAGGAAGTTCACGCAGATATAGGGGCATGGCAGATCGCGAACGGTTACCTGCCCTCGTGGATCGTGAAAAGAACTGAACGGTGTCCGGTCGCTACTGTACCAGTCGTTCACATCGGAGTGTAGCGGCTGATATTCGGTCGCGCCGGGCAGGCAGAAATCGCCGCTCGCGGCTCGCAACGCATAATCGGGCGAGCCGAAAATCGCCGTTACGATCGCATCGACGAAGGGTATTTCCAGCATCATCTGCCATTCAGGGCGATGCAATTGGCTCCGCGTCAGGCTGGACCCGCCGAATGAATAACGGTGCGAACCGCGATTACCGCTGCGGCCCCGGTCAAGCGCGATCACCTCTGCTGCAACTTCGTTGCAGCCCTTGGCGAGCCAGGCCGTGCACTCGGCGTCGAGGACGTTGGCGATGACGACAAAGCCGTCTCGGCGGAACAGGTCCACAGCGCGGTCGAGATCGCCGGGCTGGAGTATTTCCAGTCGCTTGATGCCGTTTTCGGCGTTCAGCCGGGCGCGCAGGGCGGTAATCCCTGGCGTGTCGAGCGGCGAATCAACCGGGATGGCCACCTTCTGCGCATCGCCCATAATTATCTCCTCGCCAATTGAGCGTGCCAGACGACTCGATTTGGCAAAGCAATCATACTCACAGATGCGTATTTAATATATATACCGTCAATAAGAGAACCTGGCCAGCTCGTCAACGCAATCCAGCAATCCAGACTTACCTTTTGCCGCACCTATCGGCCCGCGTCGACACGGGCGCAGAGGCCCGGTTCGGGTAGCGCCGAGATCGACAAAGCCTGCGCTGCGTCGGCAATTTCGAGGAGCACGATGCAATTGCCTTCTGGGTCGCGCACATGAATCGACCGAAGTGCGCCATCGCCCCGGACGTTGCCGATGCTGCCGCCCCCGAGCGCAACAAGCCGATCGGCATCTGCTGCAATGTCATCACTCTGCAGGCAAATGTAGCTATAGCCCGGATCGAGGAATCGCCGTGCGGGCGCCTCAGGATGGTGCGGCGCATGGAACTGCCATAGCTCCAGAAGCAGATTGCCCGCCGGCAGCCATGCTCCTTCGAGCCGCGCCCCGACGAGGCCGCCCATGTGATCGAATTGCGGTCGCGGGCCAACGAGGCTGCGACCGCGCAGCTGCGTTCCCAACAGGCCCCTGTAGAAGGCAAGCGAGCGATCCATGTCCATCGTCACCAGCGCCACATGACCGAGCCAATTCGCTTCGCCCGGCGGCGCATAGGGCAGCCCCTCAATCTCGACGATGTTGCCTTCAGGGTAGCGGGCATAGGCATATTGATTGCCGGTGCCGAGGTCGACCGGCGCAGCAATCAGGCTGCCGCCGTTCGCCAGCACGGTATGTTCGAGGACCGCGCAATCAATGTTCTGTACGCATAAATGTCGGATCCCCGGTCGGTTGATCGGATTGTGCTCTACTTTGGGCGAGTCCGATGGCCATTGCGGTGCCAGCAGCCTCAGATAGCCATTGCGTCCCTGGAGCAGCGCCTGTTGCAGTTCCCCGATGCCTTCGGCACGATCGTCCTGGTCGCACGCCGCAACGGCCAAGAGTCCGTCGACCGACACTTGCCGCATCCCGGCGACGGCGCCGAAAAAGCGCTGCGCCGCAGCCAGGTTGCGGACCACAAGGGCGACATGATGGATACCGACGATCATGACGGACCCCCTCGCGCAGGTCGGTAGCTATCGATGGCGATCGCTGTCAGCTCGACCATCCGTCGACGCCATGGTGCCGACATCAGAACTTTGCACTGAGGGTCACCTTCCACGTCCGGGGGTCGCCGATGAATTGCGCGCTAGTTGTGTTGTCGAGCGCTGAGTAGGAACTGCGCAGAATGAAGTCCGCATAGACTGCGTCGGTGACGTTTTCCACCGAGAACATGATGCCGTAACGACCGTTCGGCGCGTTCACGCCGACACGCAGGTTGAGCAGGCCGTAGGAATCGACATTGGCAAAGGCGCGCTGATCGAGATCGGTATTCTTACCCGACTGCCAGCTCCATTCGGCGCGGCCAAACCCTTCAAAACCGCCGCCGCCAAGATCGTGTCGATAATCGCCGACGATTGAATAGAAGTCGTGTGAATTATCGCGAAAACGCTTGCCGACGAGATCGGGGCGGGCAGCGAATTGATCGATCTTGACGTCGTTCAGCGTATAGGCACCGGTCAGCGTCAAGCCCGGAGCAAACCGCGGTCGAAGGATGACTTCGGCCTCGATACCCCTGGAGGCGAGCTTTTCGATCGCCAGGTTGAGCGTGGCGCCAACGGCGTTGCTGCTGATCGTCTGCAGGTTCTTGACGTTCTGGCTGTAGATGGTGACGTTGGTCGTCAACGCCTTGTCAAACAACGACGTTCGGATGCCGGCTTCCCACAGCGTCGGGATCTCGGGCGGCAGCACCGGCAGGCCACCCGGTGTCGCGATCGCGGCCACATTGACCGATTCCGCGACATCGATGCCAGGGCCCTTATAGCCGCGCGACCAGGACACATAGGTCATGACATCATCGGTCCAGAAATAACGACCAATGATGCGACCCGACAGATTGTCATTCTTCACCGGCTGGATGCCGGTCACGTTGGGTCCGAAGAATGGCGCGCTGGGTGCCAGCGGATTGATGGGGGTCGAGACGCGCGTGTAGGTGCCAAGCAGTGAGTCATGCGTGTAGCGGCCGCCAACGATTACCGACGCCTTGGAGGTCAGGTGGAACGTCGCCTCGCCGTAAGCCGCATAGCTTTCCGTGTTGACACTGCGGTCGGCCAGGGTGCGGACATTGAAGAACGGCGGGAACGGCAGGCCGAACTGGATATCGACCAAGCCATGCGCCTGCAGGTCCTGGTGGAAGTAGAACAGGCCACCGACATAATCGACAGTAGATCCGATCTTGCCGTTCAGCCGCAGTTCCTGCGTGAATTGTTCGGTGTTCACCTTCGTGCCGTTGTGGTCATTGACAGTGGAATTGGACACGCCATCGGCTTCGTTGAACTCGTCGATGTTCCACTTCCGCCATGCGGTGATTGAGGTCAGCGTAGCGCCGCCAAAGTCATAATCGACTGTCAGGGCGGCACCGCCGGACGTCGAACGTTCGCCGATACGGTCGCCGAGCACATCGACCTTGCGGTTGCCTGGACCCGCAGTAATGCCGACCGCGGCCAATGCGCTGCCCAATTGCAGAACGCCGGGATTGGTGGCGAATAGGATAGCTGCCGAGGGTGCCCCTACGACGCGAAAGGTCGGCAGGCAGCAGCGTTCGTTCTTATGCTCGATGTCGGCAGTCAGCTTTACGGTCAAGCCTTCGCTGGCATTGAGCAACAGCTTGCCGCGCACCGCATAAGAATTGCGGTTGTTGATATCCGGCTGACCTGGAATGGCATTTTTTAGGACGCCGTCGCGTCGATTGTAGGTGCCCGAGACGCGAAAGGCGAGCTTGTCGGCGATGATAGGGCCGGTCACAGCACCCTGCACCTTAACCTCGTTGAAGCTGCCATAGGTCAAGGCGGCGCGACCGCCGAATTCGAATTCGGGGTCGCTGGTCTGGATGTTGATGACGCCCGCCGAAGCATTCTTGCCGAATAGTGTGCCCTGCGGCCCCTTGATCACCTCGATCGATTTGATGTCGAGGAAGTCGGAAAAGCCTTGCGCCTCGCGGCCAAGCACGACCCCGTCGACGACCGTCGAGACGCTCGATTCAAAGCCATCGCTGAAGCTGAAGGTGGAGATGCCACGGATTTTCGACCCGGTGGCGCGGCTTGTATTGAGCGGTGAGATGCTGAGGCCGGGGACGAATCGGGCGACTTGGGCGATCTGCACGAATCCGGTGCGGTTCAACAATTCACCACCGATCACCGAAACGGCCAGCGGCGCCTGCTGCAGTGTTTCGGCAGTCTTGCGCGCCGTGACTACGATGTCGTTGGCCGATTCGATGCCGACCGTCGTTTTCGCGCCGGCAGCTTTGGCACTTGTCGCCTTGGCAGCAGAGGCGGCAGTGCCTGCGACAGGCTGCGCGTCTTCCGCCATGGCCGACGTCATCGGAACAATGCAGACGGCGACCGAGGCCAACCAGCTAAGCTTCTTGAAGGCAGCCATGTTCTTCCCCCCTTGTGTGCGCACATGACCCTTTCGGAATGAGGGTTGCTACGCTTGGTGAGAACCTCTTATTGTATATAAAGTCATTAATTAAGCCTCCGACGCACGAAAAATCGCTGTGACGGTGGCTGGCGTGGCCTGTAGGGATAGTAAATTGACCGTTAGTATAATAAACTTTGGCGGCTAAGCTCATTCCGGAGGTAAAATGACACAGGCGCAACATCTGTTCGGCAGGGTGGCGCTGGTGACCGGGGCGGCGCAGGGCATCGGGCTCGCTGCAGCCGCCCTGCTCGCCCAGGGGGGTGCCGATATTATCGGACTCGACCTGCCGGGGTCGGACTGGAGCGTACTGGAGCGCCGTGTCGCCGAAGTCGGTCGACGCCTGCTGTCGTTCGATGGCGATGTTGCCGACGAGACAGTCTGGGCAGACGTAACCAGCGGCGTGCGCACGGCATTCGGTCGCATCGACATCCTGTTCAATAACGCTGGCATTTCGGGCCCGCGTAGCGCCATCTGGAATTACCCGGTGGAGGCATTCGACCATGTGATGCGGGTCAACTGCCGCGGCGTGTTTCTCGGCATGAAATGCGCAGCCGATCTAATGGCGGGCGGCAGCGGGTCGATCATCAACATGTCGTCGGTATCGGGACTGGGCGGTGGACGCTGGCTGCTCGCCCATAATGCCAGCAAGCACGCGGTCATCGGTATGACCAAGGTGGCCGCCGTCGAAATGGCCGAACGCCTGATTAGGGTCAACGCGATTTGCCCGGCAATGACCGATTCGGGCATGATGCTCACGCTTGAAGCCGGCAAGGATGCCGACGAGATCGCTGCATTGCGGGGCCGCTTCAACGCCATGATCCCGATGGGGCGCTATGCTCAACCCGATGAAATCGCCGCTGTCGTTGTTTTTCTTGCAAGCGATGCGGCGTCGTTTCTGACCGGCACTGCAATCCCCATCGACGGTGGATTGAAAGCGCAATGACCGGCGGCGTCGCGGCGCGTTTCAGCATTATTGACTATTCCTCCAATATGCAGGACTCTTGGTGTGCCCGGAGGTGACACTTCACTCCGGGTGACAGGGGCGGCTTGATCGTCGATCGCATTGCCCGAACCGGGGACCGAACTACCAATGCGGATGAAACCGATGTTGCTGGGACTCGTCGTTCTTTTGATAGGGGGAGCAGCTGTGGCCGCATATGTTTTGACGCCCGTAGTCCATGAGGGGCAGCCCGGCGAAACGCCCGAATTGGGGCGTCCCGGCGCTTATCGGCTCGGCACCGACACCGTCCGCATGACTCTGCCGGGGCGCGGCAGGATCTCTGCCATGAGCGCGCTCACCGGACGCGAAGAGAAGGCCGACCGGATCCTGGCGGTGCGCTTCTGGTACCCCGCCGATCCCGCCAGCAGGGGACCGGCGGCGCGGTACGATCATGATCTGCAACTGCCGAACAAGCCGGCGTTCCACGTCTCCAGCCAAGGCGTCGCCATAGCCGGAGCCCGTCCGCTGGCAGGCGACAAGTACCCACTTGTGGTGATGTCGCACGGCTATGGCGGTTGGAGCACTCAGTTCAGCAATCTGGCCGAGCACATCGCCTCGCGCGGATATATCGTCGCCGCTATCGATCACGAGGATCCTCCCGCCGAAGGCATCGCCTCGTTCGTCTTGTCATTCGGAAATGTCATGGTCGACCGGACGCTCGATCAGCGGCAGGTGATCGCGCAATCGTGGCCGATGTGCACGCGCGCAAGGCACCGTATCTCGATCTCGTCGACCTGGGCAGCATCGGCCTCATCGGCTATTCGATGGGTGGATATGGCGCGCTAGGCACGGCCGGTGCGCCGTACCGGCTTGATGACGGGCCGCTGGCAAAGCTTCCTGCAGCGGCAAAGGACGCGCTTCGCCAGGCTTCAGCGCAAGAAGCGCCGATCAAGTCGGTGATCGTGTTTTCGCCCTGGGGTGGTCAGCCCGACAGCCGCGCCTGGGATGCCGCCGCCATTGCCCAAATCAAGCATCCGGTCCTGATTGTTGCTGGCGGGGATTGCCGAAATCTGGCTGCATCAGCCGCTCCGTGCCGAAGCGCTGCTGCGGCGGGCAATAGAACTCAATCCCAGCCTGGCGATGGCTCATGCCCAGCTCGGCGCGGCGTTTCGGGTGCGCGATGAACATG
>JBBROX010000040.1:0-8224 GCA_038228865.1 Sphingomonadales bacterium | reverse complement strand
GCGTACCATTCAAAATTGAATATCGTGCGTCCGATCGTAAGGGAGCACTGGTCGAAATCTCAGCAATTTGCGGCATACACGGATCGGCAAAGTCGGCTTGAACGACCGGGATGGGGCGTTGCCGATTGTCCGCTTCGACCCAATTCTGAAAATTCATGACGCCCCGGCGGCTCGCTAAAAGTCGCCCGTCATTCACAATCGGATTACGGCTTGGATGGGCCCCGATGTGGTCTGACGGCTTCAGGTTGGCGTGCAGGATAGCTGCCGTCGATGCTTTCTAGAGCGGTTGCTGCCGCAAAGAGTGAAGTGTTGGCGGTAGACGACTTGTCACCTTCGGCCCGGCACAATATTCTCATCATCTCTAGCAGGAGCCATCTATGCAACGTGTAGCTGCCGCCGCAGCCCTGCCATTAATCCTTTCGCTGTCCTGCAGCGTCGCAGCAGCCACGGAAGAAATGCCGTCCGGCCTGCAAGCAGCCAACGATGCCGAGGTGCTCGCCTTCCTTGCCGCTGATACCAGGGGTCTCACTTCGCTTTGGGACGACACCTTTGTGGTCAACAACCCGCTCGGCAAATTTGTTACCGGTCCTCAGGTGGCATCAATGGTGACATCCGGGGTGCTGCGCTTCACCTCCCTGACGAGATCGATCGACTACACACATGCCTATGGCGACATCACCATCCTGGCCGGCACTGAAACCTGCGGATGGGGTGGTAAATTACCCTTGGCGGGCCAGATTTCGAAGGTTCGCTTCACTGCAATCTGGCGGCACGTTCCGGACGGCCGGTGGCTCGAGATAGCGCGCCATGCCGACATCTTACGGGATCATTGATGTCGATCAGAGCGGGGCCGGCAGCCGACCGGCAGCTTCGCGGCTGCAAGGACCCAAAGTCGGCCATTCAGGGCCCTTCAGGCGCATCCTATGAGCGGTCGCTTGTTCATCTTCGCCCACGGCCCGTTCTGGAATTCTGCCTGTACCGACCTTCTACGGCCTGCATTTCAATGGCGATCACCGACTGCAGCGACAGTGTCACCCTGCGCCTACATCCCAACTGCGAACTCGTCACAACAGTGTCGGTATCGTCGCCATTCCTGAGCTCGCGACGTGGGCATTGCTGGCCACCACCGGCCTTGGCGCAGCGGGCGTCGCCATGCGCCGTCTCCGGAGGCTCGTCGGGTTGAGCGCGCGCGGCCTGCGTACGCCGCCATCGGCTTTAGCGGTAGCCGTCGGCTAGCGCTCGGTCAGTAGCCGCACCAGTTCGGCCTGACGCCGGACGCCGATCTTGTCGAAAATTGCGCTGAGATGGCTGCGCACCGTCGCCTCGCGAATGCCCAGCCGCTCGGCGGCGGCAGCGCGCCCGTCGCCTTGGGCAATCTCGACCGCGACCCCTGCTTCGGCGGCGGTCAGCCCGTGTTCCTGCGCCAGCCGCGTCACCCGCGCCCGCAGGCGGTCGCCGCCGATCGCGACATGCAGGATGGCGGCGGGCTGATCGACCGGAAGCCATTGGCAATCGGTGCGGCTCTGCTCCGAACACGGAATGACGGTGACGCGCAGCGGCTGGCCGTCGGCGGTCCTGTAGTCGCGTTGGCCTGCGCCCGGCGGCGTTGCGGTGCCGCGCGCGGCCCCGCGAATGAGACGCTCAATCGCCCCGTCGGGTGACGTGAGCCGACCGTACCCGTCGCGCGGCAGCAACCCCGCCGAATCGAGTTGCCGTCGCGCGACTACGTCGGCGAGCAGGATCTGCCCGTCGCGGCTTACGACGACGAACCCGCCCGGTGGGTCGGTCGGGCCTCCGCCCGACCAGAACATTTCGGCAAGTCGCAACCTGCTGTGGATTTCGACGGCGCGGACGAGATGCGCCGTTGCCCACGCGAAAGTTCGTTCCTGGGCGCGTGAAAATCGATGGCCCATTGTCTTGTAGACCATTGCGATGACGTTGGGTTGCAGCCCGGTCGCGATGTTGACGTTTAGCGCGTCGCCGGAAAAGCCCATCGGACGCCACCATTCGTTGCAATAGGGCGTTTTGGCGAACCATTCGAGGTCGAGATAGTCATTGGGCCGGAACACGGTCCCGACCGGATGCGCCCTGGTCCGCCCATAGTTCGAGTAGTGCTTGTGCCAATACTCGCGGTAGGACCTCGCGTATTCGGGATCGGTCAGCGGCGCGACACGCGTCGACTGCGCGGAATCGGGATCGAAAATCTCGAGGACGACGAGTTGCGCGTCGACCGCGCCCGCCACGGCGGCCATCGCGTCGGGCCAACGCTTTGCATCGAGCGCCGCGTCATAGATGAGCGACACCATTGCGGTATTCGGATTGTCTGACATCATCCCACCTCCCCGGCAGCGAGCAACAATTCCCGGCAGCCCCTCGGCCCCACGATGCCATGATATGCGGTTTTTGCGAGTCGGCCTAGAACGTTCGTCCGATGCGGCGCGCCCGATGCCCGAGCATAGTTAGTACAACGACAAGCCGCGACAGGAGGGAAACTTATGATTCGGTCAAGCACGGCAGCGTTCGTAATGGCGCCAAGTACCGAGGAGGGCTGAAGGCGCAGTTTGAAAGTAAGCCACAGGGGTCCTAATTACAGGAGCTTCTACCATGAGCATCAAGTTATTCAGCGTCGGTAGAATGTCGGCGTTTCATTATTCTCGGACCGGTAGAGCGCCGTTAGCACACAACGTCGGTGCCGATGACTTGCAGCGCAGATCGCTGAAGCCAGATGCGATGGTCAACATCAACACGCTTCGGCGACATATGCTCCATGGCGTTGCCGCCTTCGCAGTTGCCGCCACGCTAAGTCTCGCGTCGCACGCCGCAGCTGCAACGTTTGTGTTCAGCGAAACCCGTGCCAACGTCAATGTCGTCGATCCGCCGGGCACCGGCCGTTGCGCGCCGATGAATACGGTTCGTATCGAGCCGGGACGGCTGAGTTCAACGGGTATTTCGAACTTCGGAGCCTTCGCCTCTACCCAGAGCCATTGCATCGCCGGGCCACCGAGCCCCGCCAATCCCGTTCAGATTACTTCGCTCGGCGAGGCACGCTATGAATTTGCCGCTGGCGACACGCTCTTTGCCACCTTCAGCGGCACGGTAACGCTCGCCGGCGGCGTTATAACCGGCATTGAAAACCTGGTCGCGAACGGCGGTACCGGGCGTTTTCTCGGCGCGACCGGCAGCTGGCAGGCGATCGGCCCGCTCAGCTTCATCCCCAATCCGCAGGGCGGTTTTCTCGGCGTTTACAACGGCCGGTTCGAAGGCACGCTGAATCTGCCTGCCGTTCCCGAACCGGCCACTTGGGCCCTGTTCATCGCCGGCTTCGGCCTGGTTGGCGCGCGGCTGCGGCGGCACCGGCCAGCCGCGGCTTGACCATTTGCAAAGGAGAACTGCGATGCATCGTCTCTCGATCCTCGCCGCTGGCTGCCTATTCGTGGCGGCGTCGGCCAACGCCACGACCGCCGTCGATCCGGCCGGCGATTTTCTGGCGAGCTATACCGGCACCATGGCCGCCGATCTCGATATCCGCTCGTTGAGCGCAACATTCTCCAGCCTTGGGGTCTATCTGTCGACGACAATGGACGGCGCGGTCGGCACCACGCCTGGAACCTTTTCGATCTGGGGCGTAAATCGCGGCAACGGAGCGCCGCGGCTGATTTCCTCTGGTCCGCCGTCCGTAGGTCCGCCGACCATATTGCTGGATGCAATCGTGCGACTCGGTGCCGATGGCAGTGGCTTCCTGCTGGCCTTCCCGACCATGGGTGCGCCGGTCGGCACACCCCTTGCGCCGGGTTCGGTGATCATTTCGGGTAACACCATCTCGGCGTTCGTGCCGTTCAGCCTGCTGCCGTCAACCGGATTTGCGACCAACGCCTACACTTATATCAACTGGACGCGTTCGGACCTCGGAAGCCAGGTCAACATCGCCGACCTTGCACCAGACGGACGGAGCATTACTGCGAGCGTGCCGGAACCTGCGAGCTGGGCAATGATGATCGCGGGCATCGGACTGGTCGGCAGCGTGATGCGGCGGCGCGAACGCCCGACAGCCGCCGGACTTCCACGGGCACGGTCAAACTAACCTGAGAATGGTTAGATTTGGGCTCTGAACGTGGGCGCCCGCCGTTACCACCCAGATGGACGCTGAAATCATCCCGGTTTAAAATCGGAATAAATGGACATCTTAGCGCCTGCGAGTGGCGCGCTAACCAGGGCGGGGGAAAGGCTCAGATTATCTTCGACGGCGCCCGGCGCATGCCTACGGACATCGGGAAGACCCCAGATACAGACGTTCAGGGTCGCATCTTAGCTTCCCAACTTCCGTCGTTCGTTCATGTGACTTTTCTCTCCCCAGCTGACCACGCGAATTTAGCGGCGCGCGCTTTCAGTGAACAGAGCCGCCTTGCCAAGGTTCAGCGGTCGATGACCGTGCCACCCTTCACTACCAGCCTAACCTTGCGAACCGCTGCAATATCGCGCGTCGGATCGCCATCGACGGCGACAAGGTCGGCGACCAGACCCGGCTTGATACTGCCAATTGAACTCTCAAGCCCGAAAATGTGCGCGTTGCCGGAGGTCGCGGCGACCAGCACCGCCGCGGCGGGCATCCCCGCCGCCTGCATAAGCTCCATCTCGCGCTCGTTCGTGCCGTGCGCGAAGACGCCGACGTCGCCACCCATGCAGATCGGCACGCTGGCGGCGCGCGCCATCTGGAACGAGCGGCGGTTAAGCAGGACCCCCGGCGGCGCAGGCTCCTCGCCATTCCAGCCGCGATAGCGCGCCACCGCGTCGGACGCCGCCAGCGTCGGGCACAGCGCAATGCCGTGATCGTGCATCGCCTTGAAGATCGCGACCGTGCCGCCGTAGCCGTGCTCGATCGTGTCGACCCCAGCAGCGATGGCGCGGCGCATCCCCTCCTCGGTGACGCTATGCGCGGCGACCAGCCGCCCGGCGTCGTGCGCTGCGGCGACCGCGGCGCTCATCTCGGCCAGCGACAGCGTCGGCCGGCTGCCGTCGCTGCCCTGGTAGTGATAGTCGGCGTAAAGCTTGATCAGTCCGGCGCCCCCGGCGATCTGGTCGCGAACGGCGCGGACGATCTCGTCGACGCCGCTGACCTCCTGCGCGCCCTGAGGCACCGCGACACCGGGCTCGTAACCCTTTGGTCCGTAGGCGCCGCGCGCCACGATGGCGCGGGTGGCGACGGTCAGCCGGGGGCCGGGCACGATTCCCAGGTCGATAGCCTGCTTGAGGCCCACATCGGCATAGCCCGCGCCCTCGGTGCCAAGGTCGCGCTCGCTGGTGAAGCCCGCTATCAGTGTCGCACGCGCCTGCACCACCGCGCGCGCCGTCCGCAGCGCGAGTGCCTCGTGAAGCACCTGATCGTCCCACGGTGTCTCGTTGTAGGGATGGAGAAACAGGTGGCTGTGCCCCTCGATCATGCCCGGCATCAGGGTGGCACCTGGCAGATCGATGATGCGGGTCCCGGGAAGCGCGGTAAGGTTTGGTCCGACACTGACGATGCGGTCATTGTCGACCAGCACCTGCCAGCCCGGATGCGGCGTTGCGTTGACGCCGTCAAAAACCTGCGCCGGGCGCAACAGGATCGTCGCCGCCGTGGCGGGGGAGGCTGTGATCAGCAGCGCGGCAGCGAGCGCTGTCCACTTCATACCGGGTGATTCCTTGCGAGCGCGCTGGGCGGCGGATATCGTCGCGGCCATGAATAGACTGGCCCGGCGCGTCGCGGAATGCCTCTTGCTCGGCACGGTCGCTACCGCTGCGCACGCCGCGCCGCCGCCGGACCTGGCACGGCAGGCAGCAGCGGTGTCTATCACCCGCGACGATTGGGGCATCGCGCACGTCGCGGCCGCCACCGATGCCGAGGTCGTGTTCGGGGCGATCTACGCGCAGGCAGAGGACGACTTCAGCCGGATCGAGGCGAACTACCTGACCGCGCTCGGCCGCACTGCCGAGGCTGAGGGCGAGGGCGCGATCTGGGCGGACCTGCGACAGCGCCTGTACGTCGATCCGCCCGAGCTACAGCGCCAGTATGCTGCAAGTCCTACGTGGATGCGCAAGTTGATGGATGCCTGTGCGGACGGGCTGAACTTCTACATCGCGACGCATCCGGCGGTGCATCCCAAAGTCCTGACCCGCTTCGAGCCCTGGATGGCGCTGAGCTTCACGGAGGGCAGCATCGGCGGCGACATCGAGCGCATCTCGCTGTCGGGCCTGCAAAGCTTCTACGGCGCGACGCCGGTGACCGCATCCGCCGAGGAAACCGGGGCGCGCCCGCAGGAACCGCGGGGCTCGAACGGCATCGCCATTGCGCCCCGGAATACCGCGAACGGCCACGCGCTGCTGCTGATCAACCCGCACACCAGCTTCTACTTCCGCTCCGAGCTGCAGATGACCAGCGGCGAGGGCCTCAACGCTTATGGTGCGACGACCTGGGGGCAATTCTTCATCTACCAGGGTTGGAACACGCAGACCGGTTGGATGCACACCTCGTCAGGCGTGGATAACGTGGATGAATTTGCCGAGACCATCGTCACAGCGGGCGGCAAGCACTCCTACCGCTACGGCAAAGCGCTGCGCCCGATCATCGCCGTACCGGTCACCATCGGCTACCGCACCGCCCGCGGCACCATGGCGACGCGGACCTTCATCACCTACCACACGCATCACGGTCCCGTCGTGCGCGCCGAGGGCGGCAAGTGGATTGCAACGGCGCTGATGTGGCGCCCGATCCCGGCGCTGGAGCAAAGCTTCCTGCGCACCAAGCAGACCGACCTTGCCTCGTACATGAAGGTCGCCGCGCTACAGGCCAACAGCTCGAACGCCACGCTGTTCGCTGACCGCAAGGGCGAGATCGCCTATCTCCATCCCCAGTTCGTGCCGGTTCGGCACGACCGTTTCGATTACACGCATCCCGTCGACGGTGCCGATCCGGCGACCGATTGGAAGGGCCTGCACGATGTCGCCACCCTGCCCAACGCGATCCGCCCGCCGGTCGGCTGGGCCTATAACTCCAACAACGAGCCGTGGGGCGCGGCCGGTCCGGACAGTCCGAAGCGCTTGGCCTTCCCGAAATACATGGACGAGGCGGGTGAGAACGACCGCGGCCGCCACGCGACACTGCTGCTGACTGGCAAGCACGACTTCACCCCCGAAGGTCTTCGTCTCGCAGCCTACGACAGCTTCCTGCCGGGCTTCGCGCGGCTGCGCCCGCCCCTGATCGCCGCGTTCGACGCGCTGCCCCCGGCCGATCCGCGCCGCGCCCCACTGGCCGGACCCGTGGCGCTGCTACGCGGCTGGGATGACCGATGGGCGACGGACAGCGCCGCGACCTCGCTGGCGGTGTTCTGGGGCGACACGCTGTGGAGCGACGTCGGTGCGTTCGCCAAGCAGGAGCGCATCAACGTCCCCGACTACATCCTGACCCGCGTGTCACCCGACGCCAAGCTCGCGGCGCTGCAGCAGGCGGCGGACCGGCTGACCCGCGACTTCGGCGGCTGGCAGGTGCCATGGGGCCGGATCAACCGCTTCCAGCGCCTCGACGACAGCATCGAGCCGCATTTCGACGATGCTCGTCCAAGCATTCCCGTCGGCTTCACGTCAGCGCAATGGGGCTCGCTCGCCTCGTTCGGCGCGCGGCCGTACACGAACACGAAGAACTACTATGGCACCAGCGGCAATAGCTTCGTCGCGATCGTCGAGTTCGGCGACCGGGTAAAAGCCTGGACGGTCACCGCCGGCGGCGAGAGCGGCGACCCGACCTCGCGCCATTTCGCGGACCAGGCCGAACGCTACGCTACCGGCACCCTGCGCCCGGTCTATTTCTGGCCGGACGAGCTGAACGGCCATATCGAGCGCCGCTATCATCCTGGCGAATGATCCTGAGTGATCGCCGATCGCGGCAAATCGGCGTAGAAAGTTTCAGCAACCTCTTTGTGGTTCCACTGGAACTTCCAGCACAGCGGCCTACTTTGAAGTTGGCTCAGGTGATATGCGGGCATCCATTCTGGATAGCACCCAAACTTGCAAGACCCCAAATGTGGACGTCCAGACGCGCTTTGCAGGCACTCATAAGCGATGGGGTGGACGCCCCCTGACGGCATCTGTGTGCCAGAGTGGAGGTGTTCATCACCACTGAAGGAGGCGTCCGTGAGCGAGGTTAGCACAGTCGGCATCGATCTGGCGAAGTCGGTTTTTCAGGTTCACGGCG
>JBBROX010000039.1:0-8988 GCA_038228865.1 Sphingomonadales bacterium | reverse complement strand
GCCCGCCAGCTCGTCCTCGAAGGCAAATCCATCAGCGCCGTCGCAAGGACCTTCAACGTTCACCCGGCAACCATCTATCGCTGCATCGAACCAAACGGCTCCTTATGATACTTTTCTGTTCCGCTCAGCCGCACGACCCAAGAACGGCTGCCCGCGCCGGCCGACGAGCAGCAGGTGCGGGATCGCGCCGCCGAGATATTCGCCCTGCATCGGTGCCATGTTGGCGGCCGTCGAGGTCAGCATCGTCTTGAAGCGCTTCAGCCGCTCCATGTCGGCACCAAGGCCGTCGCCGAGCGTCATCGGCAGCGCTGACAATATCCCCTGGATCTGCAGGAAGCGCTCGTCCATCAGGTCCCAGCCCGCCGAGCGGTAGATCGACTTTAAGGTTCGTTCGTTGCGATCACCGTCGCCGAGCGCCGACCAGGTGGTGACGCCGTAATGCAGCCGCACGACCTTGCGGCCTTCGCCGAGCTGGTCCTGAACGTGCTTCCACTCGTTCGACTGCTCGCGGATCTTGGGCATGTATTTTGCCCCGCGCGATTCAGCCAGGCTCGTCGTGCGCAGCACCTTGAAGCCGGCCCGGCTGCTCGCCGTCGTCTCGTCGGGGTAGCGCAGCGACAGCACGGTGGCGGTGGGGCAAGGCAGGCGCAATCTGTCGGAGAACAGATCGCCGATCAGACGCGCGCATTCCCACGGTGCCCAGCGCGGTGGAAAATTGCGCACGCCAAAATGCCGGAGGTCGAAGGTGTCGGGATAGACCTCGCCGATCTCGGCGACGCCGTCTTCATCGCTTTCGCCCGTCGGCCGGAAACGCTCGGTGCGCAGCAGCAGCCGAGCTTCCTCGACACGGATTTCGATGTCGCGGCGCACCGCCTGGTCGGCGATCGGGTCGAGCGCGTTGTAGTCGGCCGCCTCGTCCTCGCTCGCTGTCGTCGGCGAGGTCAGGTCATCGACCAGCGCGATCAGCGCTACCGGATCGAGGACGGTCGCATTGGCGTCGAGCGAACGCAGCACACTGACCAAGCCGTCGCGGCAGTGGACGAGTTCCTCTCGGGTCGAGCGCGACCGGTGATCGACGCTGACAGAAATGATGACGCGGTGGTTGCGAAGATGGAACGGCGCGTCGGCGGAAAGCGAGTTCCAGACACCGCCGAACAGATGCCGCGCGCGGTGGCGGCCCATGCGCTTGTAAAAGGCCCCCGCCTCGTAGCGCGGGAAGAACCATGCGCCGATGTTGCGTGCGATGCGCGGGGACGACCACGACAGCACCTGGACGTCCGCCCCTTGCGGCATCGCCTCCTGGAAAAACTGCGCCAGCACTTCGCCGGTGCGCTCATCGGAGCCGACGAACGGCGGGATTTCGATGGCAAAGCCGTTCGAACGCGAATTGAGGAAGATACCGTCCCTGGCGTCGTACGAGCGGTACGGCAGGAACGTCGACAGCATGTCGAGGTTGATCACTGGCCGATCGGCGTCGGGCTCGGAGCGGTCGCCGAAGGTCGCACCGGCAATTCTGCTGAAAATGCTCATTGGCGCGGTGCCTGCCCGGAGGGGCTGCCCGGTGGCGTCGATGGTGCCAGCGACGGTGCCAGCGACGGTGCCCCGGCGGGCGCGAACATCTGCCCCGGCTGCACATTCTGGGCGCGGGCCGCATCGCGTCCTTGGCTGGCGGTCGCGGCGATCAACGGCGCTGCGCCGGCGCGGACGCGCCCCGCCGCCAGCTGAGCGTCGCCGGTCGGTGCGAAGCGGGAGACCGGCGCTGCTGCGCCGGCTACAGCAGGCGCGGAGTGGGACGGTGCCGCTGCGGTCGCGGTGCCGGCGGAATTGGGCGGACCCATGATCGCTGCTGCCGATGCATTTGCCTTGGCGAACGTTGGGGTCGCTGGTGGCTGTGAAGCCTCGCCAAGCCGCGCGAGATTGAGCGAACGCTCCGATCCCTCGGCGTTCACAGCTGCTGCATTTTGTGCCGCTACGGTGACGGAGGCAGGGGCCGGGCACGGTCGTAGGACCGGGCGATGGTTCGCACGACCATGCCAGCGGATGTTGCGAGAGCCGGTGCAGCTCCCAGTCTGATCGGCGGCGACGGCGATGACCGGAGCAACGTCGGGCGTGTCGAAGTTCGGATCGAGCCGGGCGACGGGCAGCGCTGACGCAGCGCCAGCGGCTTCGCGCAAATCGATCGCCATCGTCGATCGCTGGGGACGCGGCGGCCCGTTGTCCGCTCGTTCGGGGAGTGGCACCGAGCCTACAGCCGCCGCCCGCGGCTGAACGGGCATCGCGCCGCGCGCCGCGATGATTTCATCGAGCGTTGCAAGTTTGCTGGTTTGCAGATCGTCGGCCTTGCTCGAATTCAGGGTTACAGCGGTCGCGACTGCGGACGGCACCCGGCGCACGCCACCGGTCAGGGTGTCGGTCCACCCGCCACGCTCGACCACCGCATGCACGGCCGATTCTTCATGGTAGATCCCGCCCGGATCGATGTGCGCCGGGAAGACGACGCGGAGAACCCGGTCAGATGTCCGGCCGGGCATCAGGCCGCCCACAGACGCGGTAACCACCCTGCCCTCGCTGGGGATGGCGGGATCGGCGAAATCGCCCGCAGCGTGGGTGACGGCGCCCAGGCCGGCGATCGCCCTGGCGTCGATTGTCGACATCGGCGCGCAGGTGCCGCCCGGCGCGCGGCAGGCGAAGTCGCCGTGCAGGTTGGTCCCTGACGTCATGCACCCCGCCACCGGGAGTATCGCCGTCGTCACCAGCGTGACTTTGAGCAGACCGCGAACCATTACCACCTCCTATGAGAACAGCACGTCGGCGACCGCAGCGAGCGCCGTCGCGGTCAGCACCCAGAACGGCTTGACGACGGTGCCGATCGTCGCGCCGGCCAGCATCGCGAGCTGGATCATGCGTCAGCCCCTAAGCCAGGCCGCGAGCTCGGCGGCGGGCCGCCAGCCTTCGATGACCGCGCCGTCGGCGCGGACCACGACCGGCGTGCCGGCGAATCCGTGCCGCTTGGCGAAGTCTTCGTTGGCGTCGAGCCCCGACACGTTGCACCCGGCAACGGCCGTGCCGGGTTCGATTCGTTTGTAGGCCGCGTGGAGCGCCGCCACGGGGTTGCCGGCGCAGTAGACCTTCTCGCTGAGTGCGCGCGTGCCAAGCACCGAAATCGGCCGCTCCTCGACGCGCGCGCCAACCTCGGTGAGGCTTTCCGACAGCCGCGCGCAGTATGGGCAGTGAAAATCGCTGAACACGACGACCTTCGGACCGCTTTGTGGACCCCAGCGGATCGCGCCGCCTGCCGGCAGTTCGGCGAGCGAGACCCTGGACTGCGCCGCCGGGCGAACGGCGGCACCCTGGCCTTCGTCTCTGGCACTTTCGCCGTGTGCCGCGGCACCCAGCAGAGTGTCGGGGTTGAGCTCGAGCAACTTGGCAGCGGTCAGGTCGGTCCGCGTCTCCATGTCGTAGACGCGGCCGATAACGAGGTAACGCGCGGCGCGGTCGGTGTAGAACAGGGTGTTGCCAGCGCTGACCTCGCAAAGGCCCGTCAGCTTGGTGCAATCGACTGCCGTGATCTTCGTCTTGGGCAGCCGTTTGGCAAGCGCGGAACGGAGGTCGTCACCGCTGATGGGGGGGACCTTCGTCGCCGCTTGGGTTCCGGCGAGCACGCCGACCGCAAGACAAAGGCCGAGCGACGCAGTGATCGCGGCGGGAAGAGACCATCTTTTCAACCGCTTGCGCACCGATTGTGCCGCCATCACTTGCTGCTCCTCACATAGACGCCGTCGAGAAAGACGATCTCGACATCGATGCCGGTCGGCATCTCGATCACCGGCTGATATTGTTCGGCGCGCTCGATCAAATACTTGCTGACCATGTCGCCGGCCTTGGCGACGCCTTCGCCGAGACCGCCTTGCGCGATCTCGCTGGCCCCGAGCTGCTGGCGCTTGCCGTCGATGATCGTCTGCGCACCCTGGAAGACCGAATTGGTGTTGGCGCTGAAGGCGCGGCCAAAACCGCCGGCGATTCCGGCCAGGAACGCCTGGCCGATGAGGCCACCCTCGCGGGTGACCACCCGGCCGCGCACGCCGGTCTTGCCGCCGAAACTTATGAAGCCCTTGACTTCGCTGACCGCGACCCGCCCGCCGGGTTGATCGCAGGTCATCTTGGCGAGCTTGACGTAGATCTTCTCGGCCGAGAGATCGCCGCGCGCAGCTCCATTGACGATGCAGCCCTCGAGCCTGGTCGTCAGCACGCGGCCGTTCTGGACGACCGACCGCGCCGGGCCGGTAATGCGCAGCACCACGGGAAGCGGGTCGGTTTGTGAGCTGACCCCCGCCGACGCATCGACGCCGACAATGACCTTGGCACGCGCATAGCTGTTCGGCGGCAGGTAATCGACCGAGTCCTCAACGACAACCGGCGGCGCATCGGGATGCTCGGCTTTGAAGCCGATCGGTTCCCGCCCCGCCGCTCCACCAGTGCCGGTCACCGTGCCGCCGCCAAAACTGATCGTCTTGACCTCGGCGATCACCGGCATGCCGCCAGCGCCCGGCCCAGCGCCTGGCACACCCGGTGCGACCGGACGCCCTTGCGCGTCGTAGCCGCCGGCCGAACCATAGGTCGGCACGGAGGAGCCAGCGACGCGGAACGGCTCGACGCCCTGACCGCCCTGCCCTGCACCGCCACCGCCCTTCTTCAGCGCCTCGATCTGCGCGGCCTTGGCGGCGTTGTCGCTGTTCAGGACCTGCAGGACCCTCTCGCCATTGGCCTTCATCGCGGCGTTCTGCTGCTGCAGGGCGCTGATCTGGGACTGCATCGCTGCAACCTGCGGAGACTGCGCTTCGACGCGCTTCAACCGGTCGTTCTGCCCCGCCTGGATGACCTCGGCCTGGGCGCGCCACGCCTTGTCGGCCATGTTCTTGCCGACCAGATCGTCGGTGGCGATCTTCGTGATGATCGGCTTGGCCGGATCGTTGGCGGCGGGTTTGCTCGAGCCTGAAAAGATATACGCCGAGCCGGCAAGCAACACCGTGCCGCCGAGAGCCGCCAGTATTATGCCCTGCCGTTTTTTGGTGCGCGCATTGATCCCGCCGAGTGGGTCACGGGCTTCAGGCGTGCGCGGCCTGGCCCCTGGTTGCGTCTCGCCACCGGTGTCGTTGCGCTCGGACATGGCTCAGTTTCCGTTCCGGCCGACGAGGTAAGCGACGGTCGATTGGCCGGGACCGATCTCGGGGGTGGCGATGGTCACCGCATAAGTATCCTGCGGTGCCAGGTCGGCCTCGAGAAGGGTAACCGGCGCGGTGCCCTTGTTCTCGACGCGCAGGACCTTGCCAATCAGGCTCGCGCCGCGATATTCGGCGATCAGGCGGACCGAGAGCGCGCCAACCATCGCCGGACTGGAATTGGGCTGGCGCACCTCGAACCCGTCGACCGTCGCCGACGTCGCCATCGCCTGGATCAGCCGGACCGCGGCCTCCTCGACCGGCGTCTGCTCCTCCCATTCACGGGCCTTGGCTTGCGCCAGACCCGGGTTGGTAACGAACACCTGCTGCGACTCGACCGGAGCCACAGTGCACGCGAACTTGTAGACATAGCCCTTCTTCGAGGTCGCAAAGAAGTTGATCGACTTCGCCGCATAGGTCTCGGGAACCGACAGATAAATGTCGCCGCGCACCGGCTCGTTGACCACCGAGAAGTCGTTGTAAGGCAGCCCCGTCGCGACCTTGTTGAGACTGGCGAACTGGTCGCCGACAAGGCTGATCCGGGTCAGGTCCTTCTTCGACGCGACACACTCGATCCGGGCGTTGTCGCCCGCCATGCGGTATTGATCGGCGAGCACCGGCTGCCCGGTGACCGCCAGCAGGGTCCACAGCAATCTGAGGCCGCCGGCCTTCAGTCGCGGCGCGGCACGCGCGGTGGTCCCGGCACGATAGGCCGCCGAACCGCTGACAATACTGATGACGCCGGCATCGCGAATAGTCATGATGCCGCTCCCGGTTGCACGGCGACGAGTTCGCCAAACTCGATGAGGCTCAGCGAGAGCCCCGAATACGACCAGCGAAAGCGGAAGGTGCGCTTGTCGCTGGCGATGATCTTGTTGCCGACGTAGGTGGTGACCGTGCCGGTGACCTCGGAGACGAGGCGCTGCGGATCGACCGACATCTTGGTCATCGAGAAAGCCTGGGCGACGTCCGAGCCCTTCTGCTCGTTGACGATCTTGACCAACGCGTTCTTGACCCGGCCGTAGGCCGAAGGATGGACGACCTTGAGGACCTGCTCCATCCAGTAGTCGAGGCCGGACGGCGTGCGGTTCAACACCATGGTCGCGGTATCGCGCGTCACCAATTCGAAATATTCCGGCGAGACGCCGGCGGTGCTAAGGGTCAGCGGCTTCGCCAGCACCGGCTGCAACACCAGCTCGCGGTCCTTGGTCGACAGCGCGAGCACGAGGAGGAGCACGATCCCGAACAACGCCAGCGTGAACACCGCCAGCATGTTGCGCTGCTTCAGCAGCGACTGCGAGCGGCCGTGGGAGATTTCTGCGAGCATGACACCCTACCCCGCGAGCAAGCGGCAATGGGAGGGCGGTGTCAGCTTGAGCCGGATAAACGTCGACGGCAGGTACCAGTATGCGGCGTGCAGCAACCAGGAAGAGGCTCGACCCGCTTTTGCCTTGCGAAGACCAAACCATGCTACTCCGGCTAAACCGATGCCGATAAAGATATGCTGCGACAGAATCCCCCAGCCGAACGGAACGATCATCGCCACGAACTCATCGATGGTCCAAAGCCCGATCAGCTCAGGATCGTCCAACCGCTGGGGAATCTGATATTTGTCCGACACGAGCCTTCGCCGCCCTCTTGAGTTGCACCGACGGTTAGATGACCGCCGTGACCGCAGCGGTGACGATCGGTACGCCGGTACCGACACCGACGCCGACACCGACGGGGACCGCGATCTGGCCGAGGCTGAAGCGCCCCGAAGCCATGCCGATGACGCCGCCCGCGAGGCTCATGACGGTGATGATCTTACCGCCCGAGCCTTCGAGGAAATCGGTGAACTTGAGCAGCGCCGGCGCGAACGTCGTGTCGGCACCGGCGTGAGCGGCGGCGGCGGCGAGTGCCCCGATGCCGAGGCCGACCAGCAGATCGACGGCTTTGCCCGGAACCGCGAGGCTTGAAAATTTGACGTTCATTCCGCTTCCCTTTCCCCTAAAACAGTCGGAGCGACTGCACGAGCAGGGTCGGTCAGTCTGCGAAAGGGCGCAATTCAAAATGCTAATTCAAGTAGTTTTGTTGTGCTTTAGACTATCATATCAGAACTTTCTGATCGTGCGTTAAAAGATGGATAACGTCGCCGGACACATCTTGACCATAGGCCAGTCACCGGTTGTCCGAGAGCCAGTCAGCATCTGTCCGATCGCCGGTCACCCGATGTCCGGTCGTGGTTAGTCGCCGATTCGCTGCCGGAGACGGCGACGGTCCGCCCGACGAAGCCACAGAGTCGAAGCATACGGTCAGCCGCATTCTTGTCACGAAAACCATGTTCGATGTCATGGTGAGCGTCGTGGCGGCACATTCACGTCGCGACGGAAAGTTCAAAACCTATCGGCAAGTCATCGTCGAAGGCCTCGAT
This sequence comes from Sphingomonadales bacterium, assembly GCA_038228865.1. Taxonomy (GTDB): domain Bacteria; phylum Pseudomonadota; class Alphaproteobacteria; order Sphingomonadales; family Sphingomonadaceae; genus Sphingomonas_O. Next base: position 1,356 of record JBBROX010000039.1, on the reverse strand, counting down.
GTGCTTATCCGCTCGAGTGTCTTCGAACGATTCATGTGCCTCAAGCCATACAAGCGCGAGAAGCACCGTGGACCGTTGGCGTTCTTTATCCGCTTCACAGCGGAGGAGTGGAAGTTTGTTGCCGAGACCCGCGCGCTCTTGCAGGAGCAATCGATGATCAAGCTGACAACGCAGGACGTGATCGTGCTCGCGGTTCTCGCCGCAGCCCGGGTAGCGGGCGAACAAATCTAGCGCTGGAATGGCACCAAAAGCCGGGTATGGACATTTATACCGAAGTGCCACATCAATAGAGACTTCAATACTGTACGGGGGCGGGGCAATCATGGCTTCCCAATCAGATTCCGGTCGCGCGGCCGACAGGGCGCTGTTCGCCACTGCGGCGCGAATTGCGCGCGACAAATGCCAGCTTCAGAAAACCCAGATCGCCGACCTCGCGGGCATGAATCCGCGCATGCTGCACCGGCTGACGACCGGCACCACGCGCGCGACAGAAAGCCAGCGGGACCGCATCCTGACGGCCTGCAACCTGCCGGCAATGACCTCGCGCCTGCTTGCCGAAAGCAATCATGCCGAGTTGATCGGCACGCCCTCGCACGACTGGCTCGAGACGTTCGTCGAGAACGTGGTTACAAATCTTGCCTTGATCAAGGCGGAAAGCGGCATGGAGGTCGACGGATGCTGGGCGGCAAGCGATGCCGCGCTGATCTTCTCGCGGTGGCAGACGGTCATGGAACGCCGCCGGGATTTCCTGACCGACTATTTTTCCAGCGATCGATCCGCGCAGGATGACCGGGATAAATGATCACGCCGACCGGGCAGGACGGGGCCGGCTGTTACCGCTTATGCGCTCAACGCTGGACGGCGCGATGCCCAGGGGATTGCTTTTTCGAGCTGACCCGCCAACCGGAACAGCGTCGCTTCGTCGCCGTAGCGCGCTGTGAACATGACGCCGATCGGCAACCCGCTCTTTGACTGGGCAAGCGGCAGCGAGATCGACGGCTGCCCGGTGATGTTGAAGATCGGCGTATAAGGATAGAGCAGGTTTTGCAGGCGATCGACCTCCATCGGATCCATCGTTGCTGGACTGATTGCGCCAATCAGCGGCGGCGGTGACGTCATCACCGGCGACATGAAGACGTCGAAATCTTCGAATTGCTGCAGGATGAGACGCGACAGGCGCCGCAGCTCCTGCAGACCGTGGAAGACCGTTGCACCATTCACCTGCCGCGACATCATCAGCGCACCAAGCGTCAGCGGCTCGACATCGGCCAGCGTCGGCTCGCGGCCCGCCTCGGCGATCGTGCGCGCCATCACGGCTGCAAAGTTGCCGCCCGACACCACAAGCCGGGCCTTGAG
>JBBROX010000038.1:0-11078 GCA_038228865.1 Sphingomonadales bacterium | reverse complement strand
TTGGTCAATGCCGGGGGCGTCAGGTAACGGTCAGGGTCGCCGACGAATTTTGTTTTGCAGCCGGCAGAGCAGAAATGATACTTCATTCCTTCATGCTCGGCGCTGAACTTAGCCGTCGCCGGATCGACGATCATTCCGCAGACTGGGTCCTTCTCCGACGCGGTCTGCGGCGTCTGGCGATGGTCGTCGCGGGCCGGTTGGATCATCAGGGTATCGGTCATGGCAGGTCTTTCACGGCGAGCTGACGCAGCCGCCCTTTAATAAAACGGAGCAGGGCAAGACGAATCAACGGGCCTGGCCGCCATCCCGCTCGGGCTCGAAGCGAACGGCCCGATCGACCAGGTCGATCATGTGCGCGGAGGCAAGCGTCGTCATCGGGTGAGGGGTGGCGCCAGCGCGCGGTGCAATGTAGCCGGCCATATTACGGGCAACCTCACGCTGCTCGTTGGTACCGCTCGCGAGCAGTGCGACGAGCAAGTTTTCGAGAGCGATGACGCGGATGTGCAGCGCCAGCATTTCGGCCTTGCCCATCTCGGGCAGCGGCAGGTCATCGCCGAGCGAGCGTACCGCCTCCAAGGGACCGCACGGACCAGCACCGCCCTCGTTGTCCCATCCGGCAAGCGCCCGTTGGCGCTGCTTGGCGTCGATCGACTTGGGAGTGGCTAAAGACATTGGCAAGTCCTTTACGCCGCAGAGCGGCTATATTGGGAACGCTTCAGCCGACGAATCTGACCCGGCTTGATCATGTTCTCTAACGCGATCGGCTCGCATTCAGGCGTGACTACTTCTTGGGCTCAGCCGACAATTCGTTCTACCCGCGATGCGAACCCCCTCATGGCCTGCTGCTTGCTAGCCTTATCCATCGTGCCATTGGCGTTGATCTTCGGACAGTAAGCCGTGACAAGGTAATTTACGATCTGCACCTTGGTCGCGTTGGGATTTCGCGAACGGATGCGAGCAGCAGCCTCCGCGATCTGATTTTCGTCTCCCCGGCCGAGACCGTCGCTCGCCGCCTTCATCTGTGCCGGAGTTTCCTGCAAAGATCCCGCGACTTGGCCGTCTTCAGCAATGGGACACTCGATTTGCTGGTTGGGGGTCGAGCAACCGGCAGCTATCGATGCCAAAAAGAAAATCAAAAGCTTTCGCATCTAAATTCTGCCTCACGGTCGTCCAAAAGGCCAGCTGAGGGTGCGCTGGATCCCGATCACAGCGCGGAAACCGGGCGACTGCTCGCCGATGCCCGCCCCGACACCGGTGCTGAACACTGTCTGCGGATCGAGCTGGTAGCGCCCGCCGACCTCGACGACGTTCTGTGCACTACCGCGCTGGCGGTCGGTTTCGCGGTAGCCGTCAACCAACACCACGAGACTGTTGGTCACCGGCTGGGCATAGACCGCGCCGACGCGATAGCGGTTGTCGCGCTCCCCGCGATGCGGATCGTAGTTGTGGAAGACAGTGCCGCTGAAACTCACCTGGCGAAGTATGTAGCTGCGACCGATCGAACCGAGGGATTTGGTGGCGATCACGTTGACGTTGCTCTCGACCCCGCCGCGGTCACGACCGTACGGCGCGGTAACTCCGACGCCGAGCGCGAGTGCGGGCAGAATGGGCCCTTCCTGATTGAAGTTGTATAGCGCCTCGGCGGAGACTTCGCCCTGCTTGGTCTCCGACGCGGTGCCGAGGCGGTAGGGTGCTTCGAGTGTTAGTTGCAGGTTGCGCGTCGCGCCGTACTCGAGGCGCGGCACGAGCGAAAAGCGGCTTGTTCCCTGAGGATCGCCGCGGGTGCGGTCGTAGCGGAAGTACCCTTGTGTCTCTAGGCCACCATTCTTGATCGTATAGGCGTCCTCGATGACCACTGGAAAGCCGGTCTCGAGGTTGTTGTGATCGGCGGCGCGCGCGACGCCGATCAGGCCGCAAGCCGCGAGCATCGCGGTGGCGGCAGGGCGGAACAGTGACATCAGCAAAGCCTTCAAAGACCGGCGAGGCGCGGAGCCGCCGCAAGCGTGGGTTCGATCGACATGTCGAGTGGCGCAATATCCGGCATGTCGCCGTAACGCCGCCGCCAACCCGCGAGCATCGTGTCGACCATCATCGTCGGCGTTTCGCCGGGCTCCATCGCGCCCGGCATCAACTTCATGTCGGGCATGATCGCCTTGAGCGCGTCGGCGAACGACCCCGGGGTCTCGCCGGGCGCGAGGCCGATCGTCATCTTCTGCTTCATCGCCACCATAATTTTTTGGCGCATCTCGTCGGTCGCGCCCGGCATCATCATCGGCATCATGTCTTCCATCATCTCCATCATGATCCGGCTCATCTCGCCCTCGGGCGAGGCCATCCACGCCGGGTAGACGCGCGGATCCTGATCGGGATGTGGCTCGGCGAACTTGCGCGCGAGTTCGTCGTCGCCGGGCTGCGCGCTCATCGCGGCGATGAAGCGGTAAAGCTCGGCGCGCTTCTGCTCGACAGTCCATGGTTCGTAGGCGAGGATATCGTAGACGATGCCGTGCAGCATATGCAGATTGTCGAAGATGTTTGCCGACTCCGGCGACATCCGCGAATAGCGCGGCATGACCTCGCGCGAGAGCACCATGCGGCTGGGCTTGTTGGGAACGACCTCGCGCCACATCAGGTCGGCGACGGCTTTGACCATCGGCTCCTGATCGCGGTTACCGCCAAGCATCAGCGCTTCGTAGACCGCCGGATGCCACCAGTGCGCGACAAAGAACAGCGCCTGGTCCTGGGGATAATAGTTTCGGAAATAAGTGAAGTAGGGTTTCATCATCACGCCGGCGCGTCGCATCGTGACGTCGAGCGGCGCGGGGCTGCGCGGCACACCATTGGTCTGCTTGGTCAGGTAGTAGCGCACCGCCTTGTCGGTCCACGCCTTTTTGTCCGCCCAAGCGATGGTACGGTCGGCGAGGATATCGTAGGTCTGCTCATGGTGCATGTGCGTCCAGTCGATCGCCCGGAGCACCGTGTGAAACGCACGATCGGTGTGCGACGAATAATAGTTCATCTCCGGCTCGGTGCGTGGCGGATTGGTCAGATACCCCATCGCCTCCTTGGCGAAGGTCGCGTCGACCTCGGTATGTTTTGCCAGCGGCGTGAGCTGCAACAGGTCGTGCTGCTTGGAGTGAAAGAAGTGCATTCCAGCGCCGACGCGGTAGGCATAATTATGCCGGTGATAGAAGGCCAGGTTATACGGCCCACGGAGAAAACTGACGTTGTTCGCTTGCTCAAGCGCCCGAGCGGGTCCGGCATTGGCAAAAGATGCCATGCCTAGAGCCGCCCCAAATAAATCTCTTCGTGTCGACATCAACATAAGCTTATCCAAGTCAGGCAAATATCTCATCGGATCGGTTGCAGCGTGTCGATTCCGGTCGACGTGTCCGTCTCCGGCGGGGGCGGTGCCACCTGCCGGTCGCGATAGGAGGGAATATCCGGGGCGGCATCGGGTGTCGGGTGAGCCTCGAGACGGGCGATGTAGCGCTTCATCAGCGCGATCTCACGGACCTGGCCGTCGATGATACCGTCCGCCAATCTCCGCACCTCGGGATCCTTGATGTGCGCACGTTCGCTGGTCATGATCGCGATCGAATGGTGGGGGATCATCGCCTTCATCCAACTGACGTCGTCGACCGTCTCCTGGCTCCGAACCAACCAGAGCGCGCCGGCGAAAACGATCACGCTACCAACGATGATGCCAAGATTGAAGCGCCTGTTGGGATACATCGACCACATGAACCCGAGCATGATGATCGCCATTACCGCGCCCATATAGACCGCCATCCAGGTTCGCGTCTGACTGTAGAACACATGGCTCAGCGCATAAGTGTTCAGGTACATCAGGCCGAACATGACCACCGTCGATGTCGCGATCATCGCCGCGAAACGACCATAGCCCATGCCCATTTTCATGCCCTCGTCCTTGCCTTCATCCATTGCGGCTTCCTCGAATAACTGACCGTAAGCGGTAAATACGCACGAACTGGCGATCGACTGATTTGGGAACGACCGGGAGACGCCGCACGTGGTCGCCCGACATGCTCATGCCGAGATCGGTGGCGACAGGGTGCCGAGCCACGACACGAGCCCGAGAATGCCCAGAGCGGCAGCGGTCTCGATAGCCAGGCTCTTGCGGAGGTTGCCGATCGCGGGTGTGGCTCGGCCGTCCCCGATGCCTCGCTGGAGGGCGGGCGTCAGCCGGAAGCGATTGCTCGCGGCAAGGGCCAGCATGACGACGAATAGAGCGAGCTTGATCACCAGCAATCGACCGTAAAGCGATGTCCAGAGTACCGGCAGGCGATCGATGCCGATCAGCAGCCAGGAATTGACGAGGCCGGTGAAAATTAGCAGCGCGACGGCAATCGTGCCGGTAGCCGCGAAACGCGCCAATGCTCGATGGGTGAGATCGTGATCGGCGCGTGTCGTCGATGGCCACAGCAAGAGAGCCAAGGCCAGTAAACCGCCGAGCCACGCACTGGCGGCGAGAAGATGGATCACGTCGGCGCTTGTATGGACGAGGCCGCGGCTGCCGCTATCCATGGCACCGTGGCCCGTCCACGCGAGCGAGGCGAGCGCCAGCGCAGAGCCTGACGCGGCAACGATCAGCATCGCGGCCGGAGGCCTGAGCGCTAAAGCGGCAAGCACAGTCACAAGTGCCGCGATGCGGACGATCCATGCTGTTCCAGCGGACATGCCCGTCAACATCGCGCCGACGTCGCTGACGCTGATGCCGCCGACAGCAACGCCCATCATCGCCGCGATCATTACAGCGATGCTCAACGCGGAAAGCGCGAGCGCTGCAATCGCGCCCCATGCAAGCCACTGCCGCAGGTCTGCGTCGGTTCTCAGACGGTCATCAGCTGGCGTGCTCAAGCCGAACAGCGACAGACCGAAAAGCGGCAACAGCGTCACGTAGAGCGCGAAACGCACACCAATGTTAAGCGCGATCAAGCTACTTTACGGTAAAGCTGTAGCTACCCTCGACGCGGTGCGTGTCGGCGGCGACAGCATGCCAGACGACCTTGTAGACGCCCTTCGACAGCGGGTTGGTAAATGTCGTTGTCAATCGCTTGCCATCCTCGCCAACGACTGCAGCACCGGCAGTCATTTTCATCGGAGCAGCCATTTTCATTCCCGGCATTTTCGTCATCTCGACGTCGATACCGGAAAAGCGGTCGACCACAGCTTCGTTAAAATCGAGCTCGATCGCCATCGGGCCGCTCACCGTAGCACCGGCAGCAGGCGCCGCTGTAAGAAGCTTCGGATGGGCCACCGCGGCCGTGGCAGCAAAGCTGGACGCTGCAAGTGTGACGATGAGCCGGGATTTGAGTGACATGTCAGTCTCCGTGGTGGTTCGAAGTGATATACGCAGCCCGACAGGGCAGCCCTCATGCTGCGACGCGCATCGATGAGGGCTGCCTGTACGCCATGCGTATCAACGTCGGGGCTGGCAGCGGGAGATAATCTGAAATGAGCGACATCGATCGATTTCTTCAGCGCCTGAGCAGCGCCGAGCTCGACCCACGCGTGATGGATGTCGACGGCACCGTAATGAGGCGGATCGCGCTTCTCCCGCCCGCGGAGCCGAGCGGCGGCATCCTCCGCTGGGGCAGCGTGACCGCGGTGGCGGCGCTCGTTGCCGGAACCATGACGGGAAGTGGTCTTGCCGTCGCTAAACCGCCGTCGCGATCATCCTCGCCGTTCTACGTTGGCGTCGCTCTCGCGCCGTCGACTCTGCTGGTGAGCACGCCGTGACGACGACATTGCGCCGCGGACTGCTGATCGGCCTGATCGCCTTCATTGCCGCGCTCGCCGGCGTACTCATCGGACGCCAGATTGTCGACCACCGGGCGGCGCCGACGGCAGACCTGCACGCGGTCCTCCACCGGCAGCTCGACCTCACCCCGGATCAGCACGTCCGGATCGACCGACTCGAGGCTCAGTTCGCCATCCGACGTCGCGCCCTCGAGCTCGAGCTGCGGACCGAGAACGCCCAATTGGCGATGGCGATCGAGGCCGAACACGGTATCGGCCCGGGCGTCACCGCGGCGATCGACCGGTCGCACGCCACCATGGGCACACTGCAGAAAGCGACCCTCGAACACGTCTTCGCGATGCGCGCGGTTCTCCGACCCGAGCAGGCGGCAAAGTTCGACAGCGCCGTGGTCGAGGCACTGACCGCCGACGCGCGGTGACTCTCGATTTCGACGGTCTGTCCGACGGAGAACTCGCGGCATTGACGCTGGCCGGACGTACCCGCGCATTCGCGACGATCATGGTGCGGCATCGCACGCCCATCTACCGGCTTGTCAGAGGCCACGTCGGGGACGCCGACGAAGCGCTCGACGTGACCCAGGAAGCCTTCGTCGCGGCGTTCGTCGCGCTGAACCGCTACGACGCCGGACAGCCGATGCGCGCGTGGCTGGCACGGATCGCGCTCAACAAGTGCCGCGACTGGGGCCGGCGACGCGCCGTCCGCCGCCTCTTCAGCTTTGCCGCCCCGCTGGCTGACCCGGCCAGCGATGTGCCCGACCCGGCCGTCGCCGCCGACATCGTCGCCGCCGACCGCCAGGAACTCGACCTCACCTGGACCGCGATCGCGGGACTGCCAACGCCGCTGAAGGAGCCGCTGATCCTGCACACCATCGACGGGCTGTCGCAGGCCCAAACCGCGCAGGTTCTCGGCATAAGCGAGAAGGCAGTCGAGACCCGCATCGCCCGCGCCCGTTCGCGACTGACGGACATTCTGCCGCGCCGTTGAGGGCCGGCCTGCTGCGCTGCGTAATCTTTGAAGGAACGGTATCGACACATATCGTGTGCCGAATGGAGCGACGCCCTTGACGATGACCACAACCTTCGACCGTCGCCAGTTGCTGCGCGGTGCCGCGATAGCCGGCGGCAGCTTTGCGTTGGCGGCGCATCTCCCCGCCTGGGCCCAGCCGGTGTCGGGCGGCATCGTCACAGCGCTGCCGACGGTTTCGGGCAACGACATCGAACTGCGCATCGCGAAACAGATGATGCTGATCGACGGCCGCCCATCGAAGGCTATCGGCATCAATGGCACCGTGCCCGCGCCGCTGATCCGGCTTCGCGAGGGCCAGAACGTCCGATTGAGCGTCATCAATGGCCTCGACGAGGACAGCTCGCTGCACTGGCACGGGTTGCTTGTGCCAACCCAGTACGACGGCGTGCCAGGCGTCTCGTTCCCCGGCATCCGCGCGCGGTCGACCTTCGTCTACGAATTTCCGGTCAGGCAGACGGGCACCTACTGGTATCACAGCCACTCGGGATTGCAGGAGCAGCTCGGTCTGTACGGCCCGATCGTCATCGATCCGGCCGGAGCGGACCCGATCGTCTCGGACCGCGAGCATGTCATTGTGCTCTCGGATCATAGCCAACTGGCCCCCGAGACAATCTTTCGGAAGATGAAGCAGGAGAACGGCTACTTCAACTACCAGCGCCAGACGCTCGCCGGGCTGATCGCGGGCAAGGACCAGCCATTCAAGGAGCGTCTCGACTGGGGCAAGATGCGCATGGACCCGGCTGACGTCGCCGATGCCAATGGCGCGACCTACACCTTCCTCGTCAATGGCCATGGCCCGCGGGACAACTGGACCGGGTTATTCAAGCCTGGCGAGCGGGTCCGGCTGCGCATCATCAACGCGTCGGCGATGACGACGTTCAACGTCCGTATTCCGGGCCTCAAGCTCACCATCGTCCAGGCCGATGGCCCGAATGTCCGCCCGGTCGCGGTAGACGAGTTCCAGATCGGTGTCGCCGAGACCTACGACGCGATCGTAGCGCCCGAAGACCGCGCCTACACGCTGGTCGGCGAGACGGTCGACCGCTCGGGCATGGCGCGGGCGACGCTCAGCCCGCGCCTCGGCATGGTCGCCGCGGTCCCGGCGCTGCGCCAGCGCCCGCTCGCCGACATGAAGGACATGGGCATGGACATGGCGTCGATGGACAGCATGGCCGGCATGAAGCCCACCTCGGGCGGCGCGGCGATGGCCGCGATGCCCGGCATGGCGCACGATGCCTCCGGCGGTGCCATGGCGGGCATGGCCGCAGCTGGCTCCATGCCAGGCATGGCCGCAGGTGATCCAATGCCGGGGATGGTGATGGGCAAGATGGACATGAACATGCGCGACTTCACGAATGCGCCCGAAGTCGAAAAGTCGCCGATCGTCCAGACGATCGCGCCGATGCCGGTCGACCGGACCGGCGAAGCCGGTCAGGGGCTCGATAACGTCGGGCATCGCGTCCTCGTTTACCGCGATCTTGTCGCGGTCGATCGCAACCCAGACGTTCGCGCACCGAGCCGGTCGCTCGACATCCACCTGACCGGCAACATGGAGCGCTTCATGTGGGCGTTCGATGGGGTCAAAATGTCGGACATGGCCGCCCCCATCCCGTTTCGTCAGGGCGAGCGCGTCCGGGTGACCCTGATCAACGACACGATGATGGGGCACCCTATCCACCTCCACGGCCACTTCTTCGAGCTGGTCACCGGGCATGGCGATCATGCGCCGCGCAAGCACACCGTGCAGGTTCAGCCTGGCGGCAAGGTGACGTTCGACCTGACCGCGGACGCGGTCGGCGACTGGGCGTTCCACTGCCATCTGCTCTATCACATGCACGCCGGCATGATGCGCGTGGTAAGTGTACGGCCCGAGGGGACAACGGCGTGACGCTGCTGGTGGCGGCACTCGGCGCGGCACTCGTCATCGGCCTTCCCGCCGCCGCGCAGAGCCAATCGATGGCAGGGATGGACATGCCCGGCATGACCATGAAAGCACCACAAAAGCCCAACAAAAAAGCTGCTGGCGTAGCGACGACAAAGGTGCCCCCGGCAAAGCCGAGCGCCGACGCGATGCCCGGCATGGCTCACGGCTCGATGCCCGGAATGGATATGTCGGCTGATAAGCCGGCAGCCGCTAGGACGCCATCGATGCCCGGGATGGCGATGCCCGGTCACGCAACCGCGATCGAAGGCGGTGCGCCGACCGGCACTGCACTTCCGGCGGGCGACGCTTCTGCACCCGTGCCGCCGACGGATCACTATGCTTCGCGGACATTCCCAGCCGTCGAGATCGACCGTGCCCACCAGATCATGATGCGGGAGCAAGGGGGGCAAAACTTTTCCCAAGTCCTCTTCAACCTCGCCGAGTATCAGGTTCGTCGGGGCGGCAACGGTTATCGCTGGGACGGCGAGGCGTGGTTCGGCGGCGACATCAATCGCCTTGCCCTCAAGACCGAAGGCGAGGGAGCCGTCCGCGGCGGCATCGATACCGCCGAAATCCAGGCGCTCTACAGTCGGTTGGTCGGTCCGTACTTCAGTCTCCAGGCCGGCGTGCGTCACGACCTGCAACCCTTAACGACGCGTACCTATGCGACGGTCGGGTTCGAGGGGCTTGCCCCCTATATGTTTGAGGTCGGAGGCGCCCTGTTTCTGTCTGACAAGGGCGATCTGCTCGGCCGGCTCGAAGGCTATTACGACGAGCGCATCACCCAGCGACTAATCCTGCAACCACGTGTCGAACTTAACTTTGCGGCGCAGAACGTGCCGGAGAACCGCATCGGATCGGGGCTCTCGAATGCCGAACTGGGACTCAGGCTGCGTTATGAATTCAAGCGCGAGTTTGCGCCGTATATCGGCGTCTCGTGGGACCGAAAGCTGGGCGACACCGCACGGTTTTACCGCGCCGCAGGGGAGCGAGGCTCGTCCCCCAGCTTTGTCGCGGGCATTCGCTTCTGGTTCTGATCCAGCACGCTTAATGGCGTACTTGAGGTCTCGACAGAACACTTCGCGCACAGCCCGATTGATGAGCGTGAAAAGCGGGCTTTGTTTTGAACGGCTGCGACGATCAGTACTTACATGGTCCAGCTTCCGCCAAAGGACGCGATAAGGACTCCTGCACTAAGCATAATGATCGTCAAAACTGCCATCGCAATTGTTTGTGCAGTTGTCACTCGCGGAGTCATTTCCCGATCGTCCATATCTTTCATTCCCTGCGAGGTGTTTGCCCCGCTCGGCGAGTGGATTGTGTGCTCGACTGTTGGACTATGGCCGCCATGTCCAAGGGCGCGGTCCGTCCCCATGCCATGCTTCAATTTAACCCCGACCAGCCACAGATTGATTGGATAGGCGATTACGAAGCCGACCAGCGTCGCCAGCGACATCACGCCCCAAAAGCGGAGGGATGTCGCATGCATCGATGTTGCATCGTGGCTCATCAACACGACCATTGTCGGAATCATGCCGGCCATGACGCCATTCATTGACAGCCATTCGGGCATAAACGATGCGCGGAGGGCTCGCCAGTACGAGCCGCCAAGCATGTCGCGCATGAACAGCGCCTGGAAAATGAGCAGTCCGAAGCCGAAGCCGAAGACATACTCAACGATCACGTCCAACCACATCGGAAGGCCAAGCGCCGTGGTAACCGCAGCAGCGACGATCACGCCCGTAGCGTCGCCGGCAATGCAGTGAATGGCCGAGCCGAACGCCTGTTTCCAAAGCGGCCGAATATATTCCTCATGACGCTCGTTCGCGGGTTCCTGACACGACAGGACATAGGCCGCCGCCATGATCGGACCGCCATAGAGCGTCACCAATAGCCAGCCCCACTCCATCACTTTTAGCTCGGGGTTATGGGTGGACGCGTCCCAGGCGACGTAGACTACCGAAAGGGCGGTCAGCGCGAACCAGACAATAAGAACGGTATCAAGCCAGTTGGGTGGCGAAGCCATGGACACAGCTGCTCTCCTTTTCCTAGAAGATACGCGGCCCTCCGTGTTAGCCCTTGCGCGATGGTGTCAGGTGAGCTTGCTCGCGATCGCCTGGATCGCCTTCAACCCCGATCCGAACCGCGCTATCGTGTCTCGATTCTTTTCCAGCTCGCCATAGGGCAGGTAGGAAATGTCGAGGTCAGCGACACGACTGAAAGCGGGACGCTGCAGCTGCGCTCGGACATCCGCCTCACGCGCATCGGGCGCGACCAGAAACAGTCCTGCGGCTGCATGGAGATCGCTGCCGCTGAGCGCCAGATCGAGCATCCTGACGATTCCGG
>JBBROX010000037.1:0-12315 GCA_038228865.1 Sphingomonadales bacterium | reverse complement strand
TGGCGGAGACGGCGAGATTCGAACTCGCGGTAGCGGTTACCCGCTACGACGGTTTAGCAAACCGTTGGTTTCAGCCACTCACCCACGTCTCCGGCGAAGCGACAAGTCCGGGGCTATAGCCGTGGGTATCGGCACGATCAACCGCTTGCGGGACGAGAGTTTTCTTCGCACGCCGACTCGATCCACCGCGAAATCGATTCGGTTCGCCGCGCCTTGCCCACGCAATTCATTGCAGGGACAGGTGGAGTGGATTCTAACGCCCGTGAATTATGCGCCGATGAGGGGCCCGTTACCGATGACCAAAATAATGGCCCGCTGGATGACGCTGTTGTTTACCGTGACAGCTACGCCCGCCTTTGCGCAGGTCACCACGATCGATCCCAACACCGCGGCGGCTCAAAGCGACGTGGCACCCCTCCCCGGTGAGCGCGGGACGGCAGTCAATCAGCCGACCGCACCGCCGCCCGTGCCGACGGCGCCGCCGCCCTCAGGCAGCAGCGCGGCGCCGGTGGCAACTGCGCCCGGCGGGGTTGCGCCGCCCGCCTCATCACTCGCCACCCGCCAGACCCCGACTTATCACAAGGACGACCTGATCGGCGCAGCCGAAGGCGTGTTCGGAAAAGGCGCGGCAGGCCTTGCCGGCATTGTCGAGCGCATTCTTGCCGACCAGGGCGAGCCCAACGCCTATATCGCGGGACGCGAAGCGTCCGGCGCGTTTGTTGTGGGCTTGCGTTACGGCTCTGGCACGATGAAGCATGCGGTCGAGGGAGAGCGTCCGGTATACTGGACTGGCCCGTCGATCGGCTTTGATGTCGGCGGCGATGCGACCAAGGTGTTCACGCTCGTCTACAACCTTTACGACAGCCAGGATCTCTACAAGCGCTATCCTCAGGCCGAAGGGCGCGCCTATTTCATCGGGGGCTTTTCCGCGACCTACCTGCGCCGCGACAATGTCGTGCTGATCCCCGTACGGTTGGGTGTCGGCGTGCGGCTGGGCGCAAATGTGGGCTGGTTGAAGTTCACCGAGAAAAGCCGCTGGCTTCCCTTCTAGGCGGCGATCCGCCAGCCTAATTTCTCGCCGCCGTGAAACGGTACAAGCGGCGCGGCGGGGGTATCGATCCGCGCCGGCACGTCGAGCGCAACCCGCTCCAGTGTTACGGTCCCCTCATTGAGTGGTAAACCGTAGAATCGCGGACCGTATTCCGAAGCAAACCCGTCCAGCCGGTCGAGCGCGTCTTCCTCGTCGAATACGGCGGTATAGCTTTCCAGCGCATAAGGCGCGTTGAAGATGCCAGCACAGCCGCAGGCGGCTTCCTTGGCCGCGATGCTGTGTGGAGCACTGTCGGTGCCGAGGAAGAATTTCGGCGACCCCGAAGTGGCGGCGGCGCGGACCGCAAGGCGGTGGCGTTCGCGTTTCGCTACCGGCAGGCAATAGGCATGCGGGCGGATGCCACCGGCAAACATGGCATTGCGGTTGATGTGCAGGTGCTGCGGCGTGATCGTGGCGGCCAGCGTCGCAGGGCCATCCCGCACGAATTCGACTGCCTCTGCCGTCGTGATATGCTCGAATACGATTTTGAGCGCCGGGAAATCTCGGACCAATGGGGCAAAGGTCCGGTCGATGAACACCGCTTCGCGGTCGAACACATCGACGTCGCCGTCAGTGACTTCGCCGTGGATCAGCAAGGGCATGCCGATGCGCTGCATCCGTTCGAGCACGGCGTTCATCGCGCGGATGTCGGTAACACCGTGCGCGGAATTTGTGGTTGCGTGCGCGGGATAGAGTTTGACTGCAGTAAAGGCACCGCTGTCATGGCCACGCTCGATCTCGTCAGGTTTGGCGGCGTCGGTAAGGTAGCAAGTCATCAACGGGATGAAGTCGCTGCCGGGCGGCAATGCCGACATGATCCGTGCGCGATACGCCTCGGCGGCAGCTGCAGTCGTTACTGGCGGCGACAGGTTCGGCATGACGATAGCGCGTGCGAACTGCGCGGCGGTATAACCCGCGACACTGGTCAGCATATCGCCGTCACGCAGGTGGACATGCCAGTCGTCGGGGCGGCGGATGGTGATGCGGTCGGTCAACAACGACTCCGGCTTGGGTTTTGGGTCGGTCGTCCCTAGCTTGGCAGAATGAACCCGACCACCCTTCTTGACCGAGCCGTCATCCGCCTCTCGGGTGCAGGCGTGCGCGACTTTTTGCAGGGGCTCGTCACCAACGACGTGGCTGGCGATCTGCCTGTGTGGGCCGGATTGTTGACGCCGCAGGGCAAGGCCTTGTTCGATTTCATTGTCTGGGCCGACGGCGACGACCTGCTTGTGGACTGCGAAGCCGCGCAGGCAGAGGGGCTGGCACGCAGGCTCAAGATGTACCGGTTGCGGCTACCGATCACGATCGAGATTGACGTAGAACTGGCGGTACATTGGTCGCTAGACGACAGGTCAGGATCGCCAGATCCCCGCGATGCCCGTCTCGGGCGTCGCTGGATCGCGCCGCCGGACAAGGCGGCGACGGACTGGCACGCCCACCGCTTGTCGCTCGGTATTGTCGAGGGCGTTGCCGAGCTCGGCACCGACGCGACATTGTGGCTAGAGGCAAACGCGCGCGAGCAGAACGGGGTGAGCTTCACCAAGGGCTGTTACGTTGGGCAGGAAAACACTGCGCGCATGCACCACCGGAGCAAAGTCAATCGGCGACTGGCCGTCGTGAAGGCAGATGTCGAACCGGACGGCGCTCGAACATACTATCCTGATTTGGGTGTCGCTGTGGTTCGGGAGCGGATTGGCTGAAGCCCCCCGATAGGCTGGCTGAGCTCATTGATCGTGATTGTCTGTGGCGATCCAGGGCATGGGAACCAAGTCTGTGTCGAGTGCGCTTTCGCCCGAGCCCCTATAGTTGACAGCCTGCTTCTCCAGTTCGCGCTTGAAACGGCGTTCCTCCATATCATTGGCAGGCTGCCATCCGAAATAGCCGCGCGTCATCAACTGATTGCATCGCCCGCAAACAGTCCATGCGCTGAACGGGCTTTTCTTGACGAGATGCCGACGCGGTCGATGTCCGAAGAAGTGGCACCTGATTCGATTAAACACCCAGGTCGCTCCGCAAACGCCGTACGCTCAACATTCGATGCCGGGTCCGTGTTCCCCGCAGCAGCGA
Organism: Sphingomonadales bacterium; assembly: GCA_038228865.1. Taxonomy (GTDB): domain Bacteria; phylum Pseudomonadota; class Alphaproteobacteria; order Sphingomonadales; family Sphingomonadaceae; genus Sphingomonas_O. Next base: position 9,158 of record JBBROX010000037.1, on the reverse strand, counting down.
TGGCATGACAAGTGGGGCCGGATCGTTACGATGTCCACTGGCATCGTGCGTCGCGCGAAATCACTGAAGAGTTCAGCGCCCCGTATTCCGGAAATATAACCAGTCGGTGGGACGTTCATTTCTGATCCCGAGCTGGTGGATCGTCGACGGCGCGGCCGGTCGGGTCGCGGTCCTCGGAAGATGTTCGATCGCGAATCTGCCACAGGGTCAGGATCCCGATCGCGATCCAGACCCCATTGAGTACTGCCGACGGCAACGCCCCATTCCAGCCGCTGTTGAGGACGAATGCCGCAGCACCGATGACGTTCATCCACTGGTAAGTGCGGGAACGACCGTCGAGGTGTCCGGTCGACAGCAGGATATAGGCGCCGAGGATCAGCAGGGCACCGGTCCAGCCGACAACTTCGATAATGGGGCCAAGCGCGGACATGCCCGGCGACTCTAGCATCTGGACCACGCCGCCGGAACCGGTCAGACATGCGTGGACGACAGGGGAGCGGTTATGGGTCGACGACTAGCATTGGGTATCGGGTTGGCGCTTTCGACTCCGGCACTTGCCGCATCGCCCACCGCCGAGCGTGACGCCCGTGCTTACATCGCGCGGATCGCCAAGCTCAATCATGCCGGACCGCGCCTCAACGCCGTGATTGCCATCAATCCGAACTGGCGCAAGCAGGCTGCAGCGCTTGATGCCGAGGCGCGCAGCGGCGAGGCGCTCGGGCCGCTGCAAGGTCGGGCGATCCTGATCAAAGACAATATCGAAACCGCCGACCGGATGGCGACGACGGCGGGATCGCTGGCGCTGGCCGACAATGTCACGGGCCGCGATGCGCCGCTGGTTGCGCGACTGAGGGCCAGTGGCGCACTGGTTCTGGGCAAGACCAACCTGTCCGAATGGGCGAACATCCGGTCGAGTCGGTCGATAAGCGGGTGGAGCGCGGTCGGCGGGCTGGTACGCAACCCCTATGCGCTCGACCGGACGGCATGCGGATCATCGAGCGGCAGTGGCGCCGCGATTGCGGCTGGTCTGGCGTGGGCCGCCATTGGGACGGAGACCGACGGGTCGGTCGTCTGCCCGGCGTCGATCAACGGCGTCGTCGGGCTGAAGCCCACTGTGGGCCTTGTCTCGCGTACGCATGTCGTGCCGATCAGCCATTCGCAGGATACACCGGGGCCGATGACCCGGACGGTTCGGGATGCGGCGCTGGTGCTTGGGGCAATGGCGGGTAGCGACCCGGCGGATGCGGCGACTGTTGAGGCGGATGCGCACAAGATCGATTATGCTGCGGCGCTGACCGGCAAGGTCGTTGGCGTGCGCATCGGCGTTCTGCGCGGTGAGGTGGGGGACGATCCCGCGACACAGGCCTTGTTCGACGCTGCGCTCGCGACTCTGAAGGCGCAAGGCGCGGTGCTGGTGGATATTGCGGCCGTCGATGCGCCGAAGGGCTTGGACGACGCCGAAACCAAGGTGCTCATGACCGAACTCAAGGCCGATCTGAATGCTTATCTCTCCACCACACCGCCGACCGTAAAAACGCGCACGCTGGCGGAAATCATTGCCTTCAACCGAGCAAACGCGTCGCGCGAAATGCCGTTATTTGGGCAGGAGACCTTCCTCGTGGCAGAGGCGACCAAAGGGCTGGACGATCCCGACTATCTGAAGGCGCTGGCGACCTCGCGCGACGGGGCCCGGGCCACGCTGACCCAGCTGTTGACCGACAAAAAGGTCGCAATGCTGGTCGCGCCGACGACGGGTCCGGCGTGGTTCAGCGATCCGGTGGGCGCGACGCGCGGTGACGGGCCGAGCGCGAGCGGCCTGCCGGCAGTGGCGGGCTATCCGCATCTGACGGTGCCGATGGGGCAGGTTCGCGGGCTTCCCGTCGGGCTGTCCTTTATCGGTCCGGCGTGGAGCGAAGCGCTGTTGTTGAACGCGGGAGACGCCTTTGAGGCAGCGCGGGGGCCGTTGCCCCCGCCGAGTTATGCGGCGTCCGTGGTGGCCGACTTCGACCCGGCCAGATAGCGCCGCGCAAAACCGGCCTGCCACAGCGCGATCAGCGGGGTAACGGCCAGCTCCATCGCAAGGCCGAATTGCATGCCCGCGCCCGGAACGCCAACTTGCGCGAGCGAGATCAGGCGGGCCAGCCCGCCAAGAACGACGAACGCGACCAGCATCCGCAGGCGCGCGCCTTTGTGTTCGATGCCGGGGATACAACTGGCAAACGCGAAACCCACCCCCAGGAAAATGCCCGATATATAACGGAAGTGGCTGTCGAGATCGGTCGCAACCGCGCCATGCTGCAGCCAGGCCGCCCCGCGCAGCATGCCGGTCGATCCAGCGCTCAGCGGGACGAGGCAGGCAATGGCAATCACGACCTGAAGCAGGCGTTTCTCAGCGTTTGGCGTCATGGCGAATTTCGGATTCGAGTTGCAGCAATTCCTCGCGCACATGCAGCGTCGCTACGGCGATCCGGGTTTCGCGCAGGAACAGAATCATGGCCCCTGCCAGCAACGCCATGGCGACGACGAACAAGATTGCAATCGCGTCGCCAAGGTTGAAATCGATGAGTTCGCCGACAAAAAGCACGACGACCAGCATACAGACAGCGAGGCCGCTGGCGGTGCCGAGGTAGATCGCGCGGCTGGCCAGGTTCATTCGTTTTTCGAGAACCCTCAATTCCTGGACATAGCGAACGAGTTCGTCGGTGCCAGCATTTCCATGCAGGTCCTCGAGATACCGCGAGCGGTCGACGACCCGTGCCAGCCGCCCGGCGATGACGTTCAAAAATGCGCCGATCCCTGCGAGCAGGAACACCGGGGCCGTGGCGAGCTGGATCGTGCGAGCCATGTCTGACCCGTTGAGCATCTCGTTCATGCTGCTCTCGCGTCGAACGTGACAAGTGCGGCGCGCACGCTGTCGGGCAAGGGGCGCGGACGATGGTCGGACAGATCGACATGAACGGCGACCAGTTCGATCGAGGCGCGCAGATCCTCGGCACCGGCACCATGAATTTCGACAAGTGTCGTCATGCTGCTGTTCCCGATTTTGGCGGTGCGCGCCATGACATCGATTTCCTCGTCGGCGCGGATCGGCTTTTTGAACGTCACTTCGGCCTTGGCTATATGGCATTCGCCCGGTCCAGCGTCCCACAAACCCGCATTACCGATCGCGCGCCAATATTCGGTGACGGCAACATCGGCATAGTCGAGATAGCGGGCGTTGAAGACGACCGCCTGCGGGTCGACCTCCGACCAGCGGACGCGAATGCGATGGGTGTGGGCGAAATCGGCGCGGGACATACCGCGCCGATGCACGACTATCGCGGCTTTTTAAAGCGGAACACGAAGCGATCGGTTTTTCCGCGCACGGCAGGATCGAACACGTTCTTGCTGTGATCGTCCAACGGCATCCGCAGCATGTCGCTCGTGCCGTCGAGGACGAACCCGGCGCGCAGGAAATCGGCCTTCACCGTTTCCGGGTCGATGCGGTGGACCTTGTCGACGATCGCGCGGGTATCCCCGGCTGGACCGACATGATCGACGACCGCGACAATGCCACCGGGCCTGGTTGCCACGAACAGGGCCTTCAGCACCACATTGGGATCGGTGCGCGGAATGTTGAACTTCTCGCTCTCGAAATAGAAATCGTGATAGTTCAGGTGAATCATCGTGAAGTCGTAGCTGTTCGGGGCAAAAGCTTGCGTCGGTTCCGTCACGAGACCGACATTGGGCGTGCGCGGGACTAGGGTCGCGAACGCAGCCTTGATCGGTTCGGGATTATAATTGGCAGGCGAATAGGCGACGATGCTACCTTGCGGCCCGACGACCCGTCCCATGATCTCGGCATAATAGCCGGTGCCCGTCAGAAGATCGAACGCCTTCATCCCCTTCTTTAAGCCTGCAAATTTAAGCACTTCGGCAGGTTTGCGACTGGCATCGAGGGCAACGGCTTCGGCCGGGCGTCCGGGCTGGGCGACGGCGGCAACGATGTCCTTCGAGGGTGCGGCATGGCCCAAGGTCGTGCTGGCCAAAAGGGCAGCGAGCAGAATCATCACGCGCATCGGTCATCACTCCCCTGTTTTTTTTATTACACTTCAATGCACCGGAAGGGGGTCGCAATCAAGATGTCTGGTGGGCCTTATTCGCGTTCGGGGACCGGCACGTTGAAGCCGTTCAGGGTCATCGAGACCATCGCATACAGCCCGACCAGATAGATGAGTTCGTTGGTGCCATGCTGGCCGAAAATTTCGACAGCGAGCGCATAGGCTGGTTCGGGCAGGACGCCGCCGTTCACCAGTGCGTAGGTGACATCATAGGCGGCGCTTTCGGCCTCGCTCAGATCGTCAGGCTTCCCCCCGCACACCAGCGTTGCCAATCGCCGCTTCGACATTTTTTCTCGTTCGGCGACCGCGATATGGGCATAGATTTCGTACGCGGCATCGAAATGCGCGCCGACGACGAGGATCGCCACCTGTCGCACCGGATCAGGCAGGGTCGCCTGCATCGTCATCGCGCGCGTCAGATCCCAGATTGCCTTGCCGATCACGGGTTCGTGCAACCACGGATTCCACGGCCCCATCAGGGCACCATCTTCGCGCACCGTCTTGAAATCGTTGAAGTTGGACGAAATGCCCGCCTTCATGTCGGTGTAGAGTTCGGTCTGCTCGGGCGTCAGATCGGCCGAGGGAATGAGGGGAAGGCGCACGGGGAACTCCTGACGATGAAGGAGCGCAACGCATGTCAGGCGATTTTGGCCCCTGCGTTTACGCCCATGCTCGCCAGATATTTGCGGACATTGCGCGCCGCCTGGCGGATGCGCTGTTCGTTTTCCACCAAGGCGATGCGGACAAAGCCTTCGCCGTCCTCGCCGTAGCCGACCCCGGGGGCGACCGCGACCCCGGCATGGGTCAGCAATTGCTTGGAAAATTCGAGGCTGCCCAGATGCGCGATGGCTGGCGGTAGCGGTGCCCAGGCGAACATCGACGCGCGCGGAGGGGGAATGTCCCATCCGGCACGACCGAAGCTTTCGACCAGCACGTCGCGACGCTTGTGATAGAGCTCGCGGTTCTTTGCGACGATATCCTGCGGCCCGTTGAGCGCTGCACAGGCTGCCGCCTGGATCGGCGTGAATGCGCCATAATCGAGATAGGATTTCACTCGCGTCATCGCGGCGATCAGTTTCGGATTGCCGACGGCAAAGCCGATCCGCCAGCCGGCCATCGAAAATGTCTTGGACAGGCTGGTGAATTCGACCGCGACGTCCTTGGCGCCCTTGACCTGCAGGATCGATGTCGTCGGCTTGCCGTCGAAATAGAGCTCCGAATAGGCGAGATCGGACAGCACCCAGACCTTGTTTTCGCGTGCCCAGGCGACAAGCCGCTCGTAGAACGGCAACTCGACCGTTTCGGCCGTCGGGTTCGACGGGTAGTTGACGACCAGCACCGACGGGCGCGGCACCGTGAACTTCATCGCGCGCTCAAGCGCCTCGAAATAATGTTCGTCGGGCGTCGTCGGCACGCTGCGAATAGTTGCGCCGGCGATGATGAAGCCGAAGGTGTGGATAGGATAGCTGGGATTCGGGGCGAGCACGACATCGCCCGGCGCGGTAATCGCGGTGGCAAGGCTGGCCAGCCCCTCTTTCGATCCCATGGTGACGACGACCTCCGTTTCTGGATCGACATCGACGCCGAAACGACGCGCGTAGTAATTCGCCTGTGCCTTGCGCAGGCCCGGAATGCCGCGCGACGCCGAATAGCCATGCGCGTCCGGCTTTTGTGCAACCTCGACCAGTTTGGCGATGACATGATCCGGGGGCGGCAGGTCGGGATTGCCCATGCCCAGGTCGATAATGTCCTCGCCGCTCGCACGTGCCGCGGCCCGCATCGCGTTGACTTCGGCGATGACATAGGGCGGCAGGCGCTTCATGCGGTAGAATTCGTCGGACATTGTTCTCCCTTTCGAGAGCACTCCCTTACGCCATTCCCGCCAATGCGGGAATCCCGTAAGCACGATTCGGAGAAGGAGCCGCCGATGGCCGATAACCCGGCACCGATTGCTGAAAATGCCGAGCCGGTGATGCCCGATATGAGGTCAGGCGTTCGCGCCATTCTCGACGGCTGGGGCGCGTTGCTTGCCCCGGTGGCGGCGGCCAATCGCGACAAGGTCGATCCGAAGGACAAGCGTTTTTCCGGACCCGAATGGGACCATCCCGTATTCGACCTGATGCGACAGGGCTATGCGATCATGGCCGATGCGATGATGGCGGCAGTCGATCAGATGCCGGGCGATGCCGACCAAAAGACCCGCATGATGTTCGCCATGCGCACGCTGGTCGATGCGATGTCGCCGGCCAATTCGCCATTCACAAACCCGATTGCGCTTGACCGTGCGCTCGAAACCAATGGTGCCAGTCTGGCGACCGGGTTTCAGCATCTGATGGCCGATATGCAGCGCGGGCAGCTGACGCATACGTCGGCAAGCGCGTTCGAGGTGGGCGTCAACATCGCCACTACACCGGGCAAGGTCATTTACGAAACGCCGCTGTTCCAGCTGATTCAATATGCGCCCACAACGCCGACCGTGGCCAAGACGCCGCTGGTCATCTTTCCGCCGTGGATCAATCGCTTCTACATCCTCGACCTCTCACCCGAAAAATCGTTCATCCGCTGGGCTGTGGCCGAAGGGCTGACGGTGTTCATGGTCAGCTGGAAATCGGCGGATGCGTCGATGGCCGAGGTGATCTGGGACGATTATATCGCCGCACAGATCGAGGCAATCGATACGGTGCGCGACCTGCTCGACGTGAAGTCGGTGCATACCATCGGTTATTGCGTGGCGGGGACCACACTTGCGGCAACGCTCGCGGTACTGGCGGCGAAGGGCAAGGCCAAGAAAGTTAAGTCGGCGACTTTTTTCACGGCGCAGGTCGATTTCAGCCGGGCAGGCGAATTGCTCAACTTCATCGACGAAACCAGCCTGACGATGATCCGGCAGTTGGCGACCGACGGCTATCTCGACGGACGCTATCTGGCGCTGACATTCAATCTGCTGCGCGGGCGCGACCTGATCTGGAACACCGTCGTCAGCAATTATTTGCTGGGAAAGGAATATCCCTCGTTCGATCTGTTGCACTGGAACGGCGACACGACGAACCTGCCCGCGAAATGGCATATGGCCTATCTCACCGATTTGTACCGCGACAACCGCCTGGTCGTGCCGGGTGCGTTGTCGGCACTCGGCGAACCCATCGACCTGACCCGAATCGAAACGCCCGCCTATATCCAGGCGGGCCGCGAGGACCATATCTCCCCGTTGGAAAGCGTGTGGAAACTGACCGAACACCTGCGCGGACCCTTGCGCTTCGTGCTCGCGGGGTCGGGGCATATCGCCGGCGTCGTCAATCCGCCCTCGGCGCAAAAATATCAGCACTGGATCGACGGCCCAATGACGGGCCTCGACGATTTCGTCGCAGGCGCGACTGAAGTGAAGGGCAGCTGGTGGCCCGACTGGATGTCGTGGATTCGCGGATTCGGGGCGAGCGAAGTCGCCGCTCATGGGGCGCGCATTCCCGGCGGCGGCAATCTTGCCGCGATCGAGGATGCGCCGGGGCGCTACGTCAAGACACGCTGATGCCCGCACCCAGCCGTAGTTGCGGCGGGGCGAAACAGGGGTGCGATACGGCGATTATGTTGCACTGCAACAAAACCCTTGTAATCCTGAAATGCTGCAGTATATGGTGCACTGCAACATAACTTCAGGAGGCTGTTGTGGCCGGAGTTCCGACGTCTAAAAAGCCGGTGACCAAGGCTGCCAAGCCTCGCGTTGCCGCACTTGCGAAACGGGTGGCCGCCGCCCCAGTCGTCGCGAAGAAAGCCCCGGCAAAGACGCCCGCGGCCAAACCCGCCGTTGGGAAGCCCGCGCCGGTGACCGTCCGCAAGGTCGAGCCGGTGAAGGTGGAAGCGCCCGTGGTTGCTACCGCGCCGAAAAAGGCATTCCCCAAGGTCGAGGCCCCCAAGGCTGAAGCCGTCAAAGTCGAAGTTCCCAAGATTGTAACCCCCGTTGTGACGCCCCCGAAGGCCGTCGCCCCCACGAAAGGATTGACCATGAATGATACCATCAAAACCGCAGCCGAAGATTTCCAGACTCGCGCCACTGCCGCTTTCGGCGACGTGAACGCCCGTGCGAAGGACGCCTTCTCGAAGGGCACCAAGGCCATCGAAGAACTCGTTGAATTCTCGAAGGGCAACGTCGAAGCCATCGTCGCTTCGGGCCGCGTCGCCGCCAAGGGCGCCGAGGAAATCGCTAAATACTCGGCTGATTACGGTCGCAAGACTGTCGAGAACGCCAACGCGACCGCCAAGCAGTTCGCCGCCGTCAAGTCGCCAACCGAATTCTTCCAGCTGCAGGGCGATGTCGCCAAGCAGACGCTCGACGCGCTGGTCGCCGAAGGTTCGAAGTTCACCGAGAGCTATCTGAAGCTCATCGGCGAAATCAGCCAGCCGATCTCGAACCGCGTTGCGGTTGCCGCCGAGAAGGTCAAGACCACGATCGCTGCCTAAGCGTTCGCGAAACCTACAAGAATTGGGCCGCATCGGGAGACCGGTGCGGCCTTTTCTTTGCCAGCTGCCCTTGTCGAGCCGCCCCCCTTTGCCATATTCTAGAAACACAATGATTCCGAACATGGCCTCAGACGATCGATCGAGCGATGAAGGACGCGGCACCGGGGTCGGCGTCGCTACGCGAACGCGCTCGAAGACCAAGCAGCCGCAGCCCTACAAGGTGCTCATGCTCAACGACGATTATACACCGATGGAATTCGTCGTCCTGTGCCTGCAACGGTTTTTCCGGATGAGCCTCGAGGACGCGACGCGGGTGATGCTGCATGTCCATCAGAAGGGCGTCGGCGTGTGCGGCATCTTTAGCTATGAAGTGGCAGAAACCAAAGTCACGCAAGTGATGGATTTCGCTCGGAGCCAGCAGCATCCGCTGCAGTGCACGCTGGAAAAAGCCTAGAAAAAAGGGCGGACCGCACGCAGGGCGGCCCGCCCCCTTTTGGATGGCTTACCGGTGCAGATCGAACCGGTCTGCTTCCATGACCTTGACCCAGGCCGCGATGAAGCCGTCGACGAACCGGTCGGCCCCGTCGGCACTGGCATAGACCT
>JBBROX010000036.1:0-12328 GCA_038228865.1 Sphingomonadales bacterium | reverse complement strand
GGCTTCACGACGCTAATTGCAAACTTTCAGCCCGGCGAGAACCCTGGCGACGGCCCAAATTACTACACTATGGACCCGGATGCTCTTTATGAGATTCATATCGACAACACCGGCGACGCTGTTGAGGACCTGACGTTCCAGTTTAAGTTCACCAATCAGCTTAAGAACGACAAGGGCAAGACTCTTAACGTCGGCGGCAAGGATCTGCCTATCGCGCTGCGCCAAATTGGACCGATCGCCGCTCCCGGAGATGCCAATCTCGGTGAGGACGAAAGCTACACCCTGACGATGGTAACCGGCAATCGGCGCACCGGTACCCGCGCCAATGTGACTATTGCCTCGGGCGGCGGTACTAGTTTCTACAAGCCGTTCGACAACGCCGGCAACAAGACCATCCCCGGCGGCTATGAGGCCTACGCTCGCAAATTTATCTATGACGTAACGATCCCCGGCTGCGCCACCGCAGGCAAGGTATTCGTCGGCTCGCGCGCTGAGTATTTCGCGGTCAACCTTGGCCCGATTTTCGATCTGGTCAATTTCGTGCCGATCGAGGGCGACAACGATCCCGTCTACGGCAACGGCTCGCCGTTTCCGGGCGGCATAACCCAGAGTCAGAACAACCAGGAGCTGATCGGCAAAAAGAACGTCACGTCGATCGAGCTCGAGGTGCCGACCGCCTGCTTGACGGGCGGTGCGAACGGCAACGGCGTGATCGGCGTATGGTCGACCGCCAGCCTGCCGCAGGCGCGTCTGCTGCGCACCGCGCCGACGTTCAACTTGCCTGCACTGCAGGGCGGCTCCTACGTCCAGGTCTCGCGGCTCGGGATGCCGCTCGTCAACGAGCTGGTCATCGGCCTGCCGCAGAAGGACCTGTTCAACGCGGTGAAGCCCACCGCCGACGCAGCGCTCCTCGATTACGTTACCAACCCGACCTTTCCGGCAATTTTGGACGCGCTGTTCCGCGCACCAGTCAACGCGACGCTGGGTACCAATTTCGCCACGCTCGCGCCGACCAATTTTCCGCGCAACGATCTAGTGGCGACATTCCTCAAGGGGTTTGTCGGGGTCAACCAGCTCAAGGCCGTGACCGCTTCGGAAATGCTGCGTTTGAACACCGCGATCCCGGCAACGCCGCAGGCCAACCAAAAGGCGCTCGGCGTCGTCGCCGATGACCTTGCCGGATTTCCCAACGGCCGCCGTCCCGGCGACGATGTCGTAGACATTGTTCTGCGGGTCGCGATGGGTCGTTTGTGCTATCCGATTCCGGTCAATGGCAAGGCGACTGACCTCGGCCTTTGCACCCCCGCCGACGCGCCGACCGGGCAGGTCGCTTACACTGACGGTGCGCCTAGCAACGCGGCCAACATCCAGAACCAGTTCCCCTATCTTAACGCCCCGCTGCGCGGCTCTCCGCGTCCTCAGACCCAGCCGTAAGGATAGCGCTCATGTCCAAATTGATCAGGAACGTGACGACGGCGACGCTTTTGGGAGCTGCCTTGGCTGCGTGCGGCGGGAGCAACAAAGCCCCGCCGCCTCCACCGGTCGTGGTGGTGCCACCAGCAGCTAAGCTGGAGGACGGTTTTGGCGCAAACTTTGGTATCGCCTATCGCGCCGATCCCAACACCGATGCGAAGGATCCGGCGGCGGGGGATATCATTCCGTTGAGCCTGACCACCGATCCGACGACGATCTAGTCGTGCCGCTAGCCCGGTGTTCGTGCCGGGCTGGCGAAGCCGAACGTCAGGCTAGAGAATGTCGTGTCGAAGTCCGCGTTCGGGTTGCCGGTCAGCGGTGTGGTCCAGATCACGTTGAATTGCCACTTGCCACGTCTCGGCACTTCGAAGGCGGTCTGGCCCGACGCGTCGGTTATATGCGTCGCCAGCGGCCTCATGTCGAAATCGAGGTTGTTAAGCTTGACCGTCGCCCCGACGAGAGGCTTCCCTTTGTACAAAATTTGCACCGGCAGCAGTTCGCCGGCCGCCAGCGCATAGGGGTTTTTCTGCGGCACGATTTCCAGAGTCAGGCCGAACGGCCGGGTGACGTGTTTCTGGCTGGCGGTGTCGCTGCCAACCTGGACCAGCGCCTTAGCGCGGCGGCTGTAGATCTCGCGGCCGTCGGTGTCGCCCAGCTTGAGCGCCGCCCGGCGCTCGATCGCGGGGGTCAGTCCCTCGACCTTGATATAATCGTTGAACCGGATCGACGGCAGCGTGCTCTGCGCGTGGTTGGTTTCGAGAACGATGATGTGCGTCCCCGGCGTTGCGAAACTCAGCGTCGCATCGGTGTCACCGCTGTCGGGGTGCAGCGCCGCCTTGCGGTCGATCGTCCCTGCTGCGCTTACATCGGCGAAGCGGACGACGCGTTCGGCCTTGACACCCCAACGCTGGCGGAACGGGCCGTGCCCGACCAAAATCGTCAGCGGAACCGGGGTGGCGGCGCTGGTCACGAATTGCGATGGCTGGATCCAGAAATCGTGCGCTGCGACCGGCGCAGTGAGAACTACGGTCAACAGCAAGGAAAAGCGGTACATCGTGGTGTTCCCCGGTTCGCGCCGACCCCGGCCGCGTTCAGGAGCTTATACGCACCAGTAGTGGTTTCGGCGCTCGCGCTCGGATTCGGCGCGCCGGCGTCGGCGCATATGGGCACCGGCCTCGCGGGCGGTTTTCAGTCGGGTTTCCTGCACCCGCTGAGCGGCTTCGACCATTTGCTTGCAATGGTGTCGGTCGGCCTTTGGGGCGCTTTTCTCGGACGGCCGCTGATTATCGCGCTGCCGGTGATTTTTCCCGCTGTAATGGCGATCGGCGGCGCGCTCGGCATCGCCGGGGTCAAGCTGCCGCCGGTCGAGATCGGTATCGCGTTGTCGGTTCTGGTGCTCGGCGCGATGATCGCGGGCGCGGTGCGCGCCCCGGTATGGCTGGCGTGCACGATCGTCGCGGTGTTCGCGATCTTCCACGGCTATGCGCATGGCAAGGAGCTGCCGTCGGCCGCCGATCCGCTTGGCTACAGTGTCGGCTTCGTCCTGTGTACCGGGCTGCTGCATATCGCGGGCATCGGTGTCGGGCTGCTCAACGACCGGCCTGGTGGTATCGTCGTCACGCGCGGCATGGGCGCGCTGATCGCCCTCGCTGGCGGCTGGTTCCTCGCCAAAGCGCTTGGTGTGCTTTGAGAGGCGGGCCGCTGCCAGTCGCGCTCCTCTGTGCGGCGCTGGGGTTTGCCCTAGCCTTTGCGCAGAGGCGCGCCCGGCTGCCGGCGCTGATCATTCTCTGCGCCGTCGCCGCAATCGCGCTGCTGCTGCCCTTCCACCGGATTTCGCCCGAGATCGTATTCGCCGGTTGCTGGGTCAGCGTCGCGCTGACTGCCGCGACCGTCCACTTGCGCCCACACCGCCCGGCGTGGTTTGCGCCAATGCTCGCGGCAAATACCGGACTATGGGCGGGCGGGGTCGTTGCGATCTCCGGGGGTGCCCTCGATCTCGCCCGAGCGCTGCCGGCGTCGCTACTCGTATTTCCCGCAGCGTGGTTGATCGCACATCGCGGCGAGATCGCGGTAAAGGTCGTCGCCTCCTGGCTCGTCGCAGTGGCCATACTCGCCGCAACGTTGCCCATCGTTCCGACGCCGGGCTATGCTCCGGATCATATGGAATGACGGGGGACTGGATGCTGAGGCTGGCCGCGCTATCGATCCTGATGCTTTCCGCCCCGGCGCGCGCCGCCGTATTCGAGGTTGGCGACGATGGGACGATGGTCCGGCTGGATACGCCGGTCGCTGCGGCCACGTCGCTGCGACGGGTACAGCCGGTCAGCGGCACCGCCGCGAGCCGTGCCCGCGCCTTCCGTCCCGATGTCGACCGCGCGAGCCGGCAGTACGAGGTCAGTGCGGCCCTGATCGACGCCATCGCCCACGTCGAGTCGCGCTATAACCCAGCCGCTCTGTCGCGCACTAACGCCGCCGGGATCATGCAGCTGATGCCCGGCACGGCGCGTGCTTTGGGTGTCGATGCGCGAGACGCGGCGGCAAACATTCGCGGAGGCACCGCCTATCTGCGCCAACTGCTCAACCGCTTCGACGGCGACATCGTGCGGACAGTCGCCGCATATAATGCCGGTCCGGGCGCAGTTCAGCGTGCCGGCGGCGTCCCACGCTACCCCGAGACCGTAGCTTATGTGGCGTCGGTGATGGATCGCCTCGCGGCGGCGGCGCAGTGACTGGAAGGCGGCAGATGGCGGTGAACTTGACCTTGAGAGCTGTTGCTGGGTTCTCGGCCACGCTAGCGGTAGGTCCGGCATGGGCGCAGGCGGTGACGCTCGACCCGGCCGGCTCGGGGGCGATCAGCGGCGCGCTCGGCTGGATCCAGGGGACATTGCTGGGCAGCGTCGCCACGACCATCGCGGTGATCGCGGTCGCGAGCGTCGGGCTGCTGATGCTGACCGGCCGCATCAACTGGCGTTTCGGCGCGACCGTCGTGCTCGGCCTGTTCATCCTGTTCGGGGCCAGCGCCATCGTCGGCGGCATCCGCACCGTGGCGACCCAGCAATAGTGTCCGAGCCCGCCGCCTTGGTCCGTGAGCCGGTGTTCACGGCGTTGACGCGCCCGCAGATGTTTGCGGGCGTGACCTACACGTTCTTCATCGTCAACGCGCTGGTGACGATGGAGCTGTTCCTGTTGACCAAATCGTTCTGGGTCCTGCCGCTGGCGCTGCTGTTGCACGGCGCGGGCACGATTGCCTGCCTGCGCGAGCCGCGCATATTCGACCTGTGGCTGCTGCGTGCCCGCCGCGCACAGCGGACGCGGGGTTTCGCGCTGTGGCGCTGCAACTCATACCGGCCCTGAGTATATGGGCTATTCCAGTCCCTCCGATTTCGAGCGGCTCGCTTCGCGCGAAAACCGGGTCGGCGACCGGCTGCCTTGGTCGCACCATGTCGACGACGCCACCGTCGCCACCCGCGACGGCATGCTGATGCAGTTTGTTCAGGTCGCTGGCCTGCCGTTCGAGACGGTCGACACCGAGGACCTCAACTACCGCCACGCCATCCGCGAGACGATGCTGCGCGGCATCGCCTCCCCACATTTCGCGGTCTATCACCACATCCTGCGCCGCCCCGTCGTCGCGGTCCTGCCCGGTCTCGCAAGCGACCCGTTCTGCGCCGAGATCGATGCCGCCTGGCGCGCCCGCCTTGCCGCCAAGCAGATGTTCGTCAACGAGCTGTTCTTGACCGTTGTCCGGCGGCCGCTGCTGGGCCGCACTGGCCTGCTCGACGGTGTTGCCGATCTGTTTCGTGGGCACCGTGATCGCGGCGACGATCTTGTCGGGCTGCGCGACCTGCACACGGCCGTCGATGCGATGCTGCGCAGTCTCGCCCCCTACGGCGCGCGGCGGCTCGGCTGCTACGACACACGCACGGGCACCTGTTCGGAGCCTCTGGAATTCCTGTCATTCCTCTTCAACGGCGAGCTGCGCCCGGTGCTGCTGCCGCACGCCGACCTCGGGCATGCGATCGGCCAGACCCGCGTCAGCTTCGGCGCGGACGCCATCGACCTGAAGGGGCCGACCGCCGCCTCGCGCCGCTTCGCGGCGATGATCGGGGTCAAGGACTATCCGCCCGCCACTGCGCCGGGCCTGCTCGATAATCTGCTGCGCCTGCCGCACGAGATGGTCGTCACCCAAAGCTTCGGCTTCGTCGACCGGACCGCCGCGATCGGCCGCATGAACCTGGCGCTGCGGCGGATGCGCGCCACCGACGACGACGCGCTGTCGCTGCGCGGCGACCTGGCCCAGGCCAAGGACAATGTCGCTGCCGGACGCTCCGGCTTCGGCGAGCATCACCTGAGCGTCCAGGTGCGGGTGCCGGTGCTGGCCCGGCTCGACGATGCTGCCGCCGACGTGCTGTCGAGCTTCACCGACCTCGGCCTGATCGCGGTGCGCGAAGACGTCGCGATGGAGCCGGTGTTCTGGGCGCAGTTCCCTGGCAACTTCAAGGATATCGCGCGGCGCTCGCTGATCTCGACGGGCAATTTCGCGGCCTTCGCCTCGCTGCACAATTTCCCAGGTGGGCAGGCGACCGGAAATCACTGGGGTGATGCGATCACCGTCCTTGAGACAACCAGCGGCACGCCCTACCACTTCAACTTCCACAGCGGCGACCTCGGCAATTTCACCGTCATCGGGCCGTCGGGCAGCGGCAAGACCGTGGTGATGACCTTCCTGCTTGCCCAGGCCTCGAAGCTGAACCCGCGTACCGTGTATTTCGACAAGGATCGGGGTGCCGAGATCTTTGTCCGTGCCACCGGCGGCACCTACAGCGTGCTGCGTCCCGGCCACCCGACCGGCTTCAACCCGCTGGCGCTGCCCGACAGCCCCGGGAACCGCCGCTTCCTGGTGGAGTGGGTCGAGCGGCTGCTGGGCAGCAACCTCGATGCGGCAGAGCGTGAACTGGTCGCGTCCGCAGTCGATGCGAACTTCGACCAGCCGACAGGCTTTCGCCGCCTGCGCTATTTCCGCGAGCTGCTGCAGGGCACCAACCGGCCGCAGGCTGGCGACCTCGCGCACCGTCTCGGTGCGTGGATCGGTGACGGTGAGCGCGCCTGGCTGTTCGACAACGAGACCGACGCGCTCGACATCGACGCGACCTCGATCGGCTTCGACATGACGCAGATCCTCGACGATGCGGTCAGCCGCACCCCGGCGATGATGTACCTGTTCCACCGGGTCGAGGAGCGGCTCGACGGCACGCCGACGATCATCGTCGTCGACGAAGGCTGGAAGGCACTCGACGACGAGGTCTTCGTGGCGCGCATCAAGGACTGGGAGAAGACCATCCGCAAGCGCGGCGGCATCGTCGGTTTCGCCACGCAGAACGCCCGCGACGCGCTCGATAGCAAAGTCGGCCCGGCGATCATCGAGCAGGCGGCAACGCAGGTCTTCATGCCCAATCCCAAGGCGCAGGCGCTCGATTACCGCGACGGCTTCGGGCTGACCGAACACGAGTTCGACCTGATCCGCACCTTGCCCGACACGTCGCACTGCTTCCTCGTCAAGCACGGCAACGACAGCGTCATCGCGCGGCTCGACCTGACCGGGCTGGGCCGTATCCTGACCGTGCTGTCGGGACGCGAGAGCAGCGTCCGCCGCCTCGACGGCCTGCGCGCCCGCCACGGCGACGACCCGGTCGCCTGGCTCGAGCCGCTGCTGGCGGGCGAATCATGATCGGCACCTGCCCCGCCATCGACGCTGGTGCCCTCGCGCCCGATGTGCTGGCCAGCGCCGACTGCCTGATCGCGACCCAGGTTCAGCAGAGCTATGCAAACCTGCTTGCTCCCGGCGGCAGCTTCGCCACCGCGCTGACGATCGCGCTAACCATCTATGTCGCGATCTTCGGCTATCGCCTGATCCTCGGACAATCATCGCTGACGCTCGGCGAAGTCGTACCGCACTTCATCAAGATCGGCATCGTGTTCGCATTGGCGACGAGCTGGCCGTCCTACCAAACCCTGGTTTTCGACACGCTGTTCCACGGTCCCGAACAAATCGCCGATGTCATCGTGCGGCGGGCAGCGGGTCCGGGCACGGCCCAGGGCGATGTCATGGCCGCGTTGCAGGAGGTGTTCGCCCGGCTCACCGACGCGGCAGGCGATGCCTGGGCGCAGACCCCGCCGGCTGCGCCACCGACGGCGACCGTCGTGCCCGCCGTGCCGGGCGCTGTGCCGGTCACCGCCGCGATGGCACCGGCATCGGCGCTGCCGCAGCTTGGCGCGCCGCAGTTCGTCGCCGCGCTGCTGGGGACCTGCGCGCTGGTGCTGATGGCTGCAAGCGTCGGGGTGCTGCTCGTCGTCCGCATCGTGCTGGCGCTGCTGCTGCTGCTCGGGCCGGTGTTCGTCGCCTTTGCGCTGTTCCGGGCGACCCGTGGCCTTGCCGAAGGGTGGATGCGAGTCACGGTCAAGTTCGCGCTGGTGCCGCTGTTCGCGCTACCGCTGATAGCGGTCGCGGTCGCGGTGCTGGGTCCGCTTGTAGCCAGTCTCGGCGAAGCGCCTGTGGCCGGTGTGCGCGACAGCCCGGCGCTGCTGATCCTGCTCGTGGTATTGGTGTTCGCCGCTGTCATGGTGCAGGCGGCGCGGCTGGGCGGCGGCATTGCCGGCGGCATCCGCCTGCCGCGCCGCCCGCCTGCGGTGCCGAGCGAGCGCGGCCCGCCGGCACCACCGGCCCCGGCGCTTCGCATCTCCGATGGCGGGCCCGGGGCAAGCCGCGCCGAAACCATTGTCCAGGCAATCGATGCAGGGGATCGGCGGATCGGCGGGAGCAATTTGAACAGTGCGCCAGCTTTAGTTCCTGCCACTCGCACAATCACTGGTCCGGTCAGTGCGACGCCGCTGTTCGCCGATAACAATGTCCGCCTTGGCCAAGGCTACCGTCGCCTTGGCATCGGCCAATCCGCTGCCCCTTTGCCGGCGCGGACGAGGAACTGACCCGTGGACCAGACAACGAACACAACCGCCACTGAGCGCGCTGGCTATTTCGCCAACGCGGCGTCGTGGAGCGAGGACGTCAACGGCAGCCTTCGAACATCGCGCCGCCGGGCGTGGTGGGTGGCAGGCGCGGCCGCCTCCATCGCGGTGCTTGAGGCGTTGGCGCTGGCACTGTTGATGCCGCTCAAGACCGTCGTCCCCTACACCATCACAGTCGACCGTCAGACCGGCGCCGCAAGCCTGGCGCGCGGCATCCAGCTCGGCCCGCTTAGCCAGAACGATGCGATGCTGCAGTCAGTGCTGGCGCAGTACGTCATCGCCCGCGAAACGCTCGATGCGACCGACCTCGCCGCCAATTACCGGAAAGTTGGCCTGTGGTCGTCCGACGGGGCGCGCGCTGACTATCTGCGTATCATGGATCGCCGCAACCCAGGGAGCCCTTTGAACGGCGCGACCGCAGCGACACTTGTTCAGACGACCGTTAAGCAAGTCACGGTGATGAGCCCGACCAGTGCGCTGGTGCGATTCTCGACCGATCGCCGCGACGGCGACGGGCCGGTCACCCGAACCGACTGGGCGGCAGTGATGCAGTTTGCCTTCACCGGCGGGCCGCTCAGCTTGGAGGACCGGCTGATCAATCCACTCGGCTTCCAAGTCACCCACTATCGACGCGACGCGGAAGCAGCTCCTGGCGTCATCGTGCCGGTTGCCGTCGCCACGCTGGCTGCCGCGCCCGCGATCGTCACGACGGCGGCTGCGCCGGTCACGGTGACCACGACCACCACGACAGCACCCCCTGCCGCAGTCACCTCGGAGCCGCGCCGATGAATCGCCTTGCGCTCATGTTGCTGGCACTGGCCGTCGCGGCCCCGGCCGCCTCGGTCCAGGTGCCCGCCCCCGGCCCTGTCGACCCGCGCATCCGCACCATCGTCTTCAACCCGCGCGAAGTGGTTACGATCACCGGGCAACTCGGCTACCAGATGGTGATGTCGTTCGGGGTGAATGAGCGGGTCGAAAATATCTCGGTCGGCGATTCGCTGGGCTGGCAGGTGACGCCGAACAAGAAAGCCGACCTGCTGTTCCTCAAGCCCATCGATCGGCTGCCGAGTACCAACATGACGGTCGTCACCAACCTCCGCCGCTACAACTTCGAGCTGATCGCGGTGCCGGCCTCGACGCGGCGGACTCAGACCTATGATATTCGCTTCCTTTATCCCAACGAAGAGCTCGCCGCCGTCAGCGCCGCCATCCCTGAAGCGCCGGTCAGCGAGGCTGCGCCGCCCGATAGCTGGAACTTCGCCTATAGCTACCAGGGTTCCAAAGTCACCGTCCCGGCGCGGGTCTTTGACGATGGTCGCTTTACCTATTTCCAGTGGCCCACAAGCGTCGACACGCCAGCGGTGTTCGCGGTCGGCCCCGACGGCAAGGAGGCGCTGGTCAACCACACGACGCGCGGCCGCTACCTCGTCGTCGAGCAGGTCGCGGCGCAGTTCGTGCTCCGCTCGGGCAGCGAAGTGACGCAGGTCTTCAATGACGCGCTTCGCCCGCCCGAGCCCGGTGCTGCCGCACCGCGCCAGCGCGACAGCAAGCCAGTCAAAAAGCCTCGCCAGCGCGCCTGGTACGGTTCGCCCAACGGGTCGTCGTGAGCGACGACGATATCGCAGCAGCGGATGCCCGCGCCATGCCAGCGGTTGCGCGGCCGCGTTCTCGGCTGACCCTTCCTGCGGGGCTCGCCGCAGTTGCGTTGCTCGGAGCGGGGACATTCGCAGCACTCTACCGTCCAGCTGGCCCCACGAACGACGGCTTGGTCATCTCGACCCGCGCACCGACTACTAGCGCCGACCTGCCGCCGCCGCCGGTGCTCGCTGTGCCAGCGCCCCAACCGATCGCGATCGCCCCCTATGTCCCGCCATCACCAGTCAGCCAGCCGCAGCTCAGAACCGTTGTCTCGGCACCGCCGCCGCGTGCCGTCACTCCGTCGTTGCTCGTCGATCTGAGCGCGCCCGAGAAGCCGGTCGATGCCGCTGCCGCTATCAAAGGCGATCCCGCAGCCAGCCCCAAATTATCCGCCAACGAGTCCTTCCTCGACCGTGTCACCAAGGCCCGGCCCGATACGGTCGGCATTGATCGGATGTCGTCGATCGACCTCGTCATCCCGCAGGGCACGGTCATCACCGGCGTGCTGGAGACCGCGATCAATTCCGACCTGCCCGGGCTGGTGCGCGCGGTGGTCAGCCGCGACGTCCGCGGGTTCGACGGGACCAAGGTGCTGATCCCGCGCGGCAGCCGCCTGATCGGGCAATATTCGAGCGGCGTCGCGCTGGGCCAGAGCCGCGCCTTCGTCATCTGGACTCGCCTGCTCAGGAACGACGGCGTCTCGGTCCAGCTCGGCTCGGCGGCGACCGACCCGCTCGGCACGGCGGGCCTCGGCGGCAAGGTCAACAGCCATTTCCTGCGGAGGTTCGGTGCCGCGACCCTGTTGTCGGTGATTACGTCCGGCCTCGATTACCTCGTCAACACCGCCCAGCGCGGCGGCTCGGTGACAGTGGGATCGCCGACGCAAGCGACGCAGCTGGCGGGGATCGCCTTGCAGCGCGACATCGACATCCCGCCGACGATCAAGGTCGCGCAAGGCACGCCGATCCGCGTCTTCGTCGCGAAAGACCTCGACTTCGCCGTCGAGCAGGGTGCGAGGCGATGAGCCAGGTCGTCGAACTCGGCGGCGACGGGGTATATCTCCGCTCGTTCTTGAAGCCGCTCGAACAGTGGCTCGCGCGCAGCGATGTCACCGAGATTATCGTCAACCAGCCGAACGAAATCTGGATCGAGACCAATGCCGACGCGCAGATGCAGCGCATCGATGTCCCAGATCTCGGGGCGACCGCGCTCTCCCGGCTAGCGGCGCAGGTCGCCCGTGCCAATCATCAGGGGGTCAGCCGCGCACATCCCTTGCTGTCCGGCCTGCTGCCGGGCGGCGAGCGCATCCAGATCATCGCACCGCCCGCGACCCGCGCCCATCTCGCCATCGCGATCAGGAAGCACGTCCAGGTTGACCTCGACCTCGCCGATTATGCGGCGGCGGGGGCGTTCGCGGCCCTGAGCGGCAGCACGGGCGACGCAGATCGGGCTTTGCGCGACCTGCTCGCGGCCGGCGACCTGCTGGCGTTCTTCCGCGCCGCCGTCGCAGCCCGAAAGACGATCCTCGTCTCGGGCGGCACCTCGAGCGGCAAGACGACGTTCCTCAACGCACTGCTCAAGCAGATCGACGGACACGAGCGCGTCATCACCATCGAGGATACGCCCGAGGTGTCGCTCGACCGCCCCAACGCGCTCGGGCTGGTCGCGGTGCGCGGCACCACCGGCGAGGCTAATGTCACGCCCGAGGATCTGCTGCAGGCGGCACTAAGGATGCGGCCGGACCGACTGCTGCTCGGCGAGATGCGCGGCGCGGAGGCGTTCAGCTTCCTCCGTGCGGTCAACACCGGCCACCCCGGCTCAATCTCGACAATCCACGCCAACAGTTGCGCTGGGGCAATCGAGCAGGTGGCACTGCTGGCGCTGCAGGCCCGCGTGAATCTCGGCCGCGCCGAAATCATCGCTTATGCCCGCTCGGTCATCGATATCGTCGTGCAGTTGCGCCGCAACACGGCCGGCCAGCGCGTCGTCGCGGAGATCGAGTTCGCCGGCCCGTCACCACCCCATCCATAAATGATGAGGACGGAGGCGGCCGGCTGCATCGCGATTTCGTCATTAGCCGGTATGGGGGGAAACATGCTCCAGGCCATGATGGTGGTGTGAGTTCGGCGATTCGTGAATGTCGTTTCGGTCGACACTGACGAGGTTAATCGCCCCGAAGCGCACCCCCCGCTCG
>JBBROX010000035.1:0-12735 GCA_038228865.1 Sphingomonadales bacterium | reverse complement strand
TCCGTCCTGTTCGAGCTCATCAGCGCCCGTTACGAACGCCGTTCGATGCTGATCACCGCCAACCAACCGTTCGGCGAATGGGGCAAGGTCTTCCCCGATCCCGCCATGACGCTCGCCGCGGTCGACCGTCTAGTCCACCACGCCACGATCTTCGAAATGAACGTCGAAAGCTACCGCCGCCGTGCCGCCATCGAGCGAAAACAAAAGGGCGCCGGTCGGCCGGCAACCTACGCGACAATCAAGAATGTCGGGCCGTTGTCGGGCAGCGACAATCAACTCGAAACTTAACCCTTGCCAGCGACAATCACCTCGAACATCTTCCCGCCGTCGCGATCATCCGTTCTCATCCTGATTGTCGCAAACTCTCACCCAGATCGTCGCGCAACACGCCGAGAACCTCGAGGGCGGGTCCGGCATCGTGTCGCGGACGATCGCCAGCCTCGAGCACCAATGGGGGCAGGGACGCGAGTTGCTACGTCCGAGTGACGTGCTGGTGGTCGACGAGGCGGGGATGATCGGCTCGCGGCAGATGGAGCGGGTGTTGTCCGCGGCGCGGGGTGCCGGGGCGAAGGTGGTGCTGGTCGGCGACCCCGAGCAGCTGCAGGCGATCGAGGCGGGGGCGGCGTTCCGGTCGCTGACCGAGCGGCATGGGGCGGCGGAGATCACCGCGATCCGCCGCCAGCGCGACGACTGGCAGCGCGACGCGACGCGCGCGCTCGCCACCGGGAGGACCGGCGGGGCGATCAACGCCTATGCAGCGCAGGACATGGTCCATGCCGCTGACACGCGCGAGGCAGCCCGCGAGGCGCTGGTTGACGGGTGGGAGCAGGCACGGGCGACCGAGCCGGACAAAAGCCGGATCATCCTCACCCACACCAATGCCGAGGTCCGCGACCTCAACAAGCTGGCGCGGGGGCGGTTGCGCGCCGCCGGCGGGCTTGGCGACGACGTCGCTGTCACCACCGAGCGGGGCGAGCGGGCGTTTGCCACCGGCGACCGGATCATGTTCCTCAAGAACGAGCGGAGCATGGGGGTCAAGAACGGCACGCTTGGGGTGCTCGAGGCGGTGACGCCCGAGCGCATGGCGGTGCGGCTCGACGATGGTCGCGCGGTCGCGTTCGACCTCAAGGACTATGCCCAGCTCGATCACGGCTATGCCGCGACGATCCATAAATCGCAGGGGGTGACGGTCGACCGGGCGCATGTGCTCGCGACGCCGGGGCTCGATCGCCACGGGGCGTATGTTGCGCTGACCCGGCACCGGGACGGCGTCGCTATCCATTACGGGCGGGACGACTTCGCCGACCAGCGCGCCCTTGTCCGCACCCTGTCGCGCGAGCGGGCGAAGGATATGGCGGGGGATTACAGCGTCGACGAGCAGGCGCAGGTCGTGGCGTTCGCCGAGCGGCGCGGGATACGGTTGCCCGACCGGCTGTTGTCGCGAGCGCGAGGCGGTCGTTGAGGTCACCGCGAAGGCGCGGGGGATGTTTGCCGGGTTCAGGCCGTTGTCGGCAATCGAGCCATCGGTGGCGGCACCAGTGGCAGAGCGGTCGCGCGGCGTGTTTGCCGGGTTCGCTCCGCAGGCGCCCGCGCCGCGCGTCGCAGATGTCGAGCGCGGGCCGTCGCCGCTCGAGACGGCGGTGACGCGCTATGCCCGTGCGGTCGCCGACATCGAGCGGGCGCGCGGGGTTCCGGTGCTACCGCACCAGGAGCTAGCGCGCGCGCGTGCCGGCGAGGCGCTCGACCGGGTGCGACCGCAGGCGGTGCAGGACCTTGTGGCGGCGTTCGAGCGCGAACCGGCGCTGATCGGCGACGCCGTCGGCGGGCGGACCGCGGCGGCGATCAAGGCGATGGCGGTGGAGGGGCGGATGCGGGTCGATCCGGCGTTGCGCGCCGAGCGGTTCGCTGGCGACTGGCATGCGGTGCAGGGCGAGCGGACGGCGCTCACGCGGACCGGCGACGTCGCCGGGGTCGCGCGGGCCGACAAGCGTATCGCGACGCTGCAGGCTGGCATCGCGCGCGATCCGCAGATGGAATCGATCGTGCGGGCCAAGGCGCGCACTCCGGGCGTGACGATTCCGGAACGCGACCGCGCCGCCGAGCTGGCGCGGGCGCTTGTGATCGGGCGTGATCGGGGCCGGGACTTTGGCCGGTAGGAGAGGCGGATGAGCGACGACGACGCTGCAGCGCGGGCATTTGAGGGACTTTCCGCCGAGGTGGCCGTGCTGCGACGCGCAGTCGAGCATCTTGTCGCCGAGCGCGCCGACCAAGTCGATTACTCTCCGACACTGGGGCAGATCAGCCAGAACCTGCTGGCCGCGACCCAGCGGGTCGATGCCATGGCGAAGAGTCCGCTGCTGTCGCTGACGCCGGCGGCGGTCGGAACCCAGGTCGAGCGAGTCGCGGCCGATATGCGGGCCACCGAGCGCCACGTGCTCGACGGTGTGCGGCGCGAACTCGAGGCTGCGGTGAAGGCGACGATGGCGCGCCTCGCGTCGGCGAGGGATCGGGACGATCAGAGATTATGGTTGTGGGTGTCGGCGGCGGGCGGGGCGTTGGTCGGGATGTTGATGTGGTTAGGCATTACCGGCCCCATCGCGCGGGAGCTACCGGCGAGCTGGATGGTGCCCGAGAAGTTTGCGGCCAACACGATGGGATTATCAACGTGGGATGCCGGCAAGAAGCTGATGGCGGCGGGCAATCCAGATATGTGGAACATGATCGTTGCCAACGAGCAGATGGTCGCCGATAATAAGGATGCTGTTACGGCGTGCCGGAAAGCGGCAACGAAGGTCGGAAAGGCGGTGCGGTGCGGGTTTAAGATCGAACCCTAATGTCCCGATTAGCGATATTATCATGTCGGATATAGGTTTTAACGCGCGACTATTTTCTCAGTCAGTTTTCCCTTGCTACTCAGACCAGTATTGCGGGGGCAAAGCCGGAAATTGTATACTATAGGCACGCACTTTAATCTACTTTGCTGTTTCGACTGCATGACCGGCTGTCGTTTGGGTGAACGATGTTGCTGCGCCAGACATTTTATGTTGTACTATCTTGGAGTGTCGCATGTCGGAACTAGTGGTACGAAAAATTCCTTTCTGCTTCGACGGCGTAGAATTCATATGGAATCCGCAGAATCCGGAATTTTCTCTCCTCGCGAACGTTTTATCCTTTCAGACGATCGGCTTCGAACGCTTCATCTGCAAATCGATGCATGAGGCGCACAGCTACGTAAAGGATTTGGAGCTGCAGCGGGAAATCAAGGATTTCAATGCTCAGGAGATGGCGCACTCGCAGGCGCATATGAAACACGTACGCTCCATGATCGACAGATATCCGGCGCTGCAGGATGTGTTCGACGAGTCGCTCGCTGACTTTGATACGCACTGGAACGCACACGACCTCACCTATCGGCTAGCCTATTCGGCCATAATCGAGGCGACCTCCCTGCCGTTGTACAAAGTGATCCTCAATCATCGTCGAGACATCTTCACAGGCGGTGACAGCCGAGTGACGTCGCTGCTGCTCTGGCATTTCTGCGAGGAGATCGAACACCGCGCCTCCGCGCTGCGGGTCTACAATCATGTCGTCGAGCGGCCCTGGGGACGGCTGCGTGCCTTTCCCCAGGTCGGCGGGCATCTCGCAGGTAATACAATGAGGATCGCGAAGCGGTTCGCGGAGATCGTGCCCGGCGTCGCCGACCTCGATATCCGGCGCGCCACCGCGCGATTACCGCGTTGGGCTAGGGTCAATATGGCAATTAGTCTGGTAACCTCGCAATTGCCCTGGTATAATCCAGGCGGCAGCCGAGTTCCGGACTATTGCGGCGAATGGGCGACACGGTTCGCAGCCGGCGAGGACATGCGTATCGTTTCAATGTCCTGACGCATCGCCTAGTCGCGCCACTGCTAAAGTCCGGCGACAATCGTCCTCATCATGTCAAGCGCCACCATCGCCAGTGGTGGCTGTTCCTTTGTGCACATCAGTGCCACATCGAGATCGATGATCCGGCGTGTTTCGTCGAAACTCTCACCCTCGTCGGTGTGGAGTACCGAATAGAGAAAATGCATCGTCTCCAGCTCTCTCGGGCGCTGTTGGAGCCTAGTGTCGGTGAACAGGAACGTACAATGCTGGTCCGGTACCGATAATTCGATGATCAGGCCACCCGATTCGAAATCAATGGCCTTTATCTCCTCCGCAGATGATAGCATGAAGTTGGCCAGCTTTGCGTCGCCGACCACCAGCCCTGCGTCGTGAAAACGTCGCAGCACCGTAAGCGCGCGCTCCAGAACCTCGACTGTCAGTTTATCGCGGCGATGCAACTCCTGCAGCGACTCGCCCTCGATGCGCTCCATCACTATCACAGCCGCGTCTGGCAGCTCGACTAAGCCATCGAATCTAGGCAGGCAGTCTTCGAGGCTGCATTCCACGGCTAGCTTAAAGAACCACCCCTCTCGGCGCACCAGATCCATCCCGTCACGTCCGTCGGGCAGGACATTGCCATGCCGACGGCCGACTTTGAGCACAACCTCGCTGAATGACGTCGCGCCGAGGTCCAGCGCCGCATACACGCCACCCTTGGCGGATTGGCTGAGCACTTCATACACCGGATATGAAAGCAGCAAGCTGTCCAGGCCATCCTTTTCCTTCGCTTCGAGCACCGCCAGGAACGGATCGACGGGGAGGCCGACGATGCCGTGGACCGGGCGCGCCCGATCGTCCGGCACCTCGGCACCGTCAATCAGGATCTTATCGCCAGTAAAGGAGCCGTAGCGATAAGATAGGGGCAGTCCCCCGCCGACGGCACTGGCAAATGGCGGCAGCGTGGTCGTGCCGGCAAAGTGGCGAAGAGCCCCCTTGAGATCGGTCACCACCGGTACAACGTGAGCATCATCATCGAAATAAGCGACGATTGTCTTACCAACCTGCGAGTAGCCGTAGAGACCGGAATTGATCTTAATCAACCCCCGCTGGCTGGCGATATGCTTGAACCCTACGTCGTGGGCGGCGAGGATCGGGCGCACGAGATCAAGTGTCGCGGCAAAATTGGCATTGCTTGCGGAGATATAGAGCTTCCACCCTTGCAAGACCGCCGCCGGCCTGCCTACAAATTGCCACTTGTCTTCGTCAGAAGAGACAACGTCCGATCTAGTGCTGGAATCTGGGATAACTTGCATCAGGCCAGTGGATTACTGCGCTGCGCAGAACGCATCGCGTGCCGACGCGCTGTGCCAGGCTTTGTAGAGCATCACAGACGAGACCGATCGCGTCGCGGTCGATCGTGCCTCGTCTGTAACATTCTCTAATTATTTCGCCGGAGAGGCAAAAATAAACACAGTCGTAATGGTTATCGACCAAGCTGCAACGATACGCCCATCCTCAGTGTCTGGGAGAGCAGTCAACAGCGACTGGTTGTCGGTGATGAACTCGACGAGAACCTCGGCACGTTCATCGTCGCTAGTCTTGCCCTTTAGACGCTCCCGAAGTTCTTGGTATTTGGTCGGATCCGACTTGATCTCCTTGATCCGCTGCAGCATCCGGGCGTGAGCGACTTTCTGGTCGACCGGCTCCGGCTCATTGAATCGCCTAAGTGCAACAACCTGCGCCATACATCTTCCTTTCCAAATTATTGGTCCGCGAAGTGCTACACGAAAGCTATGATTTCCAAGACTAGACTCGCGGTATTGAAAGCATATTCGTCCCCCCGATGATGTCAAGCAAACTTGGAGTGATGGCGGAGTAAATTGATCATCGCGAGCTCGAAGTCCGCTGGGTGCTCGCGGCCGTCGCGCAGGGCGCGCTCATCAAGGCGCGCGACCACCTTGCCGCCGCCTAGCAGAAGCCCTTCGTCGCAGGCGGCGAGAGTGAGCATGTCGTGAAGTGCGGTGATAAGCGTCAGGCCAGCGGCTACGCGTTCGCGAAGCGCGACGCGCAGATCGTAAGCCGCGACAGGATCGAGCCAGTTGAACGGTTCGTCTAGAATGACAATGGCATTGTCTGCGGCGAAAGCGCACCCGATCGCGATTCGCTGGCGCATCCCCGCCGAACAATCGCCAATCTTACGGTCGAGGAGCTGGTCGAGACCCGACGCCTCGAAGATTCCGGTGGTGCCCGCGCGCCAGACGGATTCGTCGCCTTGGATGAGGCTGAAGACCTGCCGGCACGTCAGGGCACCGGGAAGCAGCTCGGCCGGCGGCATGAAGCCGATACGCCTTGCGCGCTCTATCGGATCGTCGCGCAGCTCGACGCCGTTGATGCAACAGCTTTCGACTTCACATGCAAGGCGTCCGACCAGAGCGCGTAGCAGACTTGTCTTGCCCGAGCCATTAGCGCCGATCAGACCGAACCACGTTCTGGTCTGCGCGGTCAGCGAGACCGCGTCGACGGCAGCGGTGCGGTGACGGACTACCGACATCCCGGCGATATCGACCGCAGCCGCAATCACTGGAGCAGCCACGTTCCGCGGTTCGACAGACGTAACAGCCACGTGATTAGCACTATGAGAAGCACGGGCGCGGCCCAAGGCACCGTAAAGACCGAGCTAAATGCGCTGAACAGCAGCACGAGCATTGCGAACCCGACTTGATGCGGCTCGAGGATTCGGGACAGCAGCACTGTCATGAACCGATAGACCAGCACACCGACGGCGGTGGCCCCGACTGCGACGACCGTCGCAACCCGTAGCGATGCCGATGCGGCAGCGGTCAGCGCGAGCGCGATGACCAAGGACTTGCCTAGTCGTGCGCGCACCGAGCGCAGGGGTGGGTAACCGGCGATGCGTTCGAAATTAACGACGCCGTAATCGACGGGCGAAAACCAAGTCAGCGTGCCGAACGTCAAGATCGCAGCGACGAATGCGCCTGCCGAATAGGGGTCGAGCGAGGCCGCCAGGGCAACCGCGACCACCATCGCCAGAGTGGCCGACAGGGCGCCGGTTCCGATCGCTCGGGAGCGCCAGAGCTCGAGCCATGGCACCAGGCCGGCTCGTATGCTTGGTTTTCTCCCCCAAGCGCTTGCCGACGCGAGGAGTTGAACGGGCAGAAGAGTCAGCCACCACGACAGCAGTAATCGCGCCGCCAGCCCCGTATCCGGGAGACAGAGCACAACCGCAAAGGTCACGCTCGCGGCGAGATGCAGCGTCAAGCGGTAGACACTGCGCTGCCGATCCGCGAGGGCAACCGATGACAGCGTCGACTCGGCGCGGAAGTACCGCAACCGGCGGCGCAGCGCGATATCGAGGACTATCGTCGCGGTCGAGGACCCCCCGAGCATGACGGCACCGCGGAGGTTCGGGCTTAGTGACCACAGCGCCTGACGGGCCAAGGCCGCAGCAAGCGCCAGAAAGACAGTCACTGCGATCAGGTCGCGGAGCCGCGATCCGATATCTTTTATGACGACCAGCGCGATTGCCGCATCGTGGGCCAGGAGCGGGCTAACGAACCGATGGTCCCGGCGATGCCGCATCACTGGAGCGCGGTCTTGGCACACCCTCAACCGGCCATTTCTACAAGTCCCGGTGTGATGCCGACCTGAGAATGCACCGACGCCAGCACCCGTGTCGGCAATGCAACTGCCATTCCCGACACGCTGAGGACGACGCCCGCCTTGCGCCACCGTGCCATCAGATCGTCGATGCCGTCGCGGCCGCCGAGCTGCGCAAAGGCCTCCGGTTCAGCGCGCTTTAGGTCGTCGGCGATGCGAATGATCGGCCGCATCTCATCTAGGAAGCGCAGCACCGACGTTTCCGCACGTGAAATCTCCCATTCGACCGGTTCTCGGGCATGACGCGAGTCGCGCAGAAGTCCCGAACCGTCCGCGCGAAACTCGATTTCGAACTTTGCCTTGCGCGCGTTCGCACGCTTCCACACCTCGACTGCAGCCGCGACACCCGCATGTGCTGCGGCCAGTGCAGGGCTTTTCGACCGAATCAGATCATATTCGAACCGGTAGACCAGCCGGCCGAGGAGATTACGATCGACGGGGAACACGGCCTCGTATTTCCGGTGCGGCCCGCGCAGCATAACCCCGTGCGCCTCCGGCTGCTCGTGGAACGGGCTGAAACGATGGACCTCGAAAGGGGCAAGACCGCTCGGCGGGTCCAGATGATGGAGATGCATGAAGACATCGCGCATCGCGTCGTAATCCTCGGGAGTCTCCCGCGGAAAGTTAGAAATCAGGTTCCAGCTGACCGTCACGGCCAGCTCGGCCGACAGCCTCAGGGTCTGGATGTTGTGGGCCGCCGACACGCCCTTGCGCATTAGTTTAAGGACATGGTCATCCAAGCTCTCGATACCGGGCTGAATCCACCGTACGCCGGCAGCGGCAAGCATCTCGACCTCTGCTCGCCGCATGTTCGATTTGACTTCGTAGAAGATTGTCCATTGCTTGTCGGACGCGATCACCTGAGGCAGGAAATCAGCGAAGAACGAGCGCGGCATAATCAAATCGACAGCGAAAAAATGCCTCCGACCATAGGCTTTTTCATAACAGTCGAGTTCCTCGTATAGCTGGCTCGTATCGCGCTGGCGGAACTTGATGATCTCATTCAATCCGCAGAATGTACATTGCGATTTCTCACCGTACCAGCAGCCTCGGCTGCTCTCGAACGGCACCCAGACGGGCAGGCGATTGAGGTTCGGGAGCGACTTAATGCGCTCGAAATAGGCGTCGAAGTTTAGGAGCCCGCGGGCACCACCAAAGCTATGCACCGTGGTTGCCTCGGTACTGACGATGGCCCCATCGGCCGCGCGCCAGCTGAGGCCGCCCACCTGGTCGAGCGCGGTACGATCGTGCAGCGCGGCGGCCAAGCCCGGCAAGATGGCCTCAGCCTCTCCATGCACGGCGATGTCAATCTCCGGGCACATTTCTAGAATCGCGCGGCCCATCTCGCCGGCACAGCCGGCACCGCCGACAATGATTGGAACGCCGGGATACTCGCGGCGTACTCGCTTGGCGAAGGCGATCGATGCGCCGACCTGCTGCGCGGTCAGGGTAAGGCAGATCGCGTCATAAGTGCCCCAGTCGGCCTGCTTGACGCAGTTTTCCAAGAAATGCTCAACGACCGGTGTGCCGAACCGGAAAATGTGCTGTTCGATCGCGGGCTCGTCGAAAAGCAAGTGTGGCATAGCCTCGTGGGACTGATCGCGCAGCGCCTCGAAGTAGAACTGGCTGAATAGCCTTTCGCCAAGAAATGTGCCGGTGTTGGCGATCTTGCCGTACAGATCTACGCCGAACAAATCCGCGAAATCGGCATAGAATTCAAAGGTGTCGGTTAAGACGCCACATCGTGCGAACACGTCCTTGACAACAGCCAGTTGAATGGAGGGCATGTGCGCCCAGAACCAAGGCATTCCGACCAGCGCGAACTTCATAGCGTCCTCGATCCCCTACCAACCTGCTGAGCGACGGGGCGCGGTAAACAGCCCGCCTGCGATTACGCTGCCTGGCCCGAATCCCGTTCCGCAAGATATTGGCTGACCGCCGCCAAGCCGCTGACACACGTCCGAATTCGGGCTTGGCTCATCAGATTTGCATTCGCTCCCACGACGAGCGACGCCCACTCCTCGGCTTCCGAGTCCTCGTCAGTCGCGTCGAGCGACGCGACCGTCTCCGGAACCTCAGGTAGCGGCACACTGAGCTGATTGAGCAGCACGAGAAGATCGCGATACTTCTCGATTTCCACCACAGTCCACCTCGCCAATCAGGGATTCCAATTCAGAGATAGAAGCCAGCGAGTGAGAACCGCATGTTTTCGCCGGCAAAATCGGCAACCGAATTTACGGCATGAAGGACCTTGGGACGCATCACCACCAGCCGGTTCGACTTGGGAAATATAAAAGTGCCGACCCCGTTTTCGACATGTGACGGTGCATGAAGTCCGGTTCCTTGGGCGAAAGCGAGATCGACCGATGCGGTAGTGGGTGAGGTCAGTCGCTCATCTGCCAGGATCATCAGCTCGCCGCCCCAATTGCCACGCCAGCGATCATGGAGATAATAGGTGAAGGCACCCTTATACTCCTGCTCCGCACCGATATCCTCGTGCCAGGGCAGCCCCCAGCCAGAACGGTACAGGTACGCAGACATCACATACCTGACTTCAGCGACGCCGAGGGCAAGAAAGTCTGCGATAACGTCGATCTGCCGTTCGACGGCCGCGAAAAACCGGTCGTACGGCGTATTTGTCGGATAACGCGGACCGGGCTTGCCGGTCTCTCCGAACGATTTTGGGCCAGTAAGGAGCGCCATGCCGGACAGCGGGTGCCAAACCCGGTTCCATTCGAACGAGTTCTCGTAGAAGAAATTGTCTTGGATGGCGTGGGCATGAAGCTGTGCGCGCTCTTCGTCCGTCAACAGAGCGTCGATTATCATGTAGCCAAAACGTTCGTCCCTCTGGATCGACGTTTCTCGGCGACACATCACCGTCATAGCCGCTCAGCCTCGCTTGCAATATCGCCTCTAGGCTACCAGCAAGGCCGGTGTCACGCAAGTTCAATTTGACGATTGAGGATATCTGGCAACGGCTTTGGCCCGTTAACACTCTAAACGAGGGTTTAGAGTGTTAACAGGTCACGGAACGCAGCTAGGTTTTGCCGCCGATCTTTAGCCACGCAGCATTGCGGCACCGCCCGCGAGGCCGATCACCACCAGACTGCCGACGATCCACGGCAGCAGGTTGCGTTGCCGGAACCGCGCTATGTATTTCGAAATCACCGCGTCATCGCGCTTGTCGGAGGCGGCCCAGACGAGCAGCGCGATCCACAGCGCAAACGAAAACAGGGCCAGTGGGGTCAGCTTGACGATGGTGGGCGTTTCGGGGTGACGGCGTACCATGGCCACGATCGCCGGCACCGCGACGAAAAGCAGGACCGCCGCCAATGCCGCGACGAAGATCAGCAGTCTCTCGGTCGTCATGCCGGTCCTTCGTTAAAGGCTCGTGGTCGCCCGCCTTTTGCACCGTTCGTGCGAGCTGCGGCCGCCTTGGCTGGTGACGTTGCTTGGCCGGCTCGTCGGGCCAGCTCGCTTGTCATCCATGCCTGTGTGCCAAAGATGCCCGATACCAGCGCCGGCACGTAGAGATCGGCCCCGATCGCCGGCCAGTGCAGATTGAAGCCGAGGCCGTCGACCTCGACGCCGGCGAGGTCATCGTCGCCGGCACCGTTCAGATCCTCGACGAACTGCGCCGGAAACGCATAGGCGCACCCATTGGTGAGATCGACCACAACGCGCCCCGTGGTGCGATCGTAGCGGGCTTCCGATGCGCGGATGCCGGTCTTGAGCAGCTCGCGTCCTTTCGCGGCAGCCGTCACGAGCTGGGCCTCTTGCGCGTCAGTCAGCCGGTCCATGAATCCGCTCCCACTCCGCCATAAAATGCGCCCGGTGACGCACGACCTCGATCATCAGCCGCCGCATGTCGGCCCGCTTAATGCCCACGTAGTAAACCACTTCCGGCGCATCATCCGACCCGAACAGGTTGATCTTCGCTTGCCCCGAGCCGGTGATGTGAACGTGCGCCGGTTCGTGATCGAAGGTGTAGATTACAAACTGGAAGCCATGCGCGCGGTGAACGACGACCATCGCCGACTATAACCCATCTGCTAGGTTATTCAATATCAGATCGACCAAACACGCATCGGTGTTACAATGGCAATGACGACCGGCGTCGGCGGCAGCTTCCGACCCAATAGCGGTCAAAGGCCGCCCTCCCATCGGGCCACATGACATCGTGGCAAACAGTGTTCCGAAAACTGGTTTAGATCGTTAACGGGTGTAAGATCGCCGGCGATGCGCGCGACCTTTATCCGCCACGGCCAGAGCACCGGCAACGCTGGCATCCCCAGCAACGACCTCGCCTCGATCGAGCTGACCGACTTGGGCTGGCAACAGGCGCGCGCAGTCGCGACCGAGTGGCGCGAGCCCCCTGCCCTGATCGTGACCTCGCCCTATCTCCGCACCCGACAGACCGCCGCGCCGACGATCGAGCGCTTCCCCGACGCGCCGGTGGCGGTATGGCCGATCGAGGAGTTCACCTATCTGCAGCCGGCACGGTGGAACGGCACCCGGAGCGCCGAGCGGATGCCGCACCTGATCCGCTACTGGACCGAGGCCGACTCCGATTATTGCGACGGCGACGGCGCGGAGAGCTTCGCAGGCCTGCTAGGCCGCGCCGAGGCGGCGCTGGCGCGGCTTGCGGCCCTGCCCAGCGACGGGCCGGTGTATGTGTTCAGCCACGGCCAATTTATTCAGGCGTTGCGCAGCATCGTCGTCGACACCTACGACGCGCGCGGCAAGATGCGCCGGTTCTGGCGTGCCGGCGCGCCGCCGGTGATCGGCAATGCCGAACGGGTCGACTTTGCATTAGCGGCTAATGGCGTGTGGCGACACGAGACCCCGACCGAGCTGGCGTCGATTGTCGGGTTTGCAGAGTCGGTGGCGGGATGACGACCCCCCTGCCCCGCTTCGTGGCGTACTACCGCGTCAGCACCGATCGTCAGGGCCGGTCCGGCCTTGGCCTCGACGCGCAGCGCGAGGCGGTCGCCGGCCAGGTGCATCGCGCCGGCGGCGCGATCGTCGCCGACTTCACCGAGATCGAGAGCGGCAAGCGCGCCGATCGGCCCGAGCTGCGCGCGGCTCTCGCCGAAGCGAAGCGCCACCGCGCAACGTTGGTCATCGCCCGCCTCGACCGGCTCAGCCGCAACATGGCGTTCATCGCCAACCTTATGGACGCCCGCGTCGACT
>JBBROX010000034.1:0-13477 GCA_038228865.1 Sphingomonadales bacterium | reverse complement strand
CGCTATCTCCAACGCGCTAACGCTGCTCACCAACATCGTCATGGCTTGGAACACCCAGGCGATGCAGGCTGTCATCGGCAACGCGCCACCGGGGGCGTTTCCGGCGGACCATCTGGCGCACATCGCACCGGTGGCGTTCAGGCACATCAATATGCAGGGAAAGATGCATTTTGACGTCGAAAACTATGGCCAGCTCGTCCAATCACGACGCCCAAAGACCGCCGCGCGATAAATGCACATGATATCAATAGCTTAACGTCCCGTGAGAAACGATAACCCATTGATTAACCTATGTTTTCCTTACCGCTACTTTCGGCGGAAGCGGTACGGAAACCCTATTTCGAGCGGCGGCTGATCTCTAAGCGAATTAAAGACGGTATTGCCGCCGGGCGCGTCAAGGGTAAGAAAGCCCGGGCATCAGCCGCTTGATACGACAAAGCTCGATGCAGCGCTGACGCTCATCCAGGCTGATACGTCATCGGCGCGAGCCGCAAAGCAGCTCGGCCTTGGTCGCTCGACTATTTACCGCGAGATGCGACGCTTGGGAATCAATCGACCGGCGTAGGCATGAAGGCCGCCGCTCGGCCTCGTGTTCAATGTCGTCCACGTCTGGCGCAATTCAGATAACAACCGTCGCGATGACTCCGACACCGCGAGCAGCTCGAAATCGGAGTCGGCGAGGATCGCCGGGGCATGCTGGTCCTGCGCGATCTTGCCATAACCGATAATGCCGATCCGGTATTTGGCCATGTCCATTTCCTTGGTTGGCGGAAGGGGTCAGCCGGTCGACCGACCCGGCGACGGCGTTGCTGTGACCGTCAACGAACTTCCAGCCAGCCGTTTCTCCATACCAAGCGCTGCCGCAGCAGAACACGCCTGGTCGCAGTTTCACCGGGAGGTTGACGTTCCGACCGTAGCCTGTCGATCGCGTGAAGTAAGGTCCAGAGCCTGCCGGAACGATCCGTGATGACACTGTTGTGCCCAGGTGCGAGCCAGCGGGCGTCTGCCGCGATGATCGTGCTGCGACCGGTGTCGTTCGCGCGCCCCAACGTCTCAAACGGTCCTGTCGCCAGACGCGAGCGCGCGATCATCAGCGCGTAGTGCGCCTGCGCACCGCAGCAATTGTCGCCGGAGAAGAACAGATAATACCAGCCGTGCAAGCGTGTTACCCACGCGCCCTCGACAAGCCGCTGAAAGTTTTCGGGCCCGCCGCCGGGAACGACCGGGATCAGGTCGGACACAACGCTGCCGGGTGCGAAGGACACCCGGTTGGCGGCGAGCTCGCGCACCTTGATCGGCCCGAAGCCGGAACCCCAATAGAGCAGTGGCTTGCCGGTCGCGGGATCGTCGTATGCCATCGGATCGATGTCGACGAAGCCGGGCCCGCATTCGAGCGGCTGGCCGCTGTCAGCAAAAGGGCCCTCCGGTCGCGAGGCCACGGCCACGGCCAGGCAGAGCCCCTGGGTAGTATTGTTCAAGACCGTGTCGGGTTTTGCCGAATAGTAAAGATAATAGCGTCCGTTGTGCACCGAGACGTGCGGGGCCCAGAAGTCCTGCGTACGCGACGCCCAATCGGGTTTCCGGGGCAAGGCATCGCCGCGATAGGTCCAGTGTTTAAGATCGCGTGACGTTGCAAACTGGATGTTGATCATCCGACCGCCATTCTCTCCTTGGGTCGCGTAAGCATAATAGGTGCCACTTGGCGCACGGATGACGGCAGGATCGGGAAAGTCTCGGTCGAGAACGAGCTCCGGGGCTGCGGCCGGGTGCGCAGACGCGGTAGCCGCGCGACCCTGATCGAGCCCGCCGCAGCTCAACACGGCTGCAAGAATTAGGACGGCCCGTCGAATTGCTATGGCCAGCCGACCCGCGCGGGCGGTCGCGTGTCTGACAGCTGGGTCCGCGTTGATCATCTTCATCATCGTATCGCCACTTCCAACACCCCATTAATATGATAACAGCGGCCAAGGCGCGCCGTCGCGACGTCGGGACACCCACAGGAGCGGGTATGCGTATCATCGGGCTTGCCCTCCTTGCTTGCCTGGCGACCGTAACCGCTGCAACCGCCAAGCCCGACGTGCGGCCGTTCGTTCCGGTCTTTGAAACCGACTTCCCCGACGCGTTCGTGCTGCCCGATCACGGTAGCTTTGTCGCCTATGCCACCAATGCCAGAGGTGGCCGCGCCAATGTTCAAGTCGCCCGCTCCAGCAATCTTACTGACTGGGCGCTGGTCCGCGATGGCACCAAGCTGCATGATGCGATGCCGATCCTGCCGCCGTGGGCGCGGCCGGGCTACACCTGGGCACCGGAGGTCCTGAAGACGGCGCAGGGCTATGTGCTGCACTTTACGGCGAAGGACCGGAAGAGCGGTCTGCAGTGCCTCGGCACCGCGTCCGGGACGAACGCTCTCGGGCCGTTTACCTCGGTCGCGACCGCGCCGATGCTGTGCCAGACCAAGCAGGGCGGCACGATCGATTCCAGCCCCTTCCGCGACGCCGACGGCCAGCTATACCTCTACTACAAGAATGACGGGAACAACCCGTCCTTCAGCATTAAGACCGGCATCTATGGCCAGCGGCTCGCCTCGGACGGAACGACTCTCATCGGCGAGCCGGTGCTGCTGGTCACCAACGACGCGGCGTGGGAGGCGCATGTCATCGAGGCCCCGACGATGGTCCGTCGCCCCGGCGGCTACAGCCTGTTCTTCTCGGCCAACCACTTCGGCTGGGAGCGCGATCAGCGCCTGTCGGTCTACGCGATTGGCTATGCCCAGTGCGCCGGGCCGCTCGGACCGTGCACCGACGCCAAGGAAAATCCGCTTCTCCACAGCTACAAGGACGGCAAGGCCGGCTGCCTGAGCGGACCGGGCCATCAGAGCGTCTTCGATGCCGCTGGCCGCGCGTTCATCGTCTTCCATGCCTTTGCCTCAACCGCCGGGTGCGAAACCGCGAACAAGGGCCGCTACCTCTACATCGCCCCGTTGTGGTGGCACGACGGGGGGCCGGTGATCGGCAACAGCTTGCGCCACTGAACGGCGTGCCGGCGTTTGACTTACTTGCCCAGCGTGAAGCGCAACCCGAGCGACAGCGTGCTTTCGTCGTAGCGCAGGTAGCGGACATAGTCGGCCCGGGTGGCACCCCCGCGCGCCGAGCTGAACGACTGCTTGAAAGGATCGCGCGTGATGTTGGTCCAATCGAAGAACACCGTCGCGTTGTCGAAGATGCCGTACTGCAGCGACAGGTCGAGCCGTCCGGCCGGCTTGGCGGTTTCGGTATAGACGTCGTCACCCCGGTACTGGCGGGTCGCGGCGAACTTCGAGCGCCCGTTGTAGGTCAGGCGCGCCGACGCCGGTCCGCTCTCGAACAGGCCCGCGACATTGTAATTCCATTTCGATACGCCGTTTAACTGGTCGGCATAGGGCAGGTATGACAACCCTCCGGTCCCGTTGTCCTGCTGCAGCTTAAAATCGATATAGGTGACGTTAGCCTGCACGCCGAAGCTCTTCATCCAGCCGGGCAAGCCCACGAAATCGAAGAACGTCAGGCCTTGCGCCTCGACGCCGCTGATGCGGCCCTTGCCCGCGTTTACCGGCCCGTTGATCTCGACAACGCCGAGCGTCGGATCGGTGAACCGCTGTGTCCGGTTGATGATGAACCGGTTGAGGTCGCGGTGGAACACGGTCACGGCGGCAAAGCCAGCGCGCGAAAAATAATACTCAAAGCTGGCGTCGTAGTTCCAAGAGGTGAACGGCTGGAGGAACGGATTGCCGCCACCGCCGGTGTAGGGGTTGCTGTCGGTACCGATGCCGCCCGATGGGGGCGGGCCGAAGGTCAGGCCGCCGAGCTGACTGAACTCCGGCCGTGTCACCGTCTTCGACGCCGCCAGACGCAATTGGATGTTGTAAGGGAACTTGATGATGACGTTGGCGTTGGGCAGCAGGTCAGTTTCCGAGCGACTGATGCTGACCGGCGTGCCGCCAGCGACAGGCAAGGCCGGAAGGTCGAGCTTGCTGTTTTGCACGCGAAGACCGAGGACGCCCTTTACGTTGTCGCCGAAGCCGAAATTAATCTGTCCATAGCCCGCGATTGTTTGCTCAGTGGCCGTGAAAATAACCGGCGCCACCAGATCGGACGTCGTATAGCTGTTGCATCCATTGTTTGGATCGGTCGGTAGGATGTTCGGGCACTGGTTGATGATGAACTGGCGGAGGTCCGTCAGATTATCACGAATACTCTGGTAGGTCGGCGCTGAAAAGTTGTAGGTTGGTTGAAAGTTGTAGCCGTCGAATACCGAGAAATTCAGTGGCAGCGCGGTTTGGTTGATGCCGAGCGGTAGCAGAAAGGCATAGCGTTGCCCGAAGTTGCGACGAGCATTGCGGTCGGCGTAGCGGACGCCAAGCTGTAAGTTCTGGATAACCGAATTGTCGAAATCATATTGTCCATCAGCTCGTAGCTGCCAGTCGCGGCCTGCTGCCCGTTGGTTTTGCTCATACAAGCCCTGAAAAGTCTGCGCGGCCGGGTTGGCGAAATCAATCCCTTGAATCTTGAACGAGGGCCGGTCGAGATTGAAGTCGGTAGAGCGAGAGCCCGGGAAAATCCGGTCGACCGACTCGGTCGAGCCGCGGAAGGTGCTGAGCGACCGCGCCAGATCGACGGTCAGCTTGAACGGGCCGTGGGTGATGTGGGTGCCGGCGGCGACCTGGAAGGTGTCGGTGCGGTTGAAGGTACCGCCCTGGAACGAGAAAAGATTGCCGGACGTGCCGCTAACCGTCCCGCTGTTCAGCAGATTGGTGCCGTCGCGGAAGACAAGGTTGGTGTACGACGAACCGCCGTAGAGCGGTACTTCGAGCAACCGGTCGTCGATCTTGTTGACGAAGCCCTGCCACAGCCCCTCGGCATAGATTTCGATCTCGCTGCTGGCCTTCCACTGAAGCTGAACATTTGCCGATGGCCGAGCACGATTGCCCGAACGATAGAACAGCCGCTGGATGTCGGGCAGGCGGACCGTCTGGCCGTTGATCGTCGGGTCGGCGATGAAATCGGTGTTGGAGATCTCGGCATCCAGATAGTGCATCTCCTGGAACGAACCCTGGACCAAAACGCCGATCTCGCCGATGCCGGTATCGAAACGCTTGGTCGCCAATACGTTGAAGTTGGGCTTAACCTTGCCCCCCTGGCGCGTGTAAAGACCCCATACCGAGCCCGAGACCTGCGCGTCCTGGAAGTTGAATGGTTTGCGGGACCGGACGTTGACGATACCCGCGAGGCCCGGCGAGACGAGATCGGCAGTCGACGTCTTGTACACTTCGAGCGCGGCGATGTTCGAAGACGGAAAATCCTGTAGTGCGACGACGCGCGTTTCGGCAGTGAAGATTTCGCGGCCGTTGTAGGTGGTGGTGAAGAACGGCAGGCCGCGGACCAGGACGTTCTGCGCTTCGCCGCCTTGGCGGTAGACCTGAACGCCGGGAATGCGGGCGGCGGTCTCGGCGGTGTTGAGGTCGGACAGCTTGCCGATGTCCTCGGCGACGACCGCGTCAATGACCTGCACCGACTGGCGTTTGATGTTCTGCGCCGAGGCGAGGCTGGCGCGGATGCCGGTCACGATGATCGTGTAATCGTCCGCGGGCGCTTGGGGCGCGGCGACCGCCGCGGCCGGCCCGCCGGTGTCCTGCGCCAGCACCGTGGTCGCGGCCAGTGTCATCGCGACCAGCGACACGCCCCCGCGCGCCCAGCATTTCGGCAACATCGCAAGTCTCCCCTGGTATCCGACCGTTGCATCGGCTCTTCGGACGGAACCATACTAAATGCCCCGCATTCGCGGCAAGGCATTTATACGATATATTGAATTCGCAGCGCGGGCGTGGCAAATCTGCCGCGGGCAAACCACACGGACGGAGCAGCGACACCGCCTTGCCGCGTCAGTCACTGCGTCTTGCCTCGTCCCGCCAGCCGCTTACGGTGACGGAGTGGGAAAGGTGAGAGTAGCATGAGCGTCGCTGCGACGGCTTCGGGCGGGCGCAATCTCACCTACGGATTGCAGGAAGAGCTGGGCCGCGCGATTGTCACTGGCGCATTCAACGATGCCGCGTTCCCCACCGAAGCCGACCTTGCGGCGCAGTTCGGGGTCAGTCGATCGGTCACGCGCGAGGCAGTCAAGATGCTGACCGCCAAGGGACTGCTTACCGCCCGCCCGCGCAAGGGAACGAGCGTCCAGCCGGCCTCGTCTTGGAACCTGTTCGACGCGGACGTGCTGCGCTGGCTGCTCGAACGCAAATTCTCGATCGAGCTGCTCCGCCAATTCACGGAGCTTCGGATCGCCATCGAACCCGCGGCCGCCGCGCTGGCCGCGAAGTCGGCGGACGCCGAGGCGGTCGCCGCGATTGCCGCAGGCTATGAGCGCATGGCGGCGGCTGAGCGCGGCGAGGACGACGCGCTGGGCGCCGACATCGCGTTCCACATCGCTGTCATGCAGGCGTCGGCGAACCCCTTCTACATCCAGTTCCGCGACGTCGTGACGACCGCCCTGCGCACATCGATCCGCTTCACCAATCGCTTCGTCGGGCGTACCGCCAGCCTGCCGCAGCATCGTGCCGTGCTCGGCGCCATCGAAAGTCGCGATCCTGAGGCAGCCTATGACGGCATGCACCGGCTGATCCTCGATGTCATGGACCTGATCTCGGCTGCCGAGGCGGCGGTGGCACCCTAGAGCATCTCGGCCAAAAGCTCGTTGACCCGCCGCTCGGCGTCGGCAAGAGCGCGGCCGACCGGCTTCTGGCCGCTGATCGCGGCTTCAAGCTCCTCGCCGATAAGTCCCTGAATCGCCGACTGTCGTGCGACGTAGTCGGGGAGCTGCTCGCCGGTCGCGGCCATCGCGGCAATGTCGGCGCGGTGCGGCAGCGCGCGGAACGCCGGCATGGCAAGCACCGCCTTGAACGCGGGCAGATGCCCGGTACGGGTCCAGTCGAAATTATGCGCCGCCAGAAAGCCTAGGAAGCGCGCGATCGCCGCCTGCTGCGCTGCGCTGCGCGGCCGCTTCGGCATGACCCAGGCGTGCCCGTCGACGAACGCCGCATCGTGGCCCCAGAGCCGCGGATAGGGCAGCACGGCATAGCCCCGGTACAGCGGACGCCCCGGCTGTTGCGCCTCCTTGTCGTAGGGTCCGATCATCCAGGTGCCGACCGGAAAGATGCCGCCGTCGCCGTTCATGAAGCTTTGGGTCGCACCGGAGAAATCCTGGTCGCGGGTGGACAGGCCGCGCACATAAAGAGTGTGGAAAAACCCGACGATCTCGCGGGCTTTCGGGGTGTCAAGGCGGATGTGGCGGGCATCCGGGAAGATCACCTCATCCTGCGCCATCAGGTAGGTGTAGAGATTGCGGACATGCGTCGCGGGGTCGTTGACCTGCGCCTGGATCAGATAGGGCTTGCCGGTCGCGGCACCGAAGCGCTGCGCCTGCGCGACCAGTTCCTGCGGAGAAGCCGGCAGGATCGGCCTGCCGCCCTTCATCAATCCCGCCTTTGCCATCAGCGCCGTATTGACGTGGAAAAGGCCGCCGATGGTATCCCAGGGCATGCCGTAGAGACGCCCCGCTTTCAGCACCCCGCGCTCGCCCGCGAGCGTGAAATCGCCACGCCCAATGCGCGCGCGGGCCAGCATCAGGTCCATCGGCTCGAGCAGGCCGCGGCGCTGGTAGTCGGCAATCACCGACTGGTGCATGGTCACCAAATCGGGCGGGTCACCGGCCGCGATCTGGGCCGACAGTTGCGGGTAGCCGGGCCAGGCGACGACATTGAGCTTGAGATGGATGTCCGGGTTTTCGACCCCAAACTTGTTGATAAGCGTCGTCAGGATGCCGCACTCCGTGTCGGCCGAGCTGATGTCGGTACTTGTGCCGTACAGCGCGGCGCATTCCCCGAAGAAGCGCTGGATGACGATCTCGGTCCGGTCCGCGCGGGACGAACAGCCGGCCAGCGCGGCCGCCGCCAGCAGGATGGCGAGCCAGTACCTCAACGCACCCCGTTCCCCGCCATGGCGCGGACGATCTGCTTTTGAAAGACTACATAGACGATCAGGATCGGGATCGAGGCGAGCACCGCCTGCGCCATCAGATAGCCGAGGCCGCTTGTCTGCGCGTAGTTCATCTGCGACGAGGCGAGGCCGACGGTCAGCGTATAGCGGTCGCTCGTCG
This sequence comes from Sphingomonadales bacterium, assembly GCA_038228865.1. Classification (GTDB taxonomy): domain Bacteria; phylum Pseudomonadota; class Alphaproteobacteria; order Sphingomonadales; family Sphingomonadaceae; genus Sphingomonas_O. The sequence continues at coordinate 5,290 of JBBROX010000034.1, read as the reverse complement.
TGGCCGAGATCAGCGGCCACCAGTAATCGTTCCACGACCCGAGGAAGGTGAATACGCCGAGCGTCGCCTGGGCGGGGATCGTCAGGGGCAGCAGCACCTTCCAGAACAGCGTGAAATGCGATGCGCCGTCGAGCAGCGCCGCCTCGTCGAGTTCTTTCGGGATGGCCCTGAAATACTGCGTCATGAAGAACACGCCGAACGGCGCGACAAGGCCGGGCAGGATGAGGCCCGGATAGGTGTTGTGCAGGTGGAGTGCGGCGAACACCTGGTGACGCGGCAGGATTACCGCCTGCTCGGGGATCGCCAGCCCGAGAAGCACCAGCGCGAACAGGGTCCGGCGGGAGGGAAACTCGAGCCGTGCGAAACCGTAGCCGGCGAGCGAACACAGGACGAGCACGCCCGCGGTCGTGCCCAGCGACACGATCAGGCTGTTGAGCAGCCAGCGGGGCACGAGCGACCCGGAGAAGATCGCCGTGTAATTCTCCACCGTGTAGGGAGCCGCGAACGCCGTCGCGCTGTCGCGCATCAGCTCGCTGTTGCTCTTGAACGACAGCAGCAGCGTCCACAGCAGCGGCGCGACCATGATCGCAGCGCCGACCAGCACAGCGATCATGGCGGGCCACGGCAGCCGTCTCATTGCCGCGCCTCGCCGCGATTGACGGCCCAGTATTGAACCGCCGTCACGGCAAGCACGAGTACAAACAGCACCTCTGCAGCGGCCGTCGCATAGCCGAGTTCCCACCGGCCGAAGGCAATCTCGTAGATGAACAGCACGACCGGCCGCGACGCGCCGCTCGGGCCGCCGGCGGTCAGCAGCTGCGCCTGCCCGAACAGCTGCAACTGCGCCGCGGTCTGCAGCATCACAACCAGGATCAAGGTGCGCCGCAGTGACGGCAGCGTGATCCGGCGCAAGGTCATCCACCGGCTCGCGCCGTCCAGCGCCGCCGCCTCATAGATGTCGCCGGGTATCTGTTGGAGCCCCGCGAGGAACAGCATCATCGGCAGGCCCAGTCCCCACCAGATCGTCGTGATCGCCAGTGCCGGAACGGTCAGGTCGGGGTGGCTGAGAAACGGGATCGGTTCGATCCCAAAGGGCACCAGTAGTTTGGCGACCAGCCCGGCATCGGGCGTCAGGACGAAGCGCCAGATCAGCGTGACGATCGTCACCGACAGGACCGACGACGAGAAGAACACGCCGCGCAGGACCGCTGCGCCGCGGGTTGCACGGTTCAAGGCAAGCGCCAGGCCGAGCGTAATTGCTGTGAGAGCGGGCACGATCATCAGCGTCAGCTTGAAGGTCGTCAACAAGGCCTGGTGAAACACCGGGTCGGCAATCAGGCGCGTGTAGTTGGCAAACCCCGCCCACTGCCGCGCCCCGAACAGATCGGCATGATTGAAGCTGATACCGATGCCGAGGAACAACGGATAGATAAGCAGGAAGGCGTAGAGCAGCAGGAACGGGCCGGTGAACGCGAGGCCATGCAACAGCGCGGTCCGGCCAGGCCGAGCGGCGCTCATGCCGCGGGATGGCGCTGATAGCAGGTGCCGTCGGCACCGAAGAGATGCGCCTGGCGCCCGTCGATGCGCAACCCGATCCGGTCGCCCATCCGTGCCGCCGAGGCGCCGCCGTCCTGGGCCGTCACATTTCCGCCCCCCGCGAGCCTTGCATAGACCAGGGTCTTGTCGCCGAGCCGCTCGACTAGGATGACCTCGGCGTCGATCGTGCCTGCGCCTAGCGCGGCGAGCGTTATAGCTTCGGGTCGCAGGCCCAGCGTTAGGGCGCCGTCGCGCACGCTGTCACCCGGAACGCGCGTCGCGACGACGGCATCGGCGCCCAATTGCACCTGGGCAAACCCGCCCTCATCCTTCGCCCGCGTGACAGCGCGCATCGCCATCGCCGGCGAGCCGACAAACCGGGCGACGAATGCGTTGGCCGGGCGATTGTAGATCTCCATCGGAGCACCGATCTGCTGAATACACCCGTCATTGAGCACGACGATGCGGTCGGCGAGCGTCATCGCCTCGGCCTGGTCGTGCGTCACCATGATGATCCCGGCATCGACGCGCTGGCGAAGCTGCGCAAGCTCGACGCGGGTCCGGTTGCGGAGCGCAGCGTCGAGGTTGGACAGCGGCTCGTCGAGCAGGAACAGCCGCGGCTGCTTGACGATCGCCCGACCGATCGCGACGCGCTGGCGCTGGCCGCCCGACAGCTGGCCGGGCTTGCGGTCGAGCAGCGGCTCGATCTCCAGACTGCGCGCCGCCTCATCGATGCGTGCGCTGATGGTGTTGGCGGCGACGCGGCCGTTCTTGAGGCCGAACGCCATGTTGTCCCGCACGGTCATGTGCGGGTAGAGCGCGTAGTGCTGGAAGACCATGGCGACGCCGCGCTCCCCGGGCGGGCGCTGGTCGATGCGGGCACCGTCGAGCCAGACCTCGCCCGCGTCGGCACTTTCGAGCCCGGCAATGATCCGCAGTAGCGTCGACTTGCCGCTGCCCGACGGCCCGAGAAAGGCGATGAACTCGCGGGGCTCCATCGCCAGCGAAACGCCGCTTAGGACGGCGACGTCACCGAACACCTTGCGAATTCCAGTCAGCTGAAGTCCGCTCAAGGCCGTCCTTTATATTATATGATTTATCGCCTGCATCCGCGAAGCCGGGGCCGACGTCAACACGTCAATAGGCGGGCGACAGCAGGCCTTCGATCTCATGATGCTGAATGACGGGCGTGAGCCGGTCGACGACCCGGCAAGTGAGGTGGTCGCGGATCCGCGAAGGCAGCGCGGCGAAGTAGCCCGGCGTGACCTGGAGATCGTGGTGCAGGGCGTTGATCGCGCCCGGCGCGTCCGCCCCAATGACAAGGACCGGGCGCGATCGGTCCGACCGGTTGGCGGTGCCGCGATGGATCGTCAACGCCGAGCGTACTGAGATATCGCCGCGCTGCGGCAGCTTGGCGACCGCGCGCGCGGCATAGCGCGGCCACAGGGTCTTTGGCGGGAACATGCCGTTCACGCACCCACCGAATTCGTCCCACTGCGTTCCGGGCGCGATCTCGAACGGCCCCATTGCAGGATCGGTGTCGACGGCCGTCAGGTTGAAGGCGAGCGAATCGAGCCGGCGGCCGAGCCGCGTCGTGTCGGGCGCCGCGAAATCCCGGTGCCACGGCTGATCGGCCGCCCCGGGGAACGGGATGTCGAAGCCGATCTCCACGATGCGGTAGCCGGGTCCGAGTATGGCGTCGCACACGGCGACGAACCACGGGTGCGTGGCGATTGCTACGAAGCCGCGAATTCGCTCAGGCTGGACCTCGACGTAGAAGCGTTGCGGGCCGCGCGGAAGCGCCCCGCCCTTAATCTCGCGGGCCTCGCTGAACAGCTGCTCGATGTCCTCGCGCAGCGAGTCGGCAAGGGCGCTCGGGAACGCACCCGATCGGACCAAAATGCCGTCACCGTACACCCCGCGCATGATCTCCGCCGCCTCGATCAGGGGTCACCTCCGAATTATCTTACAAATCGGCATAATCGCTTCGCATCGGGATGGCGAGGCGTGTATCGCGGCACCCATGACCGACGCCAACACCTTCACCGCTGCCGGCCACGCCGACGGCATCGCCAGCGAACTGGTTGTCGCCCGGGGCACGATCACCCGCAACTATCGCATCCCGTCCGGCGAGCACGAGGACTATCTCGCCTTCTTCCGCGAGGTTGCGCGTGATTTCGGGACCCGCCCGCCGATCGCTCACGACCGCCCCCCGCAACCCGGCCACGCGACCGGCGACTGGCACCCGTTGATCGTCGAGAATCTCGATGGCCGGACGACGGCAGGCTATGGTGACCCCGCCGTATTGAAGACCGACGAGGGCTATTTCCTCGTGGCGACGTCGAACGACGCGGCCGACGCGTTCCCGATCCTCTATTCCAGCGACCTCGCCAACTGGCAGCATCGCGGTTTTGTCTTCCCCGACGGGAAAGCCCCCGCTTGGACCGCCCAGGGCCGCTATGTCGGTGACTTCTGGGCACCCGAGATGGCGCGCGCCGGCGATGAATACTGGCTGGTCTATACCGCACGGCAGCGATCGAACGCGCTCGCGATAGGCTTGGCCCGGGCACCCCACCCGACCGGGCCCTGGGCCGACAGCGGCGCGCCGCTGATCGCGCGCCACGGCATCAACACGACCGGCCTTCCCGACGCACCCGATCAACCCTTGCTCAGCGGCGGCGTCATCGATTCGCACATCTTCGTCGATCCTGCGGGCGACGACCGCTACCTGTTCTGGAAATGCGACAGCAACGGCATATGGCCGCGCCCGCTGGCGGCGCTGCTGCAGCGCAAGCCCGCGCTGATCGACACGCTGTTCGCAAGCGAGAGCGACCGTCGCACAGCGGCCTTCGCCGCCGCCGTCCTGCCGTGGGCGCACACGCGTCGGCCAATGGAGCGGTTCTTCCTGATGCAGCCGATGATTGAGGCGGTGCTCGACAACTGGGTCCATGTGAAGGCGGTGCTGGGCACCGATCCCGACGCCGCGATCATCGTCGAGGCGATGACCACCCCGATCCACGCCCAACGATTGTCGGATGACGGTACTCTGATCGGCGACGACGCGCTCGTCCTTGCCAACGACCTCCTGTGGGAAGGCCATCTGATCGAGGGGCCGTGGGTCACCTATCAGCAAGGGCGTTACTGGATGTTCTATGCCGGCAACGATTTCGGCACCCCCGCCTATGGCATTGGCGTCGCGGTCGCCGACCATCCCCTCGGCCCCTATGTCAAACAGGGAGCGCCGCTGCTCAAATCGACGCCCGAGTGGTGGGGCCCGGGCCACGCGTCGGTGGCACCGGGGCTCGACGGCAGGCCGCAGCTGTTCTTTCACGCTTTCTTCCCCGGCACGGGCGGCTACAACGTGTTTCGCGCCCTGCTGACCGCCCGCCTGTCGTTTAGCAGCGATCGGGTCGCGTTGACCCCGGCCTAAAAGCCCGGTGCCGCTGAGGGTCAGGACTCGTTGATCAGAGCCAGAAGATGACGGTGGCGGCGAGTGCGATGGCGGAGAAGAAGACGGTTGGGCATCGATCGTAGCGGGTGGCGACGCGGCGCCAGTCCTTCAGGCGGCCGAACATGATCTCGATGCGGCTGCGGCTTCGGTAGCGGCATCGTCGACTTGTCATCATTTGGCGCACAGGAAGCGCGCATTTGGGATTAGCGTATGATCATGCGGCCATTGCGACACCGGTCACGTCAGCCCAGCTCGCGAACGCCTGGGAGCGGGCAGCGCGGCGTTCTGTGGTATTTTCGAGTG
>JBBROX010000033.1:0-14439 GCA_038228865.1 Sphingomonadales bacterium | reverse complement strand
TTGGGGCATGAGCGCATTCGGAGCCATCGCAGAGGTCGCAATCGGCCGGGTCCCGGTGCAGTTGCTACACGCGTGTCGGCTGGAAGTCGGCGGATTCGACGCGTTCGGCGTCGAGGCGATCAGCGATGCGTTTCGCTGTGACCCGGTGACACTCGACTATGCGACGGTCGTCGAGAATGCCGAGAGTTTCGCTGCGATTGTCGACGATCAGGCAGTCTTTGCCGATTTGTACGACGGCAACATCGGACGACTGTGGCGGGCAGGGCGTACGGCCCCCCACGCTCCCGAGCCCTTTGTTGCGGTGCCATTCGATCCCGATCTGACGCAGGCGCGCGGCGACGTTCAGTTCTCCGCAACCGATCACCCGCTGCTTGCGTCCGACGCGGCCGCACGTGTCCGCGTAGCAGGCTTAGAAATCCTCGCCCACGACCCTTCCGCCTGGCGCTCACGCGTGTTCTGCGTCCGCACCTTTGGCAGCGCGTCGCGCGGTGCCGCGCTGTTTGCACTCTATCGGATGAGCGGCGGGCAGGTCCGTACCAGTGGCTTTGGCTATGCGGTGGCAATCTGGGAGGGCAGCGCGTGCAAGCTGGCACTCGATGCGGTGCCACTGCCCGGCGACGGGCGTGTCAGGCTCGTTGCGTGATTGCGCCGCCTCTGACCAGGCGGCTCAAGCTGTCGTACAGCCTTGGCAGCACCGCCGAAGCGCTGGTCATTACCGCGACGACGAGTTTCCTGCTGCTGTTCTACAATCAGGTGCGCGGTCTCCCTGCCGCCCATGTCGGTATCGCGCTCGCGTCGGGCCTGTTCTTCAACGCAGTGTTCGATCCGCTGGTGGGGTCATGGTCGGACCGGACGCGGTCGGGCTGGGGGCGGCGACACCCGTTCATGTTGGCTTCGATCCTGCCGGCCGCCGGACTGTTTTGGGCAGTCTTTAACCCGCCATCGTTCGGCGAATTAGGTCAGCTGGCTTGGTTAGCGGTCACCAACACGTTGCTGCTGGCGGCAATGACGCTTTACCACACGCCGCACCTCGCGCTCGGTGGCGAACTGTCCGACGACTATCTCGAGCGGTCGAGCGTAATGGCGTACAACACATTCTTCCTGTGGATCGGCGACACGCTGGGCTGGCTGCTGTCGTTCCGCGTGTTCTTTGCTGCCACCGCCAGATTCCCCAACGGCGCTCTCGATCCATCGCGCTGGCCGCTGTTTGCAGGGAGCATCACGCTCGCGATCGTGGCCCTGCTCGGCTATTCGAGTTGGTCGACGCGCGGGCGCGTCGCTTACCTGCCAAAACCCGCCGCCGACACACCGGGGTTCAGCGCGCGCGAGCTGTTGCGCGACGTCGGACGCGCAGTCTCAAACCGCAATTATGTCATGCTGCTGCTCGGGCTGTTCTTCATATCGATGATGGTCGGCGTCCGGGGTGGGTTATGGCTTTATGGCGCAACGTTTTTCTGGCGACTGACCAACGATCAGATCAGCTATTTCGTCCTCGGCAGTTTCAGCGGCTATCTTGTCGCGGCTTTCGTGGTGAAGCGGCTGCATGCGCGCTTCGACAAGCGCTGGACGGGGGCGATCGCGCTGCTGTTCTATGCCATTGGCCCGGCGGTTCCGCTGTCACTCGGCTGGCTTGGTATATTGTCGTGGCAGACGCCGGCGCTGCTGTGGATCCTAATCGGATTTTCAATACTCCAGCACGCGCCATACAGCGTCATGACAACAACAATCTATTCGGCGCTCGCCGACATCGCCGACGAGAATGAACTGAAATTCGGCGTGCGGCAGGAAGGGATCCTGTACTCAACCCGTACCTTTTTCGGACGCGTCGATCAGGCGCTCGGTACCGCGATGGCGGGCTGGGTTCTGACCCTGATCGCCTTCCCCGTCAAAGCCGTCCCGGGCCGCATCGACCCGGCGGTGCTAACGGGACTGGCGGCAGCGTTTGTCCTGTCGACAATACCTGGACTCGTCGCCGTTATTTTCTATGCCCTCTTGCATGTGACGCGGACGACGCACGCCATCACCCGCGCCGCACTCGACGCACGGCGCGTACCTGACGCGCTGGCGCAGGCCACAGCATGACCACCCGTTTCCACGTGCACCCCTGATCACAATTCAGGTGTCTGATTTGCATGTCCGGCCGCGCGCACAGACGCTCGCCTTCCTGATCCTCCTACAATTTTTCTATGCTTGGGCATGGAACAGCAGCGATGTGTTGCGCCCGGCGTTTCGGGCCGCGCTCGGGCTGAGCCTTACGCAGGTCGGTGCCGGCTATTCGGCTCAGGTGGTCGGTGCACTCGCCGGAGCGATGACAGTGGTGCGTTTCGAACATCGTCTTGGCCGGCAACATACCCTCGCCTTTGTCTGCGTCGGCACGGGCACATCGCTCGTTGCCGGCGTCTTTGTCACGAGCTGGGGCGCATTCCTCGTTCAGCGGTTCGCGGTCGGCGTGTTCGGCGGTGCGGTGTTCCCGCTGACCATCGGGCTGATCGCCGAGTTGTTCGCCAGCCGGATCCGCGGCCGGCTCGCAAGCCTGATCGACGGGACGTATTTTGGCGCAGTGGTCGTGCTTGGGCTAGCGGCGGGGCAAGCGGGGATCGGAGGCTGGCGGGCGATGTTGTGGATCGGTGGCCTGCCGCCGTTGCTGTTCGCGCTCGCGGCCTATCGGTTCGTTCCAGAATACGCGAGGCATGGCACGGCGGCGCGCGACAAGCCCCGCCCCTCGATTGCTAATCTCTTTGCCCCCGCTTTGCGCTCGCGGACATTCGCGCTCTCGGCGATGATGGGCGCAAACGCATGCGGATCGCAGGCTTTCACTGGTTGGCTGACAACCTACCTCTACGACGTTGCGCGTTTGGTTGGCCCGCAAGTCGGCACGATCGTTGCCTGCCAGTTTTTTGGCAGCTTCATCGGCTGCATCGGCTGGGGCTGGGCGATTGATCGCCATGGTCGACGCGCGGGTGCGTTTGGGCTGTTGGGAGCGGGGGCCGCAGCGATTGCCTTCCTGCTCGCGCCGCCTGTGCCGCTGGTGCTCGGAGCCTGCGCCGCCATGTTCGGAATTGCGTTTTCAGCAGTCGTGTCGATCGGGCCGTGGCTGGCCGAGCTCTATCCGGTCGAGCTCCGCACTGCGGCCACCTCGATGTTTCAATGGGGGCGCTTCATCAGCCTGCTGGCACCGCTGGCGACCGGCAGTATCGCGGCGCGCTGGGGGCTCCCCTCGGCAATGGGTCTGTCAGTGGTAGCCTTTGCGCTATCAGCCACGATCTGGTTGCGCCTACCCGAAACCCTGGCACGCGATCAAGTGCCAAACCGCTCAAGGCTGTAGGGTGCGGGCTCGATATGCGGCGGCGCACCGGTGACCAGCTCGGCGATCAGGCGGCCCGTCGATGGTGCCCCAATCATGCCATCATGGCCGTGCCCGACTGCAGCGAACAGTCCAACATGATGTGCGACCGGCCCTATTGCGGCGACGCTGTCAGGCAGCGATGGGCGAAAGCCCATCCACAGCCGCTGGGCTTCTGCCTCCATGCCTGGAAAAAGTTCGTCGAGATGCCGCCGCAGCACGATCGCGCGCGTTTCCTCCGGCGGCGCATCGAGCCCGCCGATCTCGACCGTTCCCGCCAGCCGCAGCCCCTCGCCCATCGGCGTAATTGCCAGGCCGCGCGCGCGGTGGATGATTGGCAGCGCGATGGGAATAGACGGCGCGCCGAGCTGGAGATGATAGCCGCGCTCCGTCTCTAGCGGAATACGTGCGCCGAGCGGACCGAGAAGCGACTTCGACCACGCGCCTGCGCACACCACCACGGTCCGGGCGATCACATTGGCCTTGCTGGTCAGCAACTGCCAACCGTCGATCCCCGGAATAAGCTTTAGAACACGCTCGTGTCGGAGAGTCACGCCACGTCCGACAATATCGTCGAACAACGCCTCGACCAGCCGGTGCGGCGACAGCGTATAGCCATTGTTGGGGAATAGCAGTCCGCGCCGCGCGAATGTGGCGATGCCCGGAAACAGTTCACGCAGCCGCTCGGGCCCCAGCGTTTCGCAGCCGATGCCCAGTTCATCGCGGATCGCATTGGCGAACAGTTCATCTTTCCCCGGACGTTCGCCGCGCGCCAGCACAACCCCGCCCGATTGCCGCAACAGCGTGCCAAACGCGGCCTCACCGAGCAATTCGCGATAGCCGTCGAAGACGCCGCAGTGTAACGTGTGAAGAGCGCGTGCGCCACGTCGCGCCGCAGTCGCGCAGCTGGCGAGCACCCATCGCAGCAACCACGGCGCGGCGCGCAGCAGATACGACGGGCGGACGCTGACCGGCCCGTGCGGGTCCATCAGCCAGCCCGGCACCCGCCGCAGCATTCCCGGCAGCGCAACCGGCAAATGGGCATCGCCGTTGATAAGGCCTGCCGTCCCGAACGATGCGCCATTGGCCAGCCCGGCCGCGTCGAACAGCGCCGGTGCGCGCCCATGGCGTTGAAGCCGAGCAGCACAAGACAGGCCGATGACGCCAGCCCCGATGACCGCAACGTCGACATGGTCCGGGTTCCGATGATGGTCGGTCATGCCGCCCGCCTCATACGCTTGATTCGATAAATCCATGCGGGCAAGGGGATATTTTTGCAAGCGCATGCATTACCATTTCGAAGCGCCGAACATTCGCATGAGGAGAGTGAATTGACCGATTTCCAGGCCGAAAAACAGGTCGTCCGCGCCTATCATGATGCTCTGGCGAGCGCGACGGCTGACAGCGTCGCCGACATTCTGGCGCAGCATGTTGGGGATAAATGGCACTGGCGGGGCATGCACCCGTTCCACGAACTTCATGGTGCCGAGGCTGTTGCTGACGTCTTTTGGAAGCCGTTTCTCACCGCGATGACCCGGTTCCAGCGCCGCGCCGATATCTTCATGGCAGGGCTCAACGAGATCGATGGTTTTCAGGGGCGCTGGGTCGTGCAGATGGGTCATTTGATGGCGCTGTTTGACCGCCCATGGCTTGGCATCCTGCCGACAGGCAAGATTGTCATGTTGCGCTTTGTCGAGTTCAACCGCGTCGAAGACGGCCGCATCGCCGAAACGGCGATGTTCATCGATCTGGTTCATCTGATGATGCAGGTCGGCCAGTATCCGCTGCCGCCGCAGACCGGCGCGATGCTGGTCCAACCCGGCCCGATGACGCACGAAGGGCTAATGTACTCGGCGCAGGACCCGGCGACTGGCGTGCGCACCCTCGCGGCTATCAATGCGCTGTTGCAGAATCCACGGGCGCGCGTCGATGGCATCACCGAGGCAGAGCGACTGTCGCGGGTTTGGCACGACGACATGATTTGGTGGGGCCCGGGCGGGATCGGCGCGACCTATACCATCCCACGCTATATCAAACAGCATTCCGAACCCTTCGGCGATGCCCTGCACACCGGCTATAAATTCAACGGTCACCTCTGCCGAATGGCCGAGGGAAATTTTGGCGGATTTTTTGGCTGGGCGAACCTGACGGTCTTCAACTCGGGCGGATATCTCGGCATGACCAAGGGCGCGGCTCCGTCCGAAATGCGCGTCGTCGATCTATACCGTCAACAGGATGGCAAGTTGGCGGAAAACTGGATTTTCATCGACATCCTGCATTATCTGGCTGTGCAGGGCCTCGACGTGCTCGCCCGCATGCAGCGCATCCGCGAATACACCCCCGGCAGTTAGGATCTACAACGTTTCGCGCGTTTTGTTGCATTCGAATGCAAATGCTGTCAGCCTGCATCCGTTGATCCGTCGGAAGGGTGGGCAGTCGGCATGGCGACGATACCGATCCTCTCCCGGGGCGACCGGTCGCCGCCCCTAACGATCGGAATCAAGACAGCATTCGGCCTTGGCAGCATTGCCGAGGGCATCACCTTCACCACCAACGCGACGTTTCTGCTGTTGTTTTACAATCAGGTGCAGGGCCTCTCACCCGCCTTGGTTGGGTTGGCGCTGTCGGCAGGCCTCATCGTCAACGCGGTATTCGATCCCTCCGTTGGGTCATGGTCCGACCGAACGCGGTCGAGGCTGGGGCGGCGGCATCCGATGATGTTTGCCGCAATCATCCCGGTCGCGCTGTGTTATTTCGCGCTTTACAATCCGCCCGCGTTGCTGGGAGCAACCGGCCAACTGATCTGGCTCGCGGCAATAAACACCCTGCTGCTGCAGGCGATGTCGCTATTCCACACCCCGCATCTGGCGCTGGGTGCGGAACTGTCGAACGACTATATCGAACGGTCGAGCGTCATGAATTACAATACGTTATGCCTGTGGATCGGCGATACTGTCGGGCTGGTGCTCGCACTACGATATTTCTTTGCTCCCACGGCGCGTTTTGCCAACGGGGCGCTCGATGCAACGCGATATCCTGCGTATGCGATCGGCATGGCGGCGGCCATTGTCGCGCTGTTGTTCGCGTCCGCATGGTGGACGCGCTCGCGGATCCGCTACCTCCCGATGGCTGCAACCGAAACCAGATCGGTCGGAATATCTGGGTTGATGACCGATCTGCGCTATGTGCTGCGGAACCGCAATTATGTCGTGTTGCTGTTCGCGCTGTTGTTCACGTCGCTGATGATCGGCGCCCGCAACGGCCTTAGTTTCTATGCTTCGACCTATTACTGGCAGCTCAGCAATGCCCAGATCAGCTGGCTCACGGTCGGGACAGCCGGAGGATATTTGCTCGGCGGATCGACCGTGAAATGGCTGCACCGGCGCTTCGACAAGCGTTGGACCGGGGCGGCCGCCGCGCTTGGCTATGCGATTTGCCCGGCGATCCCATTGACGCTCGGATATTTCGGCATCCTCAAGGCATCCACGCCCGGACTGCTGCCGATCCTGATCACACTATCGATCTTCCAGTACGCACCCTACAGCATCATCTCGACGACGATCCGGTCGGCCCTCGCCGATATCGCCGACGAGGTCGAGCTGCGGTTCGGCGTGCGTCAGGAAGGGCTGCTGTTCTCTGCGCGGACGTTTTTTCAGCGCGTCGATACTGCACTTGGCACTGCGCTTGCCGGCTGGGTGCTGACGCTGGTGGCTTTCCCGCAAAAGGCAGTTCCCGGGCGGATCGATCACGGCACGCTGCAGGGGCTTGCGTTTGCGTTCATGCTCGCGACGATCCCCGGGCTCATTGCGACGATCTTTTATACCCTGCTGCGCGTCACACGCGAAACGCACGCGACCACACAAGCCGCCATATTCGCCAAGGCGGCGGCCCTTTCCTGATGCATCGAAGCGGAGCCAAAACGATGACCGTTCACGCCGTAAACAAGGCGCTTGTGGCGCGGTTCCTGACCGAAATCGCCGACCGCCCGCCCGAGGAATCGGCCGCCGTGATCGCCGCGCATTGCCACCCCGATGTCTGGTGGGAAGTCTTCCACCCGTTCAACACCATCCACGGTGGAGAAGCGGGACTGGCGCACTTTTGGCAACCGCTGCGCGACGCCTTCCCCGATTACGAGCAGCGGATCGGGCTGATCATCGGCGGTGATTACGAAGGGCGCACCCAAGTCAGCACCTGGGGCCAGATTATGGGAACGTTCGCCACGCCGTTGCTCGGCATTCCGTCGACGCACGGGCTGGTGACGATGAAGTTCGGCTTCAACTGCATCGTCCGCGACGGCAAGATCGCCAAGGCCTATGTGCTGCTCGATCTGGTCGATGTAATGCGCCAGGCTGGGCATTATCCTTTCCGCGCCATGCCGGGATCGGCGGAGCAATGGGCCTTCCCGCCGTGTGACACCAACACAACTGCCTTCGGGCACGATCCGGTGCTGGGCGCCGAATCGCTACGGATCATCCGCGAGATGCAGATGGGCTTGGTCAAGCAGGCTGATATCAAACAAATCGCCAACGCGCCTGACCGACACAGCCCGCACTGGCACAGGAATATGAACTGGTATGGCCCCGCAGGTCTTGGGTCGATGCGGGGGCGGCGCGGCTTCCGCAATTTTCACGGTTCGCTGTTCCTGCAGGGGTTCTCGGACCGCACCGGCTGGGTGCGGGACCATGATGGACCCGAAACGGCACCGGGCCATTATGTTCGCATGGGCGATGGGCGATATGCCGTCACCGGTGGCTGGCCCTCACTTAACGCCACCCATCTTGGCCCCGAATGGCTTGGGCTGCCACCGACTGGGCGTCGAGTCGAGATGCGGGTCGCTGACTGGTACAGACTCGATAACGAAAAAAAGATCGTCGACAATTGGGTGATGATGGACGTCCCGCACATCGTTCACCAGATGGGCATGGATATATTCCACGACTTGCAGTTTTTTGCTGACCGCTCAAAGCCTCGCATCGCCGTGTTCGACCCGGTGTGACGGGTTTTTAAAATTCGAGCCGCAGACCGGAGCGCGGCCATTCGCGGCGTACCAACTGGCCGATGCCGCCTAAGGTGACGAACGCCGTCGTCATGTCCGCTCCACCCCAGCAGATGTTCGTTGTGAACGGATCTTCGGTTGCGACGAACTCGACCAATGTGCCGATGGGCGACACGACGGTGATGCCACAATCACCGATCGTCGCAATCGCGATGTTGCCATTGGCCTCGACCGCCATGCTGTCGTAGGCGGCGAAACCCGGCGACGAATAAATGAAACGGCCCCCCATCCCGCGCAAGCCGGGCTGGAGCGCAACCTCCCAGGGGTGCTTATGTCGAACGCCCACAATCGCGCTGTGGGTGTTTCGCTGACGTAAAGCGTCCGACCGTCGGGCGACAAGCCAATGCCGTTGGGACCCTCAAGTGGAAAGATCACCTCGCGGCATGATGTGCCGTCGGTGGTTGCGTAAAATACGCCAGTGATCGTTTTCGACCGCCGGTCGGACTTGCCCTTGTCGGTGAACCAGAAGCCGCCGTGTGCGTCAAAGACGATGTCATTCGGCCCTTGTAGAGGAACCTCGCCGCCCGCCGTCGTGCCGTTGGTGTATAGCGTCTCGATCTTTCCGGTCGCAATTTCGACACGCTGGATTGAGCCTGAAACATAGCTTGAGGCCTTGCCGCTTGGAACCAGCAACCCGCGCCATTCGCGCCAAGTGGTGCCGCCGTTGTTGCAGACATACAGATGGCCATCGGGACCAGTCGCCAACCCGTTCGGTCCGCCGCCGGTTTCAGCGATTGTATCGGTGTTGCCGTCCGGGCACACCCGCGTCAGTCGCCCGGCGGCGATCTCCACTAGGATCACACTGCCATCCGCGCACGCCACTGGACCTTCGGGAAAGCGCAAACCCGTCGCGATCATTGTCCAGCCTAACATCCCGTTTCCCCTACCAAAATCTCAATTCCGTGAAATTGGTTACGAATGCAAACCCGGAGTTGGAACTGGCTCGACACAGTGGCCTCTCACGATGAATCGTGCAATTTCTACCGTTGAAAAGCAGTGTTCATGTCGCATGACCCCGAAATGACTGCGCTTGCAATTGCGGCATTGCCGCTTAGAGTGGGCATGGGTTCCAAAAAAGGGGGAAACCATGACCATCACTTCGACCAACGTCCGCTCGTGGCGCGCAATGGCGCTTGCCTCCGCCGCCACTATCACGACACTCGCTGCGCCTACGCTCGCTGCGCCTGTGCCCGCGACGACAACCGCTGCTGCCGTCGATGACGGCGTCGCCGACATTATAGTTACCGCTCAGCGCCGCGAAGAATCATTGCAGAGCGTTCCGCTGTCGATCGTCGCGATCGGCAAGGAGCAGTTGCGCAACGCCGACGTGACCGAGGCCTCGCGCCTCGAACAGCTCGCCCCCGGCCTGCGCCTCGGGCGCTCGGGTGCTGATCCCCGCCCGGCGATCCGTGGCATTTATACCGAATCGATTCAGGGTAACGCCGATCCGCGTATCGGTTTTTACATCGACGAAATCTATCAGTCGCGGACCTCGCAGACCAGTGTGCCATTCGTCGATTTGGAGCGCGTCGAAGTGCAAAAGGGTCCGCAGGGCACGCTTTACGGGCGCAACAGCTTTGGCGGCAACATCGCGGTTTCCACTGCCAAGCCAACCAACAAGCTCGAGGGCGGCGTCGATCTGATTTATGGCAATTACAACCGCATTCTTGCCGACGGTTATATCAATCTGCCAATCAATGACAGCTTGGCGGTGCGTTTTGCCGGCTATGTTGAAAAGCGCGATGGCTACATCCAAAGCGTAACGGCGCCGGGTTATGCCGATCAGGACGACAAGAATCAGCAATATGTTCGCGGCTCGCTGCGATGGGCCCCGCAGGGCAGCGGCTTGGAAGTCATCGTCCGGGCGTCTTATTGGAACGACGACAGCAAGGGCAACGGTACCTTCAACGCTAAGGCGATCGGCCAGTTCATTGATCCAGCGCTGGTCACCGCGCCGGGTGGCACCCTTAATGTCGGCGGCGCGACCTTCACCTTCCCGAATGGCTTTAACGGGCGGTCTTTTCAGGGTCAGTTCTATCCCTATGGCACCTTCCGCGACGGTCTCGTCGACACCACAATTAACGGTGTCCCGCTCGATATCGGCTATCCCGTCCTGGGACCGTACAAGGTGCTCAATGATGCGCCATCGAAGCAGCGCATCAAATCGACCGAGATTTCGCTCGCCGTCAATTATGACGTGACCGATAATATGCGGCTGCGGTCGATCACCGGCTATAATAATTTCGATGCGGTTCGCAGCACGGATAACGATGGTACCGCAGCCAATTATGGCATCGGATATTTCCTGACGAAGGACAAAGCCTTCAGCGAGGAATTCCAGATCCAATCGACGGGCAACGATCCATTCAAATACACGGTGGGTGCCTATTATCTGCACGATCAAGTGCCTGACGCATTCCTTTCCGGACGTACGAAGGGCTATTCGACAGCAGGCGCTCTGGCAGGGGCGGCGGGCACCGGCAGCTATCCGCTGTATTTCGGCAGCAATTTCACGGCCTATCCCAGTTCGGGCGGGGCCGTCATCAACCTGCCGCCCTCGGCTTACATCGGTTTGAACGGCAGTGATGCGTTCAACCCGCTGTCCTGGGCCAACAACACAAGCTATGCGGCCTACGCTCAGGCCTCGTATACCTTTAACAACCGGCTGACGTTAACCGGCGGCCTGCGCTACACGATCGACGAAAAGGATCTGCGGTCAGCGTTGGCAACACCTGGCGTCTTTGCCGGAGCGGGCACCTATATTGCATATCTGCCGACGACCGATTTCAACCACACCTGCGACGGCGTTACCGCCGCTGATGCCTCGTCGACGGCAGCAGCGAACGTTGTCGCCAATGCACTGACGACGCGCTGCGGGCAGAAGACGTTCAAATACTTCACCTACCGCGCGGCAGCGGATTACAAGCTTAGCGATGACGTGCTGTTGTATGCCAGCTATTCGACCGGCAAGCATTCAGGCGGCTTCAGCTATTCGCCGATTTCGAACACTGCTGGCCAGCCGCTGCCGCCGTATGATTCGGAAAGCGTCCAGGCCTTTGAAGCCGGATTGAAGGGGACGTTCTTCGATCGCCGCCTGCAGTTCAATATCGCGACCTTCTATAATGTCTACTCGAACCTGCAGGTGCAGACGAGCTTTGCAAACCCGCTCGTTCCAAACAGCGTCATCACCCTGCTGAGCAATGGAGCGAAGAGCAAAGCACCGGGTGTCGATCTTTCGATCGTCGCCTTCCCGGCTCCCAAGCTGAAGCTCAACTTGGCAGTCAACTACCTCCACGCGCGTGATGACCCGTTCCCGGTTTCGGTCACCAATGATGGCATTTGCGGCATTGTTGCGCCAGGGGGCACCTGCACAACCAGCCCCGCCGTTCAGCTCGGCTATCTCGGCGGCATCCTGCCCAACCCGATAAGCAACCCCGAACTGTTCGTACCGGTCCGTGACGCCAACGGTGCCCAGATCGTCGTCGGCGGCGTGCCGCAGTACACAGCACTTGGCTACAACATCAAATCCAGGGTGCAGAACACCCCCGACATCAGCGCTCAGTTCGGGCTGGCATATGAAATCGACCTCGGCAAATCAGGTACTTTGACGCCAGAATTCCAAACGTTGTTCAGCGGCAGCTATCTGCTGTCCCGTGCATTCCCGAACTATCTGCAAAAGGCCTATACCAAAACCGAGCTTCGACTGACGTATCGCACCGCTGACCAGAACATCTCACTGCAGGCTTTTGTCGAGAACCTTGAAAACAACGCCACCATCGGGCGTGTCACCGTTGCCAGCGGCGGCGGTTTCAGCGGCAGCTATGGCGCGCCGCGGACGTGGGGAATCAAGGCCGGGTACAAGTTCTGATAATCCGCGTCATCCGGCCCGGGACGCTGTTAAAAGGCGGTCCCGGGCCGAATCTCTGAGGTGTGCGATGAGTTACGAAGGTTTGCCGTTCGCCGTTCCTGAACGCCCTAAAGTCACCCGTATCCGCCAGCGCGATACCGCCGAGCTGACCGTCTCCTCTGGCGTGCGCACCCAACCGATGGAGGGGTTTGAGGATGATTTCACGGACATTGTAGATTACATCGTCCGCATTACCGAACAGATCTGGGTGGAGCGCGCGGTCGGGCGCATTTACGACACCTATGATGCGAACTGCACGGTCTACACGACTAACGGCGTCGTTCGATCGGTTGAGGAGGTCATCGCCTCGACCACCGCCGGTATCCACATGGCGCCCGACGGCGAATCCCATCACCTCAACGTCGCGTGGAGCGGCGACGAGGCAGAGGGGTTCTACACGTCGCACCTTGGCTATGCCCGGTCGACCAACAGCGGTGCCTCACCCTATGGCCCGGCCACCGGTAAGCGTCTCGGACGGTTCTTTGTCGCCGACTGCGTGACGCGCGCCAATTTGATCCACACTGAATGGCTGGTCCGCGACAATGGCGCCGCCGTCCGCCAGATGGGCTTCGACATCCACGAAACCGCGCGCCGCCTCGCCGAAGTGCCGCTCGCCGAGGCCCCGGTCGTGTCGGTACCGACGCGGCTAAGGGGGCAGGTCCCGCGCAAAGGCTATGACGGGCCAATCGACACGATAGTCGGGTGGGTCGAGCATCACTTCAGCCAAATTTGGAACATGCGCCGCTTCGACCATATCCCGTTCCACTATGCGCCGACGATTATCGCACACTGGGGCGGCGGGCGGATTGCAGCGGGCGCGCGGAACCTCAGTGCGCTGGTTATCGCGATGCTCACTAGCCTGCCCGACGCGACCATGCGTGTCGAGCATGTGTGCTGGTCGGAGGAAACCGACGGACTGATTGTGGCGGTGCGATGGGTGCTCGAAGGCACTACGCGCCCTGGCGGGCTGCTCGGCGACGTCCCGCCTGGACGCCCGGTCGCGGTGATGGGTATGAGCCACATGCGCTTCGCCGGGCCGCTGGTTGTCGAGGAATGGACGATCTTTGACGAGGTTGCCGTGCTGGCGCAGGCCTACCGGACCTGACTTCTGGCACAAAAGCTAGCTCATCCCGGCCTCGCCGCGCAACGCGCGCGCGCCGGCGCGGATGAAATTGTGATCTGAGGCGAGCAGGAACAGGCTTACTCCCTTCGCGCGCCATTCGGGGACATCGCTTGGGCGCGCTAAGAACATACCCGACGCCCGGCCCGCGCAACGGCACGCGTCGACGATATGATCGACAGCGGCGATGACTCGCGGGTCGTCAGGCGATGTGCAGCCAAGCGAGATGGTTAGATCGATCCGCCCGATGAACAGCGCGTCGATCCCCTCCACGGCGGCGATCGCATCGATCACATCAAGTGCTTCTGCGTCCTCGATTTGGGCGATGACGGCGGTGCGCGCCGCGCTGACGGCCATGTGATCGCCGATGCCGACCAGCCCATAGCCCGCTGCCCGTGTCGATCCGGCATAGCCGCGCCCCCCACGGCCGTAATGGGCATGGCTCGCGACCTCGATCGCCTCCGCCGCTGACCTGATGTGCGGCACGACAACCCCATCGGCACCGCAATCAAGGGCGTTCAAAACTTCGTGAGCCGCGCCGCTGGCGGGGCGCACAAGCGCTGGCACGCCGCCTGCGCGCGCCGCCATCAAGCAGAGATCGATCGCCGCCCGATCAAACGGTGCATGTTCTGAATCAATGCACAGGCAATCGAGCCCTCCCGTCGCCAGCACCTCGACGACGTGGGGATGCGGCGTTTTGACGAACGTGCCCAGCAGAGGAGCGCCTGCAGCCAAATCTTGCTTGAATGCCATCCCGTTCTCCTGTTGGCCGTTGTTCGCCTACTGCTGTGAAGCTGAATCGGTATTGAGGGCGACGTCAATCGAATGTTCCAGTTGCGGCGCCAACGATTGCACCACTATCGAAACACTATCGCTCCGCGAGTTGAAATGGTTGGGCTGTCAATCGGCGTCCAATCGGGACCCCCTATCGGCGCGCAAAAGGGACCCCTTTGGCGGACGTGCGATCCGTCGATAATGAGCGCGGGTTTCGCTTTGCTGGTGGCGTAGGGAGG
>JBBROX010000032.1:0-16785 GCA_038228865.1 Sphingomonadales bacterium | reverse complement strand
CGCCCAGTGCGCAGCCGGCCAGGCCGGAGAAGTTAGACGAACTCATTCGTGTCGCGGTACAGTCGGAACGCCCAAGCGCATCATAGCTATAGTCGACGGCGCTGTATGCCGTGCCGCCGGCCGTCAGCACGTCCTTGATCTTGCGCGCGTTCGCGTCGTAAGTCGAGGTGATCTGCTGCAGTGGGCTGAACCCCGCCCAGCCGCTGTCGGTCTGCGTCGTCACGGTGCCGTGCTCGGTCATTACGATCTGGCCATCGAGATTGTAAGTCAGCCGCTGCGCGCGATACTGGAGTGGGCCGCCGCCGTCAGGATCCGGAGCGATAACACCGACCAACTGCCGCGACGCGTCAAATTTCTGGACCGTCGTATCGACGGTGCCCGGCAACGGGCCGTCCGCAGCAGTTAGATTGCCAGCCGCGTCATACGTCAAACCGGTCGTTGCCGGGAGCGAGCCGTCGCCGGCACCGCGAGTGATTGAGGCCAGTTGCTGGCTGGCGTTGTATGATGCCGTCGTCACGGCTTCATCACCGGTGCCCGTGCAGCTGCTGGCCGTCTGGCAAGCTGAAACCCGCGACAGCAACGCAACGCCGGCGGACGATGTCGTATAGCTGTACCGGGTTTGGGGGCGAATGCCGTTGGCGGCTGCAGGAGCCGTTACCGACGTCACCAGCCCTGTTGCCGGATCATAGCTATAATCGGTCTGGTTCCCGCGCGGATCGACTGCCGCCGTCGGATTGTTGCAGGTCACTGGATTAGGGCACGTCGCCGGGTAGACTGCAGTCGAAACGATATCGGCAAGTCCTGCACCCGGTTTGCTACGCAGTGTTGTCGTCGTGACGTTGCCGCGCGCATCGTACGAAAACAGGCTCTTGTTGCCCTCCGGTGCCATTTGCTGGGTCAACCTGGCATTGGCATCGTAAAAATAGGCCGTTACCCGGCCGAGTGGATCGGTGACACTGGTCACGCGGTCTAGGCCTAGGTCAGCAACCACGGTGGTTTGGCCAACGATCGGCTTGGTGATGACCAACGTTGCGGTCGTACCGGCAAAACTTTGTGCATAGCTGGTCGTCACGCCCTCCCTCGTGACCGTCAGGCCGTTAGTGCCATAGGTGATGGCCGTGGTGTCGGCCGAGGCGCTGCCTGGCCGCTTGACGCCGGTGATCCCGCTGCTCCCAAGCGTGATCCGCCACTGGCGGCCGAGCGCATCGGTGATCGTCAGCGGGTTTGCGGGACCATAGGTCACCGAAGGGCAGGACGTACCGCAGGCGACCGCTGCGTTGGCAAACGTCGCTCCGGTCCGCATGTACCAGCTCGATTGAGGTGCAGAAAAATTGCCGGCCGAATTGCTCAGGTAACTTATGTTGAACGAGTAGCCAGCTGCGTTCGACACGCCTCGAAAACGGTAAAAAGTCGTTCCTCTGCCAACCGGACAGTCAGGAGTTACGACTCCGTTCGGGTAATTGCATTTATCGACCAAATCCCAAGCGTAGCTGTAGATCATGCCGTTTGGTTTGGTCATCTTGATCGGAATTTGGCAGCCGCCGACTGCAGTGGTCGGACACGAATATCCCTGGAGCGGATAGGTCGAGTCACTGACGTTCATGAAGTCAATAATGGTGCCATCAGCAGCCTTATACTGCCAGGCACCGGCGGTGTTCTGCAACGTCGCGCCGTTTGCCTTATTTGAAGTATAGCCCGTACCGCTGGCCACAAAGCTGTCCGATATGCCGCCGAGCTCGACGTAATAGGTTGTTACGCCGCCTGCCAGCTGCGAGTAGACGCCGCCGCTCCAATTATCGACCGAGGCGGTGCCGCCGTTCCAATAGCGAACTAGGGCAAGCGCACCGACACCGCTCCCGATAGAAGCTTCGGTGAGCGAGAAGTAGAACTTTCCCATCACCAGATCGACGCCATTTTCGTCGACAGTCTGAAAAGCTGGAGACGGTGCATTGGTGCTTTGTGCAAGCACCGATGTCGACAACACGCCAATCGCAGCGACCGCGCTCAGCCACCCGAGAAACCGGAACAATATGCCCACCGAATTACTCCCGAGCTGCTGGGATGTGCACGACAGTGCGCGACGTGGCGCTAGGGGGGAGGCGGCGTTGTTGACCCCGTGACGACGACGCGGGTCCGGTTATCCGCGGCATCTTGCTGATAAGTGGTTTGCACACCGTTGTTGACACTGCCGGTGCTGACGACGGTTACCAGCCGGCCGAGCGCATCGTAGGTGTAGGTAATTGTCTCGTCCGCCCTGGCACCTGAGAATGGGCCAATCAAAATGCCAATAACCGAAGCGAGGTGTAGCAGACCTCTTGCACATGAGCGCATAACGCAGTGCCTCTGCAGCACGCTCGCGGGATAGCGAATCCTGCTGCACCTCGAATGTTAGTCGTTTATTACGACTACGCAACTAGATTCTATTTGGCTAAATCCTACAGTGACGGAATTGAGAATTCGGGAAGCGAAAGCCAACGGGGCTCTGTTACCAGTCCAGGGCGAATCAGCATTTGGTGTCGGGTCACCGTTCCAATTAGGACCCGATCAAACTCCGCATTACCGGTGCCGCGCGCGACGCGGGCTTCGGAGAAGCCGCCTGTTGGCTGACATAGCAGCTCTACCACGATGCCTTGAAGAAGCTTTCCACTGGGCCGGTCTTGAAGCAGTTGCTGAACCTCTGCGATCCACTGCTGATAAGCAGCACTGCGTGGCAGGGTTGATCCGGCCGTTGCGCCGCTATTTGCAAGTCCAGGACCAGCAAAAGGGTCGTTTAACCCCTCAGCTGATTCAATAATCTCTGACTTAGCAACTTTTGTCTCAATCGCCACCTCGGGCTCGAAGAGTTCTACATTGAAATCGTTCTCAGCAATACTAGGCAAAATTTCTTGATTAAAAGTCCGCCGGCTTGCAATGTTGGCCACGGCCAACGACGAAATGCCTGTTATTGACTTTGGATCAGCAGGATGGGCGGTAAGAATAACAACAATGATCATCACATGCACAATGGCAACAGCTGCGGCGGCCCACGCCTTCCGAGAAAAGTTCAAGCTTCTTGAGCGTATCAATAGATCACCTACGGACGTCACGCTTATCCCATAAATCTCACCTGTATTAATTTTCCCCGCCTACCTTTATCGTGCACAGCACCGCCTTCCTGGCTCTCCCGGCAGCCTTCCAACATTTTGCGAGCGCTGCGTCGTTTGCCTGCTGTAGTTTCCAGGCGGCGACCAGCTCCGGCCAGACCGTGTTTGGCGCGTTCGCCATCAGCCTAGCCCCGGCCTCCCACATTGGTCGGTCGAGGGTCCGCGCTGCCATCCGCTCGGGCCACATCCAATCCTCCGGCATCGCCCGTGCAATTGGCCGAGCCAGCCCCCACAGCAGTAATGCGCCGCTCACCAGCCCTGTCACGCCCGCGCCGATGACCCACAGGCGCTGCTCGTCGTACGCACGCGCGGATTTCACCCTGCCGGCCAGTTCGCGGGCTGCCTGCTGCAGCCCGGACCGCGCCTGATCGAGCATCTGCTGTTCGCCCCGCCGGACCTCGGCCGCGGCAACATTGATCTGCGCACCGATCCCTACCGGCGTTAGCAACAGCGCCGGGCTTTTCGCCAACGCCTCGGTCCGCTTCGCCGTAACGGCGAGATTATGCGTGATCTCGCCGAGCGTTACTGCATAGTCAGGCTGCTCAACCGCAGCCTGCACCGTCGTCAGCCGCTCGACGGCATGGCGCAGCTGTGCCACCTCGGCGCGCACCGCCTCGAACGCCTCCGCCGCGGCGTCGTGCTCTTCGTGCCGATCACCGGCCATATCAGGACGGCTAACGGCCAAAGTCATGGCCCCTACTGCGCTGCGGCTCGATCGCTTGCGTGAGCTCACGGCTGATCAGCCGCTCGCGCTCGGGGAGTGTTCTAGATAGCTCGCGCTCGGGCCCGCGGACCCGATCGCGCAGTACCGCCAGCATCTGCGGATCGCGGGCAAGCGCTGCATCGAGCTCGGTCAACCGCTCGCCGACGCGCTCGGCCCGGCTATGGTCTCCGGCTTGGCTCAACCGGTCCCTTTCGGCCTCTATCCCGCGCCATGTCTCGACGAAGCGATTAGCACGCAGTTCGGGATCGGCCCGCACCCGGCCCTCCTCCACCATTGCCCGCAACGCCGCTGTCGTTCGCCCCGCCACTGCCTCGCCAACCAGCCTGGGATCGCGCGTGAACGCCGCAAGCAAGTCACGTGACGCGTCCGGCCGCAAACGGTCGAGTACTTCCCTTGCGCGTCCGTGGGCCTGTTCCTGATGCGGCAGCACCGGCAGCCCGGCACTGGTCATCCGCTGCATGTCGGCGATACTCCGTGCATACCGCTCGACCGCCTGCGCCTGGTCCGGCACCGGCGCGGCAGTTTCACGGGCCGGGATCTCACAGGAAGCCGACGAAGCCAAGGGCTTCGGCCTGAACCCGGCAAACATGCTCTTCGCCTTCGCGCGGACCGGAGCGGCCCCTGCCGCGGGCAGCACCTCAGGTACAGCCTGCGGCAGCGCGATCTCACGCCGCTCCGCGAAAGCACGAACCTCGGCGAGGCCATCAGTGATGCTGCCCGCAAAGCTGTCGCGCACATAGTCCGACGCCATGTCTTTGCTGCGCTCGCGCGACAGCATACGGACCAGCTGGCGCTGATCCGTGAAGTCGTCGCGGCCATAGTGGAGCTGGACGCTGTCGCGGTGGCGTGACAGCCCGACATACGCCGAATGCCGGTCCATCCCCGGCGTCGCCAGCACATGAGTCTGATCGACCGTAACGCCCTGCGACTTGTGGAAGGTCGCCGCGTAACCATGGTCGATATGCGCATAATCGCGGGTGTAGAAGGTGACGTCTCGCCCTGCCTGCCCGTCAAGACGCACTGTTAGCCGCTCGCCGTCGCTCTCGATTGCCAGCACGGTGCCGAGCGTGCCGTTCTTGACCGCCACCGCCTGCGCGGCGCTGTAGTGCCCGCCAAGCCCGCGCTCGTTCTTGAGGAACATCAGCCGGTCGCCCGCCGCGAACGCCCGGCTGCCGCGCGCTGTGGTGACGTTCACATCCTCGCCCAGCCCGCCGGCGTCGCGCCGCCGCCCGCGCGCCAACTCGTTCAGGTCGCGCACCTCGGCGTTGGTATGAGTGAGAATTATCCGGCTCTTGTCCGGCTCGGCTCGCCGCGCCCGTTCCCAGCCGTTGACCAGCTCGCCCCGTGCCGCCTCGCGGCTGTCGGCCGCATGCACCATGCCGTGCTCGTCATAGCCGCGCACCGCCTCTGCGGTACGCCCGGTCGCCAGCTGCCGCGTCGCATCGCGCTGCCAGTCGTCGCGCTGGCGGCGAATGGTGGTGATCTCCTGCCAGCCATGTCGCTCGACCACCGAACGGAACGCCGCGCCCGCCTCGATCGCCTGCAGCTGCTCTGGATCACCAACCAGCACCACCTTCGCGCCCGCTGCCGCTGCTGTCGACAACACCCGCTCGAGTTGCCGCGTGCCGATCATTCCGGCTTCGTCGATAACCAGCACGTCGCGGGCACCCAGCAGTTCGCGCCCGCGCCCCCACTGATGCTCGAGGCTCGCAATCGTCCGCGCCGCGATCCCCGAGCCCTCGAGGTTCTCCGCCGCAATCCCCGACAGCGCCGCCCCGCGCACCGTATAGCCCGCTCCCTCCCAGGCTTCCCGCGCTACCCCCAGCATCGCCGACTTGCCGCTACCGGCATAGCCGATCACCGATGCCAGGCCATGGGCGCCGGTGACATGCACTAGCGCGCTCCGCTGCTCGTCCGATAGCAGTAGCCCCCTGCCCTCGCTCGCCGACAGCGCCGCCGCACGGTGCCGGTCGCCAACATCGTGACCGCTGCGCCGTGCCAGCGCAGTCGCGGCGTGATCGAGCCGCGCTTCGACCGCAATCATCTCGCGGCTTGTAAACCTTGCCTCGCCGCGCCCGTCCTGCCCGATCGCCACCAGTTCGGGCGAGCTCCGCACCGCACTCATCACCGTGTCGAACTGCGCCTTGCCGTCACTATGCCGGTGCACGAACATCGCAAGGTCACGAACGGTGAATGTCGCCTGACTCCGCGTGATCGCCTCAAGTGCCACACCCGGCTCGGCGATGATCTTTGCACCGTTGTCCCGTGCGATCCGCACATGATCATCGGCCCGCTCGGCCTCTTCGCCGCGTAGCTCCCGCCGCGCTCCCGCCGGCCCGATCTTGTGCTGCGGCTCAAGCGCGATGCCTTGCGCTGCCAAAGTGCGGTGATCGATCCGGGCATCGATATCGAGCTCGGCCAGCCGCTGGTTGGCCAGCGCCGCCCAGGCTTCGCGCCATTGCTTCAACAGCTCGGGCGCGTTCCACTCCCTGACTTTTTGCCCGAACCCTCGGCAGTCAACCGAGCGCATCGACAACATCACATGCGCATGCGGCTTCGCCAGCCCCGTCTTGTCAAAATCCCAATGCACATTGAGATCGGCCACCATACCGCGCTCGACAAACTGCCCTGCCACGAACTCGCGCGCTAACGCCACGCCCTGCTCGCGGCTAAGCTCACGCGGGATAGCAAACTCGATGTCGCGGGCCAGCTGCGCGTCTTTCCGCTTCTCACCCTTCTCGACTATATTCCACAAGGTCGCGCGGTCGGCAAGCTGCTCAGGTGCACCCTCGGGCAGAATCACTTCCGAGTGAATAACTCCGGCTTTATTGGAGAAGTCGTGGCGGCGTTCAAGCCGCTCATCGGGCAGTTGTGAGGCCGAGCGATACGCTGCGGACGCAACCGCGCTCGACCCGTTGGCGCGGCTGATCACGTTCGCCGAGAAATGGTAGATCGCCATAACGAATGCACGCTACCCTTTCCAGCGCACGTCGGCAACGACGTATAAGCGCGCACTTACCTGCTCCTTCGTCGCGCTCGTGACTTGCGCTGCGTTTACGGCGATGACATGATGCTCTTGACGATCAGCGGAGACGGTCAGCCATGCGCAAGGTCCGAGACTATGATGCCGAATTGCGGGCGCTCAGCGACAAGGCGCGCGGGCTGAAGGAGAAAAGGATCCGGCAGCTCGGTGAACTGGTGACGCTCACCGGGGCCGATGCGCTCGATCTCGAAACGCTTGCCGGGGTGCTGGTCGCGGCTGCCGGTACCAAGGACAGCGCAGCAAAGGAGGCATGGCGCGTGAAGGGTACCGCTTTCTTTCACGGACGCGGGCGCAAGGCTGGCAGCACTCCTGGCGACAACCACGCGGACGATCAAACAAATCCAGGCAATGGTGCGGCGGGCTGAAGCCGGGCTGCAGCGCACCGATATGAGAGACTGGGTCATGCAACGCCGCGAACGCACCCGCCGCCTGATCGAGCTCGGCGGGCTTGTCACCAAAGCCGGCGTCGATCAGCTGCTCGAGGATGATCGCGCCACCCTTTACGGTATGCTGCTCGATGCTGCCCGGCTGCTGCGCGGAGAGAGGAAGGAAGAACAGGCGACGCTCTGGAAGCGGCTCGGCAAACGGACCTTTGATGCCGAAGCTGAACTGCTCCAGGCTAAGACTGTGCCGGATGTGCAACTCGATGGATGATCCTGAAACAACTGCACGACGCGATGCCGAAGATAGCGTCCGTGGCGAAGGCTTCTTGTCGCCTTGGATCAACAGGTTTATTCCGTGCCATCGAGCGCTCGATGACGACTGGTTTGCCTACACCGACAGCCTGAATCGTTGCGCCCAGGCTGTCGTGATGAACCATGAAGCCATGGTCGTTGGTCTATCGACGCTCAATCCGATGTGCATTGGTCTGCGTACCCTGATGCGGGCGCTCAGTGGCTTCCAGGGCGCGGTCCTGCTGGCCGAACGTGGGATGACCGCCGAAGCCGATACGCTGTCGCGCGGCGTCTACGAAGCTGGGTTCTGGCTTGGTTATCTCGCCGAACATGGCGAAATTGCCCGAGATGCATTGGTTGCCGACGAAATGGCGAGCCAGCGGGGCCGTTTCCAATTGTTCCGGGAACAGGCGATATTGTCCGGCGTCGCACCTGACGACATCGCCCCGCTCGATGAGCGCCTTTCGGAACTCAAGCTGGTTGCCAAACGTCAGGACATTGGTGACCTTGCCGAAAAGTCCGGATTCGCCGCCTTCTATCCGACCTATCGCCAACTGTGCGCCGCTGCCGTACACCAGTCGCTCAACAGCTTGCACCGTTTCATCAAGCGCAACGACGATGGCTCCTACAGCGGCCATATCATGGGACCCGACCAGGAGGGCATCCGGCAATCGCTCAGCTGGACCTGCCACGCCCTGCTGATGAATTTGGCGGGGTTTTCGGAGCTGGTCGGCGGCCTGATCCAGGGCGAAGAAGTCCGAGTGCTGCTCGATCGCTACAAGCAGCTCGGACTGGAAAGCAAAACGGTGCCGACACTTCCGCGCTACCCTTTGAAGTCTGACATACTGACTGGTTCCGCGCTTGCCGTTGAACAAAACCACTTTGCGCAGTTTCTTGGGTGTCGCTCAGACGCTCAAAGCCCTCCTTCATTGGTAGCTAATCGGCCTCTTGGCCGATTCCTTATCCTTTCTGCATAAGATCAAAGTTGATTGGTAGGGGTTGAGGCAAGCAGCTTAACTCGCACTCGTCATGCTTATGTCCGGCATTGACGAAGTGGCGGCCGAGCCGGTTGAGCGCTGCCGCCAACGCCTTGTCGGTGGTCAGCGCGTCACCGATCTCGTCGGGCGATAGCGCCGCCAGCATCGCTTCGGCCGCCGCGCCCTGCGCTGCCCGCCGGTCGCGCTCATCTTCGGGAACTGGCGCGGGTTGTCCCTTTAACCCGAGCAGCTGGCGTGCCAGCGCCGGCAGCTTTAACCGGTAGGCATTGGTCGCCTGAGACCAGCGCGGCCCTGGTGCGTCGTCCGCAGCTTCCGTACGCACGCAGCGGCGCTGGATGTCAATGAAGCCGTATTCGGCCAGCGCCCGCAGCCCCTTGGCGATTGTCGGCCGCGAAAAGCCGGTCTTCTGGCACAGCCAGTCGTACGATACGTCGAGCCGTCCCGACCAGCGGTCGATCGCCTCGAGGAACGCCCGCATGATCCTGTCGCCGACCAGCCCCAGCGGCCCCGCCGGCGCTCCCGGCTGCAGCTTCTTGGCATGGGCGTCGACCAGGCGGACGCCGTCGCATAGGAGCCCATACTGATCGCGCTGCGGCCGGTAATACCAGCGCTCCTCGAACGTCCCCTTCTCGATGCTGCCGCGCCGCACCGGTGCATGCGTCCGGTGTGCACGCCGTTCCGCACGGCTGACCAGCTGGCCAATCGAATATACCGCCATCGTCCGTCCCCTCGTTGGGACCGGGACCGGGCACAAAAAAATCCGTGGCGCGAAACGCGCACTCTTGATCCGGAGATCAGAAGCGAATATGTGAAAGGGGACTGTTCGGCCCGGTCGATGCTTGCAGGCATCGTCCACATAAGCTTCTGGAGTGCCCGGCCTTGCGCCGGGCATTTCTTTATGGGGTCACAGTCAGAAACTCCTGCCTCAGAAATATATCCTGATCGATCCGCTCGAGCACGGCGTTCACCGCCGCTTCGCGCGACCTCAGATTAAGCTTGGCGCGTATGCCGTCGATCACTTCAAGTGACCTTGGCGAAAACGCGACCGTCGATGTTTTGAAGCCCTGCGCGTTGAGCGTGGCATTACGCTTACGCATCGCTCTGTTGGCGGGGGAAAGAGGCTTCGAATCAGTCATGTGGGTCGTACACTATACGAGTCGGACTGGAATTCAATATTTAAGGATGACAACTTCTGTATTTTGTCACGTGTGCGATTGTGGACATGTGGATTAGGGCACACCCTCGCATGTGAGCGTGTGAGTTAATCTCCGATTGGACTTTCACCGTGCTTTCGTAAAATATCGTCGAACGCTTCAGCCATGACCGCTTGCAGGCTGCGATTTTGTCGGCGTGCCAGCATGTGAAGAGCAAACGACATCTCCGGCCGAAAATAGCCTGAGACAGCTTTTCTACCTTGTCGGCTGGCTGGCACTTGGTCGTTGCCTGAGTTCGCAGCTCGAGACGCGACAGCCGCGGGCAGAGCAGCGTCGGTCGTCACACGGTCCTTTAGATTTGCGAACCGACTCATACCGCTCTCCTGCTGGTTTTACGACTGTCTTTGTTCAATTGTTCACATGTCCACTTGTAAATTGCACGGACCTCTTCGGCGGCTTTGCCATCCGGTTCGAGTTCTAGCACCGTCTTACCCTCGCCGGTGGCGTGCCGGAACACGGCACGGTCGCATATAATCATAGGGCAGGCGGGCACTCCGAACTCACTTACGAGGGCAGCGGCTTCCTCATAAATGCGCGGCGCGTTCGGTGATCCGGCGGTGAAGACGACAAAGGCTGGTTTGCGCAGCAATTTCACGAGTTTCGCAGTTGTTTGAACCGCCGCTAGATCGAAGGCGCTTGGCCTGCACGGAATCAGCACTAGGTCGGCCACTTCCACCGCGGCGCTCGCTGCGCTATCAGCATGGGGCGGGGTGTCGATAACTATCAAACCTGCACCCTGCTTGACTGCCTGTTCGATCTTAGATGCTAGGCGAGGGGGGGCACTGTCGATTACCGCTGGAGGAGCGTCCTTCCTCCAAGCTGCCCATGTGCTCGCTGTCGCTTGGGGATCGGTATCTATCACCAAAGAAACAAGCCCCGCCTGTTCTGCAGCGGCTGCCAAGTGCAAGGCGAGGGTGGTTTTTCCGGCACCTCCCTTCTGGCTAATGATCGCTATTGTGGGCATGTGGGCTCCTTCATAGGCGCACATGTGAACATGTAGGTGAAGCCAGTCAATCGGCTTCCGAATCCAACCCAATTATTAAGCGACAGGTCTGCGGGTTATCCGGCCTCCACCGCCCACCCTGCGTTCGTGAATGCGAGCTGCACGCGCTCGGCGTTGCCGATCGCTGGCGGCTCGCCCTTGCGCCAGAACTCGCGCATTTTGGCTTGGTCGTCCAGCTCGCGATCGACAACGACCGAACGCACCGCTTGAATGAATTGGCCGTGGCTGAAAACGTAGGCGGGCGCACCGGCGGGCAGCGCGGCAAGCCGCGCCAGCGCCGCCTTGGCGCGGCGGAGTAGGGTGGCGAAGCTCTCCGCGCCGTCGCCGTCGCAATAATCGGGGTCGGCCGCATGCCAGTACCGCTCGAGATACGGCATCCGCTCGGTGCTGCGCGTGCCGTTCCATAGCGCTGGCTGCAGATAGGTGAACTCCTCGATCGGCCATACCTCTACCGGCACGCCCGAAAACCGCGCGATCGTAGGCGCGGCGGTCTGCTGCGTCCGCAGGTAAGGCGACGTGACAATCAGCGCTGGCGGCTCGCGCCACGCGGCAGCGACCGCGCGCGCTTGGTCATGCCCAAGCTTGGTCAGCGCGATTGCGGATAGGTCATGGGACGGAATGCCGGCGTTGCCAGTGCTCTGGCCGTGGCGGATGAAGGTGGCGCGCTTCATGCCGCCTACTCGTTGAACAGCTCTGCGTGGGTACCCGCACGTACAAAAACGACAATGCCAGTCTTCCCGGTCGTTTCGTCGGCCCTGTAAATCAACAGAAAGTCGCCACCGATGTGACAGTCGCGGTATCCTGCCCAATCTCCTTTAAGCGGATGATCGAGCCACTCGGGACCGAGCGGACCGTCATTGCCGATCAGCAGCAGCATGGCCTCCTTAAGTCGATTTAGATCGTAGCGTCCCGATCGCGACAGCCGCTCCCAATCCTTGAAAAACGATTTGGCGTAATCGGACGTGCGCGGCAGCGCCGCCCGCTTACTTGCTACTGGTCGTTTCAAGGTCGACTAACAACGCGTCGGCGTCGGTGAAACGGGCGCTACGGCTGCCGATAATCTCGTCCGCCTCTGCCATGGCGGCGCGGGTTTCGGCGTTCGGCACCTTCAACTCAAGCGGGAACGCCTGATCGGTGATGAGACGCCGATAGAGCAACCGCACGGCATCGGACGCCGACAAGCCTATCGCCGCCAGCACGGCGGCTCCTTCCGCCTTAGTTGCATCATCCAGTCGAACATGCAGCATGGAGCTAGAAGACACGACTACCTCTGTATCTCAATTGAGATACAGAGGTAGCCATAATGCACCTGATGGTCAAGTTTGATAAATAAGCTAGATCAACACCCTCTCGACTTCATCGAGGCTGACCTCGTCGCTGCGCCGGTCGTAGAGCTGGGTTGTCCGTGTCGAGGCGTGGTTGGCCATCACCGCCGCTTTCTCAAGCGTACCGCCGTTCTTCAGGTACGCGGTAATGCCGGTAGCCCGGAACGAATGATTGCCGATCGCCGTCGCAACGGCGGCGGCGGCGGCGCGCCGACGGACCATCTGGAAGGCATTGGCCTGGGGCAGGGGGGTGTCGCTGAGCTTGCCCGTGCCGCGGCCGATGGTGCGGAACAGCGGTGCCTTGGGAACGCCACGCAGCTCGCACCCGTCGAGATAGGCGATCAGATACTCCTCGAGGCTGTGGTGGCAGGGCATCTCGTGGCGCTTGCCACCCTTTTCGTGCAGCCGCACCCACAGACGCCGGTTCTGGACGAACACGTCCTCCACCTTCATGGCAAGCGCCGCCCCGACCCGCGCAAACGAATAGATCATCAACCCAATCAGCGCGCGGTCACGCAGGCCGATCGGCGTCGATACGTCGATCGCATCGAGCAGTCGTCGCGCCTCGTGTGGGTCGAGCACCGGCGTCTTGCCCCGCCGGACGCTGTGGCTCGGCCCGCGCACCGATACGGCCGGATTGACCGGCACGACCTGGCCGACGACCAGCCAATCGAATAGGTGACGGACGCCGGCGAGCCGCTGCTTGACCGTCGGCACACTGACTTCGCGGCCGAGCTCCTCGATCCAGCCCGCGACGTGCAGCGGCTGTACCGCCGCGAGTGACATTATGCCGTGCGCTGCGCACCAGCCCAAAAACTCCCCCGTCGCGCGCGCATAGGCCCGCCGTGTGTGCGGGTTGCGGATGTTGATCGCGAAGAATTCTAAAAAACGCAGCCGGGCGCGATTGT
Organism: Sphingomonadales bacterium; assembly: GCA_038228865.1. Classification (GTDB taxonomy): domain Bacteria; phylum Pseudomonadota; class Alphaproteobacteria; order Sphingomonadales; family Sphingomonadaceae; genus Sphingomonas_O. The sequence goes on along the minus strand of JBBROX010000032.1, from coordinate 3,753 downwards.
CGGCGTCTGCGATCAGCGCCGGCAGCGCGAACGAGGGTGAGGGCAGGGCAGTGAGCTGGTTCACCCCCGTTATCGGCCAAGGTCCGGCAAAACGCGCGCAAGATCGCCTTCAACGGAAATGTCGTAGTGAGCCGCCAGAACAGCGATATGGTAGCCGACCGCGGCTCGGTAAGCTCCCAAGGCAGTGAAAAACCCGGGGCTCAGCCCGTGACTAAATTCACGCCGGTCAAAGAAGCGGAACTCTTCGTTGCGGTCGTCTTGAAAGCGCCGGCCGGCTTCTCGAATGGCCCTGATTGGTAGGACAGCGAAAGCTTTGGCCGCGAGATTTTGCATCGTCGTGGTGCATTGCTTGCGGATCTCATCAATCGAGCGATCGACTTGATCTGGCACTTCCAGGTTCATCGCATTGAAGAGCACACGTCGATCCTCCAGGAACAGCATGAACTGGCGCACCGCTTCGGCGTCAGATGGGCCTGGGTCGCTCCACTGCATACCCCCGAAAGGCGTGCTGATCCCGGTTACGCGGCGCGCCTTTGCTGCGGTGACCCTGAGATTGCGGTTGAGGCGATCGGTCATAACGCCACCTCTAGCCCACACACAACGTCTGATAAAGGATATTATCATACATAAGTGACCTCAGCTTGGATTGAGCTGCAAGCACTTCGTTAGCTTGGCGAGCTGGCTTCAGTGCTTTGACATCGTACTATCAGCCGTGGACACTCCGACCCCGGAATAAGGATCTTGGGCCAGCGACGCTTGGGACCGCGGTAATTCCGTTTCGGCAGAAACGGTTTTGTGACGGGACGTCAGCAGACCAGCGATAGCAATGGCAGCGACCAATCCAATTGTCAGCCACCAAGTTGGTTTCGACATGTCCAGCTCCATTTTCGCTTAGCCGTCGATCTCGATCGTCAGATAATTATATGAGTTTACGCATCACCGATCACTAGAATGGTCTTTTCTAGTTTCCGATCACAACTGACTGTACATAAATCAGACTCTTAGTTTATACTACTCCTAGGTAGCCAAGTAAGTATCAGCTCGCTTAAACGGACTCACGATAGACTATACGGACACTAATTAGCAACGCCTTGGAGCTTTCCTGAGAAGTTTGGGTTCATCAGGTCTAGTAATTCATACAGATCACAATTAGTAATGCTTGCCGAACGGATAACACTAGATATACAGCGATCAGCCTGCTCTCTGAGCTTGAGCACAACACAACTACGATTTACTACCTCCTCATAAATTACTTTTCCGTATGAGTTTAACTCCACACGCAACTCTGAGCTATTGAGGATGGTTTTGAAGGATATATTTGGAGGAGAGTCACTCATTACAAGGTTGCAGTCCTGGTTACGCGATATTTTGTATAGACATACAAGTATTGCAGATATTATTACGAAAACTCCATCCTCATCGTCCAGGACGTATTTATCCCCAAGTCTAATCTTATAAGACGCTCTGAACGATCTGTTGAGTTCATAGAAGTCTTTATCATCAATCCATGTAACAAGGTCGTTGCGAGACTTAATACTAAGCGGACATACAGAAACGTCGAAATCCATTCTACATCCGATACTTATGGTAAGGCAGCAGGTCCGGGATAGGCTGTAACGACATAGCCAATCGGAGATCCAGCTTTATGAGACCCGATGACAGTCATAAAGCTCGTGCTTGTACCATCCGGAAGAATTCCGATCGGTGTTCCAAAGTCACGGCTATAGATTGATTGACTTCCTGTGCCATGCTTTCCCTTAGAAAACATTATCGTCCTGCCAATGTAATTTACTAGGTCCATAAAGACGTCATCATTGAACTTCGACTTCTCACCGAATAAATCGTCGACGAAGTGCTTTAACTGTATTCTAATTAGAACTGCAGGCGGTATCTGATAGCTAACTTTATGAGTCGTCGTTTGATTAGCGGTTACAACAATCTCTGAGTCCTCGGACCCAGTACTCGGACCATTGCCAGTATATCCGCCACTACCGCCGTTTCCGCTAGTTCCGCTGCCTGCACCTGTTGCAGGCCTATTTGGCTCTTTCGTGATCGTACCTGTAACTACAATGGGCTTATCTGGCTTTTTCTCTTCAAGTCCGCTCGGATCTACGTTATTTACGGGATCACCATGCGTGTAGTTATACCAGTTTACTCCATCGTTGTATCCGATCGGGTCGCTCTGTAGGAATCTGCCGAGCGTCGGTGAATAGGTCCTAGCCTTGTAATGGTAGAGCCCGATTTCCGGCAGCCATATCTGGCCCGTATACTGAAACCGTCCATAGTTGCTCGATTGCGGAATGCCATATTCGTCATATGCATTGCTCGCAACACCGTTGCCAGAGCTGTCGGACAAGGCGATCACCGATCCGCGCTCGTCGGCATGCAGCCAGATCGGCACATTGGCTGTAGCACCCTGATACCATACTAGCGGCTCGTCGCTGCGAGGACCATGGATATAGCGCTGCAGCACGGCACCCGAAGGGTTGGCGATCTCGGCGATAATGTTTGGTCCATCGTATAGGAACCGTGTAGACACGGTCGTATCGTACTCGAGGAGGCGGTGGAACGGATCGTAATAAAGCGTTGCGTTGGAGCCGCCGGTAACCGCCTTGAGGTCGTTTTCGCTCCAGTAAGCGTAGCTCGTGCCGCCAGCACCAGTAAGGTTGCCGCGGCCGTCATAGACCGGCGTGACCGCCCCCGATGCCGTATATTGATTAAGCCCATTGACCGCATAACTGCGGTCGACATTGTACTTGCCGGTGAAGCTGTAGCCGGTATTCGAGCTGGTGCGGCTGCCGAGCTGGCCGGCAGGATTGTAATTTGCAAGCGAGAGCGACAGGTTGAAGGCTGGCTGAGCTAGAGTCTGCGTGAGCGCTGTGAGTCGTGATACCGCATCGTAGCCGTAAGCAGTGCTCGTGCCGTTGCCGCGGTTCAAGACAGTGCGCTGTCCAAGATTATCGTATGTGAAGGCAGCAAGCACACTGCCATTCATGGCATGGATGGCCGTCATCTCACCGACTGTGTCATAATCATAAGTCACAAAGAAGCCGTCGTTCCAGGTCAGCCGTGTCCGTCGTCCGGCTACATCATATTGCGAGGCTGTGGAGCCGAACGGCTGGTTCTCGCTGGTCATCCTGCCTAGCGCATCATAGCCTGATGAGAGGTTGATGTCGCCACTGCTGGTCGCGATCAGGCGTCCAAAATTATTGTAGGTGTAAGCGACCGGCTTGTTTATCATCAGGATCTTGCCGACTAGCCGGTCAAGCGCGTCGTAGTTGTAGCCAATTATCGAACCGTCGCGTAACCGCCTTTGGGTGAGATTCGAGCCCGCATCATAGTTTAGCTGTTCATAGTCGGTACCCGACGACACCGCGCCGTTGGCTGGCGTCGGAAATGCCGTTGTCGACAGCCGGTCAAATCCATCATAGGCATAGCTGGTGAGATTGCTCTTACCGTCGGAGGCGGTCGCCGGTTTGCCGTTTGGTGTATAGGTCATTGCTGCGTCGACCCGCTGCAGCGGCGTGCCGTAACCGCTTAGCTGCTGCACCGGGCGGTCGGCATTGTCATATCCCAGCCGGCTGATCCGGTCGGGGCCGAATGCGCCCGCTCCGCCCAGTGCGCAGCCGGCCAGGCCGGAGAAGTTAGACGAACTCATTCGTGTCGCGGTACAGTCGGAACGCCCAAGCGCATCATAGCTATAGTCGACGGCGCTGTATGCCGTGCCGCCGGCCGTCAGCACGTCCTTGATCT
>JBBROX010000031.1:0-23238 GCA_038228865.1 Sphingomonadales bacterium | reverse complement strand
TCTAGGTCGAGCGGGATTGCGTCATGCCTCCCGCGCCCATCGCCGCTAGTTAGACCACGTTGCACATCTCGAGCATCGGACGGCTGCAGTGCGAGCGCCCCGCGCAGCATGAATCTCATGGCGTACCGACCGATCAACAGACTCGGCGCACCCCGCGCGCCGAGCCGTTCGCAGGACCGCCAGCGCTTAGGCAGCCGCCCTGGCAAAGGAGAATGGAGAAAAGCGTGCGGCGTTCAAAGCCGAAAAAGTCGCGCGCAAGGAGCGCGCCGCTGCCACGTCCGCACCGCCCGAGAAGCTTACGCCCGAATAAAACAAGGCGATCGGCAACGGAAACAGGCCAGCCGCAAGAACCATGCGGGCAAGCGCTAGTCTGCGATCAGGCGGCCCGCATCGCTGGCGTCTTCTTAGCCAGCGTATAGCGAATGATGAGGCCCACGCCGACAATGCTGGGGACTGCCCATACCAGCGGATTGAAGACATGGTCGGGCACGAGCCGGATCATGCCGACCGACAGGAACGCGGTATAGGCCGAGATGCCCATGCCGAGAAGTGACCGGAAATGTTCGGGAACATGGCTACCCGGCGTAACACGGGCGCGCCAGATATAGGTCATCTGCGTCGCGACCGCGACGAGGCCGATCAGCGCGACGAGCGCCATGAGCGGCTGGCCGGTCCTTAGTCCGTAAATGCCGCAATTCAGGGCGAGCACGATCACGAGCGCAAATACCAGTTGATGCGGCCAGCGACGCAGCGCGAGCCGATCGCCCCGACGGCGGACGACCGCCTGCCCGTAATGCGCGAACCCGATGGTCAGCATGCCCAGATAGAGCATCATCCAGCCGAACAGGCCGTTGAAAAGCACACGGTCCTTGATCATCGGCAAGCGCTGCTCGGGGCCAAACAGCGACAGGAGCGCCATGGCGATCGCCAGAAATCCCGCGCCCATGAAAGCACGGCAGGCGATCCTACCCCAGGCTCGGTGCCGATTGCTCCCCTTGCGCGCGGCAATCGGGACCCAGAACGAGATCAGTCCGGTGGCCCCGGCCAGGACATGGAGCACGACGATGAATTCGAACAGGTGCATCGTCATCCACATGTCGAGGGGTTGGCGCTTGCGGGCACCCTGCCCGCAAGTCGCTTACTTTCCTGCGGCTGTGCCTGCCATATCGGGCGTCGCCGGTGCACCGGCTGGCATCTCCGCTGGCGGTGCCGCCATCGGAGCGATTGTAGCAGCGCCAGGCCACAATACAGGATTTTCTGCGCGCATCGACACGCCGTTCATCGGCTTTTTGAGGCCCTGGTGGCAGGTTGCGCAGTTGATCTTGTACACGTCGCCCATTGGACCCTTGCGCCACGGACTGGCCCCGCCACCCGGGTGCACCGCCGGGAAGACGCTCGCAAGCGGCGTCATATATTCGGCGTTATTGCTGGCCACCATGCGCAGGCCGTACCAGGCCAACGCGCGTTTCGGGCTGCTCATGTTCCACGCACGGAACGACGCCGTATTGTGGCAATAGGTGCAGTTTACACCCAAGCTTTGCGACAGATGCATCATCAACCCGTACGTCTTTTCGGCCGTCTTGACGGAGACGACATGGTCGGACGACGGTAGCGGCACGCTGGACGCAACCCGGATGTTGTTAACGCCGCCATCCTTGAGATAGGCCGAGAACGAGTCATACGGCAGCGACGCGTAGGCGGTGCCCGGCGTCGGCGTGTTCTGGCCGTGCTTATTGCCCCAGATGGTGTTGGGCTCGGGCGTGGCCGATGCCCATTTATACTGGGGAACGGCATTGCCGCGGTGACAGGTCCAGCAGGTCACGCCCGTCCCCTGCACGTGCTGGGTATAGTTGGCGTTGATGTTCTGCGTCATCTGGATCATGCGACGCGCCACCACCTTGGTGTACTTCTCGTCGGACGCCATATTGTTCGGGTTGTGGCAATAGTTGCAGCCAACCTCGTTCGGGTCCTTGCCCGTCTGCGGCGCTACCCAGTTGTTCATCTGCGCCATGAAATGGTTGAACCTGTCGGTGCTGACGCCGCCCAGCACCTTCACGTTCTGGTAGGTCTCACTGGCGCGAGGTCCGGTGTCGCCGGGCGTTTCATACACGTTGGCCGGGATTGGCACCTGTGCCTTCACCAGGCCCGGATTGACCACCTGGTCGATACCCGTGCCGCGATAGCCGGTCTGGGTCGACTGCTTCGGCCCAATCTCGCACCCGGCGAGCAGCATCGGCAGCGCAGCTACCGATGCGATGATGATGCGCTTGCTGGTCATTTCACAGCTCCCGGAAGCGTTGCAGGATCAACGACACCCGTCGACGGATAGCTGGGGGCGTAGCCATGTTGCTGTGCCCATAGGTACCAATTGTCGACGACCGTGCCGGTCAACAGGATGCCAATGCCGCCGGTCAGCGTCGTCAGCACCGCGAACCACCACGCCCAGCGGTGGATCGATTCCATGGTGGCATTGAAGCCCATCGTCCAGCGCCAGAACAAGGCTGCACGCTCGGTAGCCGTACCACGATCGGTGATCTGCTCCAGCTCGCGCTCGCCACCATAGCGCCCGACGGCAAGGATCGTTGCACCGTGCATCGCGAAGAGCAAGGTCGAGCCGTAGAGGAAGGCGATCGAGAGCGCGTGGAACGGGTTGTAGAAGAGGTTGCCGTAGCGGATCGAGAAGGCGGCGGTCCAGTCGAGGTGCGGGAAGATGCCGAACGGCACCGCTTCGGCCCAGCTCCCCATGAGCATCGGGCGGATGAAACCGAGGACCAGGTACAGCCAGATCGCGCTGGCAAATGCCCAGGCGACGTGCGTGCCCATCTTGAGCTGGCGTGCGCGGCGATAGATGCGCACCCACCAAAGGATGATCGAGGTCGTCAGGAACCCGCCGGCCAAAATCCACCAGCCACCCTTCGCTAGCGGCACGAAGGGCGAGAATCCATATTCGGGTCCCGGCGGCTCGAGCGCGAGCCAGAAGAGCTGGCGGGCAAACTGGACCGGATCCCAACCCACCGAGGCCCACATGTTGAGCCCGATGATCTCGAAAGCGATCAGGCCGCATACCATGGATGCAACGCCGAGGTAGCCGAGGTAGATCGGGCCGATCTGCGCATTGCCGATCTTGCCGAGCCAGTAATTGAAGCTGCCCTTTCCCGTGCGGGGGGAGTCTTCAGCGGGCAGTTCCGGTCCCGTTTCGGGGACGCCGCGGAGCTGCACCTGGGTGAATATGTTTTGATATTGTGCCATTTCGCTTCCCTCCCCCGTCAGGACCAGATCGGCAGGTTAAGCCACCAGGTCCACCATTCGGGCCAGCCGCGGGTCCAGAAGGGACCCGAAATGATGATGCAGACCGCGCTCCAGAACCCGGCGCTCAGCGCTAGGAATAAGCCAACGCGGTGGATGCCCAACGTTCCCACCGAATAACCGATGGTATCGCGGAAGAAGGTGTCCTCATACTCGGGCGTCTTGACCTCTTCGCCCTTGCCAGGATTGACCGCCGAAAGGATCAACGACCCGTGCAGTGCCAGGGCCATCGTCGTCGTAAAGAAGAACGACACGGCGATCATGTGCGCCGGATTGTAGTGGAAATGGAGGTACTGGTACCCCGTATTCGACACCCAATCGAGGTGGCTGAAAATCCCGTAGGGGAAACCGAAGCCCCAAGCGCCGAGCAGCATCGGGCGGATAACCACGAGCGAGATATAGGCGAAGATCGCCACGCCGAAGGCAAAGGGCACGTGGTAGCCGATGCCGAGCTTTCGGCAGATCTCGACCTCACGCAACGCCCAGGAAACGAATGCCCCAATCGCGCAGATCGTGATGACCTGCCAGAAGCCGCCTTCCTTCAGCGGCGCCAGGCCGAGGCCATAAGAGATGTCCGGTGGCGCGATGCTGACCAGCCATGGGTTCCACGTCGGGCCCAACGAGGCCGCGTACAGGATCAGCCCCGTACCTAGCAATGCACACAAGGCCGTCGTAACCCCGAAGAATCCGACGTAGAACGGTCCTACCCAGAAGTCGAACAGGTCGCCGCCGATCAGCGTGCCTCCCCGGACCCGGTATTTTCTTTCGAAGCTCAACAGCGCCATAGCACGTCTCCGCGTGCTTCACCCGATCGTCGGGCGAAGTACCTTGTAAATCTCAAATGAATTCCGGGTCACGGAACGGGGCAGGTGTCGCGCCCGACCCCGTTCCGCTTCCCCGAACCGTATCGCTACGGCGTAGTCGTCGCTGGCGCTGTCGCCACGGCAGGAGCCGAATGCGCACCGTCGAGCCAGTTGTACCGGTTGGTGCTGAGCAAGATGAAATGAATCAAGACTGCCAGCACGAACAAGAAGACCGCTAGAGCCGTCAACAGGCGGCGGCCATCGAACATCATCCACGTTCTCCACATGGGAACGCTCCTTTCAGTTAGAGTCTAGCTGCGCCCAGTGGCGACAGCAGCAGGTGCCACGACCGCAACTTTTGCGGCCTCGTAGGGAGCAGTTCCCGGGAACCACGGCCGCCATGCCCACACAAGAATGTGTGCGATGACCGCCACAGTGACGAAGAACCCCATGCTCATGACGAAGAGCTTGTGAAACTCCTTCGCCTCAGCTTCGGTCAGGTACGTCCCGACCCCGTCTCTATTATCGCTCATGTTACCGTCTCCGTTTTGCCCTTCGAATAATGGAGCGACGGGTGCGCCCCTGGGCGGCATCCGCGTGGGGATATCCACGAGGATCTGGTCAGGTCCCGAGGGACCGAAAGGGTTGGCGTCGCGCTCACGCGTTCGCCTCCTGCATGGCTTCGTCGACGCGGGCTTGCGTCACGACCGCTTCGCCGGCGCGGCGCGCGGCGCGCTCGGCAGCATCGCGGATACGTTTCGCCATCGAAATGCGGACCAACACCGGCGCGCGCTCGACGGCCGCGTCGAGACTGTCCTTGGCTGTCACGTCCCAGGCCAGCTCGGTCAGGTTACGCGCCGGGGTCGCTTCGACCTTGTCGAGCACAGTGCCGAGCGGAAGGATGTTGAACAGCGCATCGAAAAGTGCGTTGCACACTTCCTGGATCAGGTAGGTGGCGCCCGCATAACCCATGAACGGCGTGCCGGTGTGGCGGCGGATCACCGCGCCGGGGAAGGATGCGGGGACGAACATGCAGCGCCCGCCCGCTTCCGCCGCGTACATGCGCTCGTTGAAGCTGCCGAACAGGACCAGCGGCGGATTGGTATGGATAGCGGTCCGGACCGCTGCGTTGTCCGATTTGGTCCCCGCTGTCCGCGCCACCGCGAAGTTGCAGGGCATGCCCATGTCGTCCTCGAGGAACGACCGGATGCCGCGCGCGTAGGTTTCGCCCGCGACGATTCCGAAACTGGCGGTGCCATAGAAGTCCTGCGTGACCGAACGCCACAGATCCCACAGCGGCTTGATTGTCGTATGCTTCTCGCTCTGGATAAACGGCTCAGGGTCGACACCCGTCAACTCGCCCAGCTTGCGCAGGAACAGCGTGGTGCTTTCGAGGCCGATCGGTGCCTGAAGATACGGCCGCTCGAGCGTCTCGCACAGCCCGCGTCCGAATTCGCGGTACATACAGACATTGACGCTCGCATCCGCCAGCTTCCGCACATCGGCGAGGTGACTGCCCAGCGGGAAGGCCATGTTGACCTCACATCCGATGCCCTCGATCAATCGCCGGATTTCCGCGAGATCGGACGGCATGTTGAACTGGCCATATTGCGGCCCGATGATGTTGACCCTCGGCTTGGCCCCTTCGGCCAGGATGCGCGGTCCCGGCACCTTCTTCGGCCCGAACTGCGTCCACAACCAGGTCAGTGCGCGATCGGCGGCCTGCCACTGATCTTCGTCGATGGTGCGCGGGAGGAAACGGACGATGTTTGTCCCCTCGGGCGTCACGCCGCCGCCGATCATTTCGGAAATGCTGCCTGTCACCACCACGGCGGGCAGATCGGGATCGAGCGTTTTCCAGGCGCGCTTCATCGCGCCTTCGGTGCCGTCGCGGCCAAGTTCCTGCTCGCCGAGGCCGGTCACGACGATCGGCAACTCATGCGGCGGCAGTGCATCGGTGTAGTGAAGGACCGACGTGACCGGCAGGTTCTCGCAACCGACCGGGCCGTCGATGATGACCTGCAGCCCCTTGATTGCGGTGAAGGCGTAGACGGCGCCCCAGTAACCGCCGGCGCGGTCGTGATCGAGGATCAGCGTCATACGCCCACCGCCTCTTCCGCCTTGGCGGCGGCAATGCGTTTGGCGGCGAATTTCGCCTTGAATTCAGGGCGGTCTACCGGCGTCTTTTCCCAGACGCCCGCGCTATAGCCCTCGCCGACGCCCTCGAAGAAATCCTTCATCTTGTCGAAGCGCGCCTGATTGCCGAGCGCAGCGTTGACGACCTGGGCCAAGCTCCCTGCGCCGGCAACACCCATCAACGGGCGCGCCGAAATCAGGTTGGTGAAATACAGCGCCGGGATCGCCTTGGACTTGGCATGCTGCACGACCGGCGTGGTGCCGATGGCGAGATCCGGTTCGAACGCATCGACCGCCTGCAGATCCTTTTCCAGGCTCGCGCGATATTCGACATGGACACCGCGCGCGATAAGCCATTCGCGGTCGGGATCACTCCAGACGGTCCGCGGGCAAGCCGTGCCGACATAGGGCACATCGGCGCCGCTTTCGATCAGCAGGCGGGCGACCAGCAGCTCGGAACCTTCGTAACCCGACACCGTGATGCGTCCTGAAATAGGTTTGGCGGCGAGCGCGGCACGGATGGCAGGGACGAAGCGGTTCTTCGCGTCATCAACCTTGGCTTGTGCAATACCGCACGCGCTGCCTACCGCATCGAGCCACGCCGCCGTCCCGTCCGCGCCCACAGGGGCCGATCCGATGACAGTACGTCCCGCGGCTTCGAATTCGCGGACGCTGGCCGTGTAAAACGGATGAATGGCGGCAACCGCAGCGCAATCGAGCGCCGCATACAGCTCACGCCATTCACGTGTCGGCACGACCGGTCCGGCCGCGAGGCCCAGAGGCTCGAGCATTTGCCCGATACCGACCGGGTCGACCGGAAACATCTCACCCAGGAGCGTTACCGTCGGCAGGGCCGATCGTTCGCGTGGCGCGGCGACGGGGCCAGCTTCGGCCTCCATCCGCGCATAATTGAGCATCGCGCCGGCGAGGACATCCTTCGCCTCAGCGTGTGTCGGAATGCCGAAGCCCGGCACGTCGATACCGATGATGCGGACGCCGTTGATGGATTTGGGCAGCAACTGCAGCGGTACACCGCTCGCGGTCGGCACACAAAGGTTAGTGACGACGATGGTGTCGTAATTCACAGGATCGGCGAGCTGCTCGACCGCTTCCTTGATGTCTTCGAACAATTTGCCCGTAACGAGCGTTTCGGAGCTGAACGGGACGTAACCGACCGAGCGCTTTGCTCCGTAGAAATGCGATGTGAAAGTCAGGCCGTATACACAACACGCCGAGCCCGAAAGCACCGTCGCGGTGCGCCGCATACGCAGACCGACGCGCAAGCTGCCGAATGCTGGGCACATCGATTGCGGCTGATCGTGCGGTCCCTGCGGATAGTCGGCGGCATAGCGCGCCAGCACATCCGACTTGCCCGCTTGCATCGCCGCTGCGCGCAGCGTGTCCGCGCTGGAACAACCCCCTTCGGGTACAGGAGAGGCGACCTCAGACTGCATCGTAAACCACTTCGAGGCTGGGCTTGGCGACGAATTCGACGCCGCGCATGTCGGCCTGGGTCGCTGGCTTCAGCGAATAATCCGCGCCGGTGATGTCGGCACTGAACAGGCCGAGCAGCCCGTCCTGATCGAGTGGCGTCGGACGCAGCGGCGGCGCTTCCGCGACATTGACTGCCAGTTCTTCGAACAGCGACGCCCACTGACCACCGGGCTTGCCGATGATCTGGTAATTCGCCGATTTCTTGCGGATGTCCTCGTTTGCGGGGATCGCTGTAAGGACCGGAATGCCGACCGCCTCGGCAAAGGCGTTCGCCTCTCCGGTGCCGTCGTCCTTGTTGAGGATCATGCCCGCGACACCGACATTACCACCCATCTTGCGGAAATACTCGACCGCTTTGCAGACGTTGTTGGCAACGTAGAGCGACTGAAGGTCGTTCGATGCGACGACAATCACCTTCTGGCACATGTCCCGCGCGATCGGCAGGCCGAAGCCGCCGCAGACCACGTCGCCCAAGAAATCGAGCAGGACGTAGTCGAATCCCCATTCGTGGAACCCGAGTTTCTCCAGCGTCTCGAACCCGTGGATGATCCCGCGCCCGCCGCAGCCGCGACCGACTTCGGGGCCTCCGAGCTCCATCGCAAACACGCCGTCACGCTGGAAACAGACATCCTCGATGCCGATTTCCTCGCCTGCCAGCTTCTTCTTGGATGAGGTTTCGATAATCGTCGGCGTCGATTTGCCGCCGAATAACAGGCTGGTCGTGTCGGACTTCGGGTCGCAGCCGATGAGCAGCACGCGCTTGCCCTGCTGCGCCATCATGTAGCTGAGGTTGGCCAGCGCGAACGACTTGCCGCTGCCGCCCTTGCCGTAGATCGCAATGATCTGGGTTTCTTTGGTCACCGGACCAGTGTGGACGGGATCGGGCTCCTGGCTCGCTTCGTCGCGCAGGTCGCTGGGATCGAACATACTCATAGCGAACTCCAGTCGAGGACCATTTTCAGGCAGGCAGGATCGGTAAATGCCTGCGGGTAAGCCGTGTCGAATTCGCCGACGGGCCGGACATCGGTCACAAGCCCGTCCAGATCGAGCGCGCCCTGCTCGATCATCGCCGAGGTCGCCGCCATGTCGGCGGGCAGGAATTCGGCCGCGATGCGCAGCTTGGCTTCGCGCATGAAGGCAGGCGGGAAGGTGAAGCTGATCGGCTTGGTGTAGAAGCCCGCCAGCACCAGCTCGCCACCGCGCGCCAGCCGCGCGATCAGCAGGTTGGTCAGCCCTTCGGCCCCGCTCGCGTCATAGATCGCGCGATAGTCGCGGCGCTCATCGGATTCGGCGTCGGTCACGACATAGCCCTGCGCGCCTTCGCGGCGGACAGGGTTGGTTTCCCACACCGTCGGCGCTGGCGCACCCGAGGCAACGGTAATACGGGCCAGCAAGCGACCGAGGACGCCGTGGCCGACGATCAGATCGGGTGACGTGTGTCCGGCAATCGCATGTTGGGCAGTCGCGGCGAGCGCGCACAAAATGCCTTGCGCGCCGAGCGATTCGGGCACTGGCATCACCCGCGCCGAGGGCACAACGACTCGGCTCGACGCTCCGCCGAACAGCCCGCGCGCGCCCTCGTAGCAATTGGCGCCCGGGACAAAGACCCACTCGCCGATCCGGCCGCGCGCGTCGGCTCCGGCATCGACAATGCGACCAACCGACTCATATCCGGGAACCAGCGGATAACCCATGCCAGGGAAGGTCGGCATCCGCCCCTCCCACAACAGGCGCTCGGTGCCGGAGCTGATCCCGCTCCAAGCGATATCGACGACGACGTCGGTGCTTTGGGCGGCTGTCAGCGCAAGCGACCGCATCGAAAGCCGTTCTGGCTGTTCGAGTATGATCGCGGTTGCTTTCATGCGTCCCCTTCAGCCCCCCGCCGCGAAAAATGCCGCGCCTTTGAAGCTCAAGGTGTAATGTGTACTGGACAGATTATGTTGTCAATTTTTCTTTACGCTTTTGATCGTACTGCCACGATGACACGTGCGATCAACGGCAGATTCGTTGGATATTCCTGCATTTTGCCGAAGCCAGCCTCGTGCAGCATGGCCCCGATTTCGGCCTTGGTACGGGGTCGGCCCGAGCCCATCGCCCAAAGATAGACGCCGAAATAGCCATCCCCCATCGACTCGGCGCCCCACGTCCCCGCCATCGGTTCGGCAATCATCAACCGCCCGCCCGTCGGCAACGACCGGGCAATATTGCGCAGCAATTTCAATGCCGCGTCATCGTCGTGGTCGTGCAGGATTCGCACGAGGCTCACCAAATCATAGCCCGAGGGCAGATCATGCTCGAAGAAATTGCCGCCATAGGCCTTCATGTCGCCGGCACGTGCGGCGACCGCGGGAAGGTCGAACAGTGCGATGTCGATTCCGGGCCGGGCTGACTTCACGGATCGCGCGAAGACGCCCTGCCCGCCGCCCACGTCGAGAAGGCGCCGGTGACGACCAAAATCATAAGCTGCGATAACCTGCTCGGCGACCATTGATTGCGATGCGGCCATCAGTTCAGAATAGGCAGCGACCGAGCCATCGGCACTGGAGGCGGGGTCATCGGCTCGTGCGTAGGCCCAGTAGCGCGCGAGTGCGCCGCCGCCGCCACCGCGCCGCAGCAGGGCAACCGGGTCGGCAAGGTCGACATAGAGATGTCGGTGATGATCGATCATCTCGGCAATACCGCGATTGCCATGCAGCGCGGCACCAAGCGCCCCCAACATGTAGCGGCCGTCCACGAGTCGCTGGGCGAGTTCGAGCGAAGCGCCTGCCTTTAACAAACGGTCTGCGGCTTCGAGGGGTAGATCGGCGTGCGCGGCGGCATCGCCAACGCTCAGCGGGCCCGCCGCGAGACGTACGATCAGTCCGGTCTCGACCATGGCCATAGCGATCTGGCTGTGAATAAACCCGGCGTTGATGTCGAACATCGCCTTCGCACGGCGGCGTGCAATAGGTCGCGTGAGAGGAAATGCTGCGGCCCAAGTGCGGAACCGGGCGCTGCCGAGCAGGCCGTTCCGCCAGCTCAACCATTTTATCTGAATTTTGGACGGTTGCATCTGTCCAGTGTGGTGGACATACTCAGGCGCTGCAAGCCGGAGTGTAGGAATTGGCGCAAACGCGCGTGATTGTTGTCGGAGCCGGGATCGGTGGGTTGACCAGCGCGGGGCTGCTCGCAGCCCAAGGATGCGAAGTCACGGTTTGCGACATGGCCGACGGACCTGGAGGCAAGGCGCGTCGCGATGACGTGGGCGGTGTAGCGGTGGACGCAGGACCGACGGTTTTCACCAAGCGCGACGTATTCGCAGCGATATTCGAAAGCTGCGGAGGGTCCCTCGACGATGCCGTCACGTTGCGACCGGCAGATATCCTCGCACGTCATGCGTGGACGGCCGACGAATGCCTGGACCTTTTTGCCGATCCCGCCGCAAGCGAGGATGCGATCGCGCGGTTTGCGGGACCTGCCGAAGCGCGTGGCTATGCGCGGTTCAAGGCCGCAGCAAAGCGCGCCCACGATACACTCGACCCGACGTTCATGCGCGCCAGCAAGACATCACCGCTTGGGTTGATGGGCCGCATCGGCCTCCACCGCAGCGGCGACATGCTGGCGATCCGCCCACTGCGCAACCTGTGGTCGGTCCTCGGCGACTTTTTCCACGACCCGCGGTTGCGGCAGCTGTTCGGCCGCTATGCAACCTATTGCGGCTCCTCCCCCTTCGAGGCGTCGGCGACACTCATGCTGATCGCCCACGTCGAAGCCGAGGGCGTATGGCTGGTCGAAGGCGGCATGTCGGCGCTGTCCCGTGCGCTCGAGGACCTCGGCAAACGCAACCATGCCAGGTTTCGTTACGCATGCAAGGTCGATCGCATTCTCGTCGAACAGGGGCGTGCGGCAGGCGTCGTTCTGTCGTCGGGGGAACGGCTGAGCGCCGACCGCATCGTGATGAACTGCGACCCGAGCGCCTTGGCGACGGGCTTGTTCGGTGACGACGCCGTCCGCGCCGTGCCCGCGATGCGCCCCGTAGACCGTTCGCTTTCGGCTGTCACTTTCCTTGGACAGGTGGCTGCATCGGGTTTTGACCTTTCGCATCACAATGTCTTCTTTTCGAACAATTACCGGGCCGAGTTCGATTCGATCAAGCATGGCCAGCTTGCCACCGCGCCCAGCGTCTATCTTTGCGCGCAGGACCGGGGCGCCGATTGTTCCGCGCCGTCCGGCCCGGAACGCGTGCAAATCATCGTCAATGCGCCCGCCAACGGCGACACCCACAATTACAGCGAACAGGAGATCGCGTCATGCCGAACCCAAATGTTGGAGTCCCTGAGCAGGGGCGGACTGACGTTGCAGGGCCCTCTACACGCGACGACGCCAACGGACTTCAACAGGCGATACCCCGCGACGGGTGGAGCCCTTTATGGTCGGGCCTCGCACGGGTGGGCGGCGTCCTTCCGCCGGCCGGGCTCGTCGACGCGGATCCCTGGGCTCTATTGCGCGGGCGGCGGGACGCACCCGGGGGCGGGCGTCCCCATGGCAGCACTGTCGGGACAACTCGCAGCCGCTTCCCTGCTCTCGGACCTTGCTTCGACGCGGACGTTCCATCCGGCGGCTACAGCTGGTGGTACATCGACGCGATCAGCGACGATGGCACCCATGGCCTGACGATAATCGCGTTCATCGGCAGCGTTTTCTCTCCCTATTACAAGGCATCGGGACGCGGCAATCCGCTGAACCATTGCAGCCTGAACGTGGCGCTTTATGGCCCCCGCGCGAGTCGCTGGGCGATGACCGAGCGCAGCGCGCGCTTCGTGTCGCGGGATACGTCGAGCTTCGCAATCGGCCCGAGCGCAGTTCGCTGGGACGGCACGGCACTGGTCATCGATATCGACGAGCGTGCGATGCCCCTGCCCTTCCCGGTCCGCGGGCGTGTTCGGATCGAGCCTGAAATCCTTGGCACGACCGGCTTTGCCCTGACCCCGGGTCGCCGCCATGTGTGGTATCCCATTGCGCCCCGCGCGCGAGTCGAGGCCCGTTTCGACGCGCCTGACCTTCGCTGGTCAGGCAATGGCTATCTCGACTCCAACCGCGGGTCTGAATCTCTCGAAGAGGGTTTTTCCACCTGGGAATGGTCGCGTGCGCATATCGGCAAGGATGTCGGCGTGATCTACGAGGGCAATCGCCGCGACGGCAGTGAATTCGCAATGGCGCTGCGTTGCGACCGGACCGGCAAATGGGTGGATGAAGAGTTGCCACCGCAGCAAATCCTTTCAAGGACGCCGGTCTTCGCCATGCCGCGCTCTACCCGCGTCGATCCCGGTTATCGCGCCAGAGTCAGGAAAACCTGGGAGGACACGCCGTTCTATTCGCGATCGTCTATTTCGACGCGCCTCTTTGGCGCGGACGGTGAAGGCGTCCACGAAAGCCTGTCACTCGACCGCTTCGTCTCGCCGATCGTGCAGCGGATGTTGCCCTTCCGCATGCCCCGCCGCAGCTGATTTTTCGGTTTCCGCCCTGACGCGGTCGCGGACTTGCGAGCGGCTGACCGACACATATTGCCAGACGCAAAAGCCAACGACGATCACGAGGGTCAGTGCAGCCTCGACCAGGCCAAGATTATTTATGATCATGACGTAGCCTGCGCGTTGACCAGTATTCCTCGATCCGCCGCAAAGGAGATGATCCTATCGACCATTAGACTGGGCGCTTCTTCGTGGGCAAGGTGCCCCAGATCGGGGAAAACTTCCAGTGCGCAATCGGGAATGAGTGCGACCGAGTCGAGCGCGCCGGAAACCGGAATGGCCACATCCTTCTCGCCGTGCAGAACCAGCGTCGGCACGGCCAGCTTGGGCAAGTCCCGTTTCAACGGGACCAGATCCCAGTCGGCCATCATGCCGACCGCCCCTGCACAATGCGCTGATGTCGTAAACAGTTGCGTGTAGGCCGCAATACCGACCGCGTCGATCGTCGATCCCGTGCTGCGCATCAGAAATCGCTCGACCGCGCCCGAACCACGCGCCACCGACGCAAAGATATGCGGCGCAAAGGGGTTGACGAACAACAGCTTTGCCATCGTCGGAAAGAGATGCTGGGCGATGCCCGGAAAGGGCAAAAGCGCAGGCGCAATACCGACGATACCTGCCGGTCGCGCCAGTCCGTCGAGCACCATTCGGATCGCGATCGCCGCGCCCGCCGAATGGCCGACGATGAGAGCAGGTTCGGCATCGAGTTCGCCCAGCAGGCCTGTCACAGCACGTGCCACGCCCGGAATGGTCAATCCGTTCGGCAATCGCCCTCTGGTAAACCCGTGTCCCGGCAAGTCGGGCGCGATCACCCGAAAATGCTGCGCCAGCGGCTGCAGCATTTCGCGCCAACTATGCGTCGCCGCACCCGTTCCGTGGAGCAACAATAAGACAGGGCCGGAGCCAGCCTCCTGCACATGCCAATCGATGCCGCCGACGCGGACCGACCGGCTGTTCGCTCGATTTGGCCAGTCTGCAGACGGCATTGTCATTGCGCCGCCTTGACCGCATCGCGCAGTCCGGTCGCGTCGGCACGTGGCAGCGGCAGGTAGCGTGCGCACATCGCTGCGGCGAGTTCGGCCCCTTCCGGTCTTGGGCGACTGGAAATATCCACGAACACCGATCCCAGGCCGCTTGCGCCAAACGCCCGCGCGGCCGTCATTGTATGGTCTGCACCGACATTCCCGCGCCCGTCGCTCAGCAGGACGACGAACGGCGTGCGACCCTTGCTCTTCACCGCCTCACCCAGCTGCCGCGCCGCATCGATCCCGGCGGCAAGCGGTGTCCCGCCTCCGCCCGGCAAATCGGCCAGCGAACGACGCGCGCGGGTCAGCGAGCGCGTCGGTGGCAACAGCACTTCGGCGCTGTCGCCACGGAACGAGATCAACGCGACTTCAGTCCGTTTCACATAAGCTTCGGCAAGCAGCAGTTCGACCGCTCCCTTGGCCTCAGCAAGCCGCGCAACCGCCGCCGAGCCCGAAGCATCGACCGCGAAGATCGTCGTCGCATCGGCCCGTGTCTCGAACCGCTTGATGCGCAGATCGTCGCGGCGAATGGCGATACGCCCTCCAGAGTCTTTGGCGACGCCGCGCATTTTCTGCCAGGGGGCAGCCGCGCGCAATGTATCGATCAACGCAAGGCGCGCTCCTCCTCTTGGCAATCCCGCGCGCGCACCCAGCGGTCGCCCACGCATTGGTGATTTGCGCCGCTCGCCGCCGCCACTGCCGTTCGACGTGCGCCGTCCCGCGCCGGCGGCAATGGCGGCCAGCACATCGGGCGGTAGCGCAGCGGTAACCGCCTCAAGCACCACATCGTCGAGCGTATCTCCTACCTCGGGTTCGCCCTCGTTCGATGATGGCGGAGGTGGCGGTGGCGATTCGCTCTCCCCGTTGCTCGGCATCCGTGTGGCACGGTGGGCGAGAACGAGCCGCGCGGCGGTGGCAATGTCGCTCTCGTCGAGTTCGGCACGATCGCCCAAAGCAGCAATACGTCGAGCCGCCCGCATGGCCATCATGGACGCCCGCGACGAATCAATCCCGAGCGCGAGGGCTGCCCCCGCAAACGCCTGAATAGCGTCGGCAGACCGCTGCCCGGCGACGTAGAGAAGAGAGGGTTCTGCGACTTCCGCAGGGAGGCGAACGTTGGCGAGGTCGAACCGGAATGCTAACCGCTCGGCCAACCGGTCCGGCACCCGCTCATCCCCTTGTCCGTCATCGAGAAGCACCAGCCCGAAACGCGCGGGATGTCTGGCAGTGGCGCCATCACGTTCGATCACCACTTCGCCCGTATCCATGACCGAAGCAATCCGCGCAGCCACGGCGTCGCTCATCCGTTCGGCCATCGACACCAGCAACAGGCCGCCATCGGCCTGGGCAAGCAATCCCGGCCGCACCGCACCGCCCTGTCCCGCCAGTGTCGCGGCGAGGTCGCGCCCCCCGATCAAGGCCTCATCATCGATCCCCACCGGTAAGCGACGCATCGCACCCAATGCGGCAAGCACGGCGTCGCGCGCAGGCCCCGCTCCGCGCAGAACCATCCCGCCCAACCCGGCGGGGTCGCGCTGGAGCAACTGCACGGCGAGCAGGGCGTCGCCGAGCGGGTCCATCAGTCAAAAAGCTCGCTCAGCGCGCGCTCGATCCGCACCGTCGAACCCGTCTCGTCGAGCACATTGCGCCGCAGCCGGTGACGCAGCGCCATTGGCGCGACCGCGCGAAGTTGCGTCAGCCCGACCACGCCTTTGCCATCAAGTGCCGCCGCAGCGCGTGCCGCGCGCATCAGCGTCAGTTCGCCGCGCAGGCCATCGGCGCCCACGGCTATGCACAGTTCCGACGCGCTCCGCAGAATGGCGTCGGGCACAGCCAGCTCAGGCAGCAATTTCTTGGCCTTCGCGATCCGGTTGAGCGTCTTCTTCTCCGCCTTGGCCCAATCGGCCGCGAACGCCTCAGGCGTCCGTTCGAACGCGTCACACCGACGCAGAATCTCAACGCGCGTGTCGAGATCCTGCGATGTCCGCACTTCAAGCGACAGGCCGAACCGGTCGAGCAATTGCGGTCGCAATTCGCCCTCTTCCGGATTGCCGCTGCCGATCAGTACGAAACGGGCCGAATGCCGAACGCTCAGCCCTTCGCGTTCGACGACATTCTCGCCTGACGCCGCCACATCGAGCAGCAGATCGACGATATGGTCCTCCAGGAGGTTGATTTCGTCGATGTAGAGGAAACCCTGATCGGCCTTGGCCAGCAAGCCTGGCTCGAACGCCTTTTCGCCCTTGCCGAGAGCCCGTTCGATATCGAGTGCGCCGACAACGCGGTCTTCGGTCGCGCCGAGGGGCAGATCGACGAACGGCACGGGTTTGTCCTTGCCGAGCGGCGGCAACAGGGCGGCAAGCGCCCGCGCCGCGGTGGATTTCCCTGTGCCCCGGTCGCCGAACACCATGACGCCGCCGATCTTGGGATCGACCGCCGCAATCAGCAGCGCGCGCTTCATCTCGTCCTGACCGACGATTGCCGAAAATGGAAAAGCCACCCGCATCCTGCTCACCCTGTAACATGCGCTGGACAGTCGGCAAGTCAGGTCGTCGCGACGGTCTTGCATAATCACATGATGCGCGTAGCCTTCCCACAGTGGAAGAAGGAGAGCGACAATGTCGGCGACCCTGACGAAACCTGATAACACCGTCGATATCGGCGTCCGGAAAATCTCAACCCAAGACCTGGACTGGGCCCTGCGTGAGGGCTGGAACGATTTTCAGGCGAAGCGGGGTGACCTTATTTTCGTCGCCCTGCTCTACCCCGCAATCGGCCTGATCGCCGCTGCCTTCGCATTGAACGACGCGGCGCTGCCGCTCATCTTTCCGTTCGCAGCGGGGCTCTCGATCTTTGGCCCTGCAGCCGCTTCGGGATTCTATGAACTGGCGCGCCGACGCGAGGCCGGACTCGAATCGAGCTGGTGGCACTTCTTCGATCCCCTACGCGGGCGTCAGGGATCGACCATCCTGATGCTGACGATCGGGCTAGGCGTGCTGTTCCTGCTGTGGCTGGGCGCAGCCTATGCGATCTATGCCGCCACGATGGGACCGGACTTTCCGACCGGCGTCGGCAATTTCGTCCAACGCGTGTTTACGACATCCGGCGGCTGGACGCTGATCGTGCTGGGCAATCTGGCAGGCGCGATCTTTGCGGTGATCACGCTGATGACGACGCTCGTGTCGTTTCCGATGGCGGTCGACCGCGATATCGACCCCGGTCATGCCGTGGAAACGTCGCTGCGTGCCGTGGCGGCGAATCCGGGGACCGTTGCCGGTTGGGGCCTCCGCGTCGGCATCCTGCTGGTGCTTGGTGCCTTGCCTGCATTCATCGGGCTGGCGGTCGTGCTGCCGACGCTCGGCTATGCGACGTGGCATTTATATACGCGAATGGTGGAGCGGTAGGGCGCTGAGCCAAGGCCGATGACCCTCGCTTCGCTCGCGGATTTTTCGGGAAATCGTCCCTCGGACGATTTCTCATTCCGAAAATTGGTGGAGCCTAGCGGGATCGAACCGCTGACCTCAACACTGCCAGTGTTGCGCTCTCCCAGCTGAGCTAAGGCCCCAATATCAAGGACGCGCGCCTTATGTCAGGCGACGCGCCCTTGCAAGAGTCGTTTAGACGTCGTCGTCGCCCTGGGCGGTATCGACGCCCAGATCGTCGTCGCCACCCAGATCGACTTCGTCGTCGGGCGACTTCTCGGCGTCCTCATCGACCACATCGAGATCGATATCGGCGACTTCGAGATCCGCATCGTCTTTTTCGACGTCTTTCTTGGGCGCGTCGAACGGCAGCGGCTGTTTCGACTTCAGGATGGATTCAGGCATCCACTGGTTGCCGCAATTGATGCAGACGACCGGGTCTTCCTTGGTCAGATCATAAAAGCGCGTCCCGCATTTCGGGCAAGTGCGCTTCGTGCCCCATTCAGGCTTTACCATCGGTTTCGGGTGCTCCGGAAAAATTCAAGTGAGCCGCGCAGATGCAAGCACCGCAGCGACGTAAGGCGCGCGCCCTTGCCATAGCAAAGGGCCACTGTCAAAGCCGCGCGCCATGGCGACATCGCGTTCCTTCTCTGCCT
Source organism: Sphingomonadales bacterium (assembly GCA_038228865.1). Lineage (GTDB taxonomy): Bacteria > Pseudomonadota > Alphaproteobacteria > Sphingomonadales > Sphingomonadaceae > Sphingomonas_O. The sequence goes on along the minus strand of JBBROX010000031.1, from coordinate 4,886 downwards.
CGGGGCCTTTGCGCGGTACGATTACGGTTCCGGGCGACAAGTCGATCTCGCACCGCGCGCTGATGTTGTCGGCGCTCGCCGTCGGCGAGTCGGTGATCGAGGGGCTGCTCGAGGGCGAAGACGTTCTCGCGACCGCCGCCGCCATGCGCGCCATGGGGGCCACAATCGAAAAGCGCGGCAGCAAATGGCACGTCCGGGGCGTCGGCGTCGGCGGGTTGCTCCAGCCGCGGTCCGCACTCGATATGGGCAATTCGGGGACATCGACGCGCCTGTTGATGGGTCTTGTGACCAGCCATCCTATTACGGCAACCTTTATCGGCGACGCGTCGCTGAGCGGACGACCGATGGGGCGTGTCATCGACCCGCTGTCGGCGATGGGGGCGGAGTTCAGCGCGAGTCCCGGCGGTCGCCTACCGCTGATGGTGCGCGGCATGTGCCCCGCCATTCCTATCCAATACACGCTGCCGGTTGCGTCCGCTCAGGTTAAGTCGGCGATCCTGTTGGCAGGACTGAATACGCCCGGCATCACCCGCGTCATCGAACCCGTGCCGACCCGCGACCACAGCGAACGGATGCTGGCGGGGTTCGGCGCGGATCTGACCGTCGAGACCGACGGCGCGGGCGTCCGGACGATCTCGATCCGGGGCGAGGCGGAGTTGCAGCCGCAGAATATCGTCGTTCCCGGCGATCCCTCCTCCGCCGCCTTTGCGACGGTGGCGGCATTGCTGGTGCCGGGATCGTCGGTCACCATCGCCAATGTCGGGATGAACGACACCCGCGCGGGCCTTTATAAGGTCTTGCGCGATATGGGCGCAGACATTGCGTTCGGCCAGCAACGGGTCGTGGGCGGCGAGCCGGTCGCCGACCTGATCGTCACCCATTCGGCGCTGACCGGGATCGATCCGCCGCCCGAAATCGCGGCAACGATGATCGACGAATATCCTATCCTGTTTGTCGCGGCCGCCCTCGCTAAGGGCCGGTCGGTGATCCGTGGGATCGAGGAAATGCGGGTCAAGGAATCGGACCGGATCACGGCGATGGCAACAGCGCTGACCGCCTGCGGCGCTCGGGTCGAGGAACTGCCCGATGGCCTGATCGTTCAGGGCACTGGCGGCGACTTGCTTGACGGAGGCGCAACGGTGACGACCCATCTCGACCATCGTATTGCAATGAGCATGACCGTTGCGGGCCTTGTCAGCCGCGCACCTGTCACCATCGACGATATGTCACCGGTTGCAACGAGCTATCCAGGGTTTGAGGCAAGCCTGCGCGAGTTGGGTGTCGCATGACGCCCATGCTGGCAGACATTATTGGACTGTGTGGCAGCGTGCTGTTCATCGGGGCGTTCGGCTACGCCAACTTGTCCACGTCGATGGACAAGGTGTTATTCAATATCCTGAATCTGATCGGCGCCGCCCTGCTGTTGATTTCGTTGTCGGTGCATTTCAACCTTGCCGCGTTCGTGCTGGAGACCGCATGGGCGTGCATCGCGTTCGCCGGACTGATTGGCGCATTGAACGCGCGTCGAAAGCAGACATGAATTTCGCCTACATTCCCCTTGCAATGTAGGAAAATCGGTGGGCAGGCTTCGCCTTATGATGAAGACCGAATGCCTTGCGAGTTTGCCCGCCCGTGCTGCCGCATCTGCCTCGGAAGTTCACAGACTAAGGGGGGACGTAGCGTGAACTTCCGCTCAAATTTCGTGTTCAGGGCCGCAGCGTGATTATCGCCGTCGATGGTCCTGCCGCATCGGGCAAAGGCACCATTGCACGCGCGCTTGCCGAACATTTTGCCCTGCCCCACCTCGACACCGGGCTGCTTTATCGTGCCGTGGGCCTATCTGTCCTGCGCCACGGCGGCGATCCCGCGCATGAGATCGATGCCCTGCGCGCCTGCGGGTTCAGTGATGCCATGCTGCATGACCCCGATATCCGGTGCGAAGCCGCATCGCGCGCGGCCTCCGTCGTGTCGGCACATCCGGCGGTGCGGCAGGCTTTGCTCGAACGACAGCTCGACTTTGCTGGGCAGCCCGGGGGCGCGGTCCTCGACGGCCGCGATGTTGGTACCGTGATTGCCCCGCGTGCGGACGCCAAGCTGTTCGTGACCGCCACCCCGGAACTCCGGGCCAAACGGCGCTTTGCCCAACTCGTCGGCGAAGGTAGTCGTGTCGAATATGCCCATGTCCTGACCGACATTCTGGATCGGGACGCGCGCGATTCGGGGCGCGATGTCGCGCCATTGCGACAGGCCGAAGATGCCGACTTGCTCGACACGACCGATCTGGATATAGGCGCGGCCGTCCGCCGGGCGATTGCTTTGGTGGAGGCTCGGGTAAAACCCTAGGGCGCGGCAGGCTTTGCTCGTCGCGTCTTTTGCTTTGCCCGCCCTCTTCCACCGATTGTCGGGGGGATGCCGTGCCGACATCCGGTCGTCTCGGCACTCTGGTCAAAGACCGCCGGATACAACCGGCTGGCCGGAAAATATCGATACAGGAATACCGAATTTATGGCGACAGCCGCACTCCCGACCCGCGACGATTTCGCGGCCCTCCTTGAAGAAACCCTCGGTGTCGATGGCACCTTTGAAGGGAAAGTGGTCAAGGGCATCGTTACCGCCATCGAAAACGACCTTGCAGTCATCGACGTCGGTCTGAAGTCCGAAGGCCGCGTCCGGTTGAGCGAATTTGCCGCTCCCGGCCAGAAAGCAGATTTGAAAGTCGGCGACGAAGTCGAAGTGTTCGTTGATCGTGTCGAGAATATGCATGGCGAAGCCATGCTGTCGCGCGACCGCGCCCGTCGCGAAGCGGCATGGGACAAGCTGGAGCAGGAATTCACCAAGTCGGCTCGCGTCGACGGTGTGATCTTCGGTCGGGTCAAGGGCGGCTTCACCGTCGATCTCGACGGCGCCGTAGCCTTCCTGCCCGGTTCGCAGGTCGACATCCGGCCTGTCCGCGACGTCCAGCCGCTGATGGATATTCCCCAGCCGTTCCAGATCCTGAAGATGGACCGCAAGCGCGGCAACATCGTCGTGTCGCGCCGCGCAATTCTCGAGGAAAGCCGTGCCGAAGCCCGCACCGGCCTCATCTCGACGCTCAGCGAAGGCCAGATTATCGACGGCGTCGTCAAAAACATCACCGACTATGGTGCGTTCGTTGACTTGGGCGGCATCGACGGCCTGCTCCATGTTACCGACATGAGCTACAAGCGCGTCAATCATCCGTCGGAAGTCATCAACATCGGTGACACGGTCAAGGTGCAGATCGTCCGCATCAACAAGGACACACAGCGCATCTCGCTCGGCATGAAGCAGCTTGAGAGCGATCCGTGGGACGGCGCAGAAGCCAAATATGCCGTTGGCACCAAGCTGTCGGGCCGCGTCACCAACATCACCGAATACGGCGCATTCGTCGAACTGGAACCGGGCATCGAAGGCTTGGTCCATGTCAGCGAAATGTCGTGGACCAAGAAGAACGTCCACCCAGGCAAGATCGTTTCGACCAGCCAGGAAGTCGATGTCATCGTTCTCGAAGTCGACAGCGAAAAGCGTCGCGTGTCTCTCGGCCTCAAGCAGGCGATCTCGAATCCGTGGGAGCAGTTTGAAGCCGACCATCCGGTGGGCTCGACCGTCGAAGGCGAAGTCAAGAATTCGACTGAATTCGGCCTGTTCATCGGCCTCGATGGCGACGTGGACGGCATGGTCCACATGTCGGACATCGCCTGGGGCATCTCGGGCGAAGACGCGCTTAACCTGCACCGCAAGGGCGAAACCGTCCAGGCCATCGTGCTGGCGATCGAAGCCGACAAGGAGCGTATCTCGCTCGGTATGAAGCAGCTTGAAAAGGGTGCGCCGGCGGTTGGCGGAACGACCTCGACGGGCGGCGAGTCGAGTCTTGCCAAGAACAGCATCGTCACCGTCACCGTGCTAGAAGTTCGCGATGGCGGCCTTGAGGTTCAGGTCGGCGACGACGGGGCGACCGGCTTTATCAAGCGCAGCGATCTGGGTCGCGACCGCGACGAGCAGCGCGCCGAACGCTTCCAGGCCGGGCAGAAGTTCGACGCGATGGTCACCGGCTTCGACCGGTCGAAGAAGCCGACCTTCTCGATCAAGGCGATGCAGATCAGCGAAGAGAAGCAGGCCGTGGCGCAATATGGTTCGTCCGATTCGGGTGCATCGCTTGGCGATATCCTGGGCGAAGCGCTGAAGGCACGCGACACGACCAAGAAGTAAACGGTTTCCGTCGCTTAAGCGGCGACGTTAACAGTTATCGAATTGAGCGGCGGGAACCTTGCGTATCCCGCCGCTCGCGTTACAATTCTGTGGCGGTGTTCGTGTGTTCGGGCGTCCCTCACCGCACGCACCCCGTCAGCACCTGCGACGGTAAGCGAGGAAACGCCGTGATCCGATCCGAACTCGTTACCAAACTGGCCACCGAAAATCCGGGCCTGACCGCCCGCGATGTCGAGAACATCGTCGCCTGCTTCTTCGATGAAATCGTGGGACAACTGGCCGCCGGTGGGCGCGTCGAACTGCGTGGCTTCGGCACGTTTTCGACTCGCGCCCGCGACGGACGCACCGGTCGCAATCCGCGCACCGGCGATGCCGTCGCCATCGACGCCAAGCGCGTCCCCTATTTCAAGCCGGGCAAGGAAATGCGCGACCGTTTGAACGTCTGACGACTTGACCTGTGACACGGGCCGCGCTTGGTGGCTTTTTCACGCGGACGTGGCGAAATCGGTAGACGCAGCGGACTTAAAATCCGCTTCCCTTTCGGGAGTGTGGGTTCAAGTCCCACCGTCCGCACCAATGCTTGCCGCCCACGCAGACGGTGCGCATAACTGACAGATGCTTCGTGTTCTTCCAGCCGTTTTGATCGCTGCCCTGTGTCT
>JBBROX010000030.1:0-23544 GCA_038228865.1 Sphingomonadales bacterium | reverse complement strand
GGGCCTTCACTGGCAATCTTTTTAAGGAGGGTTGGGTCTTCATCTTCGTTCCTTCGTCACTGCGACGAAGACCCAACCCTCCTTAAATCACAACCTCAAATCTGGGCCATAGGTGCTGACGGGGAACAGTACGATAACAGGCTCAAGGGGTGCCAATGACTAGCTCGCTACGCCAACTGCTTGCCCAGTATCGGGAGGCATCCAAGAGCGAGCGCGAGAAGGGAACGTATTTCGAGCGGCTAGCCGTGGCGTTCCTCAAGCACGATCCCGGCATGGTTCAAGAGTATGAGGACGTTTGGCTGTTCAGCGATTGGGCCAAAGAAAACCGGCTGGACGGGCGTGACATCGGCATCGACGCCGTGGCCAAGATCAGGGGCGAGGACACCTACTGTGCCATCCAGTGCAAGTTTTACCGGCTGGGCTACCGCATCCAGAAGGGGGACATCGACAGCTTCCTGAGCAGCGCACAGACACGTCACTTCTCGCGCGGCCTCATCATCGAAACGACCGGCGCACCGTGGAGCGTCAACGCCACGGCGCTACTCGACGAACTGAGCGTCACGACCATCGACCTTGACCGGCTGGAGGCCAGCCCGATTGATTGGGAGGCTTGGTTCCAACGCGACGAAATCAAGGTTGCCGCACCTAAGCAACTGCGCCCGCACCAAACCGATGCTCTGAACGCCGTCCGCGCGGGGCTGGCAGAGGCTGACCGGGGCAAGATGATAATGGCCTGCGGCACCGGCAAGACTTTCACGGGTCTCAAGATCGCTGAGGACATGGCGGGCGCTGGCAAGACCGTGCTGGTGCTTGTCCCGTCCCTTGCCTTGATGAGCCAAACCATCCGCGAATGGACCATCGACAGCACGACGCCCCTGCGCTCCTACGCCGTCTGTTCGGATACCCGATCTCGACCTACTGTTGGACCAGCTGCGCACGCGATCGCGCCAAGATGGCGTTAATACTGTGCTCGTTGATGCCTCGGGATTATCTTGGTCGCCAGACAGGCTAACCAAAGCGGTCTCGAAGATAAGGGACCAAGCGGGCGTCGTGCACATCGACGGCGATACAGGTTTAGCACGCAAGCAGCACCTCCATGATGCACGAGGGACTTTTGCCACACGCCTGATGACCAGCACCGAGCTGACCGATGCGGAGGTCGCTGATATCATGGGGTGGTCACCCGAAGAGGTCGGTCGGATCCGGCAGGTCTATGTTGACCGTGGCGCGATCATTATGGCAGTGGGTGAGCGTATACGAAGGAGCGCTGTAAACCGCAGCTGTAAACCGACGTAGATTGCAGACCAAAAAACGATAGATTTCCGCAGTTTTGCGGGTGTAGCTCAATGGTAGAGCAGAAGCTTCCCAAGCTTACGACGAGGGTTCGATTCCCTTCACCCGCTCCATCGCGTTTCGGTGCAAAATAGCATAGCTATTTTGCACACGACATGCGGCCGGACGGCGGCGACAGGCCGACCGACGGCACTGCTTGCCGCGACGTGATTTGGATGGGATGGGGGACGAATTTTGGCGGCGCGCAATCATTCCGCCCTGTTCGTCCTGGTCACCATTTTCATCGATGCCATCGGGTTCGGGCTTATCATGCCGGTCCTGCCGCAACTCCTGATGACTGTCGCGCGGATCGACCTGAGCCACGCGATCGGCATCGGGGGATGGATGAGCCTTGCGATGGCCTTTGCAACGTTCTTTTCGGCGCCCGTGCTCGGCAATCTGTCCGACCGGTTCGGGCGGCGACCGGTGCTGCTGGCGGCGCTCAGTTTTCTGGCGCTCGATTATCTGCTGCTGGCCGTCGCCCATACGTTGCCGCTGATCTTTTTCGGCCGGGTATTGTCGGGGGCGTTCGGCGGCAGCTATGCGCCAGCGATGGCCGCCGTCGCCGATGTTTCGACGTCGGAGGATCGCGCCAAGACGTTCGGCTTTGTCAGTGCGGCCTTCGGGATAGGGTTCGTCCTCGGCCCCGCACTCGGCGGGCTGCTCGGCGAATGGGGGCCGCGCGCGCCCTTCTATGTCGCATCGGGCATGGCAGCGCTGAACGTGCTTTATGGCCTGCTGGTCTTTCCCGAAACCCTGCCGCCGGAACGCCGCCGTGCATTCAGCTGGCGGCGCGCCAACCCGCTTGGCGCTCTCGATGCGGCCCGCGCAGCACCGGGCATGATGGGTGTCATCGCCGTGCTCATCCTGTGGCAGGTCGCCAGCCTGGTCTATCCGCTGACCTGGAGCTTTTACGCGATTGCGCAGCTCGGCTGGTCGACGGGTATGATCGGATTGAGCCTCGCCGCCGTTGGCGTCACGATTGCGATCAGCCAGATTTTCATCACCGGCCCTGCCGTCAAACGGTTCGGCGAGCGTGACGCGGCGACCATTGGCCTGATCGTCGGAATTTGCGGCTTTATCGCCTATGCCTTCGTGCGCGAGACGTGGCAGGCATTTGCCGCAATGGCGTGCATTGCCCTGCAAGGTCTGGTCCAGCCGAGCCTGATGGCGATGCTCAGTCGACGCGCGACACCCGAGACACAGGGCGAGGTGCAGGGCATCTCGTCGATGGCGATGGGTATCGGATCGATCATCGGCCCCCTCGCGCTGACCGCGCCGATGGCCTATTTTACCAGTTCCGCTGCGCCTGTCCATTTTCCTGGCGCGGCGTTTGTCGTGGCGGCGGTCGTGGCACTGGCCGCGCTGGTATTGTTGCGACGATTGCCCCGCGTTCAGCCTGCCTAGAATCTGTCCTGGCGGCCTTCGCAGGACGATCTCAGTGTTCGACTCCAATGTTGTACTGAATGGGTCTATGCAGCGGCGTCGTGCTTGTCGGCGCGCCGTTTGCCGAGCAGCAGTCTTTTTTCGAGATGGGTGCGCAATTGCGTGTAATAGGCGGTCAAAAATCCATCGATATCAGTCACATCGGTCGACCAGCCGATCTTGTCGATGATGGCCTGCGCGACGGTCAGCCTGGCTTTGGTATCGCTCCGGCGCAGCACGCCTTCCAATGTCTCAAGCTCATAGACGCCGTAGGCATCGATCTGCGCGCCGGTGAAGGCAAAGGCCCGCAGCAAAGGCACCGTCGTCAGGTCCGTACCCAGCTTGTCGCGGGTCGTGCGGATCACCCATGTCCCGGCCAGCAAGTCACCGACGCGCAGCCGGTCCTTGTTCAAGAGCGGGAACAGCAGGAACACCCCCGTCCAGCCGAAGCCCAGCCAGCCGGTCAGCGCATCCACCGATCCGTCGGACAGTCCCTGGACCAGCATCGACAGCGGCAGGAAAACCTCGATCTCGCGTAACAGGTTACGTGCAATCACGGCGTCGCCCGTCAGCCGCCCGCCGTCGCGCGCCACGACGCGCAGCCCCATCCAGCGTTTGCCGAAAGTCGCGGCGCGCGGTCGCATTTCCATCGCGATGAAATAGAAATTGCGCAGTACGAACGAGCCGAGCAGCCAGATGATCGCCACCGGCTCCGCCGATTTCTCGCCCACGCCCCAGACGCCGAAAACGGCAATCAGGGTCATCACGATCATCGCCACGATCAGCAGGACCCAGTCGATGATGAACGCCGCCGCGCGCTGCCCCGCGTCGCCCAGCACGACGCCCAGATCAACCCCCTCCGGCGTCACCAGCCGTCGTTTCATGGTTTTGGGCATGGATTTGGCTTCACGCGGCACGGCGGAACCTGACGAGGTAGTAATAGGTGATCCAGAAGATCAGCATCCCGCCACCGATCGCAAAGCGGGCGGTGTCCGAGTTGATCGTCTGCCGCCCGATTCCTTCAAGCAGCCCCGCGATCGCCAGCATGACGATGACGCCGATCATCGCGATGCCCGCCGTGCGCCCGGCCTTTGCCGCCGCCGCCATCCGCGTCGCTGCGCCCGGAAATGCAATCCGCGTGCCGATATGCAGCCCCGCCGCCGCCGAAATGACGATGGCGTAGAGCTCGGTCGTGCCGTGGATCGACAACCATCCGGTCAGCGGGATGCCCAGCCCCTTGGCGACATGGATCTGCAGCATCGCGCCGAGGACCGCGCCATTGTAGAACAACAGCATCAGCGTCGGCACCCCGAAGGCGAAACCCAGCGCAAAGCAAGCGAGCGAAACCTGCGCGTTGTGCGTGAACAGCATCGTCGCAAAAAAGCGCAGGCCCGATTGTTCCTTGGGCGACGAGTACAGAATTTCCTTGAGCGCGTCGGCACTCGCGTGAGGGCCGCGTCCTCCGGCCATCTCCTGGCCGACGATGGCACCGAACCAGTTGGGATTTCCCTGAACCAAAAGGTATCCCGCCGCCGTCCCCGCAGCGAGAATGAACAGCGCGATCAGCGTCTCGCGCCACAAAGCGCGAATCGCCCCCGGCCAGTCGACGAGGAAGAATTGCGCCAGCCGCTTCCCGAACCCGCCGCTCGCGCCATAGATGGCGAGATAAGCCCGCAGGCTGAGCGCCTCCAGATAATCGATGAGCGCCCGGTCGAGCACCGTTGCGCGCGCCACCGATAGCGACGACAGGGTCGCGCGATAGAGCAGCGGCAGTTCGAGCAGGTCGTCGTCGCTGAGTGCGCGCGGGCTGCGCCCCTCGATGCGTTTCAGCATCGATTCGAGCCGCTGCCAGTCGCCTTCGCGTTCGGCGCGGAAGGATGAGCTGTTCTGGCTCACAGCAAATTCCGCCGCTTGAGGCCCAGATAGGCATTGACCAGTTCCGGCCCCAGCCGGTCGTACGACGCCTCGACGATATGGACGCCCAGCCGTTGCAGCCGCGCCACCACGATGCGCCGTTCGCGCAACATGGCGGCGGCAATCACCGCGCGCGAAACATCGTCGGCATGGACCGGCGCGGCATCGGCCATGGCGGCCAGTTCGACATCGTGCATCAGGACGAACAGGACCAGGTGACGTTCGGCCAAGCGCCCGACGGTCTTCAGCATCAGTTCCGCACTGGTCGGATCGACGAAATCGGTGAACACCAGCACCAGTGAGCGCCGCTTGAGCTGTGCGCCCAGCGTGGTCAGTGCGAGGGTGAAATTGGTTTCCTCGTTCGAATAGTCGAGGTCGGCCGCCAGACGCTGAAACGTGCCGAACGATCCGATGCCCGACACCGCGCCGCTGCTGATCCGGGGCCGCGCGTCGAAGCCGAACAGCGATACCTTGTCGCCCAGTTTCAGCGCGACGAACGCCGCGGTCAGCGCCGCCGAAATCGCGCGGTCGATGCGCGGCACACCTTCGACCGGCTCGCACATCAGCCTTCCTGAATCGATGGCAAAGACGATGTCGTTGTTGCGTTCGGTGCGGTATTCCTTGGCAATCAGCCCGCCGTGGCGCGCACTTGCTTTCCAATCGATCGTGCGGCGGTCCATGCCGCTGCGAAACTCGGCGAGCGCCTGAAACTCGCCGCCGGCCCCGGTATCGACCTGGACGATCTCACCGATGCTGGCGTCCCGGCGGAACAGGCGCAGCGCCTCCGCCCGCGCAGGGCGGACGTCGGGCAGGATCGCGATGCGGCGGTCGAGCACCACGCGCTGCTGTCGCCACACCAGCCCGAACAGACCGGGCCAGCGCAGCCATAGCGCCTCGACTGCCGCCGAACCGCGTCGCACGGCGGTATAGGTCTTGCTGAGCGCCGTAGCGGTTTCCACCCCGACCAGCCGCGCATCGTGTTCGACCACCGCCTCGAACCGGTTGGTCCCGCCGAGGCGCGCGCGGATATCGATCTGAACGTCCTGCCCGACGAATGCCGCGCTCGGCGTATCGAGCGAGACATCCAGCGATCGGGCACCCGGCGTTCCCAAGGCATCGGCAAGGGTCAGCGCCAGAATCAGCACGACCACCACCAGGCCCGCATACCAATATTGCGGCACCGCCAGTGCGACCGCCAGCGCCGGGATCGCCCCCGCCACTGCCAGCATCACCGCGCGTCCGCTGGGGTAGATCATCGCGGGGCTTCGGTCTGCGCGATCAGTTCGGCAACGACGGTTTCAACGCGCTTGCCGTCGATCTGTGCCGCCGGCGACAGGATCACGCGGTGGCGCAGCAGCGGGAGGGCGAGCGCCTTCACGTCGTCGGGAATGGCATAGTCGCGCCCGTCGAGTGCGGCGCGTGCGCGCGCCGCACTGGCCAGCATCGCGGCGGCGCGGGGGCTGGCCCCGGTTTCCAGCGAGGCGCTTTCCCGCGTCGCGCGCACCAACCGCACGACGTAGTTCACGACATCGTCGACGAAGCGTATATTCGCGACCGTCGCGCTCGCCGCGTCGAGCGTTGCCGGGTCGGCCACTGCCTCAATGCCCCATTCCTCGATCTGGGGCGCGCCGAAGCGTCCGCCGTGCCGCGCGACGATGGCGGTTTCCTCTTCGAGAGTCGGGTATTCGACAACCTGCTTAAACAGGAAGCGATCGAGCTGCGCCTCGGGCAGCGGATAAACGCCCTGTTGCTCGATCGGGTTTTGCGTCGCGACAACCATGAAGCGCGGCGACAGCGCGTGGGTCGTCCCGTCGAACGTCACCGACCGTTCCTGCATCGCCTCCAGCAGTGCCGCCTGCGTCTTGGGCGGGGTGCGGTTGATCTCGTCGGCGAGCAGCAGCTCGGTAAAGATCGGCCCCTTGGTCAGGGTGAAGGTCGAATTCTGGAAGTTGAACAGGTTTGCGCCGATGATGTCGCCGGGCATCAGATCGGGGGTGAACTGGATGCGGCCATAGTCGAGTCCGGTGGCCCGCGCGAAGCAGCGCGCGAGGAACGTCTTGGCGGTCCCCGGCGGCCCTTCGAGCAGAATGTGTCCGCTCGCGAACAGCGCGGTCAGCAACAGGTCGACCGTGCCGTCCTGCCCGGTGATTGCCTTGGCGACTTCGCCCCTGATCCGCGCGCCCAGCGCCTTTACGTCATCTACGGTCACGAATTACCTCTTCTTTCCAATGATGGAGGGCCTGCGCGGCATCGCGCATCCCCGCTGAATCCTTTGCCGCGCGCGCAGCGGCGGCGAGCGCGCCGAAGTCCGGCCCCTGAACCCCGGGCAGCCGCGACAGCCAGTGTTCAAGAGCATCCGACTCCATCGCCGACGCCCCCAGCGCACCGGCGACGCTGTCCCGCACCATCGCGACATAGCGGTCGCCCAGTCGCCGCACAGCGCCCGCCCGCGCGAGCAGGATCGCGGCATTGTCGGCCAGCGCGCGCTTGCCGAACGGAATCGCGCGCGGTTCGGGAACCGCCGGCCCGAACCGCCCGAACGCGTGGATGCCGGTCAGCAACGCTGCCGCCAGCACCGCCAGCGTCAGCGCCAGAAAGGGCGGCTCGAACATCAGCTGCAACAGATTGCGGTTGTCGACACCGTTCAGGATCATGTCGAAACCGACGGAATCTTCACTGCTAAAACGCAGCGCATCGACGATGGCGAGCGCGTTCCGCGCCCCTTCGGTCGTCTTCAACGCCATGTTCGACAGCAGATCGGGGTCGGCAAGAATATAGTCGGCGGCCCCGTTGTTCAGGTCGGTGCGGCCGAGCACCGTCCGCCCCGCGCTATCGACCAGCACGGGTTGCATGCCCGACACAATAACATGCGGATTGCGCGGCATCGGCACATCGACGCCCGCCATCTCGCCGTCCGGCACGCCGCGGACGCGCCCACCCCGCACGGATTTGCCCTCGGCGAACTTGACCCGCCCGAACACTTCGAGGAGCGGTGGCGAGAATTCGGCATCGATCGTCCCGGCCTGTTGCACCCGGCCTGGCTGTCCGAAAATCGGCATCGTGGACCATTTGGGCAGGATATAGAGCGTCTTGGTGTCCTCGGTGCCGCGTCGGGCCGCCACCAGCTGTTTCAACTTGGCGATGTCGGTGCCGGGATCGATCGTCACGATCATGAATCCGGTGGCCGACCAGTCATTCGCGCTTTTCGTGAGATCGGTGCGGCGTCCGGTCGTCTCCGACAGGCGATACAGGCCGTAAAAGCCGACCGCCGATTTCGACATCGGGCTGGCGCCGTTGCCGCCGCGCACCTTGAGCTGCGGCGCATAGGCGGTCAGGAACAGAAAACCGAGGAACGCGACGATCCCGCCGAGCACCAGCGCCGCAACCAGGCGCGGCGAAAACGGGTTGGCGTTACCCTCAGCCAAGCGCCGGAATCCGTGCCCAGCTCGCCGGGGTCGCAAACCGCGCATAGGCGGCGCGGCATTCGGCCCAGGCCTCTGCCGTTACCGCACGGCTGCCGAAGGCGCTGACCTCGACGACATTGGCGATGGCGGCGAACGCAGGACGCGCCGCCCCCGGCAGCGCCTCGGCCCCGGCAATATCGCGCGCGGTGAGCGAAGGTTTCAGGAATTGCGGCAGACGGCGGGAGATATCCTCGACACTGCGGTGGAGCAGCAGGCGCGCCGCCTCGGCATAGCGGCCCTGTGCGGCGAGTTCCTCGGCTTCGGCAAGCAACGCGCGCGCGGCGCCTTCCTCCGGACGCCATTCCTCGACTTGCGTCTCGGTTCCCTTGCGACGGCGCTGCCACGGCCATTCGAACCCGTCGACATTACGCAAGACGAAATAGAGCGCGATCAGCACCGCGAGGATGATCGCGCCCCAGAAAATATAGGGAAAGGCGGGGGACAGCCATTTCAGGAAGGCCGCGACGCCCTCCAGCCAGGCGGGCGGTTTCGGTGGCGGGGCAACGCCGGGCAGGTCGAACTGGATCGACTTGTCGGCGACCAGCGCGCGGTGCGCCGCCTCCAGCCGTCCGCCGCCCAGTGCTTCGGTCCCCTGCCCCGGTGCTGTCGCCACAAAATCCCCGAACGCTTACGTTGCGTATCCGTATTTGACCCGCCCCTGTCGGACACGCAAGCGAGGAACAGGGTTAAGGGCAACAATAGAGCGGGGATGGACAAAATCCTGTCCGCTTGCGAGCCTGTCACCGGGCAATGGGGAAGGCGGCAATATGGCAAGTGCAGCGCCGATGGGGCGGTTCGAGGTGAGCGGTGTGTTCCGGCGAATGGTCTCGGGCATTTCGGCACAATGGAAAATATTGCTGGGTATCGCGCTGGGCGTTGGAGTCATCGCGTCGGTCATCGGCGGGACGTCGATGGCGAGCGTGCTGCAATCCTACGACCCGACGAATCCGGGCACCGTACTATCGATCTTCGGCTCGCCGCTTTACTGGGTCGCCGCTGGCGGATCGATGCTGCTGAGCGCGTTTTCCATGAGCGCCATGCTCGCCACGCTGCTGAAGCCGGACGGGGAGGGCGACACCGATTTCGCTGCCGCCTTTGCCAACGGCATCCGCAATGTCTTGCCGATGGTCGGTCTGACGATCCTGTGGTGGCTGGGCCTCATGGTCGGCTATATCCTCATCATCGTGCCGTCGCTGATCCTGCTGACGATGTGGAGCGTATCGGCCCCGGTCCTGATCGCCGAACGAACCGGTGTCATCGGCGCGTTCGGGCGCAGTCGCGCCCTGACCAAGGGGATCCGGTGGCCGGTGTTCGGCGCACTGCTGCTGTTCCTGATCGTCTATCTGGTCATCGCGTCTGCGCTTCAGGGCTTTTCGCAGGTGGGCATGCTCAACCTCTACAAGTCGAACATGACGGGGGCGATTGCGGTCGGCCTGATTTCCTCGTCGCTGCTCGGCATCTTGCTGAACGCCTTCCTCGCAGGCCTCTACGGCGAAGTGCTCGCAGCGAAAGAGGGTGGCAGCCGGAACGAGCTGGCCGAGGTCTTCGCCTGATCGCCGCGCCTGATCCGGCATTCGTGGTGGACAGGGCTTCCGCGTTCTTATCGAAAAAGGGACAGTTTTACGGGTGTCTTGCGCGGCGCTCGAAACCAAATCCCGGATTTTTCCCCGGAAAGTGGCTAATTAAGATATGTGCGCTACATCGATTCTCACGGTGTCGCCTAACACTAGATATATTAGTCGCACGCGAGGCAGACCACGCTCAGGTTCAGCAGCGGCTGCCCACATGCGACACCCCTTGCTGAAGCGGTTGTCTTCTACACCTTCCACGTGGGCAGTGAAGCGCAGCCTATCCAATATGTCAGCCCAGTGGCGAGCAAAGGCATCGTCGCCGTTTGAGCGATCTGCCACTAGCGCTTTGACATTACGCGACAGAGAAATTTTGAACCCGCCGGGCGGCCTAGCGAGCCTCATGCAGAGAGCGTGGCGAGCTCTTTCAATGCCCAGCTAATGTCATCGCCATCAAGCTCATCCGGCGTAACCGTTGCTGCTCCGATGGGAATTTGTTCGCCTAACTCTGCCTGCGCCCAGAGTGCATCATGCGACAACTCGCTGATCGAACGTGCGGTGTGCTGATCGCAAACCCAATCAATCGCGGTGTTGAGGATGTCCACCTCTTCAGGGGTGAACACTGTCACATCAGGCTTTTTTAGCCACACATGCTCGCGCCGAGTACCGCCAAATGTGGGCACCTCGCGCGTCGCAATCATCTCGTTCTGTTCAAGGCGACGGATGCTGCGAACAATGTTGTTCGGAACCGGTCCATGCTGACGCTTTTCATAGGACATCTGCCCTGTGACCGTTTTTCCGGAGCGTCGATACGCTTCCAGATCGGCGAACCACATTACCTTATTCAACTTCACGGCTCCAAGCTTGTTGGAACCCGCGCGCGAAATTACGTAATGCGCTACAACCTCTGTGCGATCCTGCTGATTAGCGAGGCTCACGTTCTGCTCCACATCGACTCCGTCGATCCCCCCATAGAGCCGCCAATCGGCACTGAAAGGATCATTAACACAACAACGCTCTTATAGGCAAACCTATCCCCGTACTGTTGAATGTCACGTTAATGGACACTTTCAGCATCAATTAACTAGCACGTTCACCATCAATTCTGCGGCACCACCCTTGGCGTCCCCTTCACCACGAACGCCGCAATTGGCGTCCCCACACCGTGTGTCCCGCTGAAGTCGGCCAGCAGCTTGAGCCAGCGGCGGTTGCCCTTGTAGCCGAAGCGGAACACCGCCGGGGCGGCTTGCGCGGTCACTAGGGACTTGATGATCCCGCCGGTCGCGACGGTCAGGCCAATCATGTCGAGGTCCACCACGTCGGTGTAGGTCGTGCCATCCTCCGAATGCTGGAGCTTGAACTCAATCTTGTTGGTGCCGGTGAAAGTGATGCCACCCGCGCCCACAGCGATGACGATTTCGGCTGACTTGAAGCCGGACAGGTCGATGGCGACCGGCGTATTGTCTGCGGTCAGCGTGGCGTTGCCAATGGCGGTGTCGATGGCGATCTGAGTGTGCATGTCGCGCATGTCGTGATCCTTTCGAGAGGGGTCGCTCAGGCGACGCTGAACTTGAGGAACTTGATGGCATTGGTGTCGAGCGGAGCGCCGCCGACACGCTTGCTGAAGTAGAACTTGGTCCAGCCCTTCTTGGTCAGCGGATCGCGAAGGAGCTTCATGCCCGGACGGTCCACGATGGCGTAGCCGCGCTTCCAATTGCCGAAGGCGATGGCGAGGGCGTTGGCGGCAATGTCCGGCATCGCTTCGTCGATCATGACGGGATAGCCCAAGAGCCTTGGCGGCTCACCCGCTGTCAGTCCGTCGCGCCAGAGGAGGCGGCCAGTCGTGTCCTTGAACTTCATGACGCGGCTCGCGGTCATGCTGTTCATGAACCAGCCCACGCCGTCGCCGGAGCGGTATGCGGCGGGCAGCTTGAACACGAGGTCGATCAGGTTGTCCTGAAACTGCGCGCCGAAGTCGCCCGCTGCGCCGGTCGGCACATATTGGTAAGAGCCGAAAGCGCGGACGTTGTCGGCTTCGTTGGTGATCGGAGCAGCCAACAGGCCCAATGGCTTCTTGACCCCGTCGCCCGACACAAAGGCCAGGTTCTCGCCAAGCGCGAACTCAGCCGCCACTTCGTCACGAAGGAAAGCGTCAAGGTTGAAGGCGCTGTCATCGAGAATGTGGTTGGTGACTTCCGGGATGGCATAAAGCTCCTCCGGCATGATCTCGACCACGCCCAATTTGGGGGTCGAAGTCTCCTGCCGGGTTTCGAGCTCATGCGCCCAGAGGATACCGGAGCCGGTGCGGGTGACGAGCTTTTTCCAGCTTCCCACGCCGGTCGGCAGCGTGACCACCGTCGCCATGCTGCGGAGCGCGGAGGTCTGGAGCAACAGCCCCATGATCGTGCTGTCGATCTGAGCCGGAACTGTGTAGCCGCCGTCTGGGCCGCTGCCGAGTTCCATGCTGGCCTGCACGCTACCCTGAAGCGCGGCGCGGAACTGGGCGCGGACGTTGTCGGGGATGACATTGCCGATGGGGCCGGGGCCGATGCCGCGCGTGTTGCTGTTCAGGGTCGCGTTGAGCGCCGCTTCCATGTTCGCGATCCGCTCGTTGCTGGCATCGCGGAACTCGTTGAAGCCCGCCGAAATCTGGCGAAGGAGCGCAGCGGCGTCGGGGGTGTCAGCACCGATGCGGCCAATGATTGCGCGGGGGCGGGCGGGAATGAACATTTGCGATCCTCCTGTGGTCGAAGGAGGGGATCGCCGATTTGCTTTGCGGAAAACCCTGTTCTTGGCATCGTATTGTTTATTCGGTACGCTCTTCGCCGATGAACACAGAAAAATTTCTGGCAACGGCGGCTGTTATTGTCCCAGTGGCGCATCTGATTGTGTGTTCGGTTTTTTTAATGGGATATGCAGCGGGCTTTGGCGATAATCTCGCTAGCCTTATATCAATATCGGATATTTTCCCCGTATCTCTTTCGATAATTGGCCCGATATATGTAACGGGGATGTTATTTCCCGTTCTAATTATCATGTATCGTCATGCTGGCGGCACTCCATATATTCAAGACGCAATTGAACAGATAGAGGACTCAGATAAGCGAGGTTTAGAGTTGTCGCGTCACAAGCGCTTTTTAAAGTTCATGTATAGTTTAATGATTTTATCGTTTTGTTTTTCAATGCTCGCAGTTGTTACATCATTAATATTTGAAGTAAGAGTACCATATGGATACTTTATCAACAATGCACCACTGTGGTTTTTCCCTGTTTTTATAAGAATGACACAGCGATTTGTGGGAGAAAAATTCACGCCGTTCATGGTCGAGATATCATTTGTCACAACTATGCTAATAGTAACTGCTCTTTTCGTTGGCTTGGAGCGTGGCCAATACGATCGGCGCGGAAATTTTTACAACTTTACGAACAATCACTTTTTCTGTAATCGCCTGATTATAGTAAAAAGTGTGTCTAGTAATTATATTGCTATTCTAAAGAATAATCAACGCGTAGTGGTAGACGCCGACTGTAAGCTAAAATTTATTTTTAGGCAACTCCCTCCCGATGTAGAGAAGTCTGGCGTAGAACTTCTTTTTGAGAAACTATTTCTATAGCTCTCGAATGGCGCATTAATCCCAAGTATCGTCGAAAGAGGGTGTAACTTAACCGATCAGCAACTCGCTTTTTTTCCTGCCGTTGCAGCTCCAGTCCTGCATAGCTCCCATCTCGCGCCCTGAACTCAACAACTCGTCTCTCTAGAAATTCACCCGCGAGGTTGATTTCGGCACTGACCGCAAGCGTGACAATGGGACAGGGTGCGATCCTTTGTTCGAGTTCCACGAGCGCCTGAGCAAGAGCATCGTCACCTCTGTCGAGGTCAGCGAGGAATGCCGCCATAACACGCTTTGCTATCTCGCGAGCGACCGGCGCATTCGCTCTAAGGCCAGTTTCACCACGCACCAATGCCGCCGCCTTCAGCACCGCGATCCGCTCCGCCTGCGGGCGGGCGGGACGCGCCATGGCGTTGACGGGGCCACACAGAGATCGAGGGGCGGCGAACGTCATCTCGGCACCACGGCGATGATGTCGAGATGCTTGAGTGCTAGCGTTGCGCGCCGTGCCTGCGACCGGGACATCCCGGTGCCTTGGAACGCTTGGTCGAGGCGACGCGGTGAGAGCGGCGCGCTGATTTCGTCCAGCATGGCGAGCGCGGCGTCACGGATTGCGGGCGGGGCGGTGATGACCTTGTCGAGGCGCGTCACAGCTTGGTCGCCTTGCGATGCCGTGTTTGCCCTTGCCTAGCTGCTTTTCCAGCGCGCGCGGGCGGATGATCGTTGTGTCGCGTTGTTCCATGATGCGGTCTCCGTTTGTTGACGGAGAACCTAAAAGAGCCAATTCGCCCCAAAAGCGATCAATGGGAGCGAACGAGTTAGGGCCCAATTCGTGCGAAAGTCAGCTTTTCCGCTGAAATTTGTCGATTAGTTTGGCAGTTTCGCTGTCGCTCAACCCCCACCTGAGGCTGGCAATCGCTTCAGCTTGTGGCCGTTTCATGCGGTTTCGCTTGCCCCAATGCAGCATAAACAGTGCCCGAATTCTGGGAACGTCGCGGACGGCCATGTCGAAGTCAGTTGCAGTATCGAGGTCGATTGGTTGCGGTCCGGGCCTTTTTGCCTTGGAGGGTATGAGCTTGGCGTTTTGAAGCGCTTTCCTAGCGTCCCATTCTGCCGCATGCCGCCTGATCAATTCCATCATTTCTTCCGCACTTTGCGGCAGAGCATCGCCAACAGCGCGCTTTAGCTCGTCACGCGTTAGTTCGGCGATGACAAATGCGGCCAGCGCCAGTTGATCGTCAGGGTCATCGGAATTCCAAGGGGGCAGCTTCATTCCACAGGCCCGCTCAAAAACTTCGCCCAATCGTCCATCAGCACCCGACGTTTCTCGAACAGGTCGCCACGACGATATGCGGCTTCAACGGCACTGGAGATGGCGTGAGCAAGCGCCTTTTCGACCACGATGTTGGCGTGGTCAGTCTCCTCCGCCGCCCAATCTCGAAATGCGGATCGAAAGCCGTGGACGGTGACGTCCCGTTCCATATCTACCTTCAAGAGTTTCAGCATCGCCATGTTAGACAAGCTGCGGCCCTTCTGTCGGCGCGAGATGAACACGTGCGGATTATCTTCTTCGCGCGGCAAGGAGCGGAGCAATTCTACGGCGCGTGAGGTCAATGGCACGCGATGGTCTTCCGGTTTCCGCTTTCCTTTTTTGCCTTTCATGCGATGAGCGGGGATGGTCCACGTGGCACCGTCTAGGTCGATCTCACCCCAAGTCGCTCCGATAACCTCCCCTGTGCGGAGGCCCGTCAGGATAGTGAATTCCAGCGCACGCGGAGCGACTCCGAGTTCGGTTCGGAGGTCTACCATAAACGCTGGCAGTTCATCATATGGCATCGCCTTGTGGTGCTCTTCTTCGTGCGCGGCATCCGGAAGAAGCATGACAATTTTAGCCCGGTCGGCGGGGTTGGCCTCTGAGCGCAGCCCCTCCA
Organism: Sphingomonadales bacterium; assembly: GCA_038228865.1. Taxonomy (GTDB): domain Bacteria; phylum Pseudomonadota; class Alphaproteobacteria; order Sphingomonadales; family Sphingomonadaceae; genus Sphingomonas_O. The sequence goes on along the minus strand of JBBROX010000030.1, from coordinate 8,299 downwards.
CTGCCGCAAACGTCATTATAGCTGCGACGCGATTTTGCAGTCGCATGGCCATGACGTGATGTGAAAGCCAAATAGGCTCCAGCACATCCCGAACGTCGAACATGGTGATGTCCGCTACGTGCTTATCGCCGATCTGAGGATAAACGTGATTGGCGAGTGAGTTGGCCCAAGCCTCTTCGCTTCGACCATTATCAGTCCAGCGCGGGCGCTTCTTGTCGATGTAGCGCATCGCCACTTCCCGGAAGGTCGATCCTACTTTTCGGCGATGGCTTGATGCATGCGCTGCGTCCTTTTCACCCAGCGGATCGCGGCCCTCCTTGACCAAGGCGCGGAGCTTGGCGGCTTCTAAGCGAGCTGTCTCGACTTCGACATCATCAATTGAGCCCAAGCCCATTTCACGTTCACGGTAGCCAGAGGGGCGCGACAAGTCAGGGATGCGATAGCAAAACGCCCATGTCTTGCGTCCATTCGCGCTCACGGACAGGAAGAGACCGCGCCCATCGCTATATTTGCGCCGCGCCGTCGCCTTTCGGATTTCAGCCTTCGTCAGTGCCATGCTCATCCTCCATCAATCCCCGATCTTTCCCCGGATTTTGACGAAAGGAAACAGATTTAATCGGACCCAACGGAAACCAACGGGACCTGCTGCTGAGCCATTATTGGCTGATAACCTTGATTTTTCAGCTCTTTCGGGACCAACTGGAACCTAACCGAATGCAAGATTTGGTGGACAGGGCTGGATTCGAACCAGCGTACCCTTGCGAGAGCAGATTTACAGTCTGCCGCCTTTAACCACTCGGCCACCTGTCCACACCGCAACCCGGACATCCGTCCGGGCAGCGAGCGCGCGTCATTGGCGAAGCGGGCCTTGCCTGTCAATTGCGTGCGGGCGTAGGGCGGCGGCAAGAGGGAGACACCATGCGCCGGGGTAATCGTACTAGCAGCCATAATGTTCAGCGTCCGCGCTTCTGGGGGCGCCATGCGGTCACGGCGGCGCTCGCCAATCCCGAACGCGTTGTCCACAAGATCTGGGGCACGCGCGAGGCGATCGGCAAGCTCGAACTGCCGCCCGTCATTCCCATCGTTTACGCCGATGTCGCCGATCTGGGCCGGATGGTGCCGCACGACGCGCCGCATCAGGGGCTGGTGATCGAGGTCGCGCCGCTCGAGGACGTGTGGCTCGGCGATTTGATGGACCAGGGTGCGGACGACCGCCGCCCGCTGCTGGTGCTCGATTCGGTCACCGATCCGCACAATGTCGGCGCGGTCCTGCGCTCGGCGGCTGCCTTCAATGCGCTGGGGATCGTGACGCAGGACCGTCATGCCCCGCCGGAATCGGGTGCGCTGGCCAAATCGGCGTCGGGCGCGCTCGAGCTCGTGCCATGGGTGCGCGTCGTCAACCTGTCGCGCGCCCTCGACGAGATCGGCGATGCCGGGTTCTGGCGGATCGGCCTGGCCGGCGAAACGCGCACGACCATTGCGGAAGCGCTGGGGCCGCAAAAGGTCGCGCTGGTGCTGGGGGCCGAGGGCGAAGGGATGCGCCAGAACGTCGCGGCGCATTGCGATGCGCTCGCACGCCTGCCGATTTCGCCGCGGGTCGAAAGCCTTAACGTGTCGAACGCCGCTGCCATCGCGCTCTACGCGGCGACCCAGGTGGGAGCTTGACGATGACAAAGCTGTTGCGTGTCGCCGTTGCCCTTGTCGCACCCCTGATCCTGTGGGGATGCGTGCTGACGCCGGGCAAGTTCGTGTCGAGCCTGACGGTCAATGCCGATCGGAGCTTTGCCTTTGCCTATAAGGGCGAAGTCATTGCCATCGATCCGTCGTCGGCGATGAAAACCGCCGGCAGCAGCGACAGCAAGGAGGGCGACACCGACGCGCCCAAGGCCGATGCGCCCCAATCCGATCCGGCCGCCGAAGCCGAATCCGATGCCAAGAACCGTGAGATCGCGACGGCCCTGTCGAAGGAAGCCGGGTACCGATCCGTCGTCTATCGCGGCAAGGGCAAATTCGACATCGACTATGCGATATCGGGCACGCTGACCCACAGCTTCCTGTTCCCGTTCAATGTCGATGCGCAGGCGATCCTGCCGTTCGTTGTGATCGAGGTGCGACAGGGCGGCACAGTGCGCGTGCGCGCGCCCGGTTTTTCCGGCAACCAGAACAATGGCGGGGCCATGACCGGTCTCGGTGGCATAGGCGGCGGGGCATCCGACGGCTCGAAATATCTCGACGGTCAGTTCACGCTCGACACCGATGCCGAAATCGTCAGCCAGAACAACGAGGACGGCGCGAGAACCGTCGGGCGGCGCAGGCAGATCGCGTGGCGCGTCACACCGCTGACGAAGGATGCGCCGACGGCGGTGCTTCGCCTGAAGAACTAGGTCGGAAACTCACAAACCGAAACGGCTGAACGTGGGTGGAAAGCAGTAAGGCAGGTTTCTGCCGGGAGGCACAAACAGCGGCCCTATGCGATCCAATGCAACTTTTCGAGGAACGCAAGGAAACGCGCGTTGACAGCCTCGGGGGGCACTTCACGATGCCATTGGCGAGCCTGCACCGCCGTGTCGATGTAGCGAAACTCGACTGATCCAGAATGTTGCGATGCGACTTTTAGATACGGCCCTGAATAGGGAGCGGCGTCCGTTTGCTGGATGCAAAGATCAAACATGGACGTCCATCCAAATAGCTTGGACGACAATGGTCCGTCAGCGATTGTCGCGGCCAGCGCAGCAACGCTGCTGAGAGCCGCAGAGAAGGGGTCTAATGGCGGCGCAATTTCAATCCCACAAAGCCGCGATACAATATCGGGCCATGGCTGGGTGCGAACGGGGTATGCGACGCTGGCGCTCATTTGCTTAGGCTGATGGATGGTCGGCTATTAGGCAAGCACGCTTTGGCTCTGAATGGCTGGCATTGGGGCGGAAGCCGACGGGCAGCTCTATGAGTCTACGACCTCGGCAGCGGCCTCAATCCTCCTTCGCAATCGTTACCCGCAGGCCGTCAAGCGCGGCATCGAACGGAATCTGGCACGACAGGCGCGAGGTTTCGTTGCGGTGATCGGACGAATCCAGCAGGTCGTTCTCATCCTCGCCCATCGGCGCGACCTTGTCGGCAAATGCCGGATCGACATGGACGTGACAGGTCGCGCACGAACAGCATCCGCCGCACAGCGCCAGCAATTCGTCGATGCCGTTGTCGCGGATGACCTCCATCACGCTCAGGCCCGCCTTGCCTTCCAGTTCGACGGTGTCTCCATCGCGCTTGGTGACGATCAACTTCGGCATCGATAACTCCTGTCCCATCGGGTTCGCTGCGCCTATGTCGCGACAGACACGCCAACGCAAGGATGTCGGGAGGTTTCGGGACGATGGGTTTGAGCGCCGCAATGCTGCAGGAACACCTCGACGCGCTTGCCGGCCGCGATCCGCGCTTCGCGGCGGCGCTGGCCCTTGCCGGCTATCCCGAGCCGCGGATGCGGGATCGGGGCTATGTCACCTTGCTGCGCACCATCGTCGGCCAGCAGATCAGTTTCAAGGCGGCGGATGCAGTCTGGAAAAAGGTCGAGGCCGCCGTCGGCGATATTAACAGCCCGCACGCGCTGATCGCGCGCAGCGACGAAGATCTGCGCGCCGCCGGACTGTCACGGCAGAAAATCGGCTATGCACGAAGCCTTGCCGAACTGGTGGCGGCGGGTGCGCTGACGCTGGAGGCGCTCCCCGCCGGCGACGAGGAAGCCATCGCCCTGCTGACCCGTGTCAAAGGCATCGGGCGCTGGTCCGCCGAAGTGTATCTGTTGTTTGCCGAGGGGCGCAGCGACATCTGGCCGGCGGGCGATCTGGCGGTGCAGGAATCGGTCCGGCGCATCATGGGGCACGACGACCGCCCCGACGAAAAAGCCGCGCGCGCCATTGCCGAAGACTGGCGCCCCTATCGCGGGGCTGCCGCGATCTTTGCCTGGCACCATTACAAGATTCCGGTGATCTGACCCCGCCGATACCTGCCAGCATTGTGGCGGAAAGCGATCCCGCAAAAACCAACCGTCAGGCTGGTGCGCGACGCAGTCGCCAGCGAACCGGTCTCGCACTTGAATTTCCCTGTGATATTTTAACGCGTCCAAACCAATGATAAAAAGCGCATAGTATTTACGCCGCAGCCATTTATGCATCGGCAAGCATATCGACCCTAATTGTACAGCGGGGACTACGCTTTGAAGAACCTGCTCCTTTGTTCGGCCGTTCTGGCGGCGCTAGTTCCAGGCCAGGCGCGCGCAGGTGACAAACTGCTAATCGGTCCGGAGCCCGCCTGGATCACTCCACCGCCGGTACCGGCTACTGGCGCAGCGAATGGCGCAGTCATCGCAGTTCCCCGATTCGATGAGCAGGTGCGGGTGGATGGGGACACCGTCACCGCCTATTTCGATACCGAGACTCGTGTTGCCAGCCCTGAGCAGCTGGCGCGGATGGGCACGTTGTCGATGAATTGGCAACCCAGCCAGGGCAATCTCACGCTGCATAAGGTTGAGATCCTGCGCGGCGGACGGGCGATTGATGTGCTGAAGGGTGGCGAAGGCTTCACCGTGCTGCGTCGGGAAGCGAGCCTTGAGCAGATGGTCGTCAATGGCCGACTTACTGCGGTCAAGCATATCGAGGGCCTGCAGGTCGGAGATGTACTGCACATCGTATTCAGCCTTGCCGAGCGTGACGAGACCCTGCGCGGAAATGCGCAGGGCGGGCTTTTGCTGCTGCCCGCACCGGTTCAGATCGGTTACGGCCGTGCTCGGCTAGTATGGCCCACCGACCAGGCGATCCAGTGGAAGACGATGCTGCCCGGCGTAACCGCGGCGCCTCGCCGCATCGACGAAAAATGGACAGAGCTGGTAGTATCCCTACCCACGATCAAATTGCCCGAAATGCCTAAGAACAGCCCTTCGCGGTTTCAGCCTCAGCCGGTTATCACATTCTCGAGCTTTGCCGATTGGAGTGCAGTCGCCAAGGCCATGGCGCCGCTCTACGACGTCAAGGGAAAGATCGCACAAAATTCCGACCTGGCGGCCAGGGTGGACGCCATAGCCGCGAAGTCGCCTGATCCATTGCGACGGATGGCCGATGCATTGCGCCTGGTACAGGACGATGTGCGTTATCAGCTGATTGCTCTAGGCACGGGCAACTATGTACCGCAGGCACCGGCCGATACATGGGCCAAACGTTATGGCGACTGCAAGGCGAAGTCCCTCCTGTTGCTTGCCATTCTTGATCGGCTGGGGATCGTCGCCGAGCCGGTGCTCGCGAATTCGAAACGTGGTGACGCGGTCGCACAGTCCGTTCCCGCAGCAATGGCGTTCGATCATATGATTGTGCGTGCGCGTGTGGGCGACGACAGTTACTGGCTCGACGGCACATCGCTGGGCTCCCGGTTTGCCGACATCAATGACGTGCCACGTTTCGGTACGGTGTTGCCGCTGCTTGCCCCGGAAGGTGTGCTGGTCGACCTTCCGCGTCGCGCGCATGCCCGACCCGACCTCGACATCGACGTCGCTTACGACATGGCGAGCGGGCCGCATTTGCCTGCACCGTTCCGCATGAAGCTGCGCTATTCCGGACTCTATGGTGTTTCCAACAGAGTGCAGTCCGGCGCGGAATATGACGAAAAGCTGAAGGCTTTTGCTGAGAAGGCCGCGAAGGCCTGGACCGGCAGCGACACCATCGGCAAACCGCAAGCGACCTACGACGCCGAGCTAGCCGTGTGGACGCTGGCCGTCGACGGTGTGGCCTATCCCGACTGGAAATATCGCGACGGCAATTACGGACTGGCGGTTGCGCCAACCTTGCGCGTCGCAATCGATGCGCCGCGCGACCGGGCGAGCTGGCGTTCAATCCCCGCAGTAATCGACCAGCCGTGGACGGCGCACAGCCATATCGTCACCACCCTGCCTGACAGCGGAAAAGACGTAACGGTGACTGGTAACGAGCCCGGACGATTCACGATCCCCGCTGTGGACTGGCAGAGATCGTTCAAATTCGAAGGTGCGCAACTGATCGAGGAGATCAGCTCGCGTGAGAGCGGTGCCGAAATCCAGCCGAACAGCATCAGCGCGACGAGCAAGACCATTACCGATGCGATGGGCAGGACGACGCATGTCGAACTGGCTCGGGGCTATCCCCAGCGCTGGGACGATGTGCCGCGCAGGCGCACGTCTCCGTCGCTGGCACGGGTGCGCGCGATCTTTGATCAGCGAGTCGCCGAAAAGCCTGACGACGCTGATCGGCTAGCTGATCGTGCATGGTTCGAGGAACGCCTCTTCGATCGGGCAAAGGCTGAAATAGACTATGGCAACGCGATCATGATCGACGCGTCGGCTGCGCGCTACCTTGCTAGATCTCGACTGCGGGCCGAACGCGGCGATCATCCCGGTGCTCTCAAGGATGCGCAAGCCGCATACGATCTGGAGCAGGGCAACAACGACGCCCGCAACCGGCTCGCGACCGAGCTGGCCGAGGCCGGCAAGACCGACGACGGGCTTGCCCTGCTGACGCTAGATCCGGACGTAACGACGGACGATGGCCTGTCAGCCTTCCTGATGCGGATCGACGTGCTTGAAACCGGCAATCGCCATGATGATGCGATCGCGCTACTCAACGACGCGCTCGAAAAGCGGGGCAGTTCCGCCGAACTACGCAATGCTCGTTGCTGGTATGAAGGCTTGCGGAACAGCAACCTTGATTCCGCCCTATCCGACTGCAACCGCGCAATCGAGCTCTCCTCCAGTCCTGCATCCTATCTCGACAGCCGCGCCATGGTGCATTTCCGCGCTGGGCAACTAGCGTTGGCGCGCGCCGACTATGAAGCAGCACTCGCCTCGTCGCCCGAGTCGGCTAGTTCGCTGTACATGTTGGGAATCGTGCTGCGCGCGCTCGGAGATAAGGGTAAAGCCGCGGTCTCGGACAGCGCGGCCCGGACCGTTTATCCCGACATTGACCACTTCTATCACCGTTATGGAATCAAGCCCTAAGAACAGGCGGCCATTGTCGGCCACTCGAGGGATCGAGCCTTTGCCGATGATCGGCATTGAACTGTAGAACACGTTGCCGCCGCCCCCTCGACATGGGCCGTAAACAACACTTTACGGCTCGGCGAGAAGGCGTTGTACAATTGGCCAACTTGATTTCGGGGCTACCATCATGCCGCCCGGAGACTTCTTCCATATTATCAGGAGGTTGAACTACTGTGAGACGTCTCTGTCCGCACATGAGCGAAGCAGGCGAGGGCCAAGCCTCAGAACAGTGGGGACATTCCGGACCTCGGCCGTCCGGAATTAACGTCCTTTAAAAACAAGGACTTAAGTGGTGCCGCCTACAGGACTCGAACCTGTGACCCCCGCATTACGAAGGCAACTCACGACTGTCGGGAAAACGTTGGTTTTCCGCCAAATTTGCGTGAAAGGTTGCCGTGATTTTGGGGAGACCCAAGCCCTACCCAAACGGACCGAAGGTACACAATCGCACACTGCCTTGTGAAAGTGCTTTGGCCTTTACGATCGCCAACTTCCGACCTGCGCCGGACCTACGCCGAACGGGCGAGGCATGAAGTCGGAAGCGGACAGACCGCTCTCGCCCCATTCCCGGCCGTTTAACAGCCCAATGAAAGAGCCTGAAAGCGGCCGTTCGTTCATGACCTACGCGGCGACCGATGAACGGCCAGAATTGAGACATTTCTGTCGTTCCCTCGCGGCTTGTCGCAAGGCATGTTTGGTCGGTAGCTGCCGCTTCGGTCGGGTGCGCTCAGCGGCCGCCATCTCTTTTGACCGCCCGAAAGCGGTCAGGCGGTAATCCACCCACTTTTTGACGTTGCCGGTAGCAAAGCGGACACCGAAAGTGGCCAGTCGGTAACCGACCAGATATTGCCGTTCCGACGGCCCAGCGGCTGCCCTCGCCAACCATTTTGTAGATTGAGGATCGCTTCACGCCGACGACATCGCAAACTTCCCGAAGCCGAATCAGCCGATCTATTTCACTCACTGTCACCTCCCGACGAGACTCGTAACGAGAGCCATTTTCAAGCGGCTTTGTACGAAATGCCAGCTAACTGAGATCGAGCGATACCACGCCACGCCGGGCACCAGCGCAAAGCGTTCCACGTCATAAAACGCGGGTTTCTCTGGTGCCCAGAAGAGGACTCGAACCTCCACGACCTTGCGATCGCCAGCACCTGAAGCTGGTGCGTCTACCAATTCCGCCATCTGGGCACAGAGACTGATCTATCAGGTAGGGGGCGGCCTCTAGGTGACGCTACGCGCCAT
>JBBROX010000029.1:0-25735 GCA_038228865.1 Sphingomonadales bacterium | reverse complement strand
CAATGCTGATACACGCCTTTCATGCCACGTTTGAAGATCGAAAAATAGCCCTCAACCGTGTTGCTGTGAACTTCGGGCAACTCATAATCGACATATTGACCGGCGCTATGATTGGTCGTGCCATGCGCTGCAAAGTGCTTGGGGACGCTGCGATAAATGGTGCTTTCGTCGGTCATAACGACGGCTTCCTTGGCGACATTGGCCTTCACAATCGGCATGACAGTTGCAGCGGTCACGGCGTCCACAACCATCGTGCGGGCCTTGCCAGTGTCGCGGTCGATCAGCGCTAGCACCTTCATCTTGTGATGGAACGCACGCTTTTTCGGTGCGCCCTTGATGCGGCCGATGAAGGTTTCATCGACCTCGACGATGCCGCCGCCCTCACCGAACGGGGAAAGGTCGCCAGAGCGCATCGCTTCACGGATACGGTGAGCGAGAAACCACGCGCTCTTGTAAGTGATTTCCAGAACGCGGTGCAGCTGGTGCGCCGATACGCCCTTCTTACTGGCGGTCATTAGATAGGTCGCTTGCAGCATCTTATGGAGCGGGATGCGGGCATGCTCGAACACGGTGCCGATCTTGGCAGTGAACTGGCCCTTGCAGTGACCACAGCGCCACAGGCCTTCGCGGATGCGCTTGGCAGGATTGGCCTTCACGCGGGTAAGCCGATCAAGCGCGCCACAGTGCGGGCATACCGTGCCGTCCGCCCAAACGATGCTTTCGAGATGCGAGAAAGCGGCTTCTTCGCTGTGAAATTCGGGGCGGGAAAGTGCAGACATCGTAACGGCTCCTGTTGGAACCTTACCTACCCAAGTCTAACCGTGTTTGCAAGATATATAATCGCCAAAATTTACGGTGGTGCTCAAGATGACACGATCACCGGCGGAGCAGGCGACGATATAATTTTTGGCGAGTCCGGCAATAATATTATCGATGGTGGCGCGGGAAACGATGTTCTTTATGGCGGCGACGGCTATAATATTATCTTTGGCGGTGCTGGAGACGATTATCTTTATTCGTCGGGTAACGCTCTGCTGGAAGGCGGCTAAGGCAATGACGTTATCGGCGCGCCGGTCCCGCGGCGCATGGCGTCCGCAGCGCAGGGTATCAACGTCAGGCCACTCATCACAATTGACGCGCTGTCGCTCGACCCGGATCTGTATCTTGGACAGGCGGCATCTTATGCGACGGCGACATCGCGCGTACGCGTCGACCTGTCGCTGTTCGGACGTGGGCAGAACACGCTCGGCGCGGGTACCGACACGATCAACTATGGCGTTGAAGGCCTGATCGGTTCGGCTTTCAACGACACGCTTTCGGGCAGCAGGAATGATAATCTGATCGTTGGCGGTGCCGGTAACGACAGCATCAACGGGCGTGCAGGCGACGATTCGCTATTCGGGGAGGCTGGTGCCGATACGCTGCTCGGGGGCGCAGGCAATGATTTCCTGTTCGGCGGCGACGGGGCGGACACGCTCGAAGGCCATACAGGCGATGACAGCCTTGACGGCGGACTGGGAATCGACACGGCGAGCTACGCCAATGTTGGTGCGGTAACGGTCAACTTGGCGTTTCAGGCCGAATACGGCTTCATTGGCGCACAGAATACGCGCAGCGCAGGGCTCGATACTCTGACCGGGATCGAGAACCTGACCGGCTCGGCCTATAGCGACACGCTGACCGGTTCGGTCGGCAACAATGTCATCGTGGGCGCGCAGGGCAATGATATCATCGATGGTGGCGACGGAAACGACACGCTGAACGGCGGGCTCGGCGACGACGAAATCGCTGGTGGTGCGGGCAACGACAAGATCGACGGCGGCGGCGGGATAGATACGATCAGCTATGTCACAGCGACCGGGGCAATCACGGTCAGCCTCTTTTATGCGACGGCGCAACAGACTGGTGGCGCAGGTATCGACACCATCGCGCTAGTCGAAAATCTGACCGGCTCTATTTTCTCCGATACGCTGAGCGGAAATGCTTCGGCAAACCGGATCGAGGGTGGCGCGGGCAACGACGTGATTTCAGGCGGTTTGGGCAATGACGTCCTGGTCGGCGGTGGCGGCGCCGATCAACTGCGCGGCGGTACGGGCGCCGATCTGTTCCGGTTTGTGGCGCTCGGAGATTCGACCCTTGCCGCAAGCGGACAGGATGTCGTGCTCGACTTCAGCCGTAGCGAAGGCGACAAGATTGCACTTGGGCTGATCGATGCCAATACCAACACGACCGTCGACAACGCCTTTACTTTCGTTCCGGCGTTTGGCGGCGTCGCCGGACAATTGACGTCGGTCTTCGATTCGACCGCAGGCAATTATCTCGTCAGCGGCGACGTCAATGGTGACGGGTTCGCCGATTTCGGCCTTCGTGTCTTTTGCAGCACGGCGTTGGTTGCCGCCGACTTCATTCTCTAGCTTGAGTCGGCTGCGCCCTTGAAGGCTACGACTATCACCAGACCGGCCACCGGCTTAACGATCTTGTAAAAATGAACATCATGCTCAACGGCGAGCCGGTTGATGCGCTGCTCGCGGCTTAGTTTCGATTGCGCTTTCTCCACCGCCTCCAAACACCACATCCCCCACGCTTTGCCCATTCTCGCCCAGCGGGGCGGCCATGGTCAGGATCATGTCGGGGCGGTTCTGGTTGGTGTCGGGCACGCCCGGTTGCCGGCCGTAATCTGGAAGAACGCCGAAGTCCGACCAGTCGGTGGGACCGGCCAGCAATTCCCAAGCGGCGCGCTTGGCCGGGTCGTCGGAAAGCTTGCTTTTGAACTGGCGGCGGATCGCGCTCATATCCTTATGCCGCCGCTCGATCGCGATGGCGCTCCATTCGAGGGACTTGGCATGGCGCTCGGCATCCCATTCCTTGCGCCATGCCTCCTTCAGCCGCTTCAGGCCGATCGGACCCGACGCCGTATGCATCAGGCCGCCGGCCACGCCGAAGCGTTCGGGCATGTAGTGCGCGACGATCCACATTTGCGCGCGGGTGTTGAAATGGCGGCGCTCGGCGACGATTTCGCCCTCCTTGTAGACAAATTCGGGCACGCCGTTGATGGCATGGTCGACCAGTACGTCGAGCACGCGCCGCGCGCCGCGCTCGACCGCCCGGTCCCAGGCGGTGGCGAAGCTTTCCGCGCCCGCACTGTTGCGCAAATGATAGACCGCGTAGCTCGAACAGCCGACGGCTTTGCACGCGGTCGCCACGCTGCCGCACTGCGCCAGCATCGCGATGAAGATCCGTTGGCGCTCAGGCGTCAGGCCGTTCGAGCGGCTCTTGCGGCGCGGGACGGGGGTGAAGTTCAGGTCGGGCGGCAGGTTCGGCACGAAGGTCGCCGAATTGGGCGGTGCGTCGTGGGCGTCGGGGGGCAGGATCGTTACCTGGGGCATGCGTTTGGCCATCGGTTCGGGTCTCGGTCAGGGTGATTCCGACTCGGACATAACCAGAACGGTTATCTGTAGGACAGCGCTATTTTGCGGACCAGATTTTCAGAAAACTGTCGACCGCGACGGTCACATTCCGGGCGATGGTTTCGGCACCGGGTGCCGGGCCCATGCCGAGCAGGACTTGCTGGAAGCTTTCGGCCTGACATAGCGCGGTAAATTGCAGCGTGGCGCGCATCGGATCGCCGGGGCGCAGGCGACCGTCGGCCATGGCGGCGGCAATATAGGCGGCCACCCGGGCCTTGCCGCGCTTGGGACCGCGTTCCCAGAAGACAGTGACGAGTTCGGGGAAGCGTGCGGCCTCGCCGGTCACCAGCCGGTGAAGATCGATGATCGGCGCCGACATGATCGTCGACATCAGCGCGGCGGCAAAACGCTCGAGCGTCTGGGCCACAGGGGCGTCGGGTGGCAAGTCGATCGACAGCGCGGTGCCATAGCGCTCGACAATGTCGTCGACGACGGCGGCAAACAGATCTTCCTTGCTGCGAAAATGCGACCAGAGGGTGGTCTTGGAACCGCCGACGGTTGCGGCAATCGCCGACATGGACGTCGCGCCATAGCCCTGTGCGAAGAAGGCGGCACGAGCCGTCGCGATGATGACGGCGCGCTTGGCATCGCGCGAGTCGTCGGGCGCGGTGGGCGGCGCATCGGCGAAGGCAACTTCAGATGACATTTATGTGTACTATCCCGTATCATTGCAATTGACAACTGATTTCGGCGGGTCCAACGGGCACAAGATACCACGCGGTACGCCGCCTTTCGAGTCGCTGTCATGAGTCGTCGTCTTGCCCTGATTGCGCCGACCTTGCTGGCGGCATGTGCGCCGGTGCCGCAGCTCGGGTCCGCACCCGCGCCGCGCAGCGCGGCATCGCTGGCGGCGGTCCGGTCGCTCCCGGCAAGCGGGGTCGACTGGCCGAACGATCGCTGGTGGGCGGGCTTCGGCGACGCGCAGCTCGATGCGCTGATTGCCGAGGGGCTGGCGGGATCGCCCGATGTGGCCCTTGCCGCCGCGCGCGTGCGCAGTGCCGAGGCGCTGGCGCAGCAGGCAGGCGCAGCACTGGGGCCGAGCCTCGCGATCGACGGCGCGGTCGGCGGGGCGCAGCAAAGCAAGAATCTGGGCATTCCGCCGCAGTTCGTGCCGCCGGGCATTCAGGACACCGGCCGGTTGACGGCCGCGCTGAGTTTCAACCTCGATCTGTGGGGCCGGAACCGGGCGGCACTGGCGGCGGCGCGGGGCGAAGTCGTTGCGGCGCAGGTCGATGCGGCGCAGGCGCGGTTGCTGCTGACGACGGGGATTGCAGGGGCCTATGCCGATCTCGCGCAATATCATGCTCAGCGCGATGCGGCGGCATCGGCGCTCGAGGTGCGGACCGCGACGGCACGCCTGACGGCGCAGCGGGTGCAGGTCGGCAGCGAGACACGCGGCGGGCTGGCGCAGGCCGAGGCGCGGGTGCCGCAGGCGCGCGCCGATGTGCTCGCGCTCGACGAAGCGATTCTGCTCACGCAGCACCGGCTGGCAGCGCTGCTGGGGGCGGGGCCGGACCGGGGGCCGACAATCACGCGGCCGGTGTTGCGCGCGGTGCCGGTGGGGGTGCCTGCAGGCGCCGGGATCGATCTGGTCGGGCGGCGACCCGATCTGGTGGCGGCGCGGCTGCGCGCCGAGGCGGCGGGCGACCGGATCAAGGTCGCGCGCGCCGATTTTTACCCTAATCTCAACCTGACTGCGCTGGTCGGGCTGCAATCGCTGGGCCTCGGCCAATTGTTCGATGGCGGTTCGAGCTATGGCAATGGCGGGCTGGCGGTCAGCCTTCCCATGCTCGATGCGGGGCGGATCCAGGGGCGGTATCGCGGCGCGCGGGCCGATTATGACGCGGCGGTCGCGCGCTACGATTCGACGCTGATTACGGCGCTGCGCGAAACTGCGGATGCGGTGGCGAGCCGTAACGCCGCCGATGCGCGGGTTGCCGAGCTTCGCCAGGCGCTGCTCTCCGCCGAAGATGCGGCCCGGATCGCGCGGCTGCGCTATCAGGGCGGGCTGTCGAACCAGCTGCCGGTGCTGACCGCCGACGATACGCTCGTCGGCGTTCGTCGCGCCGTCACCGACGCCGAAAGCCGCCGCACCGCGCTCGACATCGCCCTCATCCGCGCGCTGGGCGGCGGCTATCGTGACACCCAACTCGCTTCAGGAGCCAGATAATGGCCGACGCTTCCTCTACCGAATTCCCCGCTGCGGACACGCAAGCTGAAGCGCCGGCTGTCATCGCGCCGAGCAAGCGCGCGCGGCTGCTTCGTATTTTGGGCATCGTAGTCGTGGTGGCGGCACTGCTCTGGGGCGTCTGGTATTATCTGACACAGGCGGGGCGGGTCGAAACCGACAACGCCTATGTCGGGGCCGATACGGCACAGGTCACAGCACTCATTTCCGGCCCGGTTGCCGAGGTCCGCGTCGGCGGCACGCAGATGGTCAAGCAGGGCGATGTCCTGGTTGTGCTCGATCCGGCCGACGCGAAGGTCGATGTCGCGACCGCAGAAGCGGCGCTGTTCCAGGCGCAGCAGCGCTATGGCCAGGCATCGGCGCAAGTGGGGTCGGCGCGCGCCAAGCTGGCCTCGCGCGATGCCGATATCGCCCAGGCGCGGGCGCGGGTCGCCGAGGCGAATGCAGGGTTCGAACGGGCGCGCGTTGAACTCGCCCGGCGCGAGGCGCTGGCCGGGAGCGGCGCGGTGTCCGCCGACGAACTGAGTGCCGCCCGTGCTGCCTTTGCGACCGCGCGCGCCAGCCGCGATCTCGCGAGCGCGGGTGTTGCCTCGGCACAGGCGACCAGCCTGTCTGCAACCAGCGACCTGAATGCGACCGAGGCGCTGACGCGCGGCACCAGCCTGTCGACCGCGCCCGATGTCGCCGCCGCCCGCGCGCGGCTCGAGGCGGCGCGACTCAATCTGGCGCGCACCGTGATCCGCGCCCCCATCGACGGTGTCGTGACCAATCGTCAGGTCCAGATCGGCCAGCGGATCGCCGCCGGCGCGCCGATCATGACGATCGTCCCGACGGCCACTGCCTATGTCGATGCCAATTTCAAGGAAAGTCAGCTGCGTAAAGTGCGCGTCGGGATGCCCGTCGAGCTGACCTCCGACTTTTACGGCAGCGGCGTCGTCTATCACGGCAAGGTGGCCGGTTTTGCCGGTGGGACGGGCGCGGCGTTCGCGCTGATCCCCGCACAGAATGCGACCGGCAACTGGGTCAAGGTCGTCCAGCGCCTGCCGGTTCGCATCACGCTCGATCCTCAGGAATTACGCGATCACCCGCTGCGCGTCGGCCTGACGATGACTGCCACCATCGACGCGCGCGGCAAATAGTCATGGCGTCTGCGCTCGACGAGGTGCAGCCGCTCAGCGGTTGGCGGCTCTATGTCGCGGGGCTGGCGCTGGCGCTCGCCAATTTCGTCGTCGTGCTCGATGTGACGATTGCCAATGTCTCGGTCCCGCATATCGCGGGCGGGTTGGCGATCTCGCCGACGCAGGGCACCTGGGTCATCACCAGTTACTCGGTGGCTGACGCGATCAGTGTGCCGCTGACCGGCTGGCTCGCCGCGCGGTTCGGCACAGTGCGCTGGTTTACCATGTCGCTCATCGGCTTCGGGCTGTTCTCTTTCCTGTGCGGCATTTCGCGCAGCCTCGAGACCCTGGTCGTGTTCCGCATCCTGCAGGGCCTGTCGGGCGGGCCGTTGATGCCGCTGACGCAGGCACTGCTGCTGCGGATTTTCCCGAAGAATATGTCGGCGACCGCCATGGGCCTGTGGGCGATGACGACCGTGTGCGCGCCGATTGCCGGCCCCATCCTGGGCGGGACGATCAGCGACAACTGGTCGTGGCCGTGGATTTTCTTCATCAACCTGCCCATCGTCGGCTTCTGCATTTTCATCGTGACGCGCATGATCCGGCCGTTCGAAACGCCGACCGCGAGGACCGGAATCGACATTGTCGGCCTGATCCTGCTCGTCGTCTGGGTCGGTGCGTTCCAGCTTATGCTCGATACGGGGCGCGAGAACGACTGGTTCCACAGCAATTTCGTGATCGGCATGGCGCTGATCGCGGTTGTCGGCTTTGCCGCCTTCGTGATCTGGGAACTCGGCGAGAAAAACCCCATCGTCGATATCCGCGTGTTTCGCCATCTGGGCTTTGCCGTCGGTACCGTGGCCGTCGCGCTCGGATTCGGCGCGTTCTTTGCCTCGGTCGTGCTGACGCCTTTGTGGCTGCAACAGGTGGTCGGCTATTCGGCAACCGATGCGGGCTATGCCACCGCCTTTGTCGGAGTGTTCGCGGTCATCATGTCGCCGATTGCCGCGCGGCTGATCGGCAAGATCGACCTGCGGATTTCCGTATGCGCCGGGATCAGCTGGCTGGCGGTGATGTCGCTGCTCCGCGCCGGGTGGACGACCGATGCGGATTTCTGGCAATTGGCGCGGCCGCAGCTGTTGCAGGGCATCGGCATGCCGTTCTTCTTCATCGGGCTGACCGCGCTCGCGCTGTCGGCGGTCAAGCCGAACGAAACGACGTCGGCGGCCGGCATCATGAGCTTCGTGCGGACCCTGTGCGGTGCCATCGGCACCGCCATGGCGACGACCGCCTGGGACATTGCCAGCCGGGTCAGCCGCTCCGACATGGTCGGGCGGCTTAACGGCGGCGACGCCACCATGACGTCGCTGATGGCGAAGGGCATGAGCAATGAGCAGGCCCGCGCCGTGCTCGACCGGCTGGTCGACGCGCAGGCGGCGACTGTCGGCGCGGTGCAGGTGTTTCTCTACGCCTTTGCCGTGTTCATGGTTGCCGCAGCGATTGTGTGGCTCGCCCCGAAGGCAAAAGGGTCGGCCGGGGCCGCAAGCGCGCACTAGCCGCTTTGCCACCCCGCCGCTAAACCTCCGTGCGATGACTGCCAATCACCTCTATCTCGTCGACGGTTCGGGCTATATTTTTCGTGCCTATCACCGCCTGCCGCCGCTCACCAACATCCGGGGGGAACCGGTGGGCGCGGTGTACGGCTATACGACGATGCTGTGGAAACTCGCCGAGCAACTCCACCGCGAGGACGGGCCGACGCATATGGCGGTCATCCTCGATGCCTCGTCGAAGACATTCCGCAACGACATGTACGACCAGTACAAGGCGCACCGCCCGCCGCCGCCCGAGGACCTGGTCCCGCAATTCCCGATGATCCGCGACGCGACGCGCGCCTTTTCGATTCCGTGCATCGAGACCGAGGGGCTGGAGGCCGACGATATCATCGCCTGTTACGCCAAAGCGGCGCTGGCGGAGGGTTGGTCGGTGACGATCGTTTCGTCCGACAAGGATCTGATGCAACTGATAGAGCCGGGACTGGATTTGCTCGACACGATGAACAACCGGCGGATTGGCCCCGAGTATGTCGTCGAGAAATTCGGCGTCGGGCCGGAACGGCTGGGCGATGTGCTCGCGCTGATGGGCGACAGCGTCGACAATGTGCCGGGCGTGCCGGGGGTGGGGCCGAAGACCGCGTCGAAGCTGATCGTCGAGCATGGCGATCTGGAGGCAGTGCTGGCAGCGGCACCCGCGATGAAGCCGGGCAAGCTGCGCGACAATCTCATCGAACATGCCGATATGGCGCGGCTGTCGCGGGCGCTGGTAACGCTGGAATGCAACGCGCCGCTGCCCGAACCGCTCGAGGATTTGCTGCTGAAGGGGATTCCGGAAGCGCCGTTGCGGGTGTTTCTTGAGCATCACGGGTTCCGGTCGTTGCTGGCGAAGGTCGGCGGCCCCTCGACAGGCTCAGGGCAGACGGTCAGCGCGTCATCTTCCGCTCGGGCTGAGCCTGTCGACGCCCCGGTCGACGAGACGCCGTTCGATCTCGACGGCTATGACTGCGTGACCACGCTCGACCGGCTCGACCAGTGGATCGAGACGGCGACGCTGGCCGGATTGGTCGCGTTCGATACCGAGACCGACGGGCTGGATGCGACACAGGCGCGGCTGATCGGCTTCTCGCTGGCGGTGGCGCCGGGGCTCGCCTGCTATGTGCCGCTGGCGCACGGCGGGACGGATATGTTCGCCGAAAAGCCCGACCAGATTCCGTTCGACGCGGCGATCGACCGGCTGCGGCCGCTGCTGGCGGACCCGAGCGTGCTGAAGGTCGCGCACAACGCCAAGTACGACATGACGATATTGGCGCGGCACGGGATCAGCGTCGCGCCGTACGACGATACGCTGGTGATGAGTTTCGCGCTCGATGCAGGCAAGCAGTTCAACCACAGCATGGACGAACTCTCGGCGCTGCACCTCGGCCATACGCCGATCCCGTTTTCGGAGGTGTGCGGCAAGGGCAAGGGGCAGATCTGCTTCAACCTAGTACCGTTGCGCGATGCGACGCGCTATGCCGCGGAGGATGCCGATGTGACGCTGCGGTTGTGGCACCGGTTTCGCCCACGCCTCTCGCGCGATTCGGTGACGACGGTATACGAGCGGGTCGATCGGCCGCTGGTGCCGGTGATCGCGCAGATGGAACGCCACGGGATCAAGGTGGACCGCGCCGCGCTGGCCGAGCTCAGCCGCGAATTCGCCGAGGAAATGGTGCGGCTCGAAGGCGAAATCCACGAAGCGGCGGGCGGGCCGTTCCAGGTCGGATCGACACAACAGCTAGGTCAGGTGCTGTTCGACCGGATGGGCCTGAAGGGCGGGCGCAAGGGCAAGACCGGGGCGTATTCGACCGACGTGACCGAGCTGGAGCGGCTGGCGGGCGAAGGGGTGGAGGTCGCGCGCAAGGTGCTCGACTGGCGGCAGGTGTCGAAGCTGAAATCGACCTATACCGACGCGCTGCAGGCGCAGATCAATCCCGAAACGGGCCGCGTGCATACCAGCTACTCGCTGATCGGGGCGCAGACCGGGCGGCTGTCGTCGAACGACCCCAATCTGCAGAACATTCCTGTCCGCACCGAAACCGGGCGCCGT
The DNA here is from genome assembly GCA_038228865.1 of Sphingomonadales bacterium. Taxonomy (GTDB): domain Bacteria; phylum Pseudomonadota; class Alphaproteobacteria; order Sphingomonadales; family Sphingomonadaceae; genus Sphingomonas_O. The sequence goes on along the minus strand of JBBROX010000029.1, from coordinate 15,320 downwards.
ATCCGCGAAGCCTTCGTCGCGGAGGCGGGCAATGTCCTGCTCAGCGCCGACTATTCGCAGATCGAGCTCCGGCTGGCCGCGCACATGGCCGAAGTGCCTGCGCTGAAGGAAGCATTCGCCAAGGGCGAGGACATCCACTCGCTGACCGCGCAGGAATTATTCGGCGACGTGAACCGCGACACCCGCGGCAGGGCCAAGACGATCAATTTCTCGATCCTCTACGGCATTTCGAGCTGGGGACTTGCCAAACGGATGGGGACGACGCCCGCCGAGGCGCAAGCGCTGATCGACCGCTATTTCGAACGGTTTCCCGGCATCAACCGCTACATCGCAGAAACGCTGACGCATGTGAAGGAAACCGGCTACACGTTGACGCTGTTCGGGCGCAAACTCTGGTTCACCAACATCAATTCGCGCGTGCAGAACGAGCGACAGGGGGCCGAACGCGCCGCGATCAACGCGCCGATTCAAGGGACGAGCGCCGACATCATCAAGCGCGCGATGGTCCGGATGACGCCCGCACTCGTATCTGCCGGATTGCCGGAGGTGCGCATGCTGCTGACTGTCCACGACGAACTCGTCTTCGAACTGCCCGAGGGGCAGGTCGAGGCGGCGAGCGCGGTCATCCGTGAGGTCATGGCGAACGCGGCGGCCCCGCTCGTCAAGCTCGACGTGCCGCTCGATGTCGAAATCGGGACTGGCAAGAGCTGGGGCGCCGCGCATTGACCCCAGCCACTACCGACACAGCCAACACCGATCTCGCGGCGCTGGCGAAGGGCGGACGGACTAATGTTTTCGGGTTTCTGCTGCGCCTTGCCGCCCGCATCCCGTTTTTGTTCATCGCGGGGCGGATCTACGGGCCGGAGGCGCTGGGGCGTCTGGCTTACACGGTCATCGTGATCGAATTCGCCGCGCAGCTCGCGACGCTCGGGCTGAAGCGGGGCCTCGCGTTCCAGCTGACGAGCGAGGAACGCGACGCCTCGCACATTGCCTGGGATGCCTTGCTGGTGGTGCTGGCGGCGTCGGCGGTTTTCACCGCGCTGCTTGTGGCCTTTCCGCAGGCGATGTTCCCGAACAGCGAAATCCGCGGGCTCGATCGGATGATGGGGGCGCTGGTTTTTGTCATTGCGGCGACTGAGATCATGCTGGCAGCACTTGCCTATCGTTTCGACGTGGCGGCCACGGTGCGCGCGCGGGCACTGGTCGAGCCGTGGACGCTCAGTATCGCCGCCGCGGGCCTGTCGTTCTGGTCGCTGAAGGACGGTCTGCTGATATCCTATGCGCTGTCGATGCTCGGCGCGTTCGGGGCGGCGCTGGTGCCGTTCGTGCGCAGCTATGGCTGGCCGCGCCTGTGGGTGCCGAGTTCCTATGCGCTGAGGAAACTGGTCCGCCGCAACCTACCGCTGGCGGCGGCCGATGCGATCGAATGGGGGTCGCGTCGCGTCGATCTCGCGATTCTGGGCCTGTTCGTGAGCCCGGCGGTCGTCGGCATCTATTATGTCGCGCAACAGCTTGCCTCGCTGCCGCAAAAGCTGAAGACCAGTTTCGATCCGGTGCTGGGGCCGGTGATCACGCGCAACCTCGAACTCGGAAATCGGCCTGCGGTGGCCGCCGCGATCTGTCGCGCGGGGTTCTGGATCGTCGCGGCACAGCTCGGCATTGCGCTCGCTCTAGGGATTCCGGGCGCGGCGATCATGGGGCTGATCGGGGCAAAGGGCGTGTTCGTCGGCGGCAATGGCGTGCTTGCACTGTTGCTCGCCGCCGAAGTGCTGGCCGCACTTGCCGTGGTCAGCGAGGCGGCGCTGGTCTATATTGCGCGTCACCGCAATCTCGTGATTTCGCTGGTCGCGCTTGGGCTGCAGATCGGGCTGTCGTTCCTGTTTATCCGTTGGATACAGCCCGAGGTGCAGGCAGGCGAATGGCCCGAAGTGTGGCTCGCGCTGGGGCCCGCGGCGGCGCTCGCGATTTCGATCGGCCTGGGCGCGGTGGCCAAATCCTGGCTGGCAGCCCGCATCCTGGGTGTGGGAATCAGCATCTTTCGTTGGCCGATGCTGGTCGCCGCCGGAGTCGCCGCCATTATCGGTGGGATTGCGACCGGCACGCCCGAATGGAGCGAGATCCTGATCGGCATCCCGGCCATGCTGGGCGTCTATATGTGGATCATCTGGCGTTTTGCCTTCGAGCCGGAGGACCGGGCGCTGTTCGCGCGCACCGCGCGTAAACCGGAGTGATTGCACTGCACCGCCCAATTGCGCATAGGCCGCCCGCATGACCATTCCTGCCAACTTGACCAGCGAAACAGTGACGTCGGTGACGCACTGGGACGACCATATGTTCAGCTTTCGTCTGACGCGCCCACCGTCATTCCGATTCAACGCCGGAGAGTTCATCATGCTCGGCCTGATGAACGGCGAAAAGCCGCTTTTGCGCGCCTATTCGATGGCGTCGCCGACCTGGGACGAGGAAATCGAATTCCTGTCGATCAAGGTCGAGGACGGGCCGCTGACATCACGCCTCCAGAAAATCGTTCCGGGCGATCAGGTGCTGCTCGGCAAGAAGCCGACCGGCACGTTGGTCGCCGACGCGCTGCTGCCGGGCAAGCGCCTGTTCATGCTGTCGACGGGCACGGGCCTGGCCCCGTTCATGAGCGTGGCGCGCGAACCAGACATCTACGACCGGTTCGACCAGCTGGTGATCGTCCATTCGGTGCGCAAGGTCAGCGATCTGGCCTATCGCGAGATCCTGGAGGCACGGCTCGCCGACGATCCCTTGGTCAGCGAGGAAGCGGTCAAGCGGTTCCATTATGTCCCGACCGTGACGCGCGAGGATTTCCATACCCAAGGACGAATCGGCGACGTCATGGCGTCGGGCAAATTGTTCGAAGGGCTCGAGGGTCCGGCGAACTTCGACCCCGAAACCGACCGCATCATGATGTGCGGATCGATGGCGATGATCCGCGATTTCGCAGCGCAGTTCGAGGAAAAGGGCTTCACCGAAGGCGCGCACTCGCACCCCGGGCATTATGTGATCGAGCGGGCGTTCGTCGGATAACGCGGTGCTATTTGCGGCAGCGCGGTAACGCGTCGTACCAGCGCGTTCGTTGTTCTACGGTCGTGAAAGCGAGGCCGATGTAATCGGTGGCCGCAAAACGCGGATGCCACCAAATCGACATGTGGTGCTGGCTGTCCCCCATAATGACCGCCCGAGCGAGCATGTTCTTAACGGCTCCCTCTTTTTCAGGTCGATGGGCGAGCATGGCGTCCCTTTGGGTAATACACATGGGACCCGTCAGGCCATGATCGAGTCGCCAAGTTGTGCGCCAGCGTAAAGCGGCGGAACTGCCGGTTATTATAATCAGTGGGATAGCCAGGCACCCGACCGCAAGGCGCCTGCCCGTGCTCAATGCCGGAAGTGCCGCATTCCGGTGAAGACCATCGCCAGTCCTGCCGCGTCGGCGGCGGCAATCACTTCGTCGTCGCGGATCGATCCGCCGGGTTGGATGACGCACGTCGCGCCTGCTTCGACGGCAGCGAGTAAGCCGTCGGCGAAGGGGAAGAACGCGTCTGACGCAACCGACGACCCGATGGTACGCGGGGTGGCCCAGCCTGCCTTTTCGGTCGCGTCCTTTGCCTTCCACGCAGCGATTCGGGCTGATTCGAGGCGGTTCATCTGGCCGGCACCGATCCCCGCCGTTGCGCCGTCTTTCGCATAGACGATGGCGTTCGATTTGGTGTGCTTGGCGACGATCCAGGCAAAGCGCGCGTCGGCCAGTTCTTGCGCCGTCGGGGTCCGTTTCGTGACCACTTTCAAATCGTCCGCCGCAATCGTACCGGTGTCGCGCGATTGCAGCAGATAGCCTCCGGCGATCGACTTGAGCGACAGCCCTGCACGCTGCGCATCGGGTAGGTCGCCCGTCAGCAGCAGGCGCAGATTCTTCTTGCGCGCAAACACCGCGCGGGCGGCTTCGTCGGCGTCGGGCGCGACCACGACTTCGGTAAAGATCTCGGCAATCGCCTCAGCGGTCGGGCCGTCGAGCGGGCGATTGCAGGCAATGATGCCGCCGAACGCCGACACGGTATCGCAGGCGAAGGCAGCCTTATACGCATCGATCAGCGTCGCGCCGGTAGCGACGCCACACGGGTTCGCATGCTTGACGATGACGACGGCCGGCTTGCCGCCCGCGAACTCGGCGACCAGCTCGAGCGCGGCGTCGGCATCGTTGTAATTGTTGTAGCTCAGTTCCTTGCCCTGGACCTGCTCGGCCTGGGCAATGCCCCGGACGGCGGGGCCGGCGGGCACGTAAAGGGCTGCGCGCTGGTGCGGGTTTTCGCCGTAACGCAATTCCTGTTCGAGACGCAGCGGGATGGCGACTTTCTCGGGAAACATCTCGCCCTGATCGGCAAAGGCGAACCAGGCGGCGATGGTCGCATCATATTGCGCGGTCAGGGCATAGGCCTTGGCCGCAAAGGCACGGCGCTGGTCAAGCGTTGTCTCGCCGCTGGCGACGGCCAAGTAATCCGCCGGGTCGGTGACGATGGCGACGCTGGCATGGTTCTTCGCCGCCGAACGCACCATCGACGGGCCACCGATATCGATATTCTCGATCACTTCGTCGCGCGCCGCCCCGCGCGTCACCGTTTGCGCGAACGGGTAGAGATTGACCACGACCAGATCGATGGGGCCGATGCCGTGCGCTTCCATCGCAGCGACATGTTCGGGATTGTCGCGCACCGCCAGCAGCCCGCCGTGGACGGTCGGGTGGAGCGTCTTGACCCGCCCGTCCATCATTTCGGGAAAGCCGGTCAGGTCCGACACGTCGCGCACCGTCAGCCCCGCCTCGCGCAACGCCTTGGCCGTGCCCCCGGTCGAGACGAGCTCGACGCCGCGCGCGCTGAGCGATTTGCAGAGGTCGACGAGGCCGGTCTTGTCAGAGACTGAAAGGAGCGCGCGGGTGATTTTGATGGTGGTCATTTCAAACTTTTTGAAGTTAGCACGATTGCACGATAGCTTTTGCTTCGAAGCAATCGAAACAAAGAAAGACGTATATCAATCCACAATCGGCGATATTGAATTCCTCGTTGATACCATCGAGCTGGCCATAGAAACTCATCTCAGATCCACAGACACATACAAGTTTTTGATCTGACTGGATATAATCCGGTTTGCCGCCGAGCTTATTGCGGTGACCGATTTCTCGTCCAGCCCATTTAAAATCCAAAAATTGACTGCTAGCCGATCGCAGTCGGGACAGACGTATTTCGGGGATTTCTTTCACACGCTTACCCCGCCCGTTTCAGCAACCATGAAACACTGGTGCCGCCCGGCGGGGTTTGACCTTCGATCACGAATTGTTGCGTCGCGTGCGGGCGACCGTCGGCGTCGACCCACAGGCTTTCCTCTATCGACAATGTGCCGCCGCGACACCGGAACTGCCACAGCGGGCCGTGCTCGATGCGCAACAACGCGGCCTGTCCATCCGCCGTCGGGGTGATCTCGACCCCGGGGGCGAGGTGAAAGCGGATGGCGAACGGTGTGCTGGCGCTTTTGCGACGCTTGGGGCCGGGGAGCAACGCATCCTCGCCGCGCAGCTCGCGACCGCTGGCCGATAGCGCCAGCGTGCGTTTGTGGATCAGGCCGAAGCGGCGGACATAGCCGTCGTGGCTGGCGTCGATCTTGCTGCCACCCTCAAGCTCCTCGCGATCGACCTCCACCGACCCGACCCCCGCGCCGAGCGTCCCGTCGGCGTGGATCGCGGTCGAATTGCTGTCGCCGAGTGTCAATGTCGAATGGGCGGCGGTGGTGCGCAACGCCTTGGCGAGGTCGAGCGGAATCGCCGACGTGCCGCCGGTATTGCCGCAGTTGACGATCAGGCGCTGGGCGCCGTCGGACAGTTCGAATGCCAGTGTCGAGGCGCAGCCGCCCTTGGCAATGCGACTGGGCGGCGGCGGGGCCATGTCGGCAACGACGATGGTCTGCTGCGTCGTGCTGCCGCCGACCATACGCTGATAGCCCCAGTCGCGTGCCTGACGCAGCGGGCGAGTGCGGACGCGTGAGGCAGCGACCACGGCTTCGATCCGGGCCGACGAAATGGGGCCTGCCCCTTGCCAGCTCGATAGCGCGCCATCGCCCATCTGGACACCAATCAACGCTGCAACGGCGCGGTCGAGCGCAGCTTGCACAGCTGCTGGCCACTCGACGCGGCGCACGTCGTAGACCGCAGCCAGCATCGATAGCAATTCGATCAGATCGACCTGATCGGCAGGCGCACGCGTGACGATACCGCCATCCGCACTCATGCCGGAGGCGAGTGCCTTGACCAGCCCGGCCTCGCCGAACGCCTGTCGCGGTTCGCCGCCGGGGATCAGCAATCCGGCGGCGACAACGCCGGTCCAGGCCGCAATCCGGGCGAGGCCGACGGGCGCACGGTCGGCACCGCGGTCGAGGTGGCGGGCACCGCGTGCAAGCGCATTGAGCACCGCGGAGCGATAGACCAGATCGGCCGAGGACAGGATCAGGGGTGCGTGCGCGGCCCAGAACAGCATCCGCCAGCCGACCCGATCGGCCGACCAGGCGGGATCGCTGACCTGATTGCCATGACGTTCGAGCCAGACCCGCATCAGCCCCTCGGCAACCGGCGCACCCTCGGTCCGGCTGACCCCGGCCGCCAGATCGCGCAGCCAGGCAAAGCGTTCGATGTGCGTGGTCAGCGCGGGCGAGGCGCCGGTGCCGCAGAAATCGACATCGGCGGAGGGCATCGCTTCGCGGCCCTTGACCATTGTTCCCTCGGCCAGCCGCCGCCCGGCCTCCGGGTTGCCGGCCAGCGGGTCTTCGGGAACGGCAAGGAGCTTCAGCGGATAGCGCCCGTTGAGGCGCAGGCCGTGCAGTGGTGTCCGCCAGGTCAGCCGGTAGAGACCGTTGGCGATGCGTTCGCCCAGCGACAATCCCCGGTCGCCCGCACGAACCAGCCGCCTGCCGGCCTCGATCTCGGTGCGGGCGGCTTCGTCGGTCAGGAACTCGCTCGGATCGCGATCGCTCATCCCGTGCCCGCAGCTCCAGCTTTCAGGCCTGCGATATTGGCGGCGTAATGGTTGGAGCCGCCCTTGAAGGTTGCTGTGCCCGCGACCAGCACATCGGCCCCCGCAGCGACAATCCTTGCGATGTTGCCGCCATCGACGCCGCCGTCGACCTCCAGCCGGATGTCGCGGCCAGTCGCGTCAATCATCTTGCGGATCGCGGCGATTTTCTTGAGCTGGCTTTCGATGAAGCTCTGGCCGCCGAAGCCGGGGTTGACGCTCATCACCAGAACGAGGTCGACTGTGTCGATCAGGTAATCGAGCATCTTGGCCGGCGTGCCCGGATTGAGCGAGACGCCGGCCATTTTGCCGAGAGCCTTCACCCGCTGCACCGTGCGGTGCGCGTGGGGTCCCGCCTCGGGGTGAATGGTGATGATATCGGCCCCGGCTTCGGCAAAGCTATCGAGGAAATTGTCGACCGGCGAAATCATCAGATGGACGTCGAGCGGCAGGGTCGTGTGCGGGCGCAGTGCCTTTACGACCATCGGTCCGATGGTCAGGTTGGGGACGAAATGGCCGTCCATGACATCGACATGGACCCAGTCCGCACCCGCAGCCTCGATGGCGCGCACTTCCTCGCCCAGGCGCGCGAAATCGGCGCTCAGGATCGACGGGGCGATGCGGATGGGCGTGGACATGGAGGCGTTGCCTTAACCATCCGATTCGGGGGCGGCAACAGCCGTTACGGGCGTTTGAGCCGCGCGATGAAAAAACCGTCGCGACCCGGCGTCGGCAGGATGCGGACCCAGCCTTCGGCGGCGGGCACGATGCCGGGGGGAAGTTCCTCAGGGCGGACAGGATCGACCGTCAGGTTGCTTGCGGAAACGACCGCTTCGCCTTCCTCGGGTTCGAGCGAACAGGTGGCGTAGATCAACCGTCCGTCGGGCGCGAGCCAGTCGGCAGCGCGCGCGAGCATCCGCGACTGGAGCGCCGCGAGCGCCGCGATGTCCTTCGGCCCGATGCGGTGCAGGACGTCGGGGTGGCGCGCGAAAATGCCGGTGGCGCTGCACGGTGCGTCGAGCAGGATCGCGTCGGCAGGGCCTGTCGGTTCCCACGTCATGACGTCGCTGATCGCGATGTTGGCGGACAGCTGTGTACGGGCCAGATTCTCGCGCAGCCGCTCGGCACGTTTGGCGTGCTGTTCGACGGCGATGACATGCCAGCCAGCGGCGGCGAGCTGCATCGTCTTGCCGCCGGGGGCCGCGCACAGGTCGAGCACGGTGCGGCCGTCGCCCTTGCCCAGCAGACGCGCGGGAACGGCGGCGGATAGGTTCTGAACCCACCAATGACCGTCGGCATAGCCCGGCAGATCGATGACATTATGTCCGCGCGGCAGGCGGCGCTGGCCGGTCCAGAGCTCATCCCCGCCGACACCGCCATCTTCGTCCGTATCGCGCAGGGTCAGGTCGAGCGGTGGCGGCACGGCCAGCGCGCGGGCGGCATCGCCGAGCATGGCGTAGCTCCACGCCGCGCCCCAGCGTTTCCGCACCGCTTCAGGCAGAGTCGGCACTTCGGGCAGCAGCGCGCCGCGCCGCATCAGCGTGCCGAATACGCCGTGGACAAGGCGTTTCGGCCCGCCCTCGACCATCGGCAGCGCGGTCGCAATGGCAGCATGGGGCGGGGTGCCGAGCACAAGCGTTTGGACGAGCGCGATCCGCAGCACCGTACGCGCCTTGGCATCGCCGGGGAGCGGCTGGGCGGTCGCCGAATCGATGAGCACATCGAGGTCGGGCAGGCGGCGGAACACTTCGCCCGCGATCGCGCGGGCCAGTCCCTCGTCGGACGGGGCGAGACCGTGCGCGGGCAGCGCATCGAACCGTTGGCCGCGCCGCAGCACCGCGTCGATCATCCCCATCGCGGCGCGGCGCGCAGGCAGTCCGGCGGGGCTTTTGATCTCGTCGCCGCTCACTTATATCCGCCTTTATGTCCAAGCGTCCCGATCACGTCCGCCCGCCCGCCTATCTGTCGAAGAGCCCGCCCGTGCCCGCGCCGCAAGCGGCCAAGCCCCAACCGGAATTCGGCGGCAAGGACGAACTCGAACCGACGCGCTACAACGACTGGGAGCACAAGGGCATCGCCTGGGATTTCTGAACGTTTCAGGTTGCTTCGCCGCGCAGGGGCCGAGCGAGCAGCTTCGCCACGACCTGGCGGGCGTCATGCCCTTCCTCAACCATCGCTCGGACAGCCTCGACCACCGGCATGTCCACGCCCAATCGATAGGCTTCGCGCGCCAGCACCGGCGCGGTGAAAGCGCCCTCGGCGACGCTTGTCCCGACGCCGATCAGCTGGTCGGCGCGTTGGCCCTCGCCCAGCGCCTTGCCCAGCGCGAAATTGCGCGATTGGGTCGATGAACAGGTGAGGACGAGATCGCCCAACCCCGAGAGACCCGCCATCGTGTCGGCCCTCCCACCCCGCGCGACGCCGAACCGGGTCATTTCGGCAAAACCCCGCGCGATCAGCGCCGCACGGGCATTTTCGCCAAGGTCCAGTCCCGCCACGATGCCGCAGGCAATGGCGATGACGTTCTTGACCGCACCGCCGATCTCCGCCCCAATCACATCGTCGGAGGCATAGGGGCGGACATTGGGGCGCGCGAGGCGCTGGATCAGCGCGCGACCCACGGCGGCGTCGGTGCTGGCCAGCGTAACGGCAGTCGGTTTGCCCCGCGCGACTTCGCTGGCAAAGGTCGGTCCCGACAACACGGCAATCGGCGCGCGTGGGTGCAGTGTGCCGGCAATCTCGGTCATCAGCCGCCCGGTCGAGGCCTCGATCCCCTTGGCGCACAGCACCAAGGTACGCGGGCCGACCGGGGTACGCGCCAGCACGCGCGAGATGTATTGGGCCGGGGCGACGACGAGCAACGCGTCGCAACTGTCCATTCGCCCGACGTCGGTGGTCGCCTCGATCGATGGCGACAGGGGGATGCCGGGCAGGAACATTCGGTTCTCGTGCGCCAGATTGATCGCGCTGATCACTTCCGGCTCGCGCGCCCACAGCAACACGGGTTCGCCGTCGGCGGCGGCCAACTGGGCCAGTGCCGTCCCCCACGCGCCTGCGCCGATCACGCCTATGCGCATTTTGATATTCTCATGCCTTCACTCCCGCTCCCCTTACGGCTTCAGCCGCCGGATCGAGCGGCCAGCGCGGGCGCGCCGCCACATCGAGCCCGTCGGTCAGACCCAGCGCAAACCGTTCCGCCCCGGCCCAGCCGATCATGGCGGCATTATCGGTACAGAGCCACAGCGGCGGGGCCACAAAGCGCAGACCGTTGTCGACGGCAAGCGCCGATAGGCCCGTACGGATCGCGGTATTTGCCGCAACGCCGCCTGCCACGACCAGCGCCGTCGATTCCGGAACCCGCTCGATGGCGCGCCTTGTGCGATCGATCAGGCAATCGACGACGGCGGCCTGAAAGCTGGCGGCAATGTCTTCGGGGCGATGAATGCCCGCGTCGCGGGCGCGCAGGACGGCACTCTTGAGACCCGCGAACGAGAAATGCGGGTCGGGCGAGCCGAGCAAAGGGCGTGGCAGCGGCACTGCCTTTGGATTGCCCTCCGCGGCGGCGCGCTCGACGGCAGGACCGCCGGGAAAACCGAGGCCCAACAATTTGGCGGTCTTGTCGAAGGCCTCGCCCGCCGCATCGTCGATGGTCGTTGCCAGCCGCCGATATCGCCCCACTCCCTCGACGCTCAGCAATTGGCAATGCCCGCCCGACACCAGCAGCAAGAGGTAGGGAAAGTCGAGATCGGGATCGGTCAGGCGCGGCGACAGCGCATGCCCCTCAAGGTGGTTGACCGCGATCAGCGGCTTGTTCGCGGCGTGTGCCAGTGCCTTGGCGGTGACCAGTCCGACCATGACGCCGCCGATCAGGCCCGGTCCGGCCGTCGCGGCAATGGCATCCAGATCGGTGAGCGCGAGCTTCGCATCCGCCAGCGCCGCCTCGACCAGCGGCATGACCGCCTCGACATGTGCGCGCGCCGCGATTTCGGGAACGACCCCGCCGAACGGGGCATGTGCCGCTTCCTGCCCGGCCAGCCGGTGCGACAGGATCTGCCGGTCGCCGCCGATGACAGCAGCCGCCGTTTCGTCGCAGCTCGATTCGATACCGAGGATCAGGGGGGACTTGCGCGTCACGCGGGCTCCGCTAGCACGAGCGGCGACATGACTGCCAGTTCTCCGAAAATCCGACACCCCAAGATCAGATTGGGCACGCGCGGATCGCCGCTTGCCCTCGCTCAGGCCCATATGACGCGCGCCGCTCTGGTCGCCGCCCATGGCTGGACCGACGACGATGTCGAGATCGTTACGATCACGACCGACGGCGACGTCATTCAGGACCGCCCGCTCGCCGAACTGGGCGGCAAGGCACTGTGGACCAAGACGCTCGACCGCGCGCTGGTCGAGGGGCGGACCGACGCCAGCGTTCATTCGATGAAGGACGTCGAGACGATCCGGCCCGAGGGGATCGCGCTGGTCGCCATGCTCGAACGGGCCGATGTCCGCGACCGGTTGATCGGCGCGGCCAGCATCGCCGCGTTGCGGCAGGGGGCCATCATCGGCACGGCGTCCCCCCGGCGTGCGGCGCAATTGCGCAGGTTGCGGCCCGACCTGAAGATCGTTTCCTTTCGCGGCAATGTCGCGACGCGGATCACGCGGGTGGAGAATGGCGAGGCGGATGCAACGATGCTGGCGGCCGCCGGACTCGACCGGCTCGGCCATCCTGGCGTGGGGGCCGCCGTCGATATCGACGCAATGCTGCCAGCCGTGGCGCAGGGGGCGGTCGGCCTTGAGTGTCGGGCCGACGATACCGTCACGCGCGAATATCTGACCGCCATCGATCACGCGGCGACCCACGCATGTGTCGCCGCGGAGCGGGCGCTGCTCGCGGCGCTCGGCGGCAGTTGCCATTCGCCCGTCGGCGTTTTGGCGCGGCTGGATGGCGACGCGATCCACCTTCGTGCCGAAATCCTGACCGAAGACGGGGCAGAACATCGGGCGGGCGATCTGCGCTTTCCGACGGGTGATACCGATGCACCCGCGCGGCTCGCTAAGACGCTGATGAGCGGCGCGTCGCCGGGACTGGCCGCGCTCTTTACGTGCGAATTCTGATCGTCCGACCGGCGCCGGGCAATGCGGCAACGGCGGCGGCAATAGCGGCGATGGGGCTGGAACCCGTCGTGGTGCCGCTTTTCGAGATCGGTCCTCTTGAATGGGATGCACCACCCCCTGCCGAATTCGACGCGGTTGCGATGACCAGCGCCAATGCGGCGCGGCATGGCGGGGCGGGGTTGGCGCGGTTCGGGCACTTGCCGGTGTTTGCGGTCGGTGAAGCAACCGGAGAGGCGGCGAGGGCGGCCGGGTTTTCACAGATTTGCACCGGGGCGGGGGATGCAGGCGATTTGGGTTCAAATTTGTCGGGGCGGGTTCTTCATCTTACCGGCGCCGATCATCGTTCAATCCCGACCGTAGCGGCCGTGACCGTGATGCCCGTCTATGAAACGCGACCCCTGCTCCCTTCCATCCCGTTGGAAGCCGATCTCGCCCTCATCCATTCACCTCGCGCCGGGGCGCGGCTGGCCGAGCTGATACCCGACCGCAGCGCAATGCGGATCGTTGCGATCAGCCCGGCTGCGGCGCAAGCGTGCGGGTTCGGCTGGGCCAGTGTACATGTTGCCGAAACTGCTCGCGAACACGCCATGCTGGAATGTGTGCGCCGGTTGTGCGAAGCGTCGCCGCCGGATTGATTGGGTCGACTGCAATGACTGCCGAAAGCTATGATGAACCGCTGGAACGACGCCCCCGTCCCCTGCGGACGGCGATGATCGTCGCCCTGGTGGCGTTCATTCTGGGGGCGGCGCTGGTGACCTGGGCGCTGACGCGGTGGGAACCAGCGCGCCGCCTGATCCTGCCGAGTGCCGCTGTTACGTCGACGTCCCCGACCCTGCAGACGGCGCCGACCGCGCCTCCCGTTGCCACCCTGACCTCCACGCCGGCCGCGCCGTTCACCCCCGAAGCCGCCTCAGTGACCGAATCGCGGGTGGCGGGGCTCGAAGCCCGCCTCGCACAAATCGACGCGCAGGCCAGCAACGCCTCGTCCAACGCCGCGCGGGCCGAGGGGCTGCTGATCGCTTTCGCTGCCCGCCGAGCAGTCGATCGCGGCGTGGGTCTCGGCTATCTCGAGGGGCAGCTGCGCGACCGCTTTGCCGACACGCAGCCGCGTGCAGTCGCGGCAATCATCGCGGCGGCCCAGGCACCGGTCACGCTCGATGCGCTGCGCCAGCAACTCGATGTGCTGACCCCCAATCTGGCTGGCGGCGGACCCGACGAAAGCTGGAGTGCCGCAGCGCAGCGGACATTCGGCAGCCTGTTCATTGTGCGCAAGGCGACCTCACCGTCGCCGGTCGCCGACGACCGCGTTGCGCGGGCTCGCCTTGCCGTCGACGGCGGGCAGGTCGACGATGCGCTGGCCGAAATTGCGCGCTTGCCCTCACGGGCCGTCGCCACCGACTGGATGGCGTCGGCGCGCCGCTATATCGAGGCGCACCGCGCGCTCGATATTCTCGAGGCGGCGGCGCTGACCGCGCCGCGCGCCATTCCCCCTTCCTCCCCGACTGCAGGACCAGCGACACAATGACGATCGAAGCCGAATGGTGGGACTATGACGACACGGACGAACTGGCAGCGGCGGTCGCTGGCGACGTCGGCTTCATCATCGATTCGGCGCTCGATGCCCGTGGGAGCGCGCTGATTGCCTTCCCCGGCGGTACGACGCCGGTGGCGGCGCTCAACCTGATCGCCGCCCAGAAGCGCCGCTGGAAGGATGTCACAATCATCCCCACCGACGATCGTATCGTCGAGGTTACGAGCCCGATGTCGAACGTCGCGATGCTGGCGAAAAAATTCCTGCCGCTGGGCGCGCGGGTGATTCCGCTGACGGGCGGGGCTGCCGCTGCGGACTACAAGATGAGCGGCAAGGCGGCGGATGCGCGACTCGCCGATCTGCCCTGGCCGCCGGATCTGGTCTGGCTCGGCATGGGCGCGGACGGCCATACCGCGTCGATCTTCCCGGGCCCCGATCTCGATGAGGCGCTCAACGGGCCCAAGGAACGCCGTGCGCTGGGCGTAATGCCCGACCCACTGCCCGCCGAGGCACCGGTGGCGCGGGTCACCCTATCGAAGGCGGCGATCCTGGCAGCGCGGACGCTCACCATCGTGCTGACCGGCGCGGACAAGCGCGAGGTGCTGGAACGCGCCATTGCGGACGGGGCATCGTCGACACTGCCGATCGGGCGGGTGCTCGCCGACAGCGACCTCGCGGTGGATATCCACTGGGCGGAATAGCCGCCAGCAATAAGCCTCCAGATAAAATTTCAAAAGCCGACCGCCAAGTCATTTTTTACTTGCGCGTATACCCGGTTTTGACTCACAACATTTCATAATTGTTGCGCAGAAAGTGATGCATACGTCATCTTATGTTTCAACGGTTGCGATGTAACGGGGCTGCGGAGGACGGGCCGATGATTACTGCCTTACGTGCTGTTTCGGCCGGCAATATGCAGCTTCCGCCGCGATTGCCCGGGCTGTCGGCCGCCATGCTCGCCGAACTCGACGCAGTTTTGAACGACAGATCTTTCGATCAGGAGCCGGACTTGTCGGCCTTGCTCTCCTATCTGGTCCACAGCACGCTGGCCGGACACGACGACCGCCTGACGCCCTATTCAATCGCAGTTAAGATCGGCAGCATCGGCGGCTTCGCTGGCGAGTTTAGCGCTTCGGAGCACCACATCGACCGTCTCCGGGCCGCCCTGAAACGTCATTATGCGCACAGTGACCCTGTCGATGGCCTGTGCGTGATGTTGATCGACGGTTCGTATCGGGTGTGGATCGTTCGCCCGGAAGTTGCCTATCCGTCGATTTTTCGCCGACCCAAGATGGTCGAATGGCCACTGGTGCCGAAGGCGCAGCGGGTTCTGGCTGGGCTTGTGGGGTAGCAGCGGACGGGAGGGCGAGATGGGCGAAGCCCATGCCGTCGGTCAGTGCCAAGCACAGCCATCCGAGCTTGCGCATGGTGGAAACAGGCGCAGCCTATTTCTGGTCTGCGCTACGCTGGAGCGGGTGAAGGGATCACCATAAACCACTATTAAACCTATATATTTTTTGCTATAACTTCCCACACAGAACCTACACAGCTACGGCATATCAAACACTTACGCCGCCAATCTGCACAGATTCTGCACAGTGGGAAGT
>JBBROX010000028.1:0-29198 GCA_038228865.1 Sphingomonadales bacterium | reverse complement strand
GCGGACCGCACGCAGGGCGGCCCGCCCCCTTTTGGATGGCTTACCGGTGCAGATCGAACCGGTCTGCTTCCATGACCTTGACCCAGGCCGCGATGAAGCCGTCGACGAACCGGTCGGCCCCGTCGGCACTGGCATAGACCTTGGAATAGTCGAAATCCGCACCCAGCGGGTTCGCGACTGCCGGGTTCTTGGCGAGAATCTTGAGGTTGAGCCGGCGGGGCCACCATTCCTGGTTCTGGCCGCCCTGCGTCGGGTGGGCCACCCGGTCGTGAGCGATTGGGCATTTAAGACCGGCCGCAACCGCACCATCGGTGTTCATTTCGGCGACCACGGCGTCGTCGTGTTTCACTTCGGCCATATCAACTCTCCTACGACATGATGCTGGGGATGGGCAGCGCGGCACGTGATGCCGCACAGGGGGCGCACAGGCCGCGATACGTAACTTCGGCCTCGTCGATCACGAAGCCTGCGGCGTACGATGCTTCGAGGCAGGGGGCCGCCCCGACAGCACAGTCGACATCGACAATCAGCCCGCACGCGCGGCACACGCAGTGATGATGATTGTCATGCGTGCGCGTTTCGTACAGCGCGGCGCCGCCATCGACGACGACGATGCGGCGCAGCAACCCGGCCCGGGTCAGATCGGCGAGACCGTCGTAAATCGCCTGATGCGATACGCCCGGCACGAGCCGCGAAACGGCATCAAGGACGACGGCTGCACTCGCATGGGGCCGGGCATCGACGGCGTCGAGCACGGCAACCCGCTGTCGCGTGATCCGCAATCCGGCCTCGCGGATCAAATGTTCGGCGCTGGGGCGGGACGACTCGATCATGGAGCCGTCATATCCCTTTATTGGAATAGTTCAAATAAATAAATTTGAACGATTCAAATAAACGGGACAGACGTCACGACCATGGCATCGCTTAGCGCGGCGACGGGTAGAGGTAACGGTCGTCGAACTCCGCGATCGAATGCAGCGCGCCGATATCGTGCACGGCGACATTTCCGCCGGTAAAGGAGACGATATTGCGGTCCCGCAGCTCGCGCAGGATGCGGTTGGCATGGACGTTGGTCATGCCGCAGGCTGAGGCGAGATCGGCCTGCTGCATGGGCAGGGCGAAATTCAGGCCGTCGCTGATCCCCACCATCTGAAGTCTTCGCCCGATTTCGGAAAAGAAGTGAGCGATACGCCCCGCTGCCCCCAAACGACCCAGCCGGAAAATCCATTCCCGGTGCATCGCGGCGTCGAGCAAGGTGCTAAACCACAGCAATCGGCCGAGGTTCGGATGGTCGATAACCATCCGCTCGACGATGTTGTGCGGATAGGCAGCAACGGTACAGGTCGTGAGCGTTGCCACGTCGTGGTCGAGTGTGCGCATGGGGTAGCCATGCAGATCGACGAAATCGCCTGGCACATGTAGCGCAACCAGCTGGCGGCTGCCATCGAGCCCGTCCATGTACCGGCAGATGAATCCGTCGACGAGCATCATGCTGCGGTCGACTCGGTCGCCGTGGCGGACGATGTCTTGTCTTGCGTCGAATGTCAGAATTGATCCGACCGAGTTTTCGAGGACGTCGATTTCGGTCGCGCTCAACTCTTCGCGGTGGCGACCCAGCAGGAATTTGGATGTCAGCATGATGGCGTCCCTTAACTCCGCATCGCCGTTACGCACTTGATCTATGTTGTTTGTCCGAAACGATTTTTGGGACACTGCCGCGTCATCCCAATTGAGGATCAATGGAGGAAAGCGGTCGTGACGGCAATCGACAAGGAATATTACCAGAAGCGTGCGCTTCAGGAGCGCGAACGAGAAAAAAACGCGCCGGATCGGGCAGCCGCCCAAGTGCATGCCGAAATGGCTGAGGAATATGAGCGGATGTTGCGCAACCTCGAGGACGATATAGCCGCATAAGACACCGCCCTCCCGCACGCTTGCGCACGCGCGCGGTCCCGCTTAACCCGACTGCATGGACCGCATTCTCATTCGCGGCGGCAACAAGCTGTCGGGCCGTATTCAAATCTCAGGGGCAAAAAACGCCGCGCTCACGCTAATGCCGTGCGCGCTGCTGACCGACGAGCCGCTGACGCTGCGCAACCTGCCGCGTCTGGCCGACGTCGACAGCTTCGGGCATTTGCTCAACCAATTGGGCGTCTCGACCTCGATCGAGGGGGCACGGCCCGAGGATTTCGGGCGCGTGATGACAATGCGCGCCGGGCACGTGACCTCGACCATGGCCCCCTATGATATCGTCCGCAAAATGCGCGCGTCGATTCTGGTGCTGGGGCCACTGCTCGCGCGGATGGGCGAGGCGACGGTGTCGCTGCCCGGCGGCTGCGCCATCGGCACGCGGCCGATCGACCTGCACTTGAAGGCCTTGGAAGCCTTCGGCGCGGAGATCGAGATCACGCATGGCTATGTGAAGGTAAAGGCACCCGGTGGCCGCCTCCCCGGCGGAACGGTGCGCTTTCCCGTGGTGTCGGTCGGCGCGACCGAGAATGCGCTGATGGCCGGCGTGTTGGCGAAGGGCACCTGCGTCATCGAGAATGCGGCGCGCGAGCCCGAGATCGTCGATCTTTGCAACTGCCTGGTCGCGATGGGGGCGAGCATCGACGGCGTCGGCACCGACACGCTGACCATCGAGGGTCGCGACCGGCTGCACGGTGCGACCTATGCCGTGATGCCCGACCGGATCGAGGCAGGCAGCTATGCCTGTGCGGCCGCGATCACTGGCGGGTCGGTCGATTTGGTCGGGGCGGACGTCGACGAAATGGGCGCGACGTTCGACGCGTTGCGCGAGGCAGGCGTGAGCGTGACGGTCAAGAAGGACGTCGTGACGGTGGCGGCGAACGGCCACCTCGGGCCGCTGACGCTGTCGACCGCACCCTATCCCGGCTTTGCCACCGACATGCAGGCGCAGTTCATGGCGATGCTGTGCAAGGCGGATGGCGCGTCGATGCTGACCGAAACGATTTTCGAGAACCGCTACATGCACGTACCCGAACTGGCGCGCATGGGCGCGGACATCACGGTCAAGGGCCGCAGTGCCATGGTGCGCGGTGTGCCGGTATTGACCGGCGCGCCGGTGATGGCGACCGATCTGCGCGCGTCGATGTCGCTGATCATCGCGGGGCTTGCGGCGGAAGGCGAGACGCAGGTCCAACGGGTCTATCATCTCGATCGCGGGTACGAGCGGCTGGAGGAAAAGCTCGCTGCCGTCGGCGCGGACATCGAGCGGGACAGCGACGGGTAAAGAAATCGTGTGAGTCGGGAGCGCTACGCTAAGGGGGGAACAAGGATGCTTGCCGGACTCATCGCGCTGACCATGGCCGCCGCTTTTTGCAGTGCCGCTCTTTACATCAACATCGCGGAACACCCGGCACGAATGCTCCTCGATGATGCCGATGCGCTCGCCCAATGGGGTCCCAGTTATGATCGTGCGTTCAACTTTCAGGGCGGGCTCGCGATCGCCAGCGGTATGGCCGGCCTGCTTCAGGCGTGGCTGTCGGGCGACTGGGTCTGGGCCGTCGGTGCGCTGCTGATGCTCGCGAACTGGCCCTATACGCTTGTCGCCATCCTGCCGCTAAACCACCGGTTGAAGGCCATCGCGCCAGAGATGGTCGCGACTAAGGCCCGCCCGATGCTGTCCCAATGGAACCGGCTCCACATGGGGCGCAGCGCCATGTCATTTGCTGCAGTCGCCGTTTTCCTCTTCGCGGCCCAGACTACGAGCATGGGTTGACCATCGGGATATGACTGAGGCCGAGTTCCTGGCCCTGTTGCGCCCGCTGGCAACCGACCCCGCGGCGCGCGTGTTGCTCGACGATGCCGCAGTGCTGGGCGATCTGGTTCTGACGCACGATGTCTTGGTCGAGGGCGTTCATTTCCTGCTCGATGATCCGCCGGAAGACATCGCCTGGAAATTGCTCGCGGTGAATTTGTCCGATCTCGCCGCGAAAGGCGCGAAGCCTTTGGGCGTGCTGCTCGGCTATCCCCTGAGCGATGAGGATTGGGACGCCGCGTTCGTGCGCGGACTGGGCGAGGCACTGAAGGCGTTTGATGTGCCACTCCTCGGCGGCGACACGGTGAAGGGGCCGCGCGTCCTGTCGCTGACCGCGATAGGCCGGGCCAAGATTGCACCTTCCCGAAGTACCGCGCAGGCGGGCGACGGGCTGTGGGTGACGGGCATAATCGGACGTGCTGGACTAGGGTTGCGAGGCGATCCCGGTCACATTGCGGCGTATCGCCGCCCCACCCCCCGCCTGATCGAAGGGCAAACCCTGGCCCCCATGGTCCATGCCATGATGGACGTATCCGACGGACTGCTGATCGACGCGCAGCGCATGGCCTCGGCAAGCGCGCTCGCGCTCGAAATCGATCTCGATGCCGTGCCTGTTGCAGGCGAGCGCATGGCCGCGATCACCGCCGGCGACGACTATGAATTGCTATTCGCGGCACCGCCCGGATTCGTGTCCCCGGTTGTCGCCACGCGCATCGGCGCTTTCGCCGGTGGCAGTGGCCTTACGCTGCGCGACGCGGCGGGAGCGGTACAGCTGCCCCAGCGCCTCGGGTGGCAACATGGTCAATAAGGTTGCCATTCGTCGCATGCGCCCTTTATAGCCCCGACCGATAAGCCGCGCGGATGAACAGCGCGGGATCATATGGGGAAGGGCTTCCATGAATTTCGTACTGATTGCCATTTTGTGCGGCTTTGCCGCCGTGCTCTACGGGATTGTCACCAGTCGTCAGGTGCTCAGCGCCTCGCCGGGCAATGCCAAGATGGTCGAAATCGGCGCTGCCATTCAGGAAGGTGCGCAGGCCTATCTCGCGCGTCAGTACCGCACCATTGCGATCGTCGGCGTCGTCGTCGCGGTGTTGGTCGCCTATTTCCTGGGGATTATCTCGGCGGTCGGGTTTCTGCTCGGCGCGGTGCTTTCGGGCGCGACCGGATTCATCGGGATGAACATTTCGGTGCGGGCCAACGTCCGCACGGCACAGGCTGCTTCCGAAGGGTTGCAGCAGGGCCTGACGATGGCGTTCCGTGCGGGCGCAATCACCGGCATGCTGGTGGCGGGCCTCGCGCTCCTCGCGATCGCGGGCTTCTTCTGGTATCTAACCGGTCCGGCGGCTTACGCCGCGAACGATCGCGTCGTCATCACCGCGCTGACCGCGCTGGCGCTCGGCGCGTCGCTCGTGTCGATCTTCGCCCGTCTGGGGGGCGGCATCTTTACCAAGGCGGCGGACGTCGGTGCCGATCTGGTCGGTAAAGTCGAGGCCGGCATCCCCGAGGACGATCCCCGCAACCCTGCCGTCATCGCCGATAACGTCGGCGACAACGTCGGCGATTGCGCGGGCATGGCCGCCGATCTGTTCGAAACCTATGTCGTGACGTTCGGTGCGACGATGGTCCTGATTGCGATCACGCTGGCGGCGACCACCAGCGCTACGGAATTGCTGGCGCTGATGACGTTGCCGCTGCTCGTCGGCGGCGTCTGCGTTCTGACATCGATCGCCGGCACCTATTTCGTCCGCCTTGGCAGTTCGAAGAACATCATGGGCGCGATGTACAAGGGTTTCCTTGTGACCGCCGTGCTTTCGGCCATCGCGATCTGGTTTGCGACGAGCGCTGTGCTCGGTGGCATGGAAACCACGATCGGGGCCAGTGTCGATGGCACCGGCGGGTTTACCGGTCGTATCCTCTATTATTGCATGTTCCTGGGGCTGGTCATCACGGGCCTGCTGATCTGGATCACAGAATATTATACCGGCACCAACTATCGCCCGGTCCGCTCGATCGCCAAGGCATCGGAAACCGGCCACGGCACCAACGTCATTCAGGGCCTGGCGATCAGCCTTGAGTCGACCGCGCTGCCGACACTGGTGATCTGTGCCGGTATCGTCATCGCCTACCAGTTGGCGGGCGTGATCGGCATCGCCTTTGCTGCAACCGCAATGCTCGCGCTCGGCGGCATGGTCGTGGCGCTCGATGCTTATGGTCCGGTCACCGACAACGCCGGCGGTATCGCCGAAATGGCGGGCATGGACGATAGCGTGCGCGAAAAAACCGACGCGCTCGATGCGGTCGGCAACACGACCAAGGCCGTGACCAAGGGCTATGCCATCGGTTCGGCGGGGCTGGCCGCACTTGTGTTGTTCGCGTCGTACACGGCGGACTTGCGCGAATTCTTCCCCGATCTGGCAGTAAACTTCAGCCTCGAGAATCCCTATGTCATCGTCGGGCTGCTGCTCGGCGCGTTGCTGCCGTATCTGTTCGGCGCGATGGGCATGACCGCCGTGGGCCGTGCGGCTGGCGAGGTCGTCACTGATGTCCGCGACCAGTTCGCCAAGAACCCGGGCATCATGACCTATGAGGTCAAGCCCGACTATGCCCGCACGGTCGACCTGGTGACCAAGGCGGCGATCAAGGAAATGATCCTGCCATCGTTATTGCCGGTTCTTGCACCGATCGTTGTCTACTTCGTCGTGACGGCCGTTGCGGGACAGGTCGAAGGGTTTGCCGCACTTGGCGCGCTGCTTCTCGGCGTGATTGTGTCGGGCCTGTTCGTGGCCATCTCGATGACCTCGGGCGGCGGCGCGTGGGACAATGCCAAAAAATACATCGAGGACGGCAACCACGGTGGCAAGGGCAGCGAAGCCCATAAGGCCGCGGTCACCGGCGATACTGTCGGCGATCCGTATAAGGATACGGCGGGCCCGGCGGTTAACCCGATGATCAAGATCACCAACATCGTGGCGCTGTTGCTGCTGGCCGCATTGGCGCACGGCGCAATGTGATAATCAGGTTTTTCTGAATAATGATGCCCGCCGGTGGCGACACCGGCGGGTTTTTTCTTGCCCGATACTTGCCAGACCGGCGGCACAAATTATTGTCTGCGCTGTATACGGGGGTATGAATGAACAGCCTTTCGATTCTCGCCGCGTTGAGTGTGTTGACTGCTGCGCCGGCCCTTGCACAGGTCCCTCAGCCGTCGGTCGCCCCAGTACTCGCGTCTCGGCATTCGGCTGCTGACTTCGCCCGGTTGCCCTTCATGTCCGATCCCGAACTGTCGCCGGACGGCACGATGGTTGCGGCAAAAGTTGCGATCGACGGCACACAGGTGCTGATGGTACGCTCCTTGTTCGACGCAAGCAGGGGCCCCGTGATGGTCGGGCTGGGCGAATCCGAGCTGCGTTCATGGAGCTGGGTCAACGATGGCTGGCTGGTCCTCGACGTCGG
Source organism: Sphingomonadales bacterium (assembly GCA_038228865.1). Classification (GTDB taxonomy): domain Bacteria; phylum Pseudomonadota; class Alphaproteobacteria; order Sphingomonadales; family Sphingomonadaceae; genus Sphingomonas_O. The sequence continues at coordinate 21,961 of JBBROX010000028.1, read as the reverse complement.
CGTCGTAAGGCAGTTCGAAGGCGACACCCTCTACATGACCCGGATCGCGGGAATTAGTGCGGACGGCAAGACACTCAATCCCGTGGCATTCCGGGAAGCGGGGCAGAATGCCCGAACGATCTGGATTGCCCACGACGGTACGCCCCGTGTCCTGATGTCGATCCAGAAGTCGATTTATCTCGACTCCGGTTTCTGGCCATCAGTGCAAGAGGTCGATGTCTCCACAGGTCGCCAAAGGACACAGGTGGCCGGGGTAACCAATGTCATGAACTGGTACGCCGACCCGTCGGGATCGGTGCGGATGGGCATCGGGTACGACGATGACAGGCGCACGTCGCGCCTGCTCTATCGTCCGACCATCAAGGACAGCTTCAAGACCGTGGACCGCGCCGACATGCGGGCCAAGGATAGCTTGACGATCCCGATCCTGACCAGTGACCCTACCGCGGCTTCATGGACAATCAGCGGTCACGAAGGCTTTGACGCACTCTACGAACTGGATGTCGCCAAGTTGGCGATTGGAAAGCGTCTGTTCGGCATCGACGGCTACGACGTCGACGGCGTTTCGCGCAGCCCCGACGGCAAATCGATCACCGGTGTCTCCTACACCAGTGACCAGCCACACGTGAAATGGCTCGACCCCGCGCTAGCGGCAATTCAGGCCGATCTCGACAAGGCAGTAGCGCCGCGCACGGCGCGCATCGTGTCGATGAGCCGCAATCAGCAGCAAATGATCGTACAGGTCGGGAGCGCTAGCCAGTCCGGCAGCTATTACTATTACAATGCCGAAGCGGGCGGCTCGATGAGGCGCTTTGCCTTCGTCAACGAAGCCCTGAAGGACCAGTTTCTGGGGCCGGTAAGCACGTTTCGCTTCAAGGCGCGCGACGGGCTGTCGATCGAAGCCGTGCTGACCCTTCCTCACGACGGCGCTCGCAAGGACTTGCCTCTGATCCTGATGCCACACGGCGGCCCCGAGGCGCGCGACGTAGCCGAATACGATTGGTGGACCCAGTTTCTTGCCGATCGCGGCTATGCCGTCGTCCAGCCGAACTATCGCGGCTCGACGGGCTATGGCTCGGCGTTTCAGAGCGCCGGCGACGGCAACTGGGGCACGAAGATGCAGGACGATCTGAACGATACGGTGGACGCGCTCGCCGCCAGTGGCACAATCGACCCGAAACGTGTCTGCATCGTGGGCGCATCCTATGGCGGTTATGCCGCCCTGCGCGGCGCGCAACGCGATGGCAGCCGGTATCGCTGCGCCATCAGTTATGCGGGTGTGTCCGACCTGAATGGCATGATCCGCTATGACAGCCAGTTTCTGAACGCGAACGCCAGCCGTGAGGGCTGGCGGGAGTCGGCGCCAGACCTCAAGGCGGTGTCGCCCGTGAACTTCGCGCCTGAGTTCTCAACGCCCGTGCTTATCATGCACGGCAAAAAGGATTTGCGCGTTCCACTGAGCCAGTCGCGTCGCATGGTGGATCGATTGAAGGCGGCGGGGAAAGACGTCGACTATGTCGAGCAACCTCTGGGTGACCATCATTTCAGCCGTCAGGCCGATCGCCTGCAGTTCCTCGAGACAATGGAGGCATTTTTGAAGAAGCATAATCCTTCTTGAGCGCCCCCCGCCTTCACCTTTCCTTTTTCACGCTCCGGCGCTAAGGGCAGCCGACTTTATGACATCCAAGTGAAAAGGGCTGCATGGCCAAGGAAGAACTTCTCGAAATGCGCGGCACTGTGGTCGAGCTTCTGCCTAACGCGATGTTCCGCGTGAAGTTGGAGAACAACCACGAAGTGCTCGGCCACACGGCCGGCAAGATGCGCAAGAATCGCATCCGCGTGCTGACCGGCGACGATGTGCTCGTCGAAATGACGCCCTATGACCTGACCAAGGGTCGGATCACCTATCGCTTCATGCCGGGCCGCGGCGGCCCCGGCCCGTCCTGAGCGACGCGTCCGGCGGCGCTGCCATGCCGCTGATCCTCGCTTCGGCTTCTCCCCGCCGTCTCGATCTGCTCGCGCGGATCGGCGTGATTCCGGATACCGTCGATCCTGCCGATATCGACGAGACACCGGGTGCTGCAGAGCGCCCGCGTGATCATGCCGCGCGTCTGGCCCGTGAAAAGGTCTTGGCCGTGGGTGCGCGCCACCCGCATAGCATTGTGCTGGCTGCGGATACCGTCGTTGCGGCGGGGCGGCGAATCCTGCCGAAGACCGAGGATGAGGGGGCGGCGCGCACCTGCCTGACGCTCCTGTCGGGGCGCCGCCACCATGTGCTGACGGCGGTTGCCGTCGTCGATGCCACCGGGCGGCTGCGCGAACGCCTGTCGGACACGATCGTGACCTTCAAGCCGCTAACAGCGGCAGAGATCGACGCCTACATCGCAACCGGCGAGTGGGCAGGGAAGGCGGGCGGCTACGCGATCCAGGGCCGGGCCGAGGCGTTCGTCCGAGCGCTGTCGGGCAGCCATTCCGGCGTCGTGGGTCTACCGCTCTATGAAACCCGCGGGCTGTTGGTGGCGAGTGGTCTCAGCGTTGGCTGAGTGGCTGTACGAAGCCGGACTCGGCGAGGCGCGGGCCGCGCTTGTCGAGGATGGCGCGATTGTCGAAGCGTTGATCGAAACCGATGCGGCAGGCCTGCGCGCCGGGACAGTGGCTAATGCACGGCTTACCCAAACCCTGATTCCCCGGATGCGGGGCATCGCCCTGCTTTCTGACGGCAGCGAAGTTCTGGTCGAACCTCTGGCGCGGGGATGGACCGACGGAGCTGCGGTCCGCGTCGAGATCGTGCGCGAGGCGATAGCCGAGCCCGGACGCGCCAAACGTGCCAAGGCACGGCCTGCGGATGGCCTAGCATCGGTCGAGGGGCCTGATCTGCGTGCTCGGCTTGCAGCTTCGGGCTTGCCCGTCGCAGAGCTTGCACTTTTCGGCGAGGACAAGCTCGAGCAGGCGGGCTGGACCGAAGTGCTCGAATCTGCGGCATCGGGCCTTGTCGATTTTCCGGGCGGCACGCTGGTCATCTCGCCGACGCCCGCAATGACGGTCATCGATGTCGATGGGCATTTGATGCCCGACGCGCTCGCGCTGGCGGCGGCGGATGCCGTTGCGCGCACGATCCGCCGCCTGGGCATTGCCGGGTCGATCGGGGTGGATTTCCCGACCGTCGCGGGCAAGGCGGAGCGAATCGCGCTGGGCGATGCGTTCGACGCCGCCCTGCCGCCGCCGTTCGAGCGCACGGCGGTCAACGGCTTTGGCTTCATGCAGGTCGTGCGTCCGCGTGCGAGGGCATCGCTGATCGAGCAGGTGAAGGGCGACCCGGCGGGCCATGCGGCGCGGGCGCTGTTGCGACGGGCGCTGCGGTCCAAATTGATCGGGTCGGTCACGCTTGCCGCGCACCCCGCCGTTATCTCGGTGCTGACCGCGCGGCCCGAATGGACCGACACGCTGGGACGCACATTGGGCGGCGCGGTCACCTTGCGCAGCGACCCGGCGCTTGCCATGTCAGGCGGATATGCCGAACCAACCTAAACCCTGTCCGTTCTGCGAGAGCCCGCCGCGTGCGGAATTCGCGCCCTTTTGCTCGAAGGGATGCCGCGACCGCGACATGCTGCAATGGCTCGGCGACGGCTATCGCATCCCTGGCCCGCCTGCAGAAGAAGCAATGGATTCGCTTGGGCTGGACAGGGACGACCAGGCCTCGCTATAGGCCCGCCTTCGCGTCGCATCGTGCACGTGCCCGGGTAGCTCAGTTGGTAGAGCATGCGACTGAAAATCGCAGTGTCGGCGGTTCGACCCCGTCCCCGGGCACCATCGCGTGCCGCTAGCTTCGCGGCCGCTCCCACAGCCCTTCGCGCCCGACCATTTTCGGGCGGTTGACCAGCGCCTGACCGAGCGCGCGGGCAACCCAACCCGCCTTTTCCGCTTTGGTCGTCATGACGCGCTGGTCCCAGGCAGCGTGGTCGAGCGCGTCGACCTTTCGCGCAATATCTCCGTAGATCCCCGCCGCAGCCAGCACAGCCCAGCGCGACCGGAACGGCAGGCGCATGGCCCCAACCCGCGCCGACGCTTCGTATTCGCCGACCATGTTCGCCAGCCACCACGCCATGTCGGCCAGGCGGCTGCGGAAATGCGGGCGCATGTGCTCACCGGGCTGGATATCGGCTTCGACAAGCCAGTCGACGGGCAGGTAGCAACGCCCGACCGCATCGTCCTCGCTGATATCGCGGGCGATGTTGGCGAGTTGGAACGCGAGGCCGAGGTCGCAGGCGCGGTCGAGGGTTTCGTCGTCGTCCGGCGGCACACCCATCACGACCGCCATCATGCACCCGACGACACCCGCAACGTGATAGCAATAGCGGAGCAGGTCGCATTCGGTCCGGGGGCTCCAGTCTTCGGCGTCGAGCGCGAACCCCGCGATGTGATCGTCGATGAAGCGGCGCGGGATGCCACACTCGCGCGCGACAATGCCGAGCGCATCGAACGCTGGGTCGCCCGTCGTCTGTCCGTCGAGCGCCGCGTCGGTCAGAAAGCGGATCGTGCCGAGCCGTGCCATCGGATCGACGACAACCTGCCGCTCGCCGCCGTGGTCCTGTCCGTCGGCGAGATCGTCGCAGCGGCGGCACCAGCTGTAGAGCAGCCACGCCCGCTCACGCGTGGTCCGGTCGAACAGTTGGGAGGCGAGCGCGAACGACTTGGACCCGCGCGCAATCGAATCCGCCGCTGCCGCGACGGTGGCGGCCCGGTCGATCACAGCTGGGCGGCCGTCATTCGGAAGATCGTATCGTGCGGTTCGTACGCCTCCATGCGGTCGAGAAGCGAATCGAGATCGGTATCGGCAATCATGATCCCGGCATGCTGTGGCCGGATGAAGCCGACGTCGATCATATGCGCATTGAACGCGATCAGACCGTCGTAAAAGCCCGCGACGTTAAGCACGCCCACTGGCTTCGCGTGATAGCCGAGCTGCGCCCAGCTGATCGCTTCCCACAATTCGTCCATCGTCCCGACGCCGCCGGGCAGCGTCACGAATCCATCCGACAGATCGGTGAACAGGGCTTTACGCTCATGCATCCCGCCGACGACGCGCAATTCGGTGCAGCCGCGGTGCGCGACTTCGGCATCGACCAGCGCCTGCGGGATGATGCCGATCACTTCACCACCCGCCGCGAGTGCTGCGTCGGCGACCGCGCCCATCAGCCCGAGCCGTCCGCCGCCATAGACGACGCCGATCCCGCGCGTCGCCAGCGCATGGCCCACCGTGCGCGCGGCTTCGACATAGACCGGATCGGCGGGCGTCGCCGAGCCGCAATAAACCGCGAGGCGTTTCACCTCATGTCTTCGAGCATCAGCGCCGCTGTTGCCTTCGCGCTGCCGACCACGCCCGGAATGCCCGCGCCCGGATGCGTGCCCGCGCCGACAAAGTACAGGTTCGGGATGGCGTCGTCGCGGTTGTGGACGCGGAACCAGGCGCTTTGCGTCAGGATCGGCTCGAGCGAAAACGCGCTGCCGAGATGCGCGTTCAGGTCGCGACCGAAATCCGTCGGCGCGTAATAGAATTCGGTCACGATCCGGCTGCGGATGTCGGGCACGAACCTTTTCTCGATTTCATCGAGAATGCGTTCCTTCAGCGTTTCGCCGACATGGCCGTCCCAGTCGGCGGGGAACTGGCCCATGTGCGGTACCGGGCACAGGACGTAGAAGGTCGAGCAACCTTCGGGCGCAAGGCTGGGGTCGGTGACGGTCGGGTGATGCAGATAAAGCGAGAAGTCCTCGCTGAGCACGCCGTGCTTGTAGATGTCCTTCAGGAGCCCTGCATAGCGCGGCCCCATCATGATGACATGGTGCGGAATGCCCGGCCATGCACCCTTCAGGCCGAAGTGCACGACGAACAACGACGGCGAATAACGCTTTTTCAACAGCGCGTTCGTCGCACGCTGTGCCCGGTTCGATGTCTTCATCAGGTCGCGATAGGTATGAACAACATCGGCATTCGAGGCGACGGCGTCCGTTGAAATCTCGACGCCGCTCAGCGTTCGCACGCCGACGACCTTGTCGCCCTGCGTCTGGATTTCCTCGACGCCGTCGTTCAGACGGACGACGCCGCCCAACCGTTCGAAGTGCGTGACCATCCCAGCAATCAGCGCCTGCGTGCCGCCCTTGGCGAACCACACGCCGCCGACCTTTTCGAGCTTGTGGATCAGCGCATAGATGCTGCTGGTTTCCATCGGGTTGCCGCCCACGAGCAGCGTGTGGAAGCTAAGCACCTCGCGCAGCTTCTCGCTTTTCACATATTTGGAAACAAGCGAGTACACCGATTGCCACGCCTTGGCCTTGATCAGCGCCGGCGACGCCGCGATCATCGACTTGAAATCGAGGAAGGCGACCGTGCCGAGCTTCTTGTAGCCTTCTTCGTAGACGTAGGACGAGAACTCGAGGAACTTTTCGTAACCCGCGACATCCTCGGGATTGAGCTTCGCGATCTCGGCGCGCAGCTCGTCTTCGCGGTTCGAATAATCGAAATTGGTGCCATCGGGCCAGTTGATCCGGTAGAACGGAAACACCGGGAGCAGCGTCACATCGTCGGACATCTTGCGCCCCGACAAGGCCCAGAGCTGTTCGAGACAGTCGGGATCGGTGATGACCGTCGGCCCCGCGTCGAACGTAAAGCCGTCTTTCACCCAGTGATAGGCGCGGCCACCCGGTTTATCCCGCGATTCGACGATGGTGGTTTCGATGCCGGCCGATTGCAGCCGGATTGCCAGTGCGAGGCCGCCAAAACCGGCCCCGATCACTACCGCGCGCTTCAACTCAAGTCTCCTGAAGAACCTTCACCGCTCGGCTAATAGGGACAGGTGGCTTCCCCGCCAAGATGCGCCCCTTGTCGAACAGCGTCGATTTGCCCGCGTAAAAGCGTTCGATAAGGCCGGGGCGCAGCGTATAAAAGCGCTGATAGATGCGAAATCGTTCCAGGGGCTCGGCAGCGCGAAAGGCCATCCTGTTGAGAAGACGGTAGAATCCGCCCGTTTTCCACTCGGCGGCAGCAAAGTCGTGCAGGGTGGCAGCAAGCGCGTCGCCCGACAGGTCCTGCATCGAAACTATTTTTGCAGCCGTGCGGACGGCAAGCGGCAAGGAGTATCCGGTCGCCGCCTGAAACATCCCCGCGCGCATGCCGATTTTTGCCGCGTCACCGCCCGACGCCCAATATCCTTCGAAATCGCCGCCCATCGTGACGGGGAGCGCGCCGCTCTCTTCACTCAGCACCCCCGCCACGTCCCAGCCCTGAGCCTTGGCATAATCGGCAATGCGTGCGGCGAGCTCGTCGCGGTCGATTGCTGCGCCGTCGCTGTAATACGTGTCCTCGATAAACAGCCGGTCGGGACCGAACGGCAGCACATAGATAAAGCGATAACCGTCGAGCTGCGGGACGCTCGCGTCCATGATGATCGGCGCGGTCAGGCCGTGGGGCCCTGCGAGCTGCAGTTCCTGCCCCAGAAATTTCTGCCAGCCCACGTCGAGGAACGATCCGTCCGCCGCCCCGCGCGCGTCGATGACGCCCGTCGCCGCGATATTGACCTGCGTATCGAGCGACACGCGCGTCGGGGACAGATCGACGGCCCCTGCCCTGACCGGCCAGGCAGCGGGCAGCATCGCGCGCAGCTTTGGGTCGAAATGTTCGGAGCGGATCGAGGCGTAGCCGGTGTCGAACCGCCGCCGGTATCTGGGAAAGCGCACCTCGTAACCGTCCCATTCATGGTCGATGAAGGGCTCGACGATCCAGCGATCGGAGGCTGCGATGTCGGCGGCAAAGAACGACCAGACGTGATTGCCGCCGAAATGCGCTTCGGGTTCGATCAAGCGGACATTCAGGTCGGGCCGCTTGACCGACAGCGCATAGGCGAGCAGCCCGCCGGCAAGGCCGCCGCCGACAATCGCCAGATCGCAGGTCGGATCGCCTTTGACCGCGAGCGATGCCTTATCAATCGGTCCGGTCAATCTCGCACACCCGCTCCAACGCCGCGACGACCTGCGCGGTATGGGTTGAATGCAGGAAATGAACGCCGCCGTCGACTGTTTCGATGGTGGCCCCGGGCAAATGATCGGCCCACCAGTTGGTCGCGTCTGAAATGTCATGCCGCTCGTACCCGCTGCCGAACATCACGGTCCATGCGCGGGCATCGGCAATGCGGCGGGGGCGCGGCCCGTCCCCGAGTTCGAGCGCCTCGTCCATGAATCCCGTCATGCCGAGCGACGCCTGTTGCGCACCGCGGACAATATCGGCGAGTTCCTGAGGATCGTCGAGCAACGCCAGGTCTTCGCGCACCCCCTCGCACGATTTGCGCCACAACTTCTCGATGGTCACCGTGCTCGTCCGGCGGGAAGCCAGGCGGGCAAAGCCATGGGCGAGCGCGGGGTAGCGGACGAAGACGGCGCGAATCCGGTCGGTCATCCGTGTTTCGGGCCGGTCGGCCCCTCGCGGTGCCTCAGGCCAAAGCAGCACCCCGCCGGTGATGCGGCCCTGTGCAGCGGCGGCACAGGCGACGACCGAGGCGGTATTGCAGCGCGCGATGAGGGGCGCGCGCGCGATCCCCAGCGCATCGAGCACATCGTGCAGGTCGCGAACGGCGGCCTCGACCAGATTGCCTTCCACCGGATCGGTAAGGCCGTATCCGGCGCGATCGAGCGTGATCGGCCGAAACCCCGCCGTCCGCAGCGCCGAAACGAACCGCTTCGGATGATGCCGCCCGCTGACGTTGCTGTGGAAAATCAGCACCGGTGATGCGCCCACCGGACCGTGATCGGCAACTGCGATCCGCCCCTCGGCCCAGCTGCGTGGGACCAGGCGCAGCGGCTCGGCCGCCTGGTCCCGCCCGACGATGGTCACCTCGCAGGCCTTGGCCAATCCTTCGAGCGCGTTGATCTCGGCAAAAATGCGCGCGAGGTCCACGGCGCTTGCCACGCCGCACGCCTGAAAGACCGCCTTCAGGTCGCTTTTGGCACGATGTTCGGACACATCGAGTGCGACGGCGGCTTCATTACGGGTCGCCCCGCTGGCGATCAGTACCGCAAGCTGCGCCTGCCGGGCCGTCAGCGCGAACAGGTCGCGCGCCAGCTGGACGAGGCCGGTCGTGCGAACAATGTCACCCGCCGCCGCCGTCAATGTGTTCCACACCAGATCGGTTTGCCGTTTAGCGCCGGTCTTACGCATGGCCGAGGCGACGAATTTCCGTGCGGTCTCATAGGCAATGCCGCGTTCGCGCGCTGCCCGCTGCAGATCGCCGTGCCGCCCGAGCGCCGAGACCAATCCCGATTCGGCTGCGGTCAGCCGGAACGCCCCCGCAGCCAGCTGCCAGGATGCGTTGCCGGGCCGAAAGGCGACGACGGCATGAGTCGCCGCGCCGCTGTCGAGCGCCTGCCGTACCGCCGGGTCGAGCGGCCACAGCCGCGCCACGGCCACCGTTCCAGCCGCCAGCGCGACCGGGCGCCCGGTGCGGTCGTCGGCGAACAGCGAGATTCGCGGATTGCCCGGCCCGATCCCGCGCACGGCGGCACTCAGCGGATCGATCCCCTCGAACCAGTCGGCAAAGCGTGGACCGTGCACGACCAGCGCGCCCTCACGGTCGCAGGCGGCCGAGGTATAGCCGTCTGCGTTGACCGCAACCGGTGGGCCATATGCCGGGCCGGTCGCGTCCTCCAACGCGCTGCCCAGCGCATCGGGCATATCTGCCAGTGTCGTGCCGAAGCCGTCGGGATCGTCGAGGATTGCCGACAATGGATTGCCCGCCCGGTCGGCACGGCGAAAGCGTTCGAGAAATCCGGTGGCCGACATGGTCTTGTTGAATGACGCGCCTTGCGGACGATTCCAAGCGCCATACCCCAAATGGGGCTGTGCCATGACGTGGCGCGCGACCATGGGATGTCAGGGGGAATTGATCATGATCCAGAGAGTCCGGAAAAACGACATGCAGCGCTCGCGTCTGATCGCCGAAGTGCTGATGTCTGTCGGGCTCGTGCTCGCTGCGATGGCAGTCGCACTGCTCGTCTGATCCGGCTCCTTGCCGTGGGGCCGGCCAGCCGCCAATAAGCGACGCATGCTGCGGGACATCACCCAAATTCTTGGACCCGGTACCCCGATGTGGCCGGGGGATACGCCGTTCACGACAGCGCGGACCTGGCATTACGGCCCCGATTGTCCGGTGAATGTTTCCCGCTTTGAAGGCTCGACCCATGCGGGGACGCACGCTGATGCGCCGCTGCATTATGATCCGGACGGCGCGCCGGTCGATGCGGCGGATCTGGACGTCTATATCGGGCGCGCGCGCGTCATCGACCTGCGGGGGGCCGGGGCCGTGGTGATGCCCGACATGGTGATGCCATCGCTGGCGGATGCGCCGTCCCGGATTTTGTTGCGCACCTATGACCGCTTTCCACACGACCAATGGGATGCGGCCTTCGCCACGGTGGCGGCGGCGACGGTTGCCGTGCTGGCCGGGCACGGAGTGGTGCTGATCGGCATCGACAGCCCGTCGCTCGACCCACAGGAATCGAAGACGATGGATGCGCATCTCGCGGTTCGCGCGGCCGGGATGTCGATTCTCGAAGGGCTTGTCCTCGATGACGTTCCGGCGGGCGATTACGAGCTGATCGCGCTGCCGCTGAAACTCGCCGGAATGGATGCGGCCCCGGTGCGCGCCGTGTTGCGCGACCTGACGTGAACGACCTCTCGCTCGCCGAAGCGGAACGCCGCGATGCCGCCGACCCGCTCGCCTTTGCGCGCGCGCGGTTCGACCTGCCGGAGGGGGTGATCTATCTCGACGGCAATTCGCTGGGCGCGCTGCCGCGCGAGGCAGGAACGGCCGTCTCGCGTGTCGTCCGCGCCGAATGGGGCCAAAGCCTGATCACGAGCTGGAATCGCCACGACTGGATCGGCCTGCCGCAGCGGCTGGGGGCGAAAATTGCGCCGCTGATCGGGGCGGGTAGGGATGAGGTGATCGTCGCCGACACGACATCGGCCAATTTGTTCAAACTGATCGCGGCTGCGCTCGCGGCGCGTCCCGGCCGGTCAGTCATCCTGTCTGAAGCGGGCAATTTCCCGACCGACCTGTATATGGCGCAAGGCGTCGTCGCGATGCGCGAGGGTGCCGTGTTGAAGGCGGTCCCAGCCACCACGATCACGGCCGCCATCGACGAAGATGTGGCGGTCGTCCTGCTGACCCATGTCCATTACAAGTCGGGCCGCATTCACGACATGGCGGCGATCACTGCCGCAGCTCATGCCAGGGGCGCGCTGGTGATCTGGGACCTAAGCCACAGCACGGGCGCCGTGGCGGTCGACCTGAACGGCTGCGATGTCGACCTCGCGGTCGGGTGCGGGTATAAATATCTGAACGGCGGCCCGGGCGCCCCCGCGTTCCTCTACGTTGCGCGGCGCTTGCAGGATGAGCTGACGTCGCCGCTGTCGGGCTGGATGGGTCATGCGGCGCCTTTCGCGTTCGAGGACGACTATCGTCCCGCGCCGGGGATCGACCGGTTCCTGTGCGGGACGCCATCGGTCATCGCGATGGCCGCGCTGGAGGCGGGGCTCGCCACCTTCGACGGCGTGGACCGGGCCGCGCTTTTCGCCAAGGGGCGGGCGCTCGGCGACTATTGTATCGAACTTGTGGCGGCGCGTTGCACGGGGCAGGGATTCACGCTTGAGTCGCCGTCGGACGGCCATGCGCGGGGCAGCCATGTATCCTTCAGCCATCCGAAGGCGTGGCCGCTGTGTCAGGCGCTGATTGCGCGCCGCGTCATCGGCGATTTCCGCGCTCCCGATGCGCTGCGACTGGGCTTCGCGCCGCTCTACACGCGCTTTGCCGACGTCTGGCTCGCGGTCGACGCCATGCGTGACATCATCGACGGCGGTGGCTGGGACAATCCCGTGTATCACGCCCCGGCGGCAGTCACCTGAACCCTTCCATTGCTAAGTCACGGCCAAAAACGTGCCGATGCGATCGCAGCGCCCTCGGATAGAGCCGCCAGCTTTGCCCATACCACGGCAGGATCAACGCCGCCCGACCCCGCATGGATGGAAAACCCGCAGTCGCATCCTGCAATCACATTGTCGCGACCGACCAGATCGGCATAGCGGCCAATGCGTTGCGCAACGAGTTCGGGATGCTCGATGTAGTTCGACTGGCATTCGATGACGCCGGGGATCAGGACCTTGCCCTCGGGCAGCTTCACGCTTTCGAAAATCGCGAATTCGTGCGCGTGGCGCGGGTTGGCGGCTTCGAACTGGATGGCGTGCGGCCGGGCCGTCCAGATAAGGTCGATTACATCCTGGAACGGCACGTCATGGTGGTGCGGGCCGGGATAATTGCCCCAGCACATGTGCATGCGCATGCGTTCTGGGGGGATGTTGGCGGTCGCGCGGTTGAGCGCCTCGATGTTGAGTTCCATGGCCTCGCGAAACCCTTTCAGGTCGCGGTCGCGAAACTGCGTGTGACGGCCCATGGCAAGGTCGGGGCAATCGACTTGCAGCATGATCCCGGCATTCGCGATCGCCTCATATTCGTGGCGCAGCCCCTCGGCGAGGGCGAACACATAATCCTCGTGGCGCTCGTAATATTCATTGGCAAAGAACAGCGCGGTCACGCCCGGTGAAGCCGCGCTCATGAACGACTGGCGACCGGGATGCCGCGCCAGCGCGTCGTTCAGCGCGTGCGCGTCTTCGGTCACGGCGACCATGTCCTTGACGGTGATCGGCGCGTTGCAGGCCGGGGCCTTACGATGCTTGCGCCCGGCGTCCGCGAAGATGCGCTCCTTGGTGGCGGGGAAGTCCTCGATGTCCTGAAAGGCGTAGCTGTTGCCAGCGCCGCCGAACCCGTTCAGGCGGTCCTTGATATAGGTTGCATAGCTGGGCTTCGACTGCTCGCCGTCGTTGATGATGTCGATTCCGGCCGTCGCCTGGGCATCGACAACCTGCTGGACCGCGACATCGATCCGCTCGCGCACGGCCGCCGGTTCAAGCGGAAGCCCCGCCTCGCGCGCGAACATCAGCTCGATCAGGTCCTGCTCGCGTGGCAGGCTGCCGACGTGGGTGGTCAGAAAACGTCCTGCGGTGGCGCTGGAGAGTGACATGGGGGTGACGATCCTTTGGACGGGTTGTGAGCTAGGTCGATGCAAGAAAGGCGCGCAACGCGGCGTTGAACGCGGCGGGTTGCTCGATATTTGCCAGATGCCCGGCGCCGTCGATCATCGCGAGCGATCCATTCTGCGCCGTGCGGGCAAGGTATTGTGCGCACGCGACGCGCCATGGCGTGTCCCCTGTCCCGCTGATGGCGAGGAGCGGGGTTGCCAGCGCGGCGATGGCCGCTTCCGACAGCGACGGCAGCATCGACGGCGCAAGCAGGTCGCGCGCCGCGTAATCGGCAATGATTTGACGAACGAACGGGCGCGCCGATGCCAGGTCGAGGTGCATAAGCGGATGCGCCAACCATTCGTCGCGCAGACGACCCAGATCTGACTGACGCGCGAGCATGGCGTAGCGATCACGGGGAATGTCGTCGGCCTCGGCGACGAGGCCCGCGAGCGGCGTCCCCGCCAGAACCAGGGCCGACACGCGTTCTGGCGACGCGAGGGCAAAGGTCAGCGCCACCGCGCTTCCCTGCGACACGCCGGCGATGGCGATCCGGTCATGGCCGAGCACGTCGGCGATCCGCGCGATATCGTCCGCTTCCTTTGTCAGGTCGGGCGGGGCGCTCGATCGGCCGAAGCCGCGCCGGTCGGGCAAGATGAGGCTGAACCGATCGGCAAGCTCGGCAACTTGCGGCATCCACATGCGCCGATCGAGCGTCCATGCATGCAGCAGCAGCAACGGCGGACCGTCTCCCGACAGCGAGACCGCCAATTCGCCGCCAGCGACGGCAATGCGGATATCCCGGACCGCCATGCCGCCGAGGCCGGCCGAAGCGAACTGCGCCTGCATCATCCCTCGCGCCGAATCCTCGCCGGCAGTTCAGCGAGGTGCACGGTTAGGCCACGCTGTCCGTGAAGTGGCGCACGTCGTTATTCGGGCGATGATCGCCGCCCAGCCAGCGCTTCAACTCAGAATGGGCATCCTTCAGCCGCGCGGCATTGATCTGGTCCGCATGCCCGGCGTCGAGCGTGAATTCGACGATCATGCCGTCGGGATCGACAACATAGACCGACCGGCAATAGCCATGTTCGAGAACATAAGTCTGCGGCTCGACAAAGCCTGCCGCGGTAATGCGCCGTTCGAGCTCGGCCTGAGTAGGGGCGTCGACATTGAGTGCGATGTGCCGGAACGGGCTGGACGGGAGTGGCGGACCGAATTCGGCAGCGTCGTTCGCCTCGGCGAACTGGAAGAATGCCAGCGCACTGCCATCGGCCAGCGCGAAAAAACAGTGGCAATAGGTGCGCTCGGACCCGAACAGCTCCTCCTGCTCGCACCATGTCGCCACGAGTGGGAGGCCGAGAACATCCTCATAAAAATGCCGTGTCGCTTCGAGATCCTTCACGACATAGGCTGTATGGTGCAATCGGCTGGGCAAATGGGCAGTCATCGTCGGCTCCTGTCGGCTTGGCGGTCCGTCGTTTCAGGCGGCAAGCTTTGTTGCGATCCTGGCGACATGCTGCCCTTGAAAGCGCGCGCCCGCCAGTTCGTTTTCGCTCGGCATGCGGCTCCCATCGCTGCCGGCAATCGTCGTCGCACCATAGGGTGTGCCGCCGCTGATCTCGCCCATCTCGGCGTCGCCGGCAAAGGTATAGGGCAGTCCGACAATCACCATCCCGTGATGCAGCAACGTCGTGTGGAACGACGTGATCGTCGTCTCCTGCCCGCCATGTTGACTGGCGGTCGAGCAGAACACGCTGCCCACTTTCCCGACCAGCTTGTTCTGGAACCACAGCGGCCCCGTCTGATCGAGGAAATTGCGCATCTGCGCGGCCATGTTGCCGAACCGCGTCGGTGTGCCGAATATAATGGCATCATAGTCCGCGAGATCGTCGGGCGCAGCGATCGGGGCGGATTGATCGAGCTTCAATCCGGATGCTGCGGCAACCTCGTCCGGAACCAGTTCGGGAACACGCCGTATGTCCACCGATGTTTCGGCAACACTCGCGGCGCCCTCGGCCACCGCCTGGGCCATGGCTTCGATATGGCCGTAGCTGGAATAGTAAAGGACGAGGACTTTGGCCATTTTGGCTCCCTAGAATTTGTAGCTGGCTTCGATGCCGAAGCGGCGCGGCCTGGCTTTGAAAACGAACCCGCCGGGCGAAAATTCGGCGTTGTATTTTTTGTCGAACAGGTTCTGCGCAAACGCTGTCACGTTCCAGTTGCCGACGGTCGCGCCCAGGCGGGCATCGATGAGGTCGACGGGGTTACGCGATGTCGTGTTCTGCACGTCGAACCAGGTGCGGCCAACGCGACGATATTCGAGATTGGTGTTGACCGTTACCGTGTCGCTGACCGGCGCCGAGTAATTGATCCCGGCATTGAGTGTGTCGCGCGAAATCAGCGGTGCCTGATTGCCGATGACGGCCGGGTCCGGGAAACGGTTGATGCGGCTGTCGGTATAGCCATAGCCCACATTCAGCTCGAGCCCGCGGGCCGGCCGCAGCGTCGCGTCGATCTCGAACCCCTTCAGGCGCGCCTCGGGAACATTGCCGAGATTTTGTGTCGAGTTGGCCGCGAGGAAGACGAAGAAATAGCTGTTCTGCGACTTGGTCGTATAGATCGCCGCGTTGACGCTGAGCAGGCCGTCGTTCGTTCGGCCCTTGATGCCCGCCTCGAAAGTCTTGGCCGTCTCGGCTTCGAAAATATCGCCGACTCCGACGATACCGGCAGCGACTGCCGACGCACCGACGCCGGTCTGGTTGAACCCGCCCGACCGGAACCCTTCCGAATAGCCGCCGTAAAGCGTCAGACTGGGGATCGGCTTATAGGTTAACGTCAGCTTGGGCTGCCAGGCGCTGAAGTTGCGCGTGCGGACCTCGCCCAGGCGACCCGACGGGAAACCTGGGGCGTTCAGAAAATTCGCCGGTGTCAGCGTTGTGTTTTCGCGGTGGTCATGGTCGTAGCGCAGCGATGCGTCGACCCGGAACTGCTCGTTGAGCTTCCAGATCGCGTTGGCATAGAGCGCCCAGGCGAAATTGCTTTGCCCATCGGCCAGAAACGTCGTGCTCGGGTTGAGCGGATTGGTGCTCGGCTCCCGGAAAAGGGCAGTCACGCCATTGCCCGTGTCGAGCAGGTTGCCGGTCGAGATAAAGCGGTTCGTCTTGATGAAATAGCCGCCGACGATGGCCTGTAGGGGGCGGTCGGCGGGCGATTCGTAGCGCAAGTCCTGGCTGATCGCCGAAACGTCGAGATACTGGCTCTGGTTGATGTCGATCCCGAAAAACTGGAACAGCAATGACTCGGGGATCGGTTTGAAATCGAACCCGTCGCCGGTCAGGATCTCGCTGACCGTGTCGTACGATGTCGTCGACGTGAAGGTGCCGATATCGGATTTGTACGACAGCTTGAGCGCGAGGTTGTTCATGTCGCGGTTGTCGATCCCGCGATTGTTGACCCGTACAGGCAGCGACACGTCGTTCACGTCGGTGACGATGTTGTAATAAAATGCGCGTGTCTTCAGGCGAGAGATTGCGCCGCGCAGGTCGACCGAAAGCTCGGACGTCGGCGTCCAGAGCAGATTGGCGCGCAGATTGAGGTCTTTGACCGGATCTGCCTTCTCCTTCAGGAAGGTGTTGGTGATCAGACCCTTGGTGTCGTACCAGGATCCGGCGACGCGGAACTTCACGTCGGGCGCGATCGGTCCCGAAAGGCTGCCGCGAAGATAGTAGCCAAATCCGTTGTCGACCCCGCCGGTGAACTTGCCCGACAGCGTGTCGCTCGGCGCCTTGCTGCGGATGATGATCGCGCCGCCGATGGCATTGCGGCCGTAGAGACCACCCTGCGGGCCCTTGAGCACCTCGATTTGGTCGAGATCGAAGAGTTCCTGGTTGAACTGGGCGGGGTTCACCTGCTGGATGCCGTCGACGACGACCGCGACCGAAGGCTCGGAGTTGCGCGCTTGGGTGATGCCACGGATGATCACGAACGACGTACCGGCGTTCTGTGTCTCGACGAAATTGACGTTGCTGGTCAACGAGATGAAGTCCAGCGGCCGTTCGATTCCGGACGCTTCGATGGCTCGTGCGTTGAACACTTGAACGGCGGCGGGCACGTTCTGAAGCTTGTCGTTGCCGCGCAACGCCGTGACGACGATCTCGCTGTCGCCGACCGGTTCGGGCTGCGTGGGCCGATCCTGGCCCCATGCCGGCGACATCGCCGTTGCGCAAAGCAACAGGCCGACCGCAGCGCGCTTGCCATATCCGACTGATGTCATGCCCTCATCTCCCCCAATGGCGTAAAACGCTCTCATTATGGGAGGAAGCTAAATCATTCGAAATACGAAGTCAAATTCGATATGCGAAAAAAGCTAACGCGCACTGCCGCTCGTGAAGGCGTGAAGCAGCGCGGGCCAGCGGCGCATGGCATCGTCAATGTCGCGCGCGGCCTCGCGCAACAGCGGCAGGCGCGTCCGCACGAGCTCGTCCTGCGAAATCCGGGTTGTGGAGGTCGAACAGTTTATCGCGGCGATGGCGCGCCCCTGTCCGTCACGAATCGGCACCGCGACCGAGACGATTCCATAGTCGAGCTCGTCGAGCGCAGAATCATAGCCGCGCTCGCGCACAAGGATCAGCCGCTCGCGCAAAGCGTCCGCCTCGGTCACGGTGCGTTCGGTGAATCGGGCAAACGGTCCCGCACTAAGGATTGCCTCGATCTCCGCATCCGCGCGAAATGCCACCAACACCTTGCCCATCGACGTCGCGTGAAACGGGTAGCGTGTCCCGACGCCGGTCGCGAGACGGAACCGCCGGTCGGTCGAAACATGGGTGACGTAGAGGATATCGGCCCCGGACAGGACCGCCAGCGAGGCGCTGTCGCCGGTCTGGTCCCGCATGTGCTGCAAGGGCGGCAGGCAAAGTTGATCGACGTGCATCGACGACAGAAAAGCCGAGCCGAATGTCAGCACGGCCGGCCTTAGCAGGAACTGGCGACCATGCTGGCCGACGTACCCCAATTCCACGAGTGTATTGAGGCAGCGGCGAGCGACGGCAGGGCTGAGGCCGGTCTTCACCGCTACGCTGCTCAGTGTCATTTCCGGATGGTCTTCGTCAAAGGCCCGGAGCACTCGCAGGCCGCGTTCAAGGGTGGACAGATATTCGGGATCCTTGGGCGGACGCGGCATGGTCAGGCTTTCACAGCGGTAAACACCTCGTCGTTGTGCTGGCCCAGCGTCGGCGGTGCAACCACTGACGTCGTACGGCTACCGTCGAAGGACAGCGGTGAGCGGATGGTGCTGAACGGCCCGTGCGGTCCTCGCGGATCCGTCACACACAGCCCCAGTGCCTTGGCCTGTTCGGATTCGATCGCCTCGGCCGATGTGCGGACCGGCGCATGTGGGACCTCCAGCCGCGCCAGGTCCGCGCACCAGTCGCTTCGCGTGCGGGTGGCAAATATCGGCGCGAGATAAGCGATGACGTCGTCATAATGAGCGATGCGCGCGTCGCGCGTTGCAAAGGCGGGCAGGGCAAGCATGTCGGGCCGGTCGACTGCGGTCGCCAGGTTTTCCCAGAATTTCGGTGGCGAAGACATGTGGAGCGCGATCCACTTCGCGTCGGCGCACTCGAACACATATGACTGGGAGACATGGGGCCGGCTGTACGGACCCATGGTTTGACCTTCGGAAAGCAGGTGCGTGAAATCGTCGAGGTTGAAGTGGCACATCGCCTCGAACATCGATGTTTCGACCAGGCGCCCCGCCCCCGTCGTGTGCCGTTCGTTGAGCGCGGCCAAAATGCCCAGGGCCGCGTAGAAGCCGGTCATGGCGTCGGCGATCGCCGGACCGACCACACGCGGGTGCTGCGGATTGACCAGCAACCGAAGAAACCCGCTCGCCGCTTGCGCCACCGTGTCAAACGCAGGTCGGTCGCGATCCGGGCCGTCATTGCCGAAGCCCGAGATCGACGCATAGACAAGACGCGGGTTCAGCGCGCGTAACCGCGCCGGATCGACATTGAGCCGGGCAGCCACACCGGGACGGAAATTCTGGATAAAGACGTCGGCCGACGCAATCAGCGCGTCGAAACGGGCAAGGTCGCCCGGCTGCCGGGTGTCGAGCGTCACACTCTTCTTGTTGCGATTATACGTCTGGAAATGCGGACTATAGAGGCCGCCCTTGAACGACCGAAATGGATCGCCGGTCCCTGGCTGTTCGATCTTGATCACCGTCGCGCCGAGATCGGCGAGGAGCATCCCCGCCGCAGGCCCGGTGATGAACGTACCCATTTCGAGGACGGTGATGTCCTTCAAGGGGGTCGCCGTCATATCCGCTCTACCTTTTCGCCTTCCGCTTGACTCAATCCTAGGTAATTCGAATAACGAAATCAACTTCGCTATTCGAAAGAGAGAGATCATGCGTATTGGGAAGCAGGACAACGCCGTCACGTCGATCTGCAAATCGGATCCCGCAAGCATCACAGTGCGTGGCTACGATCTGTGCACGGATATCATCGGTGAGATGGACTTCACGAGCTATTTCTGGCTGCTCGTCACCGGATCGCGCCCCAGCCCGTCGCAACGCATCCTTGCGGATGCCGTGCTTTGCGCGATTGCCGAGCACGGCCTGGTCCCGAGCGTCGTCGCCACCCGCATGACCTATGCTGCCGCGCCAGAGGCCTTTCACGGCGCCGTTGCCGCAGGCTTGCTCGGATGCGGTTCCGTGGTTCTCGGCAGTGCCGAAGTCGCCGGCAAATTCCTTGCGGCCTGCCTCGACGCCGATCCCGACCAAAGCCTGACGGTCGACGAGCGCGCCCGGCGCGGTGTTGCGGCGCTGCGGTCGGAGCGCAAAGCCATCCCCGGCTTTGGGCATCCCGAGCATAGCGCCGGCGATCCGCGCGCCAACCGCCTACTCGCGCTTGCCAGGGAACATGGCTTGGAGGGCAAGCACATCGAAATGCTGCGCGCGGTCGAACGCCAGATACCCCAAGTTATCGACCGATCCCTCCCCATCAACGTCAATGGCGCGATACCCGCCGTCATGCTGGATGCCGGTTATCCCCTGTCAGCGTTAAAAGGCATCTCACTGCTTGCGCGTACGGCAAGCCTAATCGCGCACCTCCAGGAAGAGACAGAGCGTCCGATCGGGTTCATAATGGCCGGCGCGGCGGCCGATCGCATCGATTTCCAAAAGAGCTGAACGACTCTTCGGCCTACGTGCAGTGCGCCTGTTCGAAGGCTTGGCAAATTTGTTTGCGCGGACGACAGGAGGGTGACCACAGCAGCATACGGCCATAAGGCGCAAGTGATGAACACGGCCCTTGCGGGCGCTGGTATGCACTTAGTCGATCGAACGTTTGAAGGTTTCGGGCAGCAGGGCCAGTCCGATAACGAAACACAAGCTTGCGACTACGATCGGGTACCACAGTCCATAGTAGATATCCCCAGTAGCTGCCACCATCGCAAACGCTACCGTCGGCAAAAAGCCACCAAACCAACCATTGCCCACGTGGTATGGCAGCGACATCGAAGTATATCGAATGTTCGTCGGAAATAGTTCAACCAACAACGCAGCAATCGGACCGTAGACCATCGTCACGTAAAGCACGAGCACGAACAGAATGCCAATCACGCCTGGCTTGTTGATGGCCGATGGGTCAGCTTTGTCGGGGTAACCAGCGGCGACAAGTGCGTCTTTTGCCTTGACCTGGAATTCCTTGATAGCGGAGGCTCGGGCGTCTTTGCCTAGGTCGGATGTTATCGGCACAATGAGCGAGGCGCTGCCTATCGTAATCTTTGCTTCGGCGCCGGGGGTCGCAATATTGGTGTAGGTGACGCCAGCTTTTGCAAGGAAGCTTTTGGCGATATCGCACGTTTTGAGATCAAACTTGTTGGCGCCGATCGGATCGAACTGCAACGAGCACGCAGCGTCGTCGGCACTGACAACGATGGGTGACCTACGGGCTGCCTCATACAGCACGGGGTTGGCATTGCGCGATAATGCGTCAAACAGCGGGAAATAGGTGAGGGCCGCGAGCAAGCAGCCTGCCAGGATGATAGGCTTACGGCCAATTCGATCCGACAACCAACCCCAGAACACAAAGGCAGGCGTGGCGAGCAACAGCGCGATTGCCATCAACACGCTTGTAGTTGCGCCATCAACCTTCATGATTTTTTCGAGGAAGAAGAGAGCATAAAATTGTCCGGTGTACC
The DNA here is from genome assembly GCA_038228865.1 of Sphingomonadales bacterium. GTDB lineage: Bacteria > Pseudomonadota > Alphaproteobacteria > Sphingomonadales > Sphingomonadaceae > Sphingomonas_O. The sequence goes on along the minus strand of JBBROX010000028.1, from coordinate 642 downwards.
AAACCACCGCTTGGCCCATGACCGCGCCAAACAATGCAAGCAGGACGACTTTTAGGTTACCCCACCTTGCAAAGGCTTCGGTAAGAGGTGCTTTGGATACCTTGCCTTCAGTCTTCATCCTTACAAAAGCCGGACTTTCTTCCAACTGCATGCGGATCCACAGTGAGACGCCAAGAAGCAATGCCGAAACCAGGAACGGAATCCGCCAGCCCCAATCCTTGAATGCACCATCTCCGATAGCGTATCGTACCCCGATGACCACGAGCAGCGCTGCAAACAGCCCTAGTGTGGCGGTTGTCTGGATGAAACTCGTGTAAAAGCCACGTTTGTGGTCTGGTGCATGCTCGGCGACGTAAGTGGCCGCGCCGCCGTATTCGCCCCCCAAAGCCAACCCCTGTAGCAGCCGTAAACCTACGAGCATCAGGGGTGCTGCAACGCCGATTTCGCTATAGCTGGGCAACAGCCCAACGAGAAAAGTACTGAGACCCATGATGCCCATGGTTGTCCGTCGTCAGAACATTTGGCGCAGGTCGCGGCGTAAATTAGCGGAGAGCGGGCCTCGTCTGGGGGTTGATGTTAGGCGGCGAGCTTGCGGTGTTTCAAGCGCCGATGTTCGATGGTCTGTCGTTTGATCCTTTCGCG
>JBBROX010000027.1:0-32299 GCA_038228865.1 Sphingomonadales bacterium | reverse complement strand
GGCGCAAGGGCGAGTATCGGAAGGAACTCGCCCAGCTGCAGAAGGACGGCTACAGCCGCGTCAAGATCGATGGCACCGCGTACGATATCGCCGACGCCCCCGCGCTCGACAAGAAGTACAAGCACGACATCGACGTCGTCGTCGACCGCATCGTCGTCCGCGACGGCATCGCCGCGCGCCTCGCCGAGAGTTTCGAGGCGGCGCTCAAGCTCGCCGACGGCCTCGCGATCGCCGAATACGCCGACGCCCCGCTGACCCCCGACGGCGAGCATGTCGCGGTTCGCGCCGACCATCCCGCCGAAGCCGAGCGCATCGTCTTCAGCGAGAAATTCGCCTGCCCGGTCAGCGGCTTCACCATTGCCGAAATCGAGCCGCGGCTGTTCAGCTTCAACGCCCCGCAGGGCGCATGTCCGGCGTGCGACGGCCTCGGCGAAAAGCTCTACTTCGACCCCGCGCTGATCGTGCCGAACGAGGGCCTGACGATCGCCGGGGGCGCGGTGATGCCGTGGGCGAAGTCGAACCCGCCCTCACCCTACTACCAGCAGGTCCTGGCGTCGGTCGGCCGCGCCTACGGCTTCACGCTCAAGTCGAAATGGTCCGACCTGACCCCCGAGGCGAAGGCCGCCGTCCTCACCGGTACCGGCGCAAAACCGATCGCGCTGCGCTTCGAGGACGGGCGCAAGACGTACGAGGTCAACAAGGCGTTCGAGGGCGTCATCGCCAACCTCGACAAGCGCTTCGCCGCGACCGAAAGCGCGTGGATGCGCGAGGAGCTGTCGCGCTACCAGTCGTCGGCCGCGTGCGAGGTTTGCCACGGCGCGCGCCTCCGTCCCGAGGCGCTCAGCGTCCGCATCGACGGCGAGACGATCGCCGACGCGGTCCGTCGCCCGGTGTCGCAGGCCTATCCGTGGGCGAAGGCGCTGACCGCCAAGCTCAACCCCAAGGACCGCCAGATCGCCGAGCGGATCATGAAGGAGATCGTCGAACGCCTCGGCTTCCTCGACAATGTCGGGCTCGACTATCTCGCGCTCGACCGCAAGTCGGGGACGCTGAGCGGCGGCGAAAGCCAGCGCATCCGCCTCGCGTCGCAGATCGGCAGCGGCCTGTCGGGGGTGCTCTACGTCCTCGACGAACCCTCGATCGGCCTCCACCAGCGCGACAACGACCGGCTGCTCGTTACCCTCAAGCGCCTCCGCGACCTCGGCAACACCGTCCTCGTGGTGGAGCACGACGAGGACGCGATCCGCACCGCCGACTATGTCGTCGACATGGGCCCCGGCGCGGGGGTCCACGGCGGCCACGTCGTCGCCAGGGGCTCGCTCCAGGACATCCTCGACACGCCCGGCAGCGTCACCGGCGACTATCTGAGCGGGCGCCGCAAGGTTCCCGATGTCCGGTCGAGGTTGAGGTAGTCGAGCCCGACATTGTCGAGGAAGCCGAGGCGTTCGACGATTTCCTTGAGAATCCGTTCGGCGATCTGGTTTTGTTGCGGGGTGAGTTTGTCGGGGAGGCTCGTGAAGAAGTCGAGTGCGGGGCCGACGGCGCGGCGGGTGCTGACGCTGATGTCCTCGCCCGCGATCTTGACCGCCAGCGCCTCGGGGCGGAGGCGCGCGCCGTGGCACGTCTCGCACGGTTGCGCGTTCTGGTACTTGCTCAGCTCCTCGCGCATCCATGCGCTGTCGGTGCTCAGCATCCGGCGGTCGAGGTTGCCGATGACGCCCTCGAACGGTTTCTTCACCTCGTACGACTTGCGACCGTCGATGAATTTCAGGGTCACGGGCGCACCCTTCGTTCCGTACAGGATGGCGGTGACGATGTGTTCGGGCAGCTCGTTCCACGGCGTGTCGAGGCTGAACCCGAAATGGGTGGCGAGGCTGCCCAGCACCTGCATGTAGTACGGGCTGGGCGGGTTGGACTTCGCCCACGGCACGACCGCGCCCTTCTTGATGGACAGATTCTCGTTGGGGACGACGAGCGCGGGGTCGAAATGGAGTTTCTCGCCCAGGCCGTCGCACGCCGGGCACGCACCCTGCGGGGCGTTGAAGGAGAACAGGCGCGGTTCGATCTCGGAGATGGTGAAGCCGGACACCGGGCACGCAAACTTCTGGCTGAAGGTGATCCGGCCTTCGGGCGCGAACTCGCCGGCTTTTGCTTTAGTTTCAATGACGTGCGCGTCCGCCGGATCGACATAGGCCAGCCCGTCCGCCAGCTTCAGCGCCTGCTCAAACGAGTCCGCCAACCGGCTCTCGATCCCCTCCCGCACCACGATCCGGTCGACCACGACCTCCAGGTCATGCTTGAACTTCTTATCAAGCACCGGCGCCGCATCGATGTCATGGAACTCCCCATCGATCCGAACCCGCGTATACCCCGCCTTCTGCCATTCGAGCAGCTCCTTGCGGTACTCGCCCTTCCGCCCGCGCACGACGGGGGCAAGCAGATACGCCCGCGTCCCCTCCGGCAGCGCCATGACGCGGTCGACCATCTGGCTGACCTGCTGCGCGCTGATCGGCAGGCCCGTCGTCGGCGAATAGGGAATGCCGACCCGCGCCCACAACAGGCGCATATAGTCGTAGATCTCGGTGACGGTCGCCACCGTCGACCGCGGATTACGCGAAGTTGTCTTCTGCTCGATACTGATCGCCGGGCTCAGCCCCTCGATATGATCGACGTCGGGCTTCTGCATCAACTCCAGAAACTGGCGCGCATAGGCCGACAGGCTCTCGACATAGCGCCGCTGCCCCTCGGCATAGATCGTGTCGAACGCGAGGCTCGACTTACCGCTGCCCGACAGGCCGGTGATGACGATCAGCTTGTCGCGCGGCAGATCGACCGACACGTTCTTCAGGTTGTGCTCGCGCGCGCCGCGAACGGAAATGTGGGTTAGCATGGGAGCAGTCTGTTCCAGATTTGTTCGACGGGAGCAAGCTCATCGGCGGTGCAGACCACAGATAGGGTGACGCCATCGCGAAATGTAGGGTGATTGTCGTTGCACAAACGGAACCTTTGTCGGCTTAGGCAGTTTCGCGTTTTGAAGGGGAGGTTTTGGGGCATGCAAAAACTGATCTCGATCGCAGTTATCGTCGGCCTGACGAGTGTGTCGGCAACCGCAGCGCCGCCCGGCACGCTTTCGGACGCCCAGCCAGTCGTGGACACGCCCGCGGGGATGCAGGCATGGAAAATCCAGTACTGGACACTCAGCGACAAAGGTCGCGAGATCGAGGTGACCGGCATGGTCGTCGCCCCGCGCGAGGCAATGCCCGCACAGCCGCGCAAGGTGCTGGCATGGACGCACGGCACCTGGGGCGTGGCGGCAAAATGCGCGCCCTCGCAGAGCGCCAATTTCTTTACGGCAACGCCAGGCCTCAGCGAGGCGATTCGGCGCGGTTATGCAGTGGTCGCGCCCGACTATCCCGGGCTGGGCAGTGCGATGCCGCATCCCTATCTCGGCGGGATCAGCACCGCGAATTCGGTGCTCGACGCGGTGCGTGCGGCGCGTGCCATCTCCGGTGCGGCGGCGGGCGACAGCTTTGCCGTGTGGGGCGAGTCGCAGGGCGGGCATGCGGCATTGTGGACCGGGCAGCGTGCGCGGACCTACGCGCCGGACCTGACGCTGACCGGTATCGCCGCAGCCGCCCCTCCGACCGACCTCGTCGAAAACCTACGCGCCGGTTCCGATCCCTCTGTCCGCGCTTTCCTGACTGCCTTTACCGCCTATAGCTGGTCGCAGCATTACGGCGCGCCGCTGTCGACGTTGGGCAAGCGATCGACCCAGGGCGTGATTACGCGGCTCGCGCAGAACAACTGCATCGTACTTGGTGCCAAGCCGAAGCTCGGCACGATGCTGGGCGTGTTGGTGCTGCGCCGCGATTTGAAGAGTGTCGATCTCGGCCGCATTCAACCCTGGGCGCGGATTTCGCGCGATAATAGTCCCTCGACACGTAATCCGGGGGTGCCGGTGCTGATCGCCCAGAATCCGAAGGACGTGATCGTGGGTGCCGCGGTCACGCAGGCCTATGCGCGCAAACTTTGCATAAGCGGCACCCGGCTGCGCTACCTCACGATCAGCGGCCAGGGCCATGAAACCAGCGCAAAGGACACGGCAGGCGCGACCCTCGACTGGATCGATGCGCGCTTTGCCGGACGCCCGGCTCCGAGCGATTGCGGCAAAGTTTGACGAGAAGGAGAGTGAAAATGCGTAAGATAATCATGGCAGCTGGGGCGATGTTGCTGGCAACAGGCGCGCAAGCCTCTACCCCGGCGGCGTGGGACGCGATGAACCAGCGCGTCAACCGGGCCTGCGTCGCGATGTCGGGCCTCGCACGCCCCGAATTGCTGGCCAAGAAGATCAGTTTTTCCGACGTAATCGGCACCGAGGTCCGCATGATCCGTGGAACAGACAAGCGGGGCCGGATGCAACGCTTGCTGTGCGCCTACAACCGCTCGACCGGGCGAACCGAAATCCAGCCTGCGGACGTCTGGAACGGGCCGACGACGCGCCCCTGATCCTAGCGCCCGATAGCCGTGGCGAGCCAGTTGGCGGCGGCGTCAGGACTGGCCTTGTCCCTCTCGCGGTCGACCATGAGGTTGGCCTTGCGCATGGTGTCGACAGGGATCGCACCGATCAGAGGACGCAGCGTCGCAACCAGTTTTGCATCGCGTGCCGCTTTCGGCCCGAGCAGCAGCAGCGCATCATAGCTGGGGATCGCGCCGCGTGGATCGGTGAGGACCACAAGGCCGTCGGCCGCAATGCGGCCATCGCTGGAGAAGGCAGAAATGACATCGGCGTCGCCCGACTTCAGCGCGTCGTACATGAAGGTCGGGTTGAACGTCCGCTGGCGGGCGAAGCGCAAGTTATAGGCGCTGCGGATGGTTGCCCATTCTGGCCGGTCGGGAAATTCAAGATCGGTCCCGAGCGTCAGCGCAGTCGCCACGGCGCCCAGATCGTCGATGCTCGAGATCCCCTTTTTGCGCGCCGCGTCACCGTTCATGGCGAGGGCATAGGCATTTTCGAACCCGAGCGGGCCGAGCGTGGTGACGCCGTACTGCGCCTTGGTCCAGGCCGTTATTCCTGCCACCATCATAGCACGCGGCAACGTGTCGCTGCGTTTCATCTCGCCGGTCCACAACGTACCCGCGTAATCGACATAGATATCGACCTCGCCCGAAGTCACCGCGCCGAAGGCGACTGCCGACCCGAGGTTCTCCTTGTAGCGCACCGCATAACCGGCTGCTTCCAACCGATGCCCGATCAGTCGCGCAAGGATGTATTGCTCGGCGAAATTCTTGGCCCCGATCGTCACGGTCCTCTGCGTCGTCCCGGATTGCGAAACAAGCGCTGCGACGGGGGCGGCAACGAGCATCGCAAGCGGCAATATCCACCCAAGGCGTGGCCCCCGTGAAATCCCGCGTTCTGCCAGCGCGAGCAGGGCGTCGGCGGTCAGCGCGAGGGCGGCGGCGGCAAGACAGCCCCAGATGACCAGTTCCCAATTCTGGGTCTGCAGCCCCGAAAAGATCACATCGCCCAGCGACGGTTGGCCGACCGTCGTCGACAGCGTTGCTGCGCCGATAGTCCACACGGCTGCCGTGCGAACCCCGGCCATCACGGTCGGCAATGCTGTCGGCGCCTCGACCAGCCACAGTTTCTGCCACGCCGTCATGCCGATCCCGTCGGCGGCCTCCAGCATGTCCGCATCGAGGCCGCGCAGGGCGACGACCGTGTTCCGCAAGATCGGCAAAAGCGCGTAGAGCGTCAGCGCGAGCAATGCAGGGAGGAAGCCGAGCGGCGAGATCGGCGCGCCGGTCAGCGTACGGATCGCCAGCAACAGTGGGTAGAACAGCGCAAGCAATGCGAGCGACGGGATCGTCTGCACAAGGCTGGCAAAGCCCAGCACGGCCTGCTCGACCCGGCGATGCCGCGCCGCGAACACGCCAAGCGGGAGCGCGAGGACAAGGCCAAGCGCGATTGCCGCACTCGCGATCAGAATATGCGATGCCACCAGCGGCAGAATGCGGTCGATCATGCTCGGGCAATCACCGCCATGCGCTCTGCCTGCCCCTTCGGCACGGCGACCAGTGCTTGGGCCGCTTCGCCGCCGCCGCCGCGCAAAAGCTCGGCGGGCGTCGCATCCGCTGCGATTCGGCCATCCTTCAGCACGACGATGCGGTCGGCGGTCAGCAGCGCTTCGGCCATGTCGTGCGTCACCATGATGCTGGTGAGGCCGAGCCGGTCGTGCAGCGCGCGATAATTGGTGGAGAGCGCTTCGCGTGTTACTGGATCGAGCGCGCCGAAGGGTTCGTCGAGCAGCATCAGCCCCGGCGCCGTCGCCAGCGCCCGTGCGACCCCGACGCGCTGCTGCTCTCCACCCGACAAGGTCGCTGGCGCGCGGGTCGAAAAGTCGCGTGGCAGATCGACGAGGTCGAGCAGTTCGGCGACCCGTGCCTCGGTCTGGTGCTCGCCTGCAATGCGCAGGCCGATCGTGATGTTGGTGGCGACGGTCATATGGGGAAACAGGCCGACACCCTGAATGACATGGCCGATTCGGCGGCGCAAGGCATAGGGTTCGCCGCGACGCACGTCTTGCCCGTCGATCAGGACGGTTCCGGCATCGGGATCGACCAGCCGATTGATGGTCCGGATCAGCGTCGATTTGCCCGATCCCGACCCGCCGACCAGCGCGACAAAGCTGCCTGCCGTAACGTCGAGCGACACGTTATCGAGCGCGGCGACGCCCCTGTAGCGTTTCGTCACGCTGCCAAGCGTGACGGCCGGTCCGGAATTAGGCTTGTGCGCGTCCACGCAATGGGCTGTGACACCTGCGGGGAGAGAAATCAAAGCGATGCAACAGAGCATTTTCATCACCGGCGGCGGATCGGGCATCGGGCGGGCGACCGCACAGCTGTTCGCGGCCAAGGGCTGGTTCGTCGGCCTGGCCGATATCAATGCGACCGGCCTTGCCGAAACCGCGGGGATGCTACCGGCGGGAATGAGCTGCACCCATATCATGGACGTGCGCGACCGTGCCGCATGGGAAAATGCACTTGCTGACTTCGCCACGCACACCGGCGGGCGGCTCGACGTCCTGTTCAACAATGCCGGGATCGGTACCGGTGGTCCGCTGGAGGCGATGAGCGCGAACGATGTCGAACGTGTCCTCGACATCAATCTGAAGGGCGTGTTCTGGGGCGCGCAGGTCGGGTTCGGCTATCTGAAGAACACGCCCGGGTCCGCGCTGGTCAGCACATCGTCGGCAGCGGGCATTTATGCCAGTGCGGGCATGTCGGCCTATTCCGCGACCAAGTTCGGCGTGCGCGCGATGACCGAATCGCTCGACCGCGAATGGGCGGAGGCGGGCGTGAAGGCACGGACGATCATGCCCAGCTTCATCGACACGCCTTTGCTCGACGCTACGGCATCGGGATCGAACCAGGCCATCCGCGATGTCGTGCGCGACGCGGGGCTGGAATTCACGCCCGTGGAACAGGTTGCCCAGGCCGTTTGGGACGCGGCGCACGGCACCAAGGTCCACACTTTGGTCGGCAAGACCGCGCGCCGCCTTAAATTCGCAACGACATGGGCGCCGTGGCTGTTGCCGAAGCGATTCTCGCCGAAGGATTAGGGGCAGCTCTCACCGTCCTCTCGGATCACGCATCCAAAAGTTAGTAGAAGTTAGCCCATCAGCATCTTTCGATGCGCCTCCCATTCCTCGTCGGTGAGAGGGGGGCGCCCCGACCCTTCGCGTTTTGCGTCTTCCAATCCGCGCTCGAATGCCTCGCCGAGCGGCATCCGATCGGGCTTGGGCTCAGGGCGCGCATCGTCGCGCCAATCGGGAAGCAGCGTTTCGCCGTTGTCGGCAAAATCGATGCGGTGTCTGAGCTGATGCGCGTCCATCGTCAGATGCGGCGCGTCCGGCACCGGCGGCCCCAGCAGCGCGATGGCATCGGCGATGCGGGCGAGCGGCGGCGGTTTTGACTCGTCGGGCATAAGCGTCTCGCGCCCGGCATAGCGGAACCGGTCGGGCATATACGCGCGCAGCAGGAACATGAGCAGCTTGTCGCTTTGGCGAAATCGGCGCCCGACACGACGTCCGTCGCGGTCGAAGATCGGTTCGTCGGTGCCGACCAGTGCGCGTTCGAAGGCATCGTCGAGTAGTTTCTTGGATGACTGATCGATGGCGGCGCTCCATGCCGCGTCGAACTCTTCCGACCCCGGCGCGCGGCGCAGGCGATAAGCGCTCTGTACGGTTTTGCCGACTTCTCGTGCGGCCTGTTCGACCGAACCGCGTTCGGCCAGCTCCTCGATAAAGCGCCGCTGGCACCATGGCGACCAGCCGTCCGCGCGCTTCTTTCGCGCCACCGGAATCCAGTCGTAATCGGCCGGGTCGATGCTGTGCGTTAGGTCCGTCAGCCCTTTGTCGGGCGGCACGGGCAGGTTGCGTTCGGCATGGGCCTCAACCGGTCGGAGTTGATCGGGAGCGGGCGACGCAGAGCGCCGGCGGCGGGCGGACGGGGATGATTCGCGTTCCATTTATGAGTTTGGAACATAAAAGGAACATGTAGGAAAGGAGTTTTTTCGGTGCGGGAAACGGGCTCAGCGGCAACGCTGGCACGATCATCAGAAAATCCGCCCCTTGAGGGGCGGCGGAGCGCAGCGGAGGGGGTGCAAAGATAGCCAGCGGTAGCTGGCTGCGCGCTCCCGCGCGCGTTGCTTGCACCCCCGGCTTCGCCGCCACCCCTTAAGGGGTGGATTGAAGCAATCATCCAAGCGTGGTTTTCTTACAGTCTCTGCAGATCGAACGCGATCCAGGTCGGCGGTCGAGCATCAGAGCGTGAAACCCTCGCGCTTGATGTTGGCGATCAGATAAGGATTGCTGTGGGTCGAGGGATCGTCCCATGTCACACCGGTTGCACCCCAGTTTAGCGCTTCGAACGGCCCCCAATCACATGAAACGCCCGCTGCCGTCCGTCGATGTATCGCACGGCTGTCCCGTCGAAATAGGCATCTTCCTCCAGCCGGAACGGCACCGCTTGCCCGTCCCATTCGGGTACCTTGTGCGTAGCCGACAATTCGATCGACCATGCCGTATCGGGCCGCAGGGGGTGGTCGCCGCGCGGCGACGGTTTCTGGTCGTCCCAGAATCCGATGGCCGCGCCCGCCGCGTGGCCGTGATACCCAAGCGGGTGCGAATAGATCGACGGGGTCAGGCCGGCCGCAATCGCCTTTTCCCGGGCATCGAGCAGGATGTCGTTGCCTGTTCGCCCGGTGCGGAATGACGAGGTGACGGCGTCCTGCACCGCGTTTGCCGCTGCCATGCCGGCGATCAGGCCGGCTGGCGGGGCGGTTTCTCCGGGGCGCAGGACATAGCCCATGTGCTGTGTGTCGGTGTTCAGCCCCATGTAAGTGATGCCGAAATCGGTCCACAGCAGGTCGCCCGGCTGGATCACCGTATCACCCGACAATTGTTGGGGCGTCCCCTGACGATAGATGCCGACCGATGGTTGAAACCAGGTCGCGAGTTTCAGGCCCGCAATGCGCTCGCGGTACCACCAGACGACGTCGGCAGCGGTCGTCTTGCCGGGCGTGATGACCTTGTTCGAAAATCCCTCCGCGATGATCGCGTGCGCGGTGCGGACGATCTGCGGATAGAGTTTCATCTCGGCCGCGGTGCGCGTCTCCAGCCAGCCGATGGCGAGCGCGCCGGCGGGGACGAGGCGTTCGCGCAATTCGGGGGACAGGGCGGCGCGGAGTTCTTCATACTGGCTGTGCGTCAGGCCGTCGACGAGGGCGGAGGCGGCGGAGACGTTGATGGCAATCTTCTTGGGGTTGCGCGCCGCGACGATCTCGCCGAGCCGCACCCATTGATCGGGCTGCGTATCGGGGTTCCAGGCAGCGGTGAACAGGGTGCCGAGGCCATAGCGGCTGACCGTCATCCGCTCGACCGGCTTGCCATTGCCCGGATCGAAGAACACCAGGATCGTGCGCCGACGCGCATGGAAACTTTCGCCATCGAGCATCGTCGAGACGACCGGATCCTCGGCATATTCGCGCGCGACCAGAATCCACATGTCGGCTCCGTTTTCGCGCATGAGTGCGGGGACGACCGTGTCGAGGCGCTCGGCCAGCCAGGTATTGCGCAGGCTCGCCTGTTCGCGGAGCGGCGGTATGGGCGGGACGGCGGGCGTCAGCGATTCGACCTGGCTGGCGGGCTGGGCAATCGCCGGCGGCGCGCCCGCCAGCATTGACGCTACGGCAATCGCCATCCGCATGTTCATGATTGTTCCCCGGTTCGCTTCGCACTGTTTTCGCACCGGAACCTGTGCTTAGGCGTTGCAAATGGCAACTGCTTCAACTCCTGAATTCGACGCGCCTGCGCCCGATATGAGTCTGACCGACCACGGATTCGAACCGCTCGAATCGCGTGGCCTGACCTATCCGATGGGCAAGTTCGCACCCGAATACGGCGTGGTGCATCCGCTTGCCGCCGGTCTGGGCTGGACGCGGTTGCCGGTGCCGGGGTCGCTGCGGCACATCAATGTCTGGTTGCTGGAGGAGGAGGGCGGGGTCGCCGTCGTCGATACCGGACTGAAGCTCGAGGAGTCGCGGGCGGCGTGGCGCTCGGCGCTCGACGGGCGACGGGTGACGCGGGTGTTGCTCACGCATTTCCACCCCGATCACCTCGGGCTGGCGGGCTGGCTGTGCTACAAGCACGGCGCGAAGCTGTGGATGAACCGCACCGAATATCTGCTTGCCCGGATGCTCATTGCGGACGTGCGCGACGAACCGCCGGTCGAGGCGGAGACGCAGCTGGTCGAAGCGGGATGGACCGACGAACAGGTCGCGGCAATGAAGGTGCGCGGCTGGGGCAATTTCTCGAAGATCGTGTCGCCGATGCCGGTCGGCCATGTCCGTATCCGCGAGGGGGATGTGATCCGCATCGGCAACCGCGACTGGACCGTCTGGATCGGCAGTGGGCATACGCCCGAGCATGTCTGCCTGATCGATTTTGCGGGCAAGGTGATGATTGCGGGCGATCAGGTGCTGCCGCGAATTACCAGCAATGTGTCGGTCACGATCACCGAACCGGAAGGCGATCCGCTGGGCGACTGGCTGGCGTCGATCGAGAAATTCCGCGCGCTGCCCGACGATCTGCTGGTGCTGCCGGCGCATGGTGAGCCGTTTTACGGGCTGCACGCGCGGCTTGACCGGCTGGACGAGGGGCATGTGACGAGCCTCGACCGGCTGCACGCACTGTTGGCGGAGGGACCGCGACGCGCGGTCGATTGTTTCGGCGTGCTGTTCGGACGGGCCATCGACGACAGTATATTGGGGCTGGCGACCGGTGAGGCACTGGCGCACCTGCGCCATCTGGAAGTGACAGGGCGCGCGACGTTCGAGCTTCGCGCCGGGGTGCGATACTATTCCGCAATCTGATGGCGCCAAGTGATTGCGGGCACGCCCGCCGCTGCTTACACCCTTGTGAGTGACCGACCCTGCAGACATCTGGCGCCGCCATTATAGCCATCCCGGGCAATGGGATGCGACTTTCGCACCCATGACCTTGCCGCAAATGTTCGACGCCAGTGTTGCGCAACATGGCGCGGCGGTGCTGACTGATTTTCTGGGCGCGCGGCTGACCTATGCGCAAATCGGAGCCAAGGCCGACTGTTTTGCTACAACGCTGATCGATTGGGGACTGGCAAAGGGCGACCGCATCGGGCTCTACCTGCCCAACGTGCCGGATTATCTAATTGCCTATTACGGCGCCCTGAAGGCCGGAGCGATCGTGGTGAACATGTCGCCGCTGTATTCGCGATCCGAACTGGCGCACCAGACCGCGAACAGCGGTGCACGGGTCGTCGTCACCACCGATGTCCCGGCGATGTATGGTACCGCCAAAGCGCTTCTCGATGACGGGCTGCTCGACCGGCTGATCGTTGGCAATCTGTCTGGCTGGCTGCCGCCGGCGAAGCGCTGGCTGTTTCGCCGGTTTCGCGCCGCCGAAGTTGTGGCAATTCCCGACGGCGATCCGCGCATCGTCCGGGTGGCGGCGATGACGGCGGGGCAGCGCGCGGCTCCGGCTGTTGCGGTCTCGCCCGACGACATTGCACTGATCCAGTATACCGGCGGCACAACGGGGACGCCCAAGGGCGCGATGCTAACCCATGCCAGCATGACCGCGAATGCGCGCCAGGTGCACGCCATCGACCCGCACCCCGATCTCCCCGACCGGATCGTCGGGGTGCTGCCGTTCTTTCACGTCTTCGCCAATACGTGTGTGCTCAACCGCACGATCCTGTCGGGTGGGATGATCGCCATGCTGCCGCGCTTCGGGGCAAAGGACACGCTACGGACGATCCAGCGGGTCAAGGCAACCGCGTTGCCCGGCGTACCGACGATGTATCAGGCGCTGCTCGACCATCCGGACTGTGCGAAGACCGATTTTCGCTCGCTGCGCGTTTGTATTTCGGGCGCAGCTCCACTTGCCGAATCCTTGAAGGCGCGGTTCGAGGCTGTAACCCGGGCCAAGGTTGTCGAGGGCTATGGCCTGACCGAAGTCGCGGGTGTCGTTGCCTGCAATCCGTATGAAGGCGCGGGCAAGGGTGGGACCATCGGCCAGCCGGTGCCGGGGACACTCGTGCGTCTGGTCAACCGCGACGATCCGACGCTGCCCCCCGTCGCGGATGAGCCCGGCGAACTCGTGGTCGAAGGGCCGCAGGTCATGGCCGGGTACTGGGGCTATGCCGACCGCGAGGGCGACTTCGTGACGACACCTACCGGCCGCGCTCTGCGCACGGGCGACGTAGCGACGATCGACAACGACGGCTACATTCGCATCGTCGACCGCCTGAGGGACATGATTGCCGTCGGCGGGTTCAAGGTATTTCCCAGCCAGATCGAGGGCGTCCTGTATCGCCATCCAGCGGTCAAGGAGGCCATCGTGATCGGCATTCCCGACGCCTATCACGGCGAAATGCCCAAGGCGTTCGTGACGCTGAACGAAGGGTTTGAGGCGTCGGGCGATGTGCTCAAGAACTGGCTCAATCCCCAGCTCGGCAAGCACGAGCGCGTCGCGGCAGTCGAGGTGCGGCCGGAACTGCCGAAGACTTTGGTGGGCAAGCTCAGCCGGAAAGAGCTGGTCGCCGAGGAGCGCGCGAAGGCCGCCGCTTGACCCCTGCGACCGCGCTCGTCACAAGCGCTCACCGTGGCCGATGACCTTTCCACCCTGTCGTTCGAAGATGCGCTGAAGCGGCTAGAGGCGATCGTGCAGCGCCTCGAAAGCGGCGATGCCAGCCTCGATGAATCGATCACACTCTATGAAGAGGGTGCGAAGCTGCGCGCGCAGTGCGAGGCCCGGCTGAAGTCGGCGCAGGAAAAAATCGACAAGATCGTACTGGGTGCGGACGGCAATCCGTCCGGCACCGCGCCCTTCGACGGCAGCTAGAGGATCATATGGGGGCTGTAACACCGATATTGGGTGCGGCGCTTGCCGACATCGCGCGCGATGTCGACCGGGCGTTCGACCATATCCTGTCGGTGCCCGACGATGCGCGGGCACCGCTGTTTCAGGCAATGCGCCACGCCAGCATCGGCGGTGGCAAGCGGATGCGGCCCCTGTTGGTGGTGGCCGCAAGCAATCTGTTCAACGTCGATTATGCGGCCGCCGTGCGCGTCGGCTGTGCGATCGAGGCAATCCACGTCTATTCGCTGATCCACGACGATCTGCCATGCATGGACGACGACGATATGCGGCGTGGCAAGCCGACGGTTCACAAGGCATTCGACGAGGCGATTGCGGTGCTTGCCGGGGATTCGCTTCACGCACTCGCCTTCGAATTGCTGGTCGATGGCGCAACACATTCCGATCCGTTCGTCCGCCTCGAACTTATCGACGGACTCGCGCGGGCGTCCGGGCCGGGCGGTATGGCGGGCGGCCAGATGATGGACATCGCGGCCGAGACGTCCGATTTCGATCTCGCCGCGGTCACCCGATTGCAGGCGATGAAAACGGGCGCCCTGATTGCCTTTTCGGTCGAGGCGGGCGCGATCATGGGTCGGATGCCGGCGGAGGCCCGCACCCAGCTGCGCGGGTACGCGCGCGACATCGGTCTCGCGTTCCAGATTGCCGACGATCTGCTCGATGTCGAGGGCGACGAGGAGCTGGCGGGCAAGGCGCTGAACAAGGACGCAGCCAAGGGCAAAGCGACGTTCCTGTCGCTGCTCGGTGTCGAACGCGCGCGCGCACAGGCGGCAATGCTGGTCGAACAGGCCATCGGGCATCTTGCGAGCTTCGGTCACGAGGCCGATCTGCTGCGCGCCATCGCGCGCTATGCGGTTGAGCGCGACCGGTGAGAATCGGCGTTTACCCCGGCACGTTCGATCCCATTACGCGCGGGCATATGGATATCATCGAACGCGGGGCGAAGCTGGTCGACCGGCTGGTGATCGGTGTCACGACGAACATGGCGAAATCGCCGATGTTCTCGACCGAAGAACGCCTTGCCATGGTGACACGTGAGTGCGCCGGGATCGAGGGCGTGAGCGTCGTCGGTTTCGACCTGTTGCTCATGGACTTTGCCCGGCAACAGAGCGCAAGCATCGTCATCCGCGGCGTGCGCGGGGTGACCGATTTCGAATACGAATATCAGCTGACCGGCATGAACCGTCAGATCGATGCCGATATCGAAACCGTGTTCCTGATGGCCGATATCGCGCTGCAGCCGATTGCCAGCCGACTGGTCAAGGAAATCGCCTTTTATGGCGGGGTCATCGACAAGTTCGTGTCGCCAACCGTCGCGGCGGAAGTTGCGGCAAAGGTAGAAAAAATCGGCCGCAAGGGCAGTTGACGTTCAGCCAGTGGTCAGTCGCCCGCGTTAGTGGCACTGCGAAGAGACATATGGAGTCGAATATTTTGAAGACGTTCCTGACCGCGTTTATGGCCCTTGTCGCCGTGGCAAGTCCTGCGCTCGCCAAGAAGAAGGTGAAGGCCCCGACGGGCCCCGCCCCGATTGCGGCGGCGGTGCCGGATCCGGTGCCGACGCCCGACAATCTATGGCATATCAGCCTGTCCACAGGCGGCACAGTTGTCATCCAGTTGCGACCTGACAAGGCCCCCGCGCACATCGAACGGATCAGAACGCTCACACGTGCCGGTTTCTACGACGGGCTGCTGTTCCATCGTGTCATCGAAGGCTTCATGGCGCAGACCGGCGATCCGCAGGGGACGGGGCAGGGCGGTTCGTCGCTGCCGGACCTGAAGGCCGAGTTCAACGACATGCCGCATGTTCGCGGAACGGTGTCGATGGCGCGCGCGAACGAGAAGGACAGCGCCAACAGCCAGTTCTTCATCACCTTCATGCCGGTGCTGCGCCTCGACAATAATTACACGGCTATCGGGCGTGTCGTCAGCGGCATGAACTTCGTCGATGCCATCGAGCGCGGCGAGCCGCCTGCCAATCCGTCGAAGATCGTCCATGCCTGGATCGAAGCAGACGGGCCGAACGCGGCCAAGGTGCCGTTGCCCGCGATTTCGCTGACAGCGCCGGCGGCACCCGCAAAGCCGGTCGCGACCGATGGACCGACTTCGATCCCGCCACAGCCCGGAAACTAGTGCGCGTCGATCTTTTCGATTTCGACCTCCCCGAAGACCGGATTGCGCTGCGGCCCGTGACCCCGCGCGATGCGGCGCGGATGCTGGTCGTCGATGGGGAAGGACTGCATGATCGGAGCGTCGGCGATCTGCCGTTGCTGCTGCGTGAAGGCGACTGTCTGGTCTTCAACGATACCCGTGTCATTCCGGCCCAGCTCAACGGCGTGCGCGGCGAAGCGCGGGTCGGGGCCACATTGCACAAGCGAGAGGGGCTGCGTGGCTGGCGGGCGTTCCTGAAGAACGCGCGCCGGGTTCGCGACGGCGACCGGATCGACTTCGGCGCGGGTGTTGCTGCGATAGCGACCGAACGCGCCGACGATGGCAGCGCACTTCTTACCTTCGAGGGCCAGGAACCGGCCGAGGTCTTGCTGTCGCGCGCGGGAACGATGCCATTGCCACCGTACATCGCCAGCAAGCGCGGCGTGGATGAACGCGATGCCAGCGATTACCAGACGATGTTTGCGGTCAAGGACGGTGCGGTTGCTGCACCCACGGCGTCGCTGCATTTCACGCCTGCACTGATTGCGGCGCTGGATGCGGCGGGTATCGCGCGCGAAACGCTGACGCTGCACGTTGGCGCGGGGACATTCCTGCCGGTCAAGGCCGACGATACCGATGCTCATGTCATGCACGCCGAATGGGGCAGGATCGATGCCGATACCGCTGATCGCCTCAACGCCGTGCGCGCGTCCGGCGGCCGGATCATCGCAGCGGGGACGACATCGCTGCGGCTGCTTGAAAGCGCCGCGCAGTCCGACGGTACGATCCTGCCCTTCGAGGGCGATACCTCGATCTTCATCACGCCGGGATATCGGTTCAAGGCAATTGGCGGGCTCGTCACCAACTTTCACTTGCCCAAATCGACACTGTTCATGCTGGTCAGCGCGCTGATGGGGCGGGAACGGATGCAGGCGACTTATGCTCATGCGATTGCCAGCGGCTATCGCTTCTACAGCTATGGCGATGCTAGCCTTCTTCTTCCCTGATCGGGCGCGAAGGTTAACGCCAGGCCTCCCCGCGCGGCTTCGCATAGTGGTGCCAAATGTACCGCCACGGCATGATCAAATACATCACGAACACCGGGCTGCATTCCCAGAAGAGGCCTTCGATACCCGGCGTCATCCGGCCATTGGCCCAGGCCGGGTAGGCGATCAGGGCCATCCAGATTGTTTTCCAGGCAATTTCGAAGAGCAGCAGAGGGAGCATCTTGAGCGGGTAGCGCAGACCGAGCAAACAAAGCAGCGACAAGGCCGCCAATAGCGCCTTGGCCGCTCCGGTCATGGGCGGCCAGTTCGCACTTTCGAAAATAAGTTGCCGCCAGATGACATTACCCATGAGCAGCGCAATCATCGCATAGAAGAGTCGCAAGATGTTGAGGCGCCAGACGGGGACGATGGGGTCGATGGCGGTCGGTTTCGCAACCATGCTCGATCTCTCTTTCGAACTGTACTGTGTATTACGTACACAGTACAGTCAAGACGCTCGCAATCCTGCTCGCGCGCCGTTAGGCGCTCGGCATGGCCACCCCATTCACTTTTGCCGTCCACGCCACCAATGGCCTCGCCCGCACCGGCGTGATCTCGACCCCGCGTGGCGACATCCGCACCCCGGCGTTCATGCCGGTCGGTACTGCCGGGACTGTCAAGGGTATGAAACCCGCAGACGTCTGTGCGGCGGGCGCGGACATAATCCTGGGTAACACTTACCATCTGATGCTCCGCCCCGGAGCAGAGCGACTGGCGCGGCTGGGTGGATTGCACGACTGGATGGGATGGGACCGGCCGATCCTGACCGACAGCGGCGGCTATCAGGTCATGTCGCTCGGCGATCTCACGACGAAAAGCGAAGAGGGCGTCGCGTTCAAATCGCACCTCGATGGATCGCGCCACATGCTCAGCCCCGAACGTTCGATGGAAATCCAGAGCGCCATCGGGGCCGACATCGTCATGGCGTTCGACGAATGTACGCCGTTTCCGGCAACGCATGAGGTTGCGAAGGCGTCTATGGAGCGGTCGATGCGCTGGGCGCGGCGGTCGCGCGATGCGCTGACGAATGGCGCGGCGCTGTTCGGTATCCAGCAGGGGTCGATGTTCGAGGATTTGCGCCTGGCGTCGACCAAAGCGCTGACCGAGATTGGTTTCGACGGCTATGCGGTCGGCGGACTCGCGGTGGGCGAGGGGCAGGCGGAGATGTTCCGCGTCCTCGATTTTGCGGTGCCGATACTGCCGGCCGACCGCCCACGCTACCTGATGGGCGTCGGCAAGCCGGACGATATCGTCGGTGCGGTCGAGCGCGGGATCGACATGTTCGACTGCGTCCTCCCGACGCGCAGCGGGCGTAATGGGCAGGCGTTCACCTGGGACGGGCCGATCAACATCCGCAATGCCAAATTCGCCGAGGATACGACGCCGATCGATCCCGAATCTCCGGTGGCGGCGTGGAGCAAATCCTACCTCCATCATCTCGTCCGCTCGAACGAGATGCTGGGCGCGATGCTGATGACGGAACACAATCTGTGGTTTTATCAACAGGTGATGGCGGGCCTGCGCGCGGCGATTGCCGATGGACGTCTCAGCGATTGGGCAATGGTGTTCCGGGCGCGTTATGCGGCACGAGGCCCAGCGCTTCGCGTCGCATCCAGCGAATCAGAATGAGAACCGCGACGGCGGCAAGCCCGCTGGCAAGGCCCAGCCAGATTCCGACGCCGCGTAATGAAAGCGGGAAGGCGAGCGTTAGCCCGACACCAAGACCGATCCCCCAATAGCCGAGGGCGGCATAGACCATCGGCCAGCGCGTATCGTGCAGACCGCGCAGGACGCCTGCCCCCACAACCTGTGCACCATCGACGATCTGGAACAGCGCGGCCACCCCCAGGAACGAGATCGCCGTTGCGATAATGGCCGTGTTGGCGGGATCGTTCAGGTCGAGAAAGATGCCGACCATCGCGCGCGGAAATAGCAACAACGACAGGGCGGTCGTGCACATGAACCCCACTCCCAGCGCGAACGCCAGCCATCCCGCGCGAGTGATCAACCCTTGGTCGCCGGAGCCGTAGCCGATGCCGACACGGACCGTCGCTGCCTGACCGATACCCATCGGCACCATGAACGCAAACGCCGCGATCTGGATGGCAATGGTATGGGCGGCGAGCGAGGTCCGGTCGATCAGACCCATAACGAACACCGCCGCGTTGAACACGCCGATTTCCAGCAGGATCATGATCGCGATGGGCAGGCCGAGCTTCCAGATCGTGCCATAGCGTTGCCAGTCCGCCCGCCACCAGCGCCCGAACAGCCGATAGCGGCGAAAATTTCTGCTGGTCACGACCACCGCTGCGAGGCCCGCGCAGAGGAAAAAGGTGGAGATCGCACTGCCGATCGGTGCGCCGGCGAAGCCTAGTGCGGGCAGCCCAAGATGGCCAAATATCAACGCCCAGCTCGCCACACCATTGACGATCACCGTGGCAAACAGCACCGCGAACACAGCAAAGGCGCGCTCCATTGCCGAGATGTAGAAGCGCAGCCCGAGATGAACAAAATAGGCGGGCAGGCTCCACATTACGATCTGGAGGAAATGGCCGCCCATGACCGACAGCGCCGGGTCCTGGCCCAGCGCCAGCAGGATGGCCTCGCCATGCCACAGGATCAGCCAGCTCGGAATGGTGAGCGTTGCCGCCACCCACAGTCCCTGTCGCACCGAGCGGCGCACGTCCCGCACCGAATGCAGCATCCGCCCGCGTTCGCTCGCGATCATCGGGGCGAGCGCGGACAACAGGCCTGTCCCGAACATCAGGAACGGCCCATAAATATTGACCGCCAGCGACCCGGCCGCCAGCGCATCCGCACTCAAGCGCCCGAGCAGGACGAGGTCCGTGGCATAGATCATCGACTGCGCCAGATTCCCCAGAATCAGCGGCATTGCGAGCGTCAGCAACGCGCGCGCTTCGGTGCGCCAGGGGGTTGGAATGACGGACATGGCGGCCTGTTAGCGGTTCGGAAGCAAAAAGGGGAGGTGGCGCATGTGCGTTTTCACGAGGGATCGCGCCGCCGAAAAAATTGTTGCGGTTCACCAACAATCCGCAACTGCGTGCCGATTATCGCTAAAACTTATGCTTGCCGTGTCGATAACCTTGTTGTGCACAACCGTTTCGGTCGCACACGCAGGAGAAGCGCCGTGATGAAACTGGTGAGATCGCCCGACTTGCCCGAAGCGGCCGCCTATGGCGCGACTGAAAAGCGCTACAGCGTCGTCCTGCGCGCGGAACTGACGGGTGAAGACGTGGATACGCCAGTCAGCGTTCGGATCGTCAATATCTCGGCTGGCGGATTGATGGCGGTCGTGCCGCCCGGGCCCAAGCTCGGCGGGCATGTCACCATAGCGATTCGCCATCTCGGGCGCTTCGTCGGCCGGATCGTGTGGGCGCGCGACGGCCGAATCGGCATGAAGTTCGACGGTGCCATCGACCCCGAGAAGCTGATGGCGGATCGCGCCAAACGCGCGACCGCTTCGGCCCGTTCTGCCGCGCGCTTCGTCGAAGAAAGTTCGTGCTTCTTCTCGGAACAAGACAGTGATGACGCCCTGCCGTTCGTCACGATGATGCAATCGATGGGTACTGCCGGAAAGATCGGCTTGTCCGAATAGCGCGGCGCGCGCGCGTTCAGCTGCCGAGCTTGACGCCCAGAAATCCGGGCAACGGACCGTTCCAGCCGTCGTCTTCGCCATCGTCGTCTTGCTGTGCGCGCGGCGCCGGGCGTGCCGCACGTTCCGTTCGCGGGGCCACGTGCGGTGCAGGTTCGGCTTTCGGTTCCGCCTTCGCGCGCGGCGCGGACGCGGCCTTCGGTTCAGCCTTGGCACGCGGCGCGCGGCGGGGCTTTTCCTCGGCCGGTGCCGCGTCTTCACGCGGGGTAGCTTTCGCCGCACCGCCGACGCGTTCGATCTTCGTACCGGTCAGCTTCTCGATGTTGGCAACGGCTTCGGCATCGTCGGGTGTGGCGAGCGTAAACGCCTTGCCTGTCGCGCCCGCACGCCCGGTGCGCCCGATCCGGTGGACATAATCGTCCGGATGCCATGGCACGTCATAGTTGAACACATGGCTGACGCCCTTCACGTCGAGGCCGCGCGCCGCAACATCTGACGCGACCAGCACGGTGATGCCGCCGGTTTTGAACCGGTCGAGTTCACGAATGCGCTCGCTCTGGTCCATGTCGCCCTGGATCTGTCCGGCCTTGAAGCCGATCCGCGACAAGCTCTGCGCCAGTTCGCACACGGTTGTCTTGCGGTTGGAAAAGATGATCGCGCTGCTGACGTCTTCGGCGCGCAGAAGATCGATCAACGTGTCCTTTTTGTTGCGCGACGTGCACTCGACGATCCGTGCTTCGATCTGCAGGTTCGTGCTGGCGGGCCGCGCGACTTCGATCTGCTTGGGGTTCGACAGGAATTTGTCGGCCAGTTTCTTGATCGGCCCAGGCATCGTTGCCGAGAACAACAGGGTCTGCCGGTTGGCGGGCAGCTTGGTACAGATTTCCTCGATGTCGGGAATGAACCCCATATCGAGCATCCGGTCGGCCTCGTCGATCACCAGCAGGGTGCAATCGTTGAGCATGATCTTGCCGCGACCGAACAGGTCCATCAGGCGACCCGGCGTCGCGATCAGCACATCGACGCCCTTTTCCAGCGCCTTGACCTGATCGCCCATCTGCACGCCGCCGATCAGCAAGGCCATGCTGAGCTTGTGATATTTGCCGTATTTCTCGAAATTTTCAGCGACCTGCGCGGCGAGTTCGCGCGTCGGCTCCAGGATCAGGCTGCGTGGCATTCGCGCGCGGCTGCGTCCCTCGGCCAGAATGTCGATCATCGGCAGCACGAACGACGCCGTCTTGCCGGTACCGGTCTGGGCGATGCCGATCAGGTCGCGCATCATCAGCACGCTGGGGATTGCCTGCGCCTGTATTGCCGTCGGCTCGGTGTAGCCGGATTCGTTCACAGCGCGCAGGAGTTGGTCGGACAGGCCCAGGTCGGCAAAGTTCATCCCCCGCGCCTGTGGCGAGGGGGGCGCGAAGTCAAGGGAAAGCGCGCCTAGCGGCCAGGAACGAGCTGCCGAAATCGCTCGATGCGGCACTGCCCGCCCGATCGGGTATGCAGCATGTCGCGCTTTTGGCAGACCTGCCCATCGGGCGTCGGACGAATGTAGAAGCCCGAATAATAGTCCAGCGCCGGACAATCGTCATCAAGCACCGCGCGCAGGCGCGTCCCGCCGCGCAGGAACAGATCGACACTGTCGTTCTGCGTAATCGCTGCGCCTGCCAGCTGATTGAGAGCAATGCATTTTGGCCCCTTCACTTCTTTCCATTTGATTGGCCGGGGCGGGGCAGGCGGCGGATTCATGGCGGGAACACGGATGATCACGCGCTGCCGGATCATCATCTGGACGATCTCGACGCGCGGCGCCGCGCTGTCTTCCGCCGGCGCAGGATCGGGCGTCGGCGCAACACTTGTCGCCGCCACGAGCAGGCCATAGGCAAGAGGAGTCACGCGACGGTATCCATTGAGCTCCACGCGTTGGCGGTGACGGGTTGAACAGGCGATTAATCTTGGGAAGTAAAGCTGTCGAGGCGGTGATCGCCGCCGCATCGGACCGATTAGGGACGAAGGGTGTGGCTATTGAGCCACAGGATATCGCGCCGTGGCTGACCGACTGGCGTGGGCGTTATCACGGGGCGTCGGCGGCAGTCCTGTCCCCGGCGAATACGCACGAGGTCGCGGCGATCGTGGCGCTGGCTGCCGAACACGGCGTGCCGCTGGTACCGCAGGGCGGCAATACCGGCATGGTCGGAGGGGCGACGCCCCCCGATGACGGATCGGCACTGATCCTGTCGTTACGCCGGATGAACCGGATTCGGGCCATCGACCCAGCCGCGGGCAGCGTCATTGCCGAGGCGGGTGTTGTCCTCCAGACCTTGCATGAGGCGGTTGCGGCAGAGGGCAAGCGTTTTCCCCTGACACTCGGCGCGCGGGGGTCGGCGACGGTCGGCGGGCTGGTGTCGACCAATGCAGGCGGGACGCAGGTATTGCGCTTCGGCACCATGCGCTCGCTGGTCGCGGGGGTGGAAGCGGTCATGCCCGATGGCAGCATCTGGCACGGCCTCGATGTGCTCAAAAAGGACAATCGCGGCTACGACATCAACCAATTGCTGATCGGGGCTGAGGGCACGCTGGGCGTCGTGACAGCGGCCACGCTGAAACTGGTCCCCGCAATCGGCGACCGCGCCGTTGCGTGGATCGGTGTCGAATCGCCGCAGATCGCCCTACAACTTCTCCGTCGACTGGAACGCGACACCCGGGGGATCGAGGGGTTCGAGATCGTGCCCGACGATACGCTGGGGCTGGTGCTTGCCCATGTGCCCGGTGCCCGTGCGCCCCTGACCGACGCGCACCCTTGGCATGTCCTTGTCGAGTTGGTCGCCGACCGCGATGCTACTGCCGAACTGGAACCGCTGATCGCTTCTGCCTTCGAAGCGGGCTTCATCCGTGACGCCACGATCGCCGCGAATGAGGCCCAGGCTGCGGCCTTCTGGCATCTCCGCGATTCGATCTCGGAGGCGGAACGCGCCGCCGGTCCTGCGATGCAGCACGATATTTCGGTGCCGGTCGATACGATGCCGCGCTTCATGATTGAGGCCGCGCAGGAGGTGGAGGTCGCATTCCCCGGCACTGTCGCCAGTGCATTCGGGCATTTGGGCGACGGCAATGTTCATTTTCATGTCCGCGCGCCGGCCGCCGCCGATGCCGATAGCTGGCGACGCGATGTCGGCTATGCGGCCAGCCGGATGGTGCACGATCTCGTCGTGGCGGCGGGCGGGTCGATCTCCGCCGAACACGGCATCGGTCAGATGAAGCGCGACGAACTCGCCCGCTTGTCCGATCCGGTGCGCATGACGACGCTCCGCGCGATCAAGTACGCGCTCGATCCGCAGGGAATCATGAACCCCGGCAAGCTCCTCTGACCTTGCGCCCGCGCGCCGTCCGCCATAGGGCAGCGCGCGACTTCAGACCCTGACCTATTCGGAGAGATAACGATGGCCAGCCAGGCCCCCCAGAACGCCAACCTGCCGCTGCTGTTCAAGGATTTGACGCCGCTGTCGTCGGTCGATCACGCCGACTGGAAAGTCGCCGAAATGAGCGACGTGCATTTTCTCGCCGATCAGCATGCGATTCCGGTCACTGTCGACGAGTTTGCGCTGGTGCAGCGCCACTTTCCGATCATTTTCTCGGCAGGGGACAATCCCGTACCGCTGGCGCTGATGGGCCTGAACGAGGGCGTGAACACCTTCGTCGGTGCTGACGGCAAGATCACCGATGCCGTCTATCTGCCTGCCTATATTCGTCGCTATCCGTTTCTGCTCGCCCGGCTGCGGCCCGATGCCGAAGAATTGTCGCTGTGCTTCGACCCGACCAGCGATGTCATCGGCAAGTTCGAGACGGGCGAGGCGCTGTTTGAGGACGGTCAGCCAACTGCCGCAATCACGCGCATCCTGGGCTTTTGTGAGGAATTCGAGCAGTCGGGGATCAAGACCGGCCAGTTCATGAACGAGCTCGCCGAGCACAAGTTGCTCATGGAGGGCGAAGTCTCGATCCAGACCGAGGTCGACAGCCCCCCATTTATTTATCGCGGGTTCCAGATGGTCGACGAGCAGAAACTGCGCGATCTGCGCGGGGACGTGTTGCGCAAGATGATGCAGTCGGGCCTGCTGCCACTGATCCATGCCCATCTCTTCTCGCTCCAGCTGATGCGGGACATTTTCGGCCGCCAGATGGCGCAAGGTAAAATGCCCGCCCAGGTCGCGGCCTGAACACCGCCGCGCAGTGCAAATAATATTGCAGCGCGGCACGCCGGACTGTCTTGAAGTATCGATTGTGGCCGCCTATGTTTCGGTTGACCGCTGGCGCGTCCCCCCTTTCGCGCCCGGTTGGCACGCCCCGGACTTTGTTCGGCTGCGTGTCTCCTCCCTGAACCTGGCCACCATGTGCGAAAGCACATGGTGGTGCTTTATTCGGCGGCGATGGGCCAGCTGCGCATTGCTACGGCGGTTTCGGACAACGCGTCGGCCAGGTCTGCGATCATCGTCGCGACGCGCGTGAGGCCCGTTCCAGGCAAGTCGAGTTTCGAATCGAGATAAAGTCGGCGGTCGATTTCGATCTGCATCCCGTGCACGCCGTCTTTCGGTCGCGCATGCCGCTCCAATATGTGCCCGCCGGCATAGGGAACGTTATGGTCGACGCGCAGCCCTTGCGCTGTAAACAAGTCTTTTGCGACCGCCGCCAGTGCGGGATCGGCAGCGCGACCCCAGAGGTCGCCGATCACGACATCGGCTGCGCCATGACCCGGCAGCGACGGCATCGAATGGACGTCGAGCAGAACGGCGATCCCATGCTGTCCTCCAGCCACTGCCAGCGCATCGCCCAATGCCCGGTGATAGGGGCGGTGCGATGTCGCGATACGCGCGGCAAGATCGCTCGCCGAAAGACGGCCTTTCCATAGCCGGCCGATCGTGCCCAGCCGGTCGGGCACCAGCCCCAGCCCCCCGCGCGCACGTGCAGAGGGGCGTGCGATCATCATGCACGGCCCGCCGACGATGGCCGGGTCGAAATCTGTCTCCGCCCGGTTCAGATCTATGACGAGTCGCGGCGTACGAGCAACCAGCGTCGGATAGCCGCGCGACACAGCCTCGCCGACCAGCACATCGGCATAGCGATCCTCCAGCGAGCGCGTTTTTGCCAACGGCACATTCAGAGCGCTTGCGACCCAATCAGGATAGTCGCGACCGGCATGGGGCACCGACAGGCACACGCATTTATGCGCCCTGATATGGTCGCCGGTATTGTGGCTGTCGAAGGTTGCGTTCACGCGTCCGTTCCTATCCTGCAGTTCGCCGCAGCGCACTGGAAAATCTTAACTGCCGGGCGCATACAGGATTTCAGGTCGACGGCAGGCGTCGATGGGACACCGGGACACACGATGATTCGGATTTTGCTGGCCGAAGACGACGATGCCATGCGCGTCTACCTCGCGCGCGCGCTCGAACGTTCGGGCTATGCTGTCGTCTCGGTCGATCGCGGAACGACGGCGCTGGCCAAGGTCGAGGCGGGTGAGCCGTTCGACCTTTTGCTGACCGACATCGTCATGCCTGAAATGGACGGAATCGAGCTTGCACAGAAAGTATCGATCCTCGTCCCCGACATGCGCGTCATGTTCATTACCGGATTCTCGGCCGTCACGCTGCGTGCCGGGCAAACCCTGCCGCAGGCAAAAGTCCTTTCGAAGCCCTTTCATCTGCGTGACCTTGTTCTCGAGATCGACCGCATGTTCGCTGGGGCCAACGCCGACTCGCTTTAGGCGGTTGCGCCGAAGTCATGACGACGCTAGGGGACGCCCCCTAACCCCCCGTGTGGGCGTGTAGCTCAGTGGTAGAGCACTGTGTTGACATCGCAGGGGTCGCAAGTTCAATCCTTGCCACGCCCACCATTTTCTCGTTGAAACCGGTTAGAAAATTGACCCGGTATCCGGCCTACGGCTCGAAATGCTCTCGGAGCTGATCTACTGGCTCTCGAACCTACGACGCGCCCTAAGGATATGCGTCTAATCGCGACCCGGCTTCCGGCAAATGTTCAAGAAGCCTGCTGCCATGAACGACGCCATCCGCTTCTTCACCGCAATGAAATCCTCCGATTTGCACACGCCCCCTGACAATTTGTCGATGCGCCCCGTTCGTGCCAAGGTTAGCATCAAGGCGCCGGTCACGAAGTGATATCCCCAGAAGATGTCTTCGTCGGCGCAGTCGGGTAGCGCCTGCTTCAGCAAGCCGATCAGGCGCAGAACAACAGGGTCGAAGTGCGAATCCATCAGGTCGGCGCCCCATTCCGGGGTGTTGGCAACTTGTGCGCCGAGTGCTGCATAGTTCCGCCAGGCTTCGCCGCCCTCGATATAGAGATCGAGATCGGTATCGAGGAATGCCCGGAGCGCCCCCTCGACTGTTGGCGCGCTGCCGACGGCCGTCGCGTATTCGTCGAGCGCTTTCATGCGTCGCTCGCTCGTCACGACCGCTCGACGCGCGAAGACCGCATCGAAAAGGTTCTTCTTATCTTCGAAATAATAGTTCAGCAGCGTATGATGCACCCCCACGCGCTTCGCCACATCCTTCAGCGTCACGCCGTGAAGCCCGTGATGTGAAAACAGGTATTCGGCAGCATCGAGAATCTGTTCGATCGTCTCGGCGCGCTGCTCTGCCTTTTTGCTGCTGCGGGGAACTTTGACAGTGTTCGGCACGTGGGCGTCCATCGTGCCTGCGCTCTGGCGCGTCAATATGGTCACGCAGCGCGGGCCTCGGCGCTCAAGTCAGTGCGGAGTTGCAGCTTGTCGATCTTGCCGGTGGGTGCCAGCGGCATCGCCGACATTCGGACGACTTCGTCTGGAACCCACCAGGGTGCCACCTGGCCGTGCAGCGGAGCAAGCAGCGCTGCGTCGCTGATCGCGCAATCGGCGCAGAGTTCCACCACGAGCACGGGGCGCTCGCCCCACTTCGCATCGGGCCGCCCGATGACGGCCGCAAGCGACACCTGAGGCAGGGCCCCCACGATTGCCTCGATTTCGGCTGGATTGATCCACTCACCGCCCGACTTGATCAGGTCCTTGGCACGGCCGGTGATGGCGAGGCTGCCGTCGGCTTCGATGCGCGCGAGATCGCCAGTCGCGAACCACCCCTCGGCGTCGGTCGATGAGCCCGCTTCGCCGAAATAACGCTCGACAACGGCCGCGCCGCGTACCTGCAAATGTCCCTCGGTTTCGCGCTGCACAGCATGAGGCCGACCGTGGGTATCGACGACTCTCAGATCGACGCCGATTGCCGGGCGGCCCGACCTGTGGGCCGAGCGATCCGGCGTGCCCGAGAGGGCAACGGTACCCGATGGGGAAAGTTCGGTCATGCCCCAGCTGGTTTGCACTTCGACCATCAGCCGGCGTTCGATGCGTTCCATAAGTCCTGGCGTGAGCGGCATGCCCCCGACGATGACCCGCTCGAGGCTGGGCACGTCGCCACCTTCTGCCTCCAGATGCTCGACAAGGCCCAGCCATATCGTAGGCACGCCGACGCCGATTGTTACATTCTCGGCCCTGATAAGTCGTGCGAGGCTCGCGCCATCACTTTTCCGACCTGGCAGGACGAGCTTTCCGCCGACGGCCGGCACCGCGAAGGGCAGGCCCCAGGCGTTGGCGTGGAACATGGGCACGACCGTCAATACGCTGTCACGGCCCGAGATGGCCATTACATCGGTCTGAAGGATGCGCAGCATGTGCAGGAAGCTCGACCGGTGCGTATAACTGACACCTTTGGGCGCGCCGGTTGTGCCCGACGTGAAGCACAACCCGCAGGGCGTCGTCTCGTCGAAGTCGCCCCAGTTCGTAAGCTGCCCGGCGGCGGTTAGCAGTGGTTCGAGCGCCTCGGCCGCCGCCGCCGGGCCATCGATCGATAAGACCTGCCTAATCGCGGAACTGCGCGCCGCAATTTCGTGGGCCATGGGCAGCAGGTCATGGCTCACAAGCAGTATTCGCGCGCCCGACTGGCGTGCCATTGCCGCAAGCGTGTCGACAGTCAGCCGCGGGTTGAGTGTGTGGCATACGGCACCCATGCCCATGACGGCATACCAGGTCTCGACGTGTGCCTGCGTGTTCCAGGCCAGCGTCGCGACGCGCTCGCCCTTGCCGATCCCAAGCTGCTCGAGGACAGCCGAGATCTGGCGACTGCGCCTGTTCAACGCGGCGTAGCTTATCCGGTCGGTGCTGCCGTCCTCGCGCGCGGTTACGACTTCGCCGTCGGGATGCCATTTGGCCGCGTGGTCGATAACCTTATCGAGCGTCAGGGCAAAGGCCTGCATGCTGCCGTCGGTCATCGACATGTGGAGGCCTTAGCGAGTATGGGCGAGACAATGCCGGTGTTCCAGTTCCAGGGCTGGTCTCCCGCCACTCGACGGCGGCAGACCGCCGCTTCGTGAAGCGCAAACATGCCGGGGAACAGCTTTCTGCCCGGCGTCGGCTTCTGCGCGAACGCCATATAGTTGGCCTCCGTGCCATAGGGCTGCCAGGCTGCCTGTCCGGAAGCGACCGGCGTGCCGGTCGTGGCGAACGACGTCCAATAGTCGAGCATGGCATCGCTCATCCGTCGATCGGCAAGCGCGTCCGGTATTTTGGGCCAATAGGCCGGCGTTTGACCGATCGTCCCGAACACATAGGGCAATTCCGACGCATGAAAGGCATGGAGTCCGTTCTCGTCGGCCGCCGGATAGCCGTGATCGAACAGGTAGAGATATCCGCGCTGCCCGATCGACGTCTGCCCTATTGCGAGCCGCAACGACGTCCACCCGTAAAGCGCGTCGCGCGTATTGGCGAGAATGCTGTCGGCGACCGATGTCGAAGGATAAAGGGCGAGATAATTGTCGGCGAGATCACCGTAACGTGATCGGATCGCCGCTTCATAGGCCTCGGCAGTTGCAGGCGGTGGCGGCGCGAGAAAGCGGAGCGACCGGATTTCTCCGCTGTTGAAACCCGCGAGGATCGGAACGGCCGCCTGTTCGCCGCGGTCCCAGGTGTCCACGAGCTGGCGCGTGAGGATATTGCCGTCGACAACGGCCCAGGGCCCGAAGCCCTTGGCGGCTGCCGCCTCCGTCAGCTTTTCTGCCTCCATCGCCCGCAGGTCCGCGAGGCTGCCGGCGCCCAAGGCAGCCATGATTTGCGTTCCCGACGTTTCGGCCGACGGCAAGCCATGGGCTGGCTGCTTGAGCACGGGAGTTGTGATCATATAGGCGCTCTGCGCGACGGCTTTGCTGAACAGGCCGCGCGCGCGCGGTGAGGCCATCAGATACATGACGCTGAGCGCGCCGGCAGATTCCCCCGCAACCGTGACCCTGGCCGGGTCTCCACCGAACGCTGCGATGTTCCGCTTAACCCATTGGAGCGCTGCAATCTGATCGAGAAGACCATAGTTGCCGGAAACTCCGTCACGCGATTCCGCTGTCAGGCCGGGGTGCGCGAGATAGCCGAGGATGCCGAGGCGATAGTTGATCGACACGACGACCAATCCCTTGCGCGCCATCCGCGCGCCATCGTAAATCGGCTCGTGGCTATAGCCGCCAGCAAGTGCGCCGCCGTGAATCCAGACGAAGACAGGCAAGCCCTTGGCCGCTGATGGTGACCAGACATTGAGCTTTAGGCAGTCCTCGCTCATCTGTTTCGGAGGATTGGTGTAAAGGTTGGGCGAACCTGGCCGGGGCTGGACGCACGCGGGGCCAAAGCTGGTGGCTGCGCGAACCCCATCCCAGGTCGGCAACTCTACGGGCGGTTTCCAGCGAAGGTCGCCGACAGGCGGACGGGCAAAGGGAATGCCCCTGAAAATTCGCAGCGCGCCGTCTGCATCGCCCCGGACCGCTCCTGCCGGTGCGGTGACGATTGGCTCTTGCGCCGATACTGGGGCCGCGCCCAAAAGAATTCCGGCAAAGGCACCTCTAAAATACTTCATTTCGGCGTTCCGGCATTGATGGGGCGTTCGCGACCGAGCAGCCGCGATAGCCAGAGAAACAGGGCGATGGCGATGAGGTAGAACGGTGTCAGCGTGTAGAGCGCCGATTGCAGATAATGGACATGGCCGAGTGCCTTGAACCAGTCGCTGGCGAACCCGACCCAGGTCGGCCCAAGGCCCAGACCGATGAAATTCATGACGAGCAGAAGCAGTGCCCCCGACAGGACCCGCTGGTTGGGCCGCACCTCATCCTGGACCAGAGCCACCGACGCTGAGAGATAGAAATAGTTGAAGACCATCACGACCGTGAGCAACGCTAGCGCCAACGGCCATGTGGGCGCCCACAGGAAAGCGAGATAGAACGGCATTGCGATGGTCAGCGATAGGGCGGGTGCGATTGCATAGCCTTTGCGGGACTTGCGGATCATCCGGTCGATGACGCGCCCCGACAGGACCATGCCGCCGCCCATGCCCAGCAGCAACACTAGTGCATACCAGACCGCAACTTCGTGCAGGGTCATGCCCTTGTCGCGCATGAGGAGCAGGACGGCGAAATTGCCCAGTCCATAGGTCACGAACTGGGTGGCCCCGCTGCCCAATGCGGCAAGCATCAGCACCGGGTGAGAAAAGAACATTCGGAGCGTAGGCCAGAACGGTGCCTTGTCGGCTGGATCGCCTACATCCACCAGATCAGTGCCGCCCCTAACCGGCTCTCGCAGCAGCAGCCAGACGAGCAAGGCGGTCGCAACGCCGATGAACCCGATGACGATGAACGGCATCCTCCAGCCGAACTGTTCGGCGATCGCCGCGCCGAAGGCAACGCCGACCGCCGCTCCGATCGCCGGACCCAGGTTAAAGATTCCGAAAGCGGCCGCGCGTGTGCCGGGCGGGAAACTGTCGGAAATCAGGGCATAGGAAGGCGGGACGCCGCCCGCCTCACCCAGGCCTACGACCATGCGCGCAATAACGAGCTGGGTATAATTCATCGCGAGGCCGCAACCTGCGGTCGCAGCGCTCCAGGCGGCACAGGCGAGCGCGAGTACGTTCACCCGGTTGGTACGGTCGGCCAGCCAACCGACCGGAATGGCGACGAAGCAATAGAACATCGCGAAATACAGGCCGCCGATCAGCCCGAGCTGGCTGTCAGAGACCTGCAGCGCATCCTGGATCGGCTTGGCGAGAATGCCGATCAGCTGGCGGTCGAGGAAGTTCAGGACATATACAAAGGTCAGGACGATCAGCATGAGCCATGGGCGCGTACCGGCGCGATGCGCCGGTACGCGACTAATCGGCTCCGGCATGCCGGGTGAGGATGCCGCGCCAATTACCATCCGTTAGAGACCATAGCCGAGGCGGATACCGATCGTGCGCGGTCGCAAGGTGCCAAAGCGGCTGACCAGAAACGCTTCCGGGTGAATGTACGTTACGGAGTGATCATCGAACACGTTCTCAACGTAAAGCTGAGCCGAAAGGGGGCCGCGTTTCAAGCCGAGATTGATGTTGGTATTCACATACTCATCCGTCACGCCAAAGGTAGAAAGGCGGACGGTCGGCGCACCGGGCGTGTTGGGGAACGAGCTGTTGTAAGAGCCTGTGTATTGCACGTTTACGCCCAGATTGCCGCGAGTCTCGCTGCCCAGATCAAACCCATAAGTTGCGTAAAGCGCCCCCTGAAGCCGCGGTGCCGACAAGCGGTGACCGAGCACGGCGCCGGAAATTGCCGCTTCGGCGGCACTTAACTTGGTGATTTTCGAGTCGTTATAGGCAGCGTTCAGACCGATAAATACGTCCCTGGCGG
Organism: Sphingomonadales bacterium; assembly: GCA_038228865.1. Taxonomy (GTDB): domain Bacteria; phylum Pseudomonadota; class Alphaproteobacteria; order Sphingomonadales; family Sphingomonadaceae; genus Sphingomonas_O. The sequence goes on along the minus strand of JBBROX010000027.1, from coordinate 290 downwards.
GGATAATTCCCATTTCGAGCTCGATGCCCATGCTGCGCGCCGCACCGATATTCGTCGCGAACTGCACGGAATCGGACACGCGGTTTGCCTGTGCCTGGATGTTGCTCCAGTCGATGACATAGGCAGCAGCGTTTATCGTAATTCGCCCATCGAGGAACCGTGCCTTGGCGCCGATTTCGTAGCTCTTCAGGTCGTCCGACGAAGCGCCATCGGGAATGATGATGTCGTTCGGATTGACCAAACTCGCCCGTCCCGCGAACGCATTGACGATCGGTGCTCTGAAGCCGGTC
>JBBROX010000026.1:0-40055 GCA_038228865.1 Sphingomonadales bacterium | reverse complement strand
GATCACCCGCAAATCGAACCTGGTCGCGGTCATCATCTCGAACTTGACCAACCTCTACTATCCCGAAGTGCTTGCTGAATTGACGCGCCGCCTGTCCGACCGTGGCATCCGTGTCCTGCTGTTCACCCTGCAGGCGGAAGGTGAGGTCAATGCGATGCTCGACCAAGTTTGGCGCTACCGCGTCGACGGTGCGATCGTTGCCGCCCGCCTTGCGCCGGAACAACTTCGTGACTTTGCTCGCCACCGGGTTCCCGTCGTACTCTACAATCGCTTTGGCGAAGGCGAACCGGTGGCAAGCGTAGGTTGCGATTCGGTCGGCGGCGAACGCCAGCTGGTCGACCGCTTGGTCGCCGCGGGACACAAGGTCTTCGGCATCATATCCGGGCCTGTCGACAGCTTTGTCGGACAAGAGCGCGTGCGCGGAGCTGAACAGCGCCTGCATGAACTCGGTCACAAGGTGCTGACGGTCCAGGGTGCATTTAATTACGAGAGCGGCGATGCCGGGCTGCGGGCGCTGATGGACATGACCCAAAACAAGCTCGATGCGCTGATCTGCGCCAATGACCTGATGGCGATCGGCGCCATCGACTGCGCGCGCGAGGTTTTCGGGGCCCGGGTGCCACACGACCTGTCGATCGTTGGATTCGACGGGGTCGCGGCCGCGATGTGGGCGAGTTATCGGCTGTCGACGGTGCGCCAGCCGGTCCGCCGCATGACCGAGGCGGCAGTCGCCATGCTGATGGAACGCATAGCCGATCCCGACCTGCCGCCCGAAGTGCGGACTTTCGCCGGGGCATTTATCGAAGGCACGTCGGCTAGGTTTGACGCCATCTCCGCCTGATTTTCGCACACGTGCCGACGATATGGCCGTTGCAATTGCATTCGCATGCATTCATGCTGCTTCGCTTGGGGAGTATCCGGTTGGCGACGCAGCATCCGACATCGTCGTGGCTCAACGCCGCCGATATATCCCCGACGCGGCGCTATGTTGCGCTCGGTTTCCTGCTCATTGCCTATTTTTGTTATGCATGGTCGTGGAACACGGTCGATATTCTGCGGCCCTATATCAAGCAAAGCCTCAACCTTACACTGACTCAGTCGGGTTCGCTTTACTCGCTACAATCGGTCGGCGCGATTGTCGGCGCAGTAGTGATGGGGCAAGTTGCCGATAAAATCGGGCGGCGCAACGCGCTCAGCATCGCAATGATCGGTTATGGGACCGGAATTCTGGCTGCGTTGGTCGTGCGCGATTACAGCGAACTCATAATCCAACGCGCTTATCTTGGCTTTTTTATGGGGTCGATGTTTCCGATCGCGGTCGGCATCTATTCTGGCCTGTTCGCGCGGAGCGTGCGCGGCACGATCGCCGGGGTGGTGTTCTTCGTCTATAATATTGCGGTTGCGACCCTTGGTTTCCTGTCGGCGGCGGCGTTCCGGGCCGGCTATGACTGGAAGGTGCTGTTGTGGATCGGAGCAATCCCGGTCAGCCTGTCGCTGTTCGCGCCGTTCTTCATCCCCGACGACCGCAAACTCATTCCGATGGACGGACTGTCCGGAGGCCAGGCGGTTGCCAAGGCCAAGCTGCCCATCACCGAATTGTTCGCGGCAGGTGTCAAACGCCAGACCATCATGCTCGCCGCAATGATGGGCCTCAATTTTTTTGCCTATCAGGCGTTTACTGGTTGGGCGACGACCTATCTGAAGACCGTCCGGCTGATCCCCGACACGGTCATTGGCGACGTGCTGGGCTGGCAGTTCGTCGGTGCGGCGTTTGGAGCATTGGCCTGGGGCTGGATCAGCGACCGATTTGGCAGGCGCGGTGCCGCGTGGGGCTTTATTGCAGCCGCTGCCATCATTCCGGTCTACCTGTTCATCCCCATGAGTGTGCTGCTGCTGGAGCTGACCGGCTTTGCCTATGGGGTGATGCTGTCGTGCAGCGCGACCTGGGGCCCATGGCTGTCGGAGCTCTACCCCCCGTATCTGCGATCTACCGCCGCGTCGATCTTCAATTGGGGCCGCGTTGTCAGCATGACCGCCCCGCTGATCACTGCACCGCTGGCTGAACAATTCGGTCTCGCGCCGGTGATGTGTCTTGCTTCGGTGAGCTTTATCGCTGCAGCGGCGGTTTGGCTGTCGCTGCCCGAAACGCATAAGCGCACGGCGTGATGCGCTGGGACGCGCTGCCCGAGGTCGGTTCGCCGGTTGGTAGACCCCTCGCCGATCTGCTTGCTCCCGGGGCTTCACGCCAATCGCTGGCAGGCTATGAGCCGGTGTACCGGGATTTCGTCGACTACATCCTCCGCTGCACCCACCGCATCTGGGAGGGAAAGAACGCCGGTCTTTGCCGCAGCCATTACGCCCCCGATTGCGCGATCCACACGCTGGCTGGCCCGGTATCAGGGGTCGAGGCGGTGGTTCAAAACACCATCACGACGCTGGCTGCGACACCCGACCGGCTGCTGATCGGCGAGGACGTTATCTGGTCCGACGACGGCGACGATCCGGTGTCGGGCGGGCTTTATAGCTCGCACCGCATCGTCAGCCGCTCGACGCACCTTGGCGACGACCCGCTGCTCGGGGGTGCGACGATGGCGGGCAATGGCGTAATGACCATCGCCGACTGCCTTTGCCGCGAGAACCGGATCGTCGAGGAATGGTTGGTGCGCGACAATCTGCGCGGGGTGCTCCAGATCGCTGGTAATCCTTGGGGCGTCGCACGGGCGCAGGCCGTTGCTGACGGCACGGGTGACCCGGCGCGACACAGTTGGCGGATCGCTGCCATCGCCGCGACGCGCGAAAGTATCGATGCTGCCATCCCCTCGGGTCATCCCGCCGAAGGTCCGGCGGCGATGCTGACACGGGCGTGGCGAGACGATTGCTTCGGCGACGCTGCTCAGGCGCTCTCTCCGGCCGCCGAAATCCGCTGGCCTTCGAACCGGGGCGGTTTCGGACGGGGATTCTGGATTGGCTGCCTGACACAGATCAGGACGTTCCTGCACGACACGTCGTGGCGGCTCGAGCATGTCGCCGCCCGCCCGCTGCCATACGGTGACATCGCGGTCGCGCTACGCTGGTCGTTGGCGGGTACACATCGCGGTATCGGCGTTTGGGGGCCGTCGAGCGGGCGGGAGTTGCTGGTGATGGCGGTGTCGCATTTCCGGGTGCGAGGCGGGGCTATCGTCGAGGATGTGACGGTATTCGACGAACTCGCGGTGCTGCGCCAGATCGCGGGCGGCCTCGGCGCGTGACCCCGGTGTTGTTGCCCGGCAACATGTGTGACGCCCGCTTATGGCGCGGCGGGCGTGGCGTGGTCATCGATGTGTTCGCCAAGCACAGGCTTGGCGCGCCAGTCGATGTCGGGCTAACGCATGACGACAGCATCGCAGCGATGGCGACTCGAGCCCTGGCTGCGGCGCCGGGACCGTTAGTGCCGATCGGTTTCTCGATGGGTGCCATCGTCGCGGTCGAAATGTGGTGCCAGGAACCCGAACGCATCGCGGGGTTGGTTTTGCTCGGCTATAATGCCACCGCCGATCTGCCCGATCGCGCCGCGCACCGCCCAATCCAGCAGGCCAAAGTTCGTGCCGGCGGGCTCGAACGCGTGCTGGTCGAGGAGCTTAAGCCAAATTATCTAGCCGCTCGCCACCGCAGCGACGTCGTGTTGCTCGACCTGCTGCGCGACATGGGGATGGGGCTCGGCGCCGAGGTGTTCGTCCGGCAAAGCGAGGCGCTGAGGCTGCGCGCCGACCGCCGTGACGTTCTGCCCGCGATCAGGGTGCCGGTATTGATCGGTTGTGGGGATGAGGATACGCTTTGCCCGCCGGCTTGGCACGCCGATTGGGCGGCCCGGATCAGCGACGCCACCCTGTTCACCGTTTCAGGCGCGGGACACATGCTCCCGCTCGAGGATCCGGTCGCGCTTGCCGCCCGGATCGATCGCTGGCTCACTGAAGAGGACATAGTATGACCGACCGCATCCTCACCACGCATGTCGGCTCGCTACCGCGTTCGGCTGCGGTCACCGACCTGATCTTTGCAGTCGAGCGTGGGGATATTGTCGATGCCGCGCAGTTCGACGCGGTGATCGGCGAGGCGGTCGATGACGCGGTGGCGCGGCAGGTCGCAGTGGGCATCGACCTCGTCAGCGACGGCGAAATGTCGAAGATCAGCTATGCGACCTATATCAAGGACCGCATCACCGGCTTCGACGGCGACAGCCCGCGCACGCCCCCGGCCGACCTTGAAGACTTTCCGGTCTTTCTCGAACGCCAGAGCAAGGGTGGCGGCACCCCAACCTATCGCCGTCCCAAATGCGTCGGCCCGGTTGTTTCCAAAACGCTGGCGCCGCTCGACGACGATCTAAAGCATATGGCGGCGGCGCTGGCGAAGCATCGCCCTGTCGGGGGGTTTATGAACGCCGCATCCCCCGGTGTTATCGCGCTGTTCCAGCCAAACGAACACTATCCGACGCAGGACGCCTATCTGGAGGCGCTCGCCGAAGCGATGCGCCCCGAATATGAATCGATCAGCGCGGCAGGTTTGATCTTGCAACTCGATTCGCCTGACCTCGGCCTGGGCCGGCACATGATGTACAAGGATCGCAGCGATGCCGCGTATCTGACGCTGATCGGGCATCATGTCGCGGTTCTCAACCACGCGCTGCGCAACGTTCCCGCTGACCGGATGCGGATGCACGTGTGCTGGGGCAATTACGAGGGGCCGCACACGCATGACGTGGAGATGGGTGTCATCCTGCCGACGCTGGTGACCGCCAAGCCCGCCGGACTGTTATTCGAAACATCGAACCCGCGGCATCAACACGACTGGAATTATTTCGTCGAGATGATCGACCTGATCCCGGACGACAAAGTCCTTATCCCAGGCGTCATCGATTCGACGACGAACTTCGTCGAACATCCGCGCGTGGTGGCCGAACGGATCGAACGGTTCGCCAACATCATCGGTCGCGAGCGCGTCATCGCTGGCACCGATTGCGGGTTTTCGACCTTTGCCGGGTTTGGCGCGGTCGATCCCGATATTGTCTATGCCAAGCTCAGCGCGCTGACGGAGGGTGCGGCGCTGGCGAGCCGCAACCTTTGGCACGCGGCGGCCTGACGCCGTACTAGCCGCTGACCCGGTAAACGACGCACTCGCCCGAAAGTCGCCGCTCGACATTGACCGGCAGTGTCATCGTATCGCCCGCGCCCAGCACCATAGCGTTGCCGTCGCATGTTACAGTAAGTGTCCCCGACTGGACGAACACGACCTCTGGAGCGGTCGGGGTGCGACTGTCCTCCGCTTCCCCCAGGTCGATCCGACCGAGCGTGAAGGGGTGTGGCCAATTCAGCGGGGCAGTCCTGCCGATGATCGGCGTCGTGCCCCGACCATTGTGCGCGCGCCACACCAGGCGCTCTGCATCGTGCGCCGTCGCTCTGGTTAACGCTGCGGCCTGTTCGGCGCTGGTCCGTGGCATCGTCCGGGCATCGACAGGGACCGACTGACCGGCGACGGTATCGATCAGCCGGCCGCTTTCGAGCAGCACCAGACCATGTTCCGCCGCCATGTCGAACACCTCGGGGGCCCACAATACCTTGCCCGGATTGTCGCCACCGAGCACCGCAAAAAGATAGCCGATATCGGCGCCGATGTTGGTAAATCCGCGAAACATGCGCGTCGGCAGCGAAATGACGTCGCCCGGACCGATCACGACCTGGGCATCGTCGCCATGCTCGCCCAGATCGAAGCGCCAGCTACCGGTGTGGACGACGAACACTTCGGCGGTGTCGTGGCTGTGCTGGGAATTCACACACGCCGGGGGCTGGCGCGCGCCGCCGATGTTGAAGCCATGCGGTTCGGTAATGTGAACATATTGCTCGGGATTTTCGGACACGCCCGGGCCGATGATCGTGAAATTCTCCTTCGCTTCAGATCCCGGCGAGCGGGTATCTATAAAGGCATTGTAACAGGGTCGCAGATCGGCATAACGCACGACGCGCGCCTCCATAGCCTCGATTGTCCAGCGCGATCGCGTCACTACTGCGCTCACGAGAATCTCCCCTGCGATAAGAAACGCGGTTGCAGCTTTTTGCATTCGCAGTCAATACAGCGAAATGGCAAATGACGTCCAAGACCATTCCGATCCGCGCGCAATCTTCGCGCCTGGCGCGTTGGCAGTTCTGGACGAAGCGCATATTCTGGCGGCATGCCGCCCGATCGAGCGCGGGATCGGTGCAGATTTTGTCGCGGCTCGGCTGCTTGCGCCCTTGGCGGCGGCGATCCCCAACTACGAAGTGCGTGTAGGTATCGCAATGCGTGGGCGATTCCAGGATGGCGATTGGACCGCATCGAGCGGCAATATCTTCGGCGTGTTTGCGGCCCCACTCTTCGGCATCCTGGCGACACAGCGGGTCGTCCACCTGCGTTTCGGCTGCTTTCAACGCTGGTTGGGGCAGCGTGCCGTTGAAACTCTGGTCATCCTCGATCTGCCATCGCTGATGCTGCAGGCGGGGGTCTGGCCGCTGGCGACGCCGCTGGGGCCGGATCCGATGGCACCGCCGCCGATTATCGGGAACGCCATTTGGCCGAGCGGCGACGGTGCGGTCGGCCTGCAAATTGTAGAGCGGATGATCGGCGGGCTGATGAAGTTCGACGGGTCGCTCGCTAGGATGAATATGCGCGACACGTTCGCTGAGCATTTCTGCTGGTTCGGTCCCGGCCCGATCGGCAGCTTTCGAGGCTTTGCAGATTATGAGCGTGGCCATGCGATGCCGTTCCTGACGGCCTTCCCCGACCGTGTTGGCGGCAATCACCGCGCGCGTTTCGGCAACGGCAATTTCGTCGCGTCGACCGGCTGGCCCAGCATAACCGCGACGCATCGGGGCGACGGCTGGCTCGGTGTGGCGGGCAGCGACCGTGCGATCACCATGCGAGTCATGGACTTTTGGAGCGTCGCGGGCGGGATGCTCGTCGAAAATTGGGTGATGATCGACATCCCAGACGTGTTGAATCAAATCGGCATCGACGTGTTCGCGGCCGTAAGCGACAGGAGCTGACATGGCAGAATATCTGAAACGCGGCGCAACCGCCGAGGCAAAGGCAGAGAGCGACCGTAAAGTCCGCGATACGGTCGAAGGCATCCTTGCCGACATCGCGGGTCGGGGCGATGCGGCAGTGCGCGACCTGAGTATCAAGTTCGATGGTTGGGACCGCGAATCCTACCGGCTGACTGCGGTTGAAATTCAGGGCTGCATCGATCAGCTTACCGGGCAGGACCTGAAAGACATCGAATTCGCCCAAATGCAGGTCCGCAATTTTGCGCAAATCCAGCGCAACAGCATGACGGATGTCGAGGTCGAGACGTTGCCGGGCGTCGTGCTCGGGCACAAGCATCTGCCGGTCAACAACGCCGGCTGCTATGTCCCCGGTGGCAAATATCCGTTGCTGGCATCGGCGCATATGAGTGTGATCACCGCCAAGGTTGCGGGGGTGCCGCGTGTCGTCACCTGCGCGCCGCCCTTCCACGGCATGCCGGCGCCGGCCATCGTCGCAGCCCAGCACATGGCGGGTGCCGACGAGATCTGGTGCCTCGGCGGTATTCAGGCGGTCGGCGCAATGGCGCTGGGAACCGCGAGCATGGCCCCGGTCGATATGCTTGTCGGCCCCGGCAATGCTTTTGTCGCTGAAGCCAAGCGCCAGTTGTTCGGACGGGTCGGCATCGATCTGTTCGCCGGGCCGACCGAAACCCTGGTGATCGCCGACGAAATTGGTTGTGACGGCGAACTCGCCGCGACCGACTTGCTGGGACAGGCCGAGCACGGCCCCGATTCACCCGCGGTGTTGCTAACGACGTCACGTCGGCTCGCCGAGGATACGATACGCGAGGTCGAGCGGTTACTGACGATTCTGCCAACCGCCGACATCGCACGGCGGGCATGGGAGAATTTCGGTGAGGTCATCGTCGCCGAGAATTATGCCGAGATGGTTCGCATCGCCGATGAAATTGCGTCCGAGCATGTCCAGGTGATGACCCGGGACCCGGATTACTTTCTCGCCCGCATGACCAATTACGGCGCGCTGTTCCTTGGGGCGCGCACCAACGTCAGCTATGGCGACAAGGTGATTGGCACGAACCACACCCTCCCGACCAAAAAGGCGGCGCGCTACACAGGGGGCCTGTGGGTCGGCAAATTCCTGAAAACCTGCACCTATCAACGCGTGCTGACCGACCAGGCGAGTGCGATGATCGGTGAATATTGCAGCCGGTTGTGCGCGCTGGAAGGCTTCGCGGGCCACGGCGAACAGGCAAATATCCGGGTTCGCCGGTATGGCGGGCGGAACATACCCTATGCCGGAAAGGCAGAAGCGCTCGCGTGATCCTGCCGCGAACTCCAAGCTTTCGCCTGGACGGTCAGCGCGCGGTAGTGACCGGGGCCGGGCGGGGGATCGGCCTCGCGTTGGCCGCGGCGCTCGCACAGGCGGGCGCGGCGGTGGTGGTGGTCGCACGCTCGACGAGCGAGATCGAGGCCGTGGCTGCGGCAATCATTGCCGGGGGCGGTAATGCTGAAGCCGCACGGCTCAACGTGTCCGATCTCGGCGATGTGGCGGCGTTCTTCGCGGCGCGCCCCGCGTTCGACATCCTCGTCAACAACGCCGGGACTAACCGTCCAAAGCCGATGCAAACGGTTACCGAAGCCGACTACGACGCGGTGCTCGACCTCAACGTCAAGGCCGCTTTCTTCGTGGCGCAGGCATGCGCGACGCGGCTGCTGGCTGAAGGCAAGCCTGGCAGCCTTATCCACATCGGCAGTCAGATGGGGCACGTCGGCGGGCCGAATCGCAGTCTGTATTGCGCGTCAAAATGGGCACTCGAGGGTATGTCGAAAGCCTTTGCGTTGGACCTTGCGGCGCACGGCATTCGGTCAAATACGATCGCGCCGACGTTCATCGAGACGCCGTTGACGCGCCCGTATTTTGAGGACCCGGCCTTCAAGGCATCGGTTCTGGGCAAGATCAAGCTCCGACGCCTGGGCCAGGTCGAGGATTTGATGGGGGCAGTGTTGTATCTGGCATCCGGAGCGTCGGCGTTGGTGACGGGCACATCGCTCATCGTCGACGGCGGCTGGACGGCCGACTAGGCTTGGCAGCTAGTGCTGGGTTTTGCGTCGCGCTCGGCGCGGTCGCTTGTCGGGATTTGCTACGCTGATAAAGCAGGCCATGGTCGACCTCGTCGTTTCCAATCTAGATGCGACTCTCGCTGCGGCGGCCCGCGATCCGGAGTTGCGCGCGGCGGCGGCGGCGCTACGGGCGGGACAGTTGGCAGTCGCCGAGCGCAGCCTGAAAGCGGTGCTGCGCGCGAAACCGACAAATATCGCCGCGATCCGGATGCTTGCGGAGGTCGCCGGGCAGTTGAGGCGGTACGGCGACGCCGAAACCCTGCTTCGGCGTGCGCTTGAAATCGCCCCTGATTTCAAGGCAGCGCGCGGAAACTATGTCACCGTGTTGCAACGGCAGAGCAAGTTCGCCGAGGCACACGTCCAAGCGGATCAATTGCTTGCCGCCGATCCGACCGATCCCACCGCGCTCTCTATCAAGGCAGCCGTGGCGGCACGCACGGGCGATTACGACACAGCGATCGCCGCGTATGAATCGATCCTCGATCGCTTTCCGGCGCAGCCTAAACTGTGGGTGAGTTACGGTCATGTTTTGAAGACAGTTGGGCGCACGACCGACAGTGTCGCCGCCTATCGCCGTGCTGTCGGATATCAGACGACGCTCGGCGACGCATGGTGGAGCCTCGCCAACCTGAAGACCGTTCGCTTCGATGCGGCGGACATGGCGGCAATGACCGTGGCAATCGATGCGGCGCGTGAACCCGCCGACCGCTATCATTTGCATTTCGCTTTGGGCAAGGCGCTCGAGGATGCGCGGGACTGGCGACGATCGTTCGAGCATTACAAGGAAGGCAACCGGTTGCGGCGCGGGGAGCTGCCTTATGATCCGAACGCTACATCGGCGCATGTTGAACAGACCCGGGCTCTGATGACCCGGGAGGCGTTAACCGGGAGACCCGGCGGCCACGCTGCGCGTGATCCGATTTTCGTCGTCGGCCTGCCCCGCGCTGGCTCGACGCTGATCGAACAAATCCTCGCGTCGCACAGCCAGGTCGAGGGTACCATGGAACTGCCCGATATTGGCGCAATTGCCGCCGACTTAAGCGGGCGGCACGGCAAGCGCGGCGAGACTGACGATGAGGCGGGGGGTTATCTTCCTCACCTTCTGGCCCTTTCGGTCGATGAGCGCCGTGCACTCGGCCAAGTCTATCTCGACCGCACCCGAATCCAGCGCAAGACTGCTGAGCCCCGGTTCATCGACAAAATGCCGAACAACTTCGCGCATATCGGCCTGATCCATTTGATCCTGCCGAACGCCATCATCATCGACGCGCGTCGGCATCCGATGGCCAACGGCTTTTCTGCATTCAAACAGCATTTCGCCCGTGGCCAAGGCTTTAGTTATGATCTTGGCGAGCTTGGGCGCTACTGGCGCGACTATGCGACGCTGATGGCGCATTATGATGCTGTGCTGCCGGGGCGCGTTTACCGCGTCCACCACGAAGCTCTTGTTGCCGATCCCGAGACGCAGATTCGTGCGCTGCTAGATCATTGCGGATTGGATTTTGAGCCGGAATGCCTGGCTTTTCATTCGAACCCCCGTGCTGTGCGAACGGCAAGTTCCGAACAGGTCCGCCGCCCGATCAGCGGCGAAGGGCTCGATCAGTGGCGCCACTACGCGGAATGGCTTGGGCCATTACGCGAAGCGTTGGGGGACGCGGCTGACGCTCCAGCCGTTTAGCGGAGGGCGGCCGAGTTTAAAATTTCTGTCCGAACCGCACGCCGATCGTGCGAGGCTGAATATATACGCGGTAGACCTCGCCGACCGGATCATAGCTCGATGGGCCGCAATAATTGATGTTGCACTCCGCCGCCCGCGATTGCTGGCCACGCGAATTGGTCAGGTTACGAACATATACTTCGAAGCTGAAACCGCTCTTGTCCGCTCCGGCCGACGCCTCCAGCGTAAAATAGCTTGGTAACTTCCCGAGCTTGGTGGCGTCGTTGACGACGATCGAAGCGGTGCGTTCGCCGGTATAGGCACCCGCCAGCTGACCGTGGAGGCGATAAGTCCCGGCGTCGAATTCATAACGTCCGATCAGATTACCCTTGAACTGCGGGGTCAACGGCAGCCGCGTGCCCGAGGGCGCCGACGGGATCGGTGATCCGGTGAAGAGCGGCGCGGTCAGCTTGGCATCGGCATAGGTCGCCGCGCCAGTGAGTGAAAAACCCCCGTCGGTACGGACGCTGAAGTCGCCTTCGATGCCTCGCGACCGTGCGCCGCCGGCGTTGGTGATCTGCGCGACGCCGCTGCCTCCGGGGACCTGATACGTCACCTGAACACCGTGCCAATCCTCCCAGAAGGCCGTCACGTTGAGCGTGATATGGCGATCCATAAAGTTGTTCTTGGTGCCGATTTCGTAGTTAAACAGATGATCGGCATCGAAAGCAGACGCGGCGCCGGCGCGGTTGATGCCGCCCGGTCGAAAGCCAGACGATGCCGTCGCATAGAGCAGGTGATCGCTGTCGAACTTGTAGGTCGCATTGGCGCGCCAGGTTCCGCCTGTGCCCTTCGATCGCTTGGGCGAAATCGTCCCGTCGGCATTCAAAACGCCTAGATTAGTGCACGGAGTGCCTGGCACGGCGGCTGGGCCAACGCCATAGGGTCCGCCCCCTGCAGCGCGCGCAAGGCACTGGCGCACGCCGGTCCCGAAAAAGGTTGTGTTGACGCCGTAAAAGCCGATCAGCGTATTGTCGAATTTATAGGCGCGGGCACCGGCGGTCAGCGTCAGCTTGTCCGTCACATCGAAATCGAGTTGGCCAAATGCGGCATAATCGCGATCGACGCGGTTTTCGAGCGTCAGCCATACTTGCCCCGGCCGCCCTGGCACCGAAAGGTTCGTCGCAAACCCGGGCGTGAGGAAATCATTTTCCTCAAGCTGGGTCTGGCGCTGGTAGAACAATCCGGCGATCCCGCGCACGCGCTTGTCGGACGGCGAGGCGATACGAAGTTCCTGACTCAATTTGGTTGAATGGGCGTGATCGATATCGAGCTGAGACGGGTCAATCAGATGGCCGGCGTTGTCTTTGATATAGGCGCCGGATCCGGCGATAGCGTCGTAATAGAAGCCGTAATCCGAATAATCGTGGTGATCGCCGCGGTGTCGATCGGCATAATAGCCGGCATAAGTGATGTCGAAATCAGAGATCTTGCCGGTGATCGTCAGGCCGGTCTGATAAAAGCCGTCATGGCCGAATTCCGGAAAGAAGTGTCCGACCTTCAATTCACCGACCTTGGTATCGTCAGATCGGAAGCTGCCGTTCCAGTGGGTATCTTGCGCCATGATTGAGGGAGTGACAGTCCAGTTGTCATCAAGATCGATGCCAAGCTGGGCGCGCAGGCCATAAACATCGGTGGCATTGAGGTCATTGCCCACCAGCGCCTTATTGTCCTGGGTAATCCCAGACGATGCGAAGGTGCGAATGTGGCGGGCGTTGTCGATGTAACCCCCGGTGCGTTCATACCATCCGACGGCGCGCAGCGCGACTTTTCCGTCGACGATCGGCACGTTGACATAGGCTTCGGCGCTGCCGCCCGAACCATGGCTCAGAATATGATTGCCCTCCAGCGTGTAGCTAGCGCTGAACTTGTTCGGATCGGGCTTGTTGGTGATGATCCGTAGCGTGCCCGCTTCGCTCGATGCCCCGAACAGCGTGCCTTGCGGTCCGGCGAGGGCTTCGACGCGAGCGATGTCGTAAATATGGATGTCGAGCGCACCCGACACAGAGGTCACCGGCTGCTCGTCAAGATAGACGCCGACGGTCGGCAGGGTGGCCGATGCGACCAGCCCGCCGTCGGTCGCGATGCCGCGGAAGACAACAGAGGTATTTCCAGGCAGGCCATTGCTGCCAGTGGTGAAATTGACGCTTGGCAGATACGCGACATAATCGACGAAGTTGCGCACCTGGAGCTGATCGAGCTTCTGCGATGTCAGCGCCTGGATGCTGATCGGCACATTCTGAAGGTTCTGCGCACGCTTCTGCGCTGTGACGACGATCATGCCGTCGTCTGCTGCGGTGGCCGCACCCGCTCCCAACACAGGAACGGTGTTGCTGGGCGCCGCTTGAGCAGCTGCGCTCAAACCCGTGGTAGCGAGCAAGCTTCCGACGACACGGGCACCGACCCTGCTGCGAACCATCTCAGACCCCTTTAAATAGCGGTATTTAGAGCTCAGCGAGTCCGGCTGTTATTCCGCATGACAAACTCGCACGCCACGAGTGTTGCATAACATGACTGCGGATGCAACAACGCGCTTTGCAGCCATCGGAGACGAGTGCGGTCAATGAATAACAAACATCCACGCACGGTTGTGGGGCCTTACGTGGTCCCCGAACGCCCGCTCGTTACGCGCGTCAGGCACAGCACCGAACCCGAAATTTTGATGGGCAACGGCATTCCGCGCCAGCTCTCACCAGGCTTCCCAGAGGAATATCGCGACATCGTCGATTACATCGTCAAGATCACCAGGCGGATCTGGATCGATGGCGCGGTTGGACTGATTTACGACACTTATGACCCGAACTGTGTCGTCTACACCGCTGGTGATGTCGGGCGCGGTGTCGAGCCGGTGGTAGCCGGCACGATTGCCTCGATGGTTGCCATGCCCGATATCGACAATCATTTTATCAATATCGCCTGGGACAGCGACGGGTCCGATTTCTACACCAGTCACCTGGGTTTTGGCACAGGGGTTAATATCGGCGCCAGCGCCTACGGCCCAGCGACGGGTCGCAACGCCACATTTCGCTTTTGTGCCGATTGCATCAGCCGCGATGGGCGGATCCATACCGAATGGCTCGCACGCGACAATGGCGGCCTTATCCGGCAATTGGGCTTAGATCTGCATGCCACGGCGCGCCTTGTTGCCGCATCGCCGGTGCGCGAAGTGCAGATGCGCGGATCGCCGTCTCGGCTCGATGGCCAGACGCCGCCGCAACCGCTCGATCTTCCCCGCGAAGCTCTTGGCGACCATCTGCGTCACCTGTTTCACGATATTTGGAATCGCAGGCGTTTCGACGTGATCGCCGAGCACTACGCGGTCGATGTTATCGCGCATCTGCCGGGCGGCCGGGTCGTCGAGCGCCTGGCAGGTCTACGCGCCGCCCATCTCTCGCTGTTGGCGGCGATGCCGGATGCGTCGATGACCATCGCCAACATCTGCTGGGGCGACGAGAGCGACGGCCTCATTGGCGCAGTCCGCTGGGAATTGGCAGGTACAAGCCGCGCCGGAGGCTGGTTCGGCGATATGCCCGAGGGACACCCGATCCGCGTCCCCGGCATGACCCATTGCCGCTTCGACAGCAGGGGTCGCATTGCCGAGGAATGGACGGTGTTCGATGAAGTAGCGGTGCTGGCGCAGGTGTATCGCGCAGCTGGGTAGATCCACCGGTTGGCGGCGGCCTGGCGTCAGGTGGCGGGGGCCATCGGCGTGCGCACCAGCGTCTCGGGGAGGGTCAACCAAAGCGCCGTTCCCACCACATAGACGATCGCTGCCGCAGCCATCGTCCAGGTCAGGCCATAGTGGACACTGGTATAGGCGACGAACAATGGCGCCCCCATCGCAATGATATGTCCCGCATGGAACAGTGCGGCCCCGTGCGGGCGCAGGTGTGACGGGAACATTTCGGAAAACCACACCCCCCAGGCGCTTGTGCAAGACAGGCCGACTCCAAATAGCACGGCGACGGCACCGCGTGCTGCAAAGCTCAGCGGCACGAACAAAAATAGCAGTACCGCTATAGAGCAAAGCAGATAGCCGCCTGCCGCCGAGCGCCGTCCGTATCGGTCGGACAGCCACGCCCAGGCAAAGCCGCCCGTTAGCGATCCACCGCTGAGCAGCGCGATGGTGTAGCCGGTATCAGCGGCGGTGAAGCCAAGGTTGCTTTTGAGGTATAGCGTCACGAACGACGCGAACAATTGATAGGCATTGAAATCGATGCCCGATAGCAAAATGCACGTAAGGGTTAGGCGGGCAAAGGGCTTGGACAGCATCTCCCGCCATGTCCCGGCGCGGACCAGCGCGGCATTTTCCGTGGGCGCGCGCACACCGGGGATGACCACCAGCAGCACCGGAGCAAGGAAAAGCGGCAACGCGCCGATCCAAAGCAGCCAATGCCAGCGCGCGTCACCCAACGCGGCACCGATCAGGCCAAGAAGAATGTTTGATAGGGGATACATCGCTGAGTTCAGCGCGATAAGTTTGCCTCGCATCGATACCGGGAACAATGCGACCACAATCCCGGTCGCCATGACATAATAGCCGCCGAGCGCCGCCGCCAGCAGACCGCGCAGCACGAACCATGCCGGGTACGTGATCACCAGCGCCTGCGCCGCCGCCAACGCGCCAATCGCGGCGGCGATCGCGCCACCCGCCCGCCGCAGCCCCACCCGCGAGACGAACCCGGCCCAGACGAACGCTCCACCAGTAATGCCAATATTGGCGGCGATAGACAGGTTCGCCGTTTGCCCGATGGTGAACCCGTCGGCCCCTATCAGATAGGGCCGAACGTAATCTACGAGGTTGAAATTATAACAGTAAAGGATGTAGCCGAGGAGAACTGCGATGTAGGTCGCTACCCGGCGCATCAGCGAAACGCCTGCACCAGGGCTGTCGTCGTCACTATCAGGCCGGACTGTGTTCAAAGGCTTGTATCTGCTCTGGAGACGGTTAGTGCATTCGTAGTCAAACCAAGCCGCCTCGGCAACAGCGACGTGCCAGGATGTGGAGCAACCGCCCATGATCGATTTTCAGCCTGCGAAGGCCCTTGTCCGCCGCTATCACGCCGACATCGCCACCGCCTCACCCTCCTGCGTCGCCGAGGTGTTGGCGCGCTACGTTGTCCCCGATTGGCATTGGCGCGGCATGCATCCATTCAACGAACAGTATGGCCCGGAGGCGGTTGCCAAAATTTTCTGGGCCCCGCTCATGACGGGCCTCACCCGGCTGCAGCGCCGCCCCGACATCTTTCTTGCTGGTCTAAACGAGATCGACGGCCATAAAAGTATTTGGGTCGTTCAGATGGGCCATCTGATGGGATTGTTTGACCGGTCGTGGCTAGGCATCCGCCCGACCGGGCGCATCGCGATGCTGCGCTTCGTCGAGTTCAACCGCATCGAAGGCGACCGCATCGCCGAAACAGCGATGTTCTGCGACAGTCCCCACCTGATGATACAGGCTGGGCAGAATCCACCAATGGCACGGTGCACGAGTTGAAGCCCGGCGACCGCATGCTCGAGCAACTCGACCTCGCCTATGCCATCAACGTCCATGTGGCGCAGGGCGTCACCACCGACCATGGCATCCTCGCGCTGCGTTCGACCGAGCGCAAGCTGCTCAACGAGCGCTCGTTCCTCGTGGCGCTGACCCGCGTTGCGGACAGGGTGGCCCTCATCGTCGACGATGGCCGCAAGGTCGAGCGTGGGGTCTTGCGGAACCCGGGAGACAAGACCTCGGCGCTGGAGGTGATCGACAAGGCCGCAGTGGGTCGGGCGGCACCGTCGTCGGCCGAACGTGGCTCCGAGCCGCCGGCTGAGGCCGTGACCCAAAGGACCGATGTTCCCGAGCGGTATCTTGAGCGGGGCGCTCACCGTGTGGCCGCACGTGCTGTCGACCATGTGATCGATAACGTAATCAACCGCACCCCCGACCGGCAACCGGACTTCGGGCTGTGATGTGTCTTAGCCGGGGCGAGCAATGCGGACGTTTATGGCAAAATTCCACGTGCCAAAGCATATTGCTGTATCAATCATCAGCCATGGCAGCGGGAAGTCCAAGCTTGATGCCACTTATGATCTCTATGAATATTTTTATGAAAAGGCAGATGCGCTGGACAAATGGGGGGAGTGGGTAACGGAGAAGACGTTCGAACGGGAGCGATATCTGCACTCCATTGCCGACGTATCAGCACCACATTCCATTTGCGGGTTTGCGGTCACTCTGAACAGTTCGATCTGAAACGATGGGGCTATTTTTTATTTTAGGGTAGCCTGTGCATCGCGTTGAACTGGCGGAAGCCCGACCACTTGCGAGCTTGGTCGCCACCTGCCGCGTTCTGGATGCAGGACGCTCTATTGCTGACGCGGAATGACAACGCTGCCCCGTTCTTGCCACGCTACTGGCTTTCCGGCCAGCGGGCTCTTGCGAATATCTGAAGTGGGACGGTTCCTTTCAGCCCAGTCAGGCGATGTGAGGCCTGGATAACAGTCTACGCCGCCCCGGTTTGATCGCCACGTGCTTGAGCAGTTCGGCGCAGCCCAGATAAGTGACCACGAGTAGTGCAATCCCCACCAAGGCCGCGACCGGGAGCGCCTGAAACCCCAGCCATCCCGCCATTGGCGTGAATGGCAATATCAGCGCGACCAGCAGTGCGCCGAGCGATGTCGCTGTCAGCACCGGTCGCGGCAGATCGGCCCATGGCCGACCATTGGTGCGAATGATGCAGATGACCAGAATCTGTGTCGCCATGGATTCGATGAACCAGGCGGTGCGGAATTCTGGGGGCGACGCATGGAGCAGCAGGATCAGGCCGGCGAATGTCAACAGGTCGAAGACCGACGACAGCGGACCCATGATGGCAGCGAAGCGGATTAGCGCGTGCAGGTCCCAAACCTGCGGGCGGGCGACGGCTTCGGGGCGCACCGAATCGAACGGGATGCCGATTTCGGAGACGTCGTAGAGCAGATTGTTGAGCAGGATTTGTGTCGGCAGCATCGGCAGGAATGGCAGGAAAAACGAGGCCACCGCCATCGACAGCATGTTGCCGAAGTTCGAACTCGCCCCCATCCGGATATATTTCAGGATGTTGGCGAAGGTCCGCCGACCCTCCTCGACGCCGTCGGCAACCACCGCAAGATCGGAATCGAGCAGGATCATGTCCGCAGCCGCCTGCGCCACACCCGTCGCGCCGGCAACCGAAAGCCCTATGTCGGCAGCTTTCAATGCGGGTGCGTCGTTGATTCCGTCGCCAAGGTAACCGACCACATCGCCGCGCGTCTGCAGAGCGCGGATGATCCGTGATTTCTGGTCGGGTGCCAGCCGACCATAGGCGTGTACCGAGCGCACCTGGACCGCAAGCGCGTCATCGCCAAGCCGGGCGATGTCGGCGCCGGATAACACCGTGGTGGCCTTGATCCCGACCAGCGCTGCCAGCTGCTTGACGACCACTGGATCATCGCCGGAAAGGATCTTGAGCCGGATGCCGGCCGCCGCCAGCCGCGCGACGGCGGCAGCTGCCGTCGGCTTGGGCGGGTCGGCAAACAGGCAAAGCCCTTCGAAGACAAGGTTGGTTTCGTCGGCAATCGCGATGTCGGGCGTGCCGCCTGTCCAGACCCGCGACGCGACCGCGACGGCGCGCAAGCCCTCGGTTTGGGCGAGGTCACGGACGCGGTTGGCTTGCTCGGTCGCGTCAAATGCGGCGACGCCGCTGCCGTCGCGGCTATCGACGCACAGCGCGAAAATGGCCTCAGGTGCGCCCTTGACGACCAGCATCTGGCCTTCGGGCCCGTTCGCCAGCACCGAGCCGAGCCGACGGCCGAAATCAAAGGCGTGGCGTCCGAGCAACGTCCAGCCCGCAGCGGCATCGGTGGACCCGGCGAGCAAGGCAGCATCGAGCGCACCGCGATCGCCAGCAAGGGTTGCTGCAATGGCTGCCAGTCGTGCGGGCCGCGCGTCGACGATGCCGGACGGTGCCAGGCTTCGCGCCAGAGTAATCTCAGCAGCCGTCAGCGTGCCGGTTTTGTCGGTGCAGAACACCGTCATCGCGCCGAGATCGTGGATCGAGGCCAAACGCTTGACGATAACCTTGCGCTTGGCCATGCGCGCCGCGCCCCGCGACAGGGTGACGGTGGTGATCATCGGCAGCAATTCGGGAGTCAGACCAACCCCCAACGCCGCAGCGAACAGCAGCGATTGGATAACTGGCCGACCGAAGAATACACTCGTCGCCAGCACGACGACAACCAGCGCAATGGTCAGCCGCGCGGTAAACAGGCCATAGGCATGTAGATCATTCTGGAACGGCGATGGCTCGGTACTGCCAGCGAGCGCCGATGCCGCCGCACCGAATACCGTCTTCGGGCCGGTATGGACAACAAGCGCGGTCGCTTCCCCAGTCTGGGCCACAGCACCGCGAAACACGGCGTTAGTGGCCTCGCTGGCGGTCAGGCCAGTGACCACGCCAGGCCGTTTTTCGACGGGGTAGGGTTCGCCGGTTAGTGCCGCCTCGCCTGCGGTGAAGGCACTCGCGTCGATCAAAATGGCATCTGCAGGTATGATGTCGCCGGCGCGAACGCGGATGGAATCGCCCGGCACCACGGCCTCGACAGGGACTTTGACAAAAACCCCGTCGCGTTTGACCTCGGCCGTCAGCGCCACAGAGCGGCGCAGGATGTCCGCCGCCTGAATTGCATGGCCTTCCTGATAAGTGTCGAGGCCGATCAAAATGGCGAGAATCACTGCGATGATCGCGCCGCCGATCGTGTCGCCGGTAACGGCGGATACCGCTGCCGCCGCCAGCAGGATCAGCGACAGCGGTTCGATCAGCCGCCGCAGGATCGCACCAGCGATGCTGGTCCGCTTGGCCGCGACGTCCGCGTTGGCTCCGAATTGGCTCAGCCGGTAGCTTGCCGCAGCCGCATCCAGTCCGTCCAGGTCACACCCCAGAGCCGTCGCCAGGGCATCGGCAGTTTGCGTCCAGAACGGCGCTGCGGGAACGGCGCTGTCGCCCTGGGCCGGGCTCGCCGTCACCACGACTGCAAAGCGCGCATGGACGGCGACTTCTTGATAAAGTCGCCATCCATGCGTGCCAGCAAACGATCCAGCACCGCCACTGCCGCAACGACCTCCGGCCCCTTGTTGAGCATCACGCATTCGGCGCGCGCCGCCATCGCTGCATCGGTCATCTCGCCGCGCGACGGCACTCCTTCGGTGACAAGATGTTCGAGCACCTGCGTCGCCCAGATTGCGGGCACTGCGGCCGCCTCGCAAATCCACAGGATTTCCTCCTGCATCTCGGCCAGACGCTCGAAGCCAATTTGCGCGGCGAGATCGCCGCGCGCGATCATGACGCCGAACGGCCTGTTACGCACCGCCCGCGCAATCAGGTCGGGTAGGTTTTTTATCGCGTCGGGCTGTTCGATTTTGGCGATCAGTCCGAGCGGGCGGCCGTTCAGTCCGTGCATCTCCAGCGCGTCTTCAAGCGCATCGATATCGGCCGCGCATCCGACGAAAGAATAGCCGATGATGTCGGCGCATTTGATCACGGCAACGAGATCGTCCTGATCCTTGGCGGTCAATGGCGACAGGCCGAGCGCGGTATCGGGGAGGTTTATGCCCTTTTCGGGCTTTAGCCGGATGCCGCCGGCAGGCGCATGGGTGACGCGAATGGTGGCGACGCCTGCGGACAGTGATTCGACAACACCTTCGAGTTTGCCGTCATCGTAACGCAGCCGGTCGCCCTGCGACAACGACGCCACCATTTCGGGCAGCGACGCCTGGGCGCGTGGGGGCGCATGTCGCGCTGTGCGTCCGGGCGGGCTATCGACCAGCACAAACGCATCACCTGCGACCAGCTTGGCGGTGTGTTTCGGCCGCACTTGCGCCACCCGGATTTTCGGTCCGGCAATGTGCTCCTTGGCGGTAGGACGGTGGTAAGATTGGGGACTTGGCGGCGGCGCAGCAGCAGATAGGCGGCGGGCACGACGAGCATCGACAGCAGCGGTGCGGTCAGCATCCCGCCGATCATCGGTGCAGCGATCCGGCTCATCACCTCGGAACCGGCGCCGTGACCAAGCAGGATCGGAAACAGCCCGGCGAGAATGACCGCCACCGTCATCGCCTTGGGACGCACCCGGAGCAGCGCGCCCTCGCGGATCGCCTCCCCGACCTCGCGCGACGACAGAACTTCCCCGCGCCGGGCCAGCGCCGACTTGAGGTAGATCAGCATGACGACCCCGAACTCGGCCGACACCCCAGCGAGCGCGATGAACCCGACGCCGGTCGCAACCGACTGGTCGAACCCGAGCAAGTACAGCGCCCATACCCCGCCCGTCAGCGCGAACGGCAACGTCGCCATGATCAACACCGCCTCATCGAGCCGCCGGAACGTTAGCCACAACAGGCCGAAGATAATCAGCAGCGTCGCCGGGACTACCAATGTCAGCCGGGCATTGGCTCGCTCCAGGAACTCGAACTGCCCGGTATAGGCGATGCTGATGCCTGCCGATGTCCGAACCTGTTTCGCCACTGCGGCCCGGAGTTCGCGCACCGTCGACGCGAGATCGCGACCGTGGACATCGACATAGACCCAGGTCGTCGGGCGTCCGTTCTCGCTCCGCAGCATAGGGGGACCGTCATCGATGCGGATGTTGGCGACGGTGCCGAGCGTGATCTGCTGGAGCGACGGCGTCAGCACCGGCAGCGACCGCAGCTTCTCGAGGCTGTCGCGAATCTCGCGCGGGTAGCGAACGCTGATCGGATAGCGCGCCAGACCTTCGACGGTCTGCCCGACGCTCTCGCCGCCGATCGCACCCGAGACGATCGCCTGCACGTCGGCGATGTTCATCCCGTAGCGCCCGGCGGCCGCCCGGTCGATGTCGATATCGATATAGCGGCCGCCGGTCAGGCGTTCGGCCAAGGCTGAACTGACGCCGGAAACATGCTTTGCAACGCCCTCAATCTCGCGCGCGACGCGGTCGATCTCGGCGAGGTTCGACCCCGATACCTTGACCCCAACCGGGCTCTTGATGCCGGTCGCCAGCATATCGATGCGGTTACGGATTGGCGGCACCCAGATGTTGGTTAGGCCGGGCACCTTCACTGCGGCATCGAGCGCGGCGATCAGACCCTCGGGGGTCATCCCGGCGCGCCACTGCTCGCGCGGTTTGAATTGGATGGTGGTTTCGAACATCTCCATCGGCGCGGGGTCGGTGGCGGTCTCGGCGCGTCCGGCCTTGCCGAACACGGTCGCAACCTCGGGGATCGTTTTGATCAGCCGGTTGGTCTGCTGGAGCAACGTCGCCGCTTTGGCCGTCGAGATGCCCGGCAGTGCCGACGGCATGTAGAGGAGGTCACCCTCGTTCATCGTCGGCATGAATTCGCCGCCGAGCTGGCTGAGCGGCCACGCGGCCGTGGCAAAAATCAGCGCGGCGATGACCAGCGTCGTCTTCGGGCGTCGCATCACCCAATCGAGCGCCGGGCGGTACAGCGTGGTCAGCGCCCGGTTGAGCGGGTTCGCCCCTTCAGCCGGGATGCGGCCGCGGATCAGATAGCCCATCAGCACCGGCACCAGGGTTACCGACAGCAGTGCCGCGCCCGCCATCGCATAACTCTTTGTGAACGCCAGCGGTCCGAACAGCTTGCCCTCCTGCCCTTGGAGCGTGAACACGGGGATGAACGAGAAGGTGATGATGAGCAGGCTGAGGAACAGCGCCGGGCCGACCTCGGCGGCGGCGGCGGTGATCACTCGCCAGCGCGCCTCGCCCGCCAGCGTCTCACCGGGGTGATCGTCGGCCCAATGTTCGAGATGCTTGTGGGCATTCTCGATCATGACAACCGCCGCATCCACCATCGCGCCGACGGCGATGGCGATACCGCCCAAAGACATGATGTTCGCCTCGACACCCTGCACCCGCATGACCGCGAGCGCGACCAGTACGCCAAGCGGCAGCGTCAGGATCGCGACCAGCGCCGAGCGCGCGTGAAGCAGGAACAACCCACAGACCAGCGCGACGACGATAAACTCCTCGATCAGCTTCGACGACAGATTATCGATGGCGCGGTCGATCAGTGCCGACCGGTCGTAGGTTGTGACCAGCTCGACCCCTTCGGGCAATCCACGCTTCAGTTCGTCGAGCTTGACCTTGACTGCGGCAATCGTGGCGCGGGCGTTCTGGCCCGAGCGCAGGATGGCAACCCCGCCCGCCACTTCGCCCTCGCCATTCAGTTCGGCCAGCCCACGCCGCATGTCGGGGCCGACCTGGATCGTCGCAACGTCGCCGATCCGAACCGGGACACCTCCGGCTGCCGTGCGCAGCGGTACAGCGCGAAAATCGTCGAGCGACTTCAGATAGCCGCTGGAGCGAACGATATACTCGGCCTCGGCGAGTTCGACGACCGAGCCGCCGGTTTCTTGGTTGGCGCGGCCGAGCGCATCGACGACCATCTGGTGAGTGACCCCAAATGCGATCAGCTTCTGCGGATCGAGCACGACTTGGTACTGTCGAACCATACCGCCGATGCTGGCGACCTCGGCGACGCCGGGCACGCTCTTCAGCTCGTAGCGCAGGAACCAATCCTGCAAGGATCGCAGCTGCGATAGGTCGTGTCGGCCACTGCGATCGACCAGTGCATATTCATAGATCCAGCCAACACCGGTTGCGTCCGGCCCCAGCGAAGCGGTCGCACCTTTCGGCAACCGGCCCTGCACCTGGCTGAGATATTCAAGGACGCGGGACCGCGCCCAATACAGGTCAGTGCCTTCATCGAAAAGCACATAGACAAAGCTGTCGCCGACGAAGGAATAGCCGCGCACAACCTTGGCGCCCGGCACTGACAGCATCGTTGTCGTCAACGGGTACGTGACCTGATTCTCAACGATTTGCGGTGCCTGTCCCGGGTATGTGGTGCGGATGATGCCTGGACGTCGGACAGATCGGGTAGCGCGTCGACCGGCGTCGACCGCACAGTCAGCACGCCGACGGCGACGAGCAGCATTGCTGCGAGCAGGACGAACATACGCGCCTTGACGGATGCCTTGATTAGCTGCGCAATCATCGCGGCGTCTCGGGCGCAATCTCACGCAGCATTGGGCCATCGGGGCGCTGCTCGAAGGCGAACCCGACCCGGTCGCCGATCTTCATTCCGCGCATCTGTGCCGGACGGTCCAGCTTGAAGGTCATCGTCATAGCCGGCCAGCTAAGCGCTGGCACCGGCGTGTGCGACAGTGTCACGCCGGCGGCTGTGATCGCTTCGATGCGGCCGCTTGCATGATACAGCGCGGGAGACTTCAGCGGGGCGGCGATCGAGGCGACCGGAGCGGCGGCGTCAGCGTTCGTTTTTGCCTCGATGCCGCTCAGGCTGGCTTCGGAATCGAGCAGGAATTGACCCGAGGCTACGACGCGCTGACCTTCGCTCAGGCCGGCAAGGATTTCGACATCATCACCTGCCTCTCGGCCAAGCTGGACCGCAACGGGCGAATAGCGTCCATCTTTGCTGGCGAGCATGACGAGCGAGCGGGTGCCAGTACGGATTACCGCCTCGGCGGGCACGAGCAGCGCCGCCTTGGCATCGCCCGCCAACGTAGCGGTTGCGAACATATCGGGGCGCAGCCGCGCCGCGTGATTGGGCAGTTCGACCCGGACCTGCAGCGTCCGGCTGTCAGCCTGCGTTGTGGGCAGGATCGCGCAGATCCGCCCCGTGAAGGTCTCGCCTGGATAGGCGGCGAGTACCGCGCGCGCGCCGTCGCCGACGCGCACCTGTCCCGATTGCGTTTCGGGTACGGCAACATCGAGCCAGACTGTGCCGACGCCAGCCACTTGTGCCAGTGTCTGACCGGCGGCAACGGTCATGCCGGGGCGCACGTCGAGCGTCTGAATGGTGCCGGCGTTGGGCGTCGTGATCGTCACCGCCGTTTGCGCACGTCCGCTCCGGGTCACGTTCCCAATCATGCCGTCCGGCATTCCGAGCAGCCGCAGGCGTTGCCGTGCCGCGGCAGCCAGCGGCGCATCGCCCAAGTGCAGGACCGCGAGATACTCGCCCTGTGCACCGGCCCAACTTGGCACCAGAAGGTCTGCGAGCGGTGCGCCCGCCCGGACCACGTCGCCGGGCGCTCGTGCATATGTCCGCTGGACGAACCCCGCCGCACGCGCCTGGACGATCGCTACGTCGCGCTGGTTGAAGGCGATGACGCCCGGGGCCTCGATTCCGCTGGCGAGCTGCCCGCGTCGGACGGTGGCAATGCGGATGCCTAGACTCTGCGCCGCTGAAGGATCGACGTGGACGCCGGGCGCCGCATCGGTGGCACCGGCTGAACCGGCGTCGTCAGCGTAGCGTGGTACCAAATCCATCGCCATGAACGGCGAGCGCCCTGGTTTGTCGAAATGCTGCGTCGGCTGCATCGGATCATACCAGTAGATCGGCTTCTTAACCGACGGCGGTGACACGCCTGCCACCGACACGGCAGTCGGCACCGTCAGACGGGCGACGCCGTAGCCGGCACCGCCGGCCGCCAGCAGACTAGCTGCGCCAAAAACAAGCCACGAAGCCTGGAGCGTCTTCATCGGGCATCGCTCCCATAGGTGAAATTGAGGCGGATGGCGTCGCGCACCACGTCGGCTTCCCGATTGAGGAGATCGAGCCGGGCCTCGCCGAGCGCAACCTGCGCAGCCTGTGCGTCTCCGAGCGTCGCCGTGCCCGCACTGTAACTCGCTACCTCTAAACTCGCGCGGCGCTCGGCGAGCGGCAACAATATTGTCTGGGCGCGGGCAAGCCGGTCATGGTGCATGACATAGCCGGCAAGGTCGGCATCAAGCTGCGCAACAAGTTCGCGACGCGTCGCCTCGCGCTCAACCCTGACGCGGTCGACGTCCAGTGTGCGCGCCGCGATGATCGGGTCCTGCCGGTTCTTGGTAAACAGCGGCAACTGAATCGCAACGCCGGCCGAGATTAGATCGCCGAAGCGCGGGTCGCGGTGCTGATAGCCGGCCTGCCAGCTCCAGTCGGGATGTTTGTCAGCGCGTGCAAGGCTGACCCCTGCCTCGGCTTGCTTTGCCTTGGCGCCGTAAAGTTGCACAGCAGGAAGGTTCTCCAACGTCGCCCGGAGAACCCCGCCATCCACCGTTTGCGTTGGTGCATCGCCTTGAGTGCGAATGTCGACGCTGCCCGTCCAGCGCCACATCGCTGCCTTGGCAGCGATGACTGCAGCAGTAAGGTCGGTGCGCCGGTCGGCGAGGGCTGCGGCAAGCTGATCAGCTTCAAGGGCCTGCGCTGGGCGCGCTGATCCCGCAGCGACGCGGCTTGATGCCGCCTGATGTAGGTTTGCCAACGTCTTCTCGAGACCCTTCAGCGCATCGAGCCTGCGCTCCGCATAGTAAAGGTCGATCCAGGCAAGCGCAGCAGCGGTTCTTACCTTGCGCACCTCGACGTCGCGGGTCTTCTCGGCAGCACCGATGTCGGCTTCGGCGCCGTCGCCCCGCGCGCGCCGCTTGGCGTCATTGGGAACTTCCTGCTCAACGCCGACACGAATGGCACTGAAATCGTTTTGACTCGGCTTGCCCGCCGTCGGCCCCGACACTGGAAACGCGTCGTAGCCTAACTGCAGGCGCGGATCGGGCAGCGCGGTCGCGGATCGGGCGGACGCGCGGGCGGCATCGACACGGAGGCCGCTCGCCGCAATGTCGGGTGCTGCTTCGGCGAGGCTGAGTGCCTCGGCAAAGGTCAGGTTTGTCGCGCCAGCAGCGGACGCGGCAAACGCCACGGCCGGCAACAGCCAGATCATACGCATGGAGCTACCTCAGGTGCCAAGCAGCTGGTTCGCGCCTTTTCGGTGCGATGCCAACGGAGGGGTCACTGCTCGACGAAGCGGACGGCGCAGCCGTTGCCCGTCAGAAGCATGGACAATGAGAGACGCGGACAGCGGTTGGGCTGTTGCGGCCTTAGGCGATGGGTTTGGGCGGTGGATCGAGCAGGCCGGGCGCAAAGGTGATCGACGGGGCGCTAGGCCACGGCGAAGGACGCGCTAGTTTTACGCTCATGATCGAGGCGAACCGAACCGCAAACGCTGGTAAGGCTGCCGCCGCGACTACGGTACAGCTTTCGGCGCAATGCTTTGGGCCATGATCGCAACACGGGTCGGCCGCCCTGGTCGACGCGTGAGCCGACGCCATCCCTGCCATCGATTTCGAGGCAGTCGTCGGGCATGCCGTCTGGCTGGTGGCGGCCGCTACCGGGCTCAAGGCAAGCGCCAGGACGGTCAGGATTGCAGCGGCAAGACGGGCTAGCACCACTGGTGTGTAGCCTGCCGGTGCTGCAGTGTCGACCGGCGTCGGGGGCTGCGTTCCGGAGCCTCCCAACCACGGAAGTGAGTAGATTCCGACTCTCTCCGTTCTGACCGTGGCGTGCCAAGTCGTGTATGTGCTTTGCTACTCGGACCGGGAATCGGCCCGATCGTGGGCGCTACAGGAAAGCCTTCCCATGCCTTACCTGCATTCCAATGAATTGCTTTCCGGCTGGGGCTGGATCCTGTGGTTCGGTTTCATCTTCCTGATGTTTTCAAGCATGGGAAATTGGGGTTATTCCTATCGTGCACATCGCAAAGTCGATGGGGCACAGCAGAAGGATGCAACGGCCATATTGAACGAACGCTATGCTCGCGGTGAACTGACCCGTGCGCAATTTCTTGAACAGAAATCCGATATTTCCAGCAAGTAAAGCCAACTTTGGCTGCTGAACTGATTACCTTCGGCCAAATGAGGGCGACCTATCATCAACAGTTCTGTGCTGCCGACGCTTGCGACTGGTAGATCGGGCGACGTCGTTGCCGATTCTACATATCGGCTTAGTACGAGTAGCTGTTCAGCGTTCAAACTGGCTTAAAGGCTGACGATTGGAGTTCAACGGCTCATGGCCGTAATCGGCCGATCTGGGCGATCGATGCCGGCCCAGTTTTTCCGCAGGCTCCTGCCTGGATGAACCCCTGCGAAAAACGGTGACGGTACTCCGGTTTCTCATCCTGCGATGAACATTTCGAGCCGCTGCACTTCCCCAGCAAACGCAACGCAGAGCTGCTCGCGCTGGTCGTCGGGCAGCCAGCGCGCCATCTGCGGAAACACCACCTTGTGATATTGGAAGGTCCGCGCGTCCCACGGCATTTCGCCGGTCGCTGCCTTGGCGGTGGCAAGGATTTCGGTCAGTTCCTGCCGCACTGCGTCGCGGTTGGGTTCGTAGGTCGTGGCGACCCTGGTGTCGCCCAAGTCGAATCCCAGCTGTTTCGGGCCGGTTTCAAGGGGATAGTCCATCGCTTCACCACATCCGCCGGTTGCCCGGTCACGCACCCTGATGCAAAGAACAATAACCGGGGGAAACAATGACGCAAGCCGAACACGTCAAAAAGGCGGTCAGCGAGTTCGGCGCGTCGGCGAAGGCCAAGCTCAATCAGGGTGGACAGCCCGAAGACCAGCTCCGCAACCCTATCGAGCAATTGTTCGCCGCCCTCTCCGCCCAGTGCGGCTACGCCTCGGGGGCGGTGCGCCTCATCGGCGAAGCCTCGCTGTCCGACCTGCGCACCCGCCCGGACTTCGCGGTGCAGCTCAACAAGGCGCTGATCGGCTTTATTGAGGTCAAGGCACCGGGCAAGGGTGCCGATCCGCGCAAATGGAAAAAGGGCCATGACAAGGACCAGTGGGACAAGCTCAAGGCGCTGCCCAATCTGATCTACACCGATGGCAACGCCGTCTCGCTGTGGCGCGACGGCGAGCTCATCGGCAAGATCGTACAATTCGAGGGCGATATCGAAACCGCCGGTGCGAAGCTCGCCGCCCCGCCGGGGTTCCTACCGCTGATCGCCGACTTCCTCAGCTGGCAGCCGATTCCGCCCAAAACGGCGCGCGAACTGGCCACCATCGCTGCCCGGCTGTGCCGCTATCTCCGCGATGAAGTGATCGAGCAACTGGCGGTGAAGAACGCCAAATTGTCCGAGCTGAAGAACGATTGGAAGGCGCTGTTGTTTCCTGATGCCGATGACGCCCGCTTTGCCGATGGCTATGCCCAGGCCGTAACCTTCGGGCTGCTGATGGCGAAATCGCGCAAGCTCTCGCTCGCCGACGGCCTCGACGATGTGGCGAAGGCACTCGGCAAGACCAACACGCTGATCGGCACCGCGCTGCGCCTGCTGACCGAGCAGGACCTGTCGCTCGGCCCGTCGCTCGATACCATGGTGCGCGTCCTCGATGTTGTCGATTGGGACACGATTGCCAAGGGCGATGCCGAGGCGTGGCTGTATTTCTACGAGGATTTCCTCGACGTTTACGACCGTCGGCTGCGCAAGCTCACCGGGTCATACTACACCCCGCCCGAGGTCGTGCAGGCGATGGTGCGGCTGTGCGACGAGGCGCTGCGATCGACCAGCCGCTTCGGCGTCGCGCAGGGGCTGGCCGGAGATCAGGTCCATATCGCCGATCCGGCGACGGGGTCGGGCACCTTCCTGCTCGCCATTTTGCGCGCCATTGCGGCGCGGGTGGAGGCCGACGAAGGTGGCGGTGCCGTCGCCGGGCGAATCACCGAAGCGGCCAAACGCATGTACGGCTTCGAGCTGCAGTTCGGCGCTTTCGCGGTCGCGCAGCTGCGGTTGCTGGCGGAGATGATCGCGCTTGAGGCCGACGGTAGCCCCGGGCTGTTCGTCACCGATACGCTCAGCGATCCTTATGCCGATATCGAGGCGGGGCAGGGCATCTACCGCGAAATCTCCAAATCGCGGCGGGAGGCGAATGCTATCAAGCGCGCCCAGCCGATCACCGTCGTCATCGGCAACCCGCCCTACAAAGAAAAGGCCAAGGGCAAGGGCGGCTGGATCGAAAGCGGCAGCGGCAACCGCGCCGCGCCGTTGCGGGACTGGCAGCCGCCGGTCGCGTGGAAGGCCGGGGCGCACGCCAAGCATCTGCGCAATCTGTATGTCTATTTCTGGCGCTGGGCGGCGTGGAAGGTGTTCCAGCAGGGCGCGGGCGGTCGCGACCGCGAGCCGCCGGTGCCTGAGAAACTGTCGGGCATGGTCTGCTACATTACCGTCGCAGGGTTTTTGAACGGTCCCGGTTTCCAGAAGATGCGCGCCGATCTGCGCCGCGATTGCGACGAAATCTGGGTGATCGATTGTTCCCCCGAAGGGCATCAGCCCGAGGTGGCGACGCGGATATTTCAGGGTGTCCAGCATCCGGTGTGTATCGTACTGGCAGCGCGCTCACCCGCCAATGATCCAGCCGTTCCGGCGCGGGTCCGTTTCCGCGCGCTGGCCAAGGGGCGGCGCGAGGCGAAGTTTGCCGAACTCGCAACGCTGGCACTCGACAGCAAGGGGTGGAGTGACTGTCCGGTGGACTGGCGCGCGCCCTTGCTGCCCGAATTGGGCGATGGCTGGGGCAGTTACGTGGCGCTGGACGCAGTGCTCGGCGATTCTGGCTCAGGCGTTATGCCGGGGCGGACGTGGATTATCGCTCCAGATGCGGGGTCGCTGGAGCGCCGTTGGGATGCGTTGGTCAGTGAATCAGATGTCGCACGGCGTGCTAGCATCTTTCATCCGCACGAAGGTGGCGACAAGACGGTTGCCAAGGCGAGCGTGAAGGAGCTTGCCGATCACCATGGCAAACTAAGATCGATTAATGCCCTTATTGCTGACGTGCTCCTTGATCCCGACAGCGAAAATGCCCGTGACGCCCTGAAGGTCGTCAAGTTGGTGCGCTATGGTTTCCGTTCGTTCGACCGGGAATGGATTATTCCGGATAATCGCGTCATCAACCGGCCCAATCCCGGGCTCTGGAACACGCATGGCGAGGCGCAAGTATATCTGACCGCCCCAATGGATCGCTCGCCAACAAAAGGCCCAGCTATCTCGGCAACGTCGGTGGTCCCCGACCTGCATCACTACGCCGGCCGCGGCGGCCGCGTCTTTGCCCTCTGGAAAGACGCCGCTGCAGCCGAAACCAATGTCTCGCCCGCCGTCCTTGCCGCGCTTGCCAAAACCTATGGTGCGCCGGTCGACCCGGTCGATGTCTTCGCCTATGTCGCGGCGCTGCTCGCCCATCCCGCCTATGTCGAGCGCTTCAGCGCCGATCTGATTCAGCCCGGCCTGCGCGTGCCGCTAACCGCCGACGCCGCGCTGTTCGCCGAAGCCGCGAAGCTGGGCCGTGAAGTCATCTGGCTGCACAGCTTCGGCGAACGCTTCGGCGCGGGCCGCCCGCCCGGCCCGCCGCGCGTCTTGGTGAGCCCGCCGGTCGTTCCCAAGACTGGGCAAATTCCAAAGGCGTCGAAGGATTTTCCCGACACCATCGGCTATGACGCCGTAACCCGCCGGATGACGGTTGGCACCGGCTATATCGAAAATGTCTCGCCCCAGGTCTGGGCCTATGAAGTGTCGGGCAAGACCGTGCTGCGCCAATGGTTCAGCTATCGAAAGCGCAATCGCGAGCGCCCACAGATCGGCGACAAGCGCCCGCCCTCGCCGCTCGGCGACATCCAGCCCGATCACTGGCTACCCGAATACACCAGCGAACTGATCAACGTGCTCAACGTGCTGACGCTGCTTGTGGAACTGGAGCCGAAACAGGCCGCCCTGCTGAAGCGCGTCTGCGAAGGGCCGTTGATCGTCAGCGCCACCATCGCGGCCTGACCGAACACGCTTCTCGATTGGACCAAACTCGTCAGAACGAGGCCAGTGCTAGAAAAAATAAATTAGCGTTACCGTGCCGCAGTCACGCGTTGCCGACGGTGGGATAGATGGTGGGATACAGTAGGTCGTTCAAATCCAATACTATGAAAAGACTGCCGAAATCGGAATTGTTCGAATCCCTGCCGATCCGCCACGCACCCCAGGCATTGGTCTCCGAACAGGGGGCGCGGCCAAAGCGGTTAACAGGTGCCCTTTGGCGACCCATTCTGACCGCTACCCTGCAAACAGGCAGTGCTGCGAAGCGCCGCCAGCTGTTCGACCGGCTGGTGCGTTGGGCCGTCTTCGCCGACGCCGATGGAATCATGGGTTAGGACGTGGATGACGGGCAGCGCCGTTATTGCAGCAAGCCGGATCGCGGGCTTCATACAGTCGGAAAAGACCAGATAGGTCGCGCCATAGGGTCTCAGTCCGGACAGGGCGAAACCAATCAGATTGGCTCGTGCGATGCGAGCGCGGCGGATAGTAACGCTGTGACTGTTGCTGGTTGCTGGTGGAGCACGCCGTGGCCGGCATTGGCGATCCTCCGTATGGTGAGATCTCGTACCCAGTTCTGCAACTGTTCGAGCTGCACGGGCAGCAGCGCAGTGTCGTCCATTCCCCACAGCAATGTCGTCGGCACGGTGACGGTCACCGTCGGAAACGGCCGCCGGGTAAAAGGCCCCGGTTGTAGCCCGGGATATTGAAACGGCGCGGCGCGATACCAGGCGGTCATGGCCGTCAGCGTTCCGGGAATGGCCCAGTCGGCAAGTTGTGCGCTCCGCGCCGCACTGTCGATCCCGCCAGCAGCGAAATGATGGCCGAACATCGTCTCCCACAACGGCTCAAGACCGGCCGCATGCGCCGTCGCCTCGAAATCCGGGCTGGCGAGCCGCGCTGCATAGGCGGATGCCAGGCGCTGACCAGCGTCTTCGTCAAGCGTTTGTTGCAGGCGGCTGGGGTGCGGCGCGTTGATGATGGCGAGATGGCGGACCCGCTGCGGCGCGGCGGCGGCAAGGAACCAGGCGACAATGCCGCCCCAGTCATGCCCGATCAGGTCGAACCGTCCGGCACCATAGTGATCGGCGAGTGCCAGCACATCGGCAACCAGCGCTTCGACCCGGTAGGACTCGAGCGCGGCGGGTCGAGTGGAGCGGCCATAGCCGCGCTGCTCTGGCGCAACCACGCGGTGGGTCGTCGCGAAATGGGCCAGTTGCGGCGACCAGCATTGGGCACGTTCGGGAAAGCCGTGCAGGAAGATTGCCAGTGGCCGCGCCCGATCGGCCATGTCGCCAGCCTCCAGCACATGCAGGAAGGTCTCGCCGAGCGGGATGGTACGGCCATTCATGGCATCGGTCTTTCGATTGTATTGAACATTTGAATTCTAAACCCGACGTTTTTGTCTATCAGCGCGAGGTGGCAGCGCCCAATGCGGTTCTACTGCCGTCGAGGCAGTGCATGGGCTGTCCAGTAATCAAACAAGGAATCGGTCAACGATGCTGGGCGTCTGCTACTACCCCGAACACTGGCCTGAATCGATGTGGGCAGAGGATGCCCGGCGTATGCGCGGGCTTGGCCTCAGCTATGTGCGGGTCGGTGAATTCGCCTGGAGCCGGATCGAGCCCGATGCCGGAACGTTCGACTGGAACTGGCTCGACCGCGCCATCGCGACGCTCGGTGCGTCCGGGCTGAAGGTCGTGATGTGCACGCCGACAGCGACGCCACCGAAATGGCTGATCGACCTTTACCCGGAAATACTGCCCGTTGACCCCGAAACGGGTCGCATCCGCGGTTTCGGGTCGCGGCGACATACGGACTTTTCCAGTCCTGTCTGGCATCGCGAGGCGATGCGGATCAGCGCGGCAGTGGCCGCCCGCTATAGTGACAACCCTTATGTCGTCGGCTGGCAGACCGACAATGAACTTTGTTGCCACGATACCACCCTGAGCGCGTCGGTTGCTGCGCGTGACGGCTTCAGGGCCTGGTGCCGCGAGCAGTACGTCGACATTGCCGCGCTCAACAACGCCTGGGGCAATGTCTTCTGGTCGATGGAGTATGGTAGCTTCGACGCGATTGAACTCCCTGTCGGCGCGGTTACCGAAACGAGCCCGGCGCACCGTATGGCATGGCGGCGCTACGCCTCCGACATGGTAGTTAAGTTCCACTCGGACATGGTGGCGATCATCCGCACCCATGCGCCCGGACGCTGGGTGACGCATAATTTTATCCCGATGCCGGAAACCGGCGTCGACAATCATGCGCTGGCAGCGCCGCTGGATTTCGCATCCTATGACAATTATCCACTCGGCCGCGCCGACCTGGCCATGGCGAACGCGCCTGCGGCGATATTCGAGCCGCTCATGCGTACCGGCCATCCCGATTTCCAGGCGATCCTGTTCGATCAGACGCGTGGGCTGACCGGCAAGCCGTTCTGGGTGATGGAGCAGCAACCCGGCCCGGTGAACTGGGCGCGCCACAACCCGCGCCCTGCGCCGGGAATGGTGCGGCTGTGGAGTTGGGAGGCCTTCGCCCATGGTGCCGCTGTGGTCAGTTTTTTCCGCTGGCGGCAGGCGCCATTCGCGCAGGAGCAGATGCACGCGGGGCTGTTACGTCCCGATTCGAGTGAGGCCGAAGCGTGGCCCGAGATCGAGCAACTCGCTGCCGAACTCGCCGCCGTAGGTCTGCCAGAAACCGACCGCGCCCCGGTTGCTATGATCATCGATCATGAATCGGATTGGCTCGCGCAGATCGAACGCCAAGGTCGCGGCTATGATTATCAGGCGGTCGTTAACAGCTGGTATGGTGCTGCACGACGATTGGGGCTCGACGTGGATTTTGTCGCGCCGAACTCTGATCTGGACGGTTATGCGCTGGTGCTGGCTCCGGCACTGGCACTCCCAACGGCAGCATCGGTGGCGCGCTTGCGCGACTGCAACGCGCTGGTCCTCCTCGGGCCCCGCTCGGGGGCCAAGACGCATGATGTGACCATCCCGGACGGCCTCCCGCCGGGGCCGCTGCGCAGCCTGATCCCAATCCGTGTGCTGGCTGTCGAAACGCTACGCCCTGACTGCCCGGGCACCTTTGCAATCGGCGACGCGAATTTTGCCAGTGCCTGCTGGCGAGAGACCATCGACGCCGGTGGTTGCGATGTACTGGGCCGCTATGAGGATGGCGCCCCGGCGTTCGTCCGTCACGGCCGGGTGCATTATTTGGCGACGCTGACCGACGACGCGGCACTCGACGCGCTGTTGGGGACCATGGCAGCGGAAGCCGGGTTGGCGACCGTATCGTTGCAGGGAAGCTTGCGCCTGAGGCGACGCGGTCCGCTGACCTTTGCCATCAACTATGGCGACACGCCTGTCGCAGCACCGGCACCGTTGTCGGCGCGCTTCCTGTTAGGCGACCGGGTAGTGGCGCCGCGCGATCTGGCGATCTGGCAGGCTGCCTAGGCCATATTGTCCCAATGTCTACATCAGGTGCCAGAGTTTCGCCGCGTCGTAATCGCTATTGCGTTGCAAGAATTGTGATAAGCGTGGTGCCATGGCTATTGCAGCAAAGCGCCCGCGCCGCCGTCTAACGCCTGATGCTCGGAAAGCGCTGATCCTCGATCACACGGCTGACTTCGTCGCGCGCGAAGGCGTCGCACAATTGTCGGTAGAGCGGATCGGTAAGGAGGCGGGGATCAGCAAGTCCCTCGTGTACGCCTATTTTCCTAACCTTACTGAACTGCTGCGTGAATTATACCAGCGGGAAATGAAACGCTTCCGCCGTTTGCAGGCC
The DNA here is from genome assembly GCA_038228865.1 of Sphingomonadales bacterium. Lineage (GTDB taxonomy): Bacteria > Pseudomonadota > Alphaproteobacteria > Sphingomonadales > Sphingomonadaceae > Sphingomonas_O. The sequence goes on along the minus strand of JBBROX010000026.1, from coordinate 4,701 downwards.
GATGCCGCGGCGACTGCGACAACCTTTGAAGGGCTGGTTCGCGCGATCACCCACGCCTATCTGACGTATATGCATGAAAACGGGCTGCTGATTGAACGCCTGCAGGCCGAACCGAGTGTCTCCCGGGCGCAAAACCCGACCGAATATAGCCGCGACCGGGCAGTCGACTATCTGACCGATATCGTCATCCAGCAGTTCGATCTGCCGCCCGATATCGCGCGCGCGGCGACCGACATCTCATTTGGTCTACCTGCATCGGCCGGCGCTTACCTAAACCGCGGCACTCTTGATTTGAAGACGCTCGAGGATCTGACCGTCACGATGATCATCGGCAGCGTAGTCCATCTGAAGAGCGAATATATGATCCGCCGCCAGCCGTTACCAGTGCGAACCGCCTAGCTCGCGATCGCGAGTAGCCCATCGAAGCATTATTGACCATTAGTACAATTAATGTCATCCCAATGGTGAATGCGATCGTTGCTGCGGCTGCCATGTCAGCAGTGGGAATAGCGACGGCCAAGGGGAAATCGGGTGTTCGACCTTTCAAATCACGTGGCGCTGGTCACCGGCGGCAACGCGGGTCTGGGATTGGGAATGGCGCGCGGCCTCGCCAAGGCTGGGGCCAGCATCGTAATCTGGGGCCGCAACGCCGACCGGAATGCCGCGGCTCGGAGCGCGCTGGAGGCATTCGGGGTTTAGTTGCGGCGTTCGAATGCGATGTGACCGACCCCAAGGCGGTCGACCGCACCATGACGGCAACCCTCGATCAGTTCGGGCGACTCGATAGTTGCTTCGCTAACGCGGGGGGCTCGGGTGTGCGCGGCCCGCTACTGAACTTGCCGCCCGAGGCGTGGCAGCAGACGATGGATCTTAATTTTCATAGCGTCGTCAGCACGTTTCGGGTGAGCGCCCGGCAATTCGTGACTCAGGGCAGCGGCGGCCGCTTGATCGTCACATCGTCAATAGCGGCGCTACTCGGCATTCCCGGTGGCGGCGGGTATTCCGCGAGCAAGGCTGCCGTTGCCGGACTGGTGCGGGCGCTGGCGATCGAACTGGCCCCGGCCGGTATCACCACCAACGCGATCTTGCCCGGCTATATCGAAACCGAAATGTCGCTCGACACTCCGCAGGCGTTTCGTGACGCTCCGCTGCGCCGTACAGCGTCTGGCACTATCGGCACGGCCGCAGACCTGGAAGGCGTTGCGGTGTTTCTGGCTTCGGCTGAATCGCGGCTGATGACAGGGCAGTCGCTCGTGCTCGATGGCGGCCATTCGATCTATCCTATGTAAGGAGCGACCGTTCAGACGGTGGCGCCGCTGGCCAGCGCGGCGGCGATCTGCCGGTGCCGTGCTCGCGTAATGCCATAGGAAAACAGGATCATCAGCGACACGATTGCGATGATCGCCGGTACCGGCCCCCAGATCATCACCAACCGATCCTGCATGGCCTGTGGCAGCACGGCAGATGCGGCGTGATCGACGCTGCGCGGAAAGCGGATCAGGTCGAGTGCCACGCCAGCGACCATGACGCCAAGCCCTGTCGCTGCCTTGCCGGCAAAGCCGAGCCCGGCAAAATACAGGCCCTCGCGGCGCGTCCCGAACAGGAATTCATGCTCGTCGGCGGCGTCTGCCATCATCGATGGATAGGCGACCGAGACAAAGCCGGTGCCGATTCCGGCGATGAACGAGTTGAACTGCATCGGCAGCAGCGCCGCGTCGCCGATCGGGAAATATCCCCCAGCCAGCATCAGGCCCTGCAGCACCAGCCAATTGGCGATCAACAGCAGAAAGCCGATGATGACGACATTCTTCTTTTCCATGATCCTCTGCAGCAGCGGCGCGGCCAGCACGCCGAGCAGGATGCCAATGAGATAGGCATAGCCGATGAACTGGATCTTCTCGCTCGCCATGCGCCATACGAAGATGAAGGCGTGATTGTTGAGACTGGCGTTGACGCCGATGGCGACGAAAATGACGACTGCCGAAACGAACAGCAGGCGGAACGAGCGGTTCGAGAAAATCTCCTTCAATTCCTGGGGCAATCGGCGCAGCATCGAGCCTTGTCGCGGCTCGGGTTGCGGCAAGGCCGCCGCATAGCGCCGCACGCCGAGGCAGCACAGCGTCATGCAGACAAATAGCAGCAGGGCAACCGACCAGCCAAACCCCGGATAGCCTTCGGCACGCTGCAACCCGCCGTGTGCGAAATAGATCGAATAGCCGATTGCGGTAACCGCGACGCCGCTGCAGATGCCTGCAAAGGCGCGATAGACGACGACGCTAGTGCGCTCGGCGTAATCCGACGTCATTTCGGCGCCGAGCGCGATATAGGGCACATTGAACAGCGAGATGAAGCTGCGAACCGCGACCGACATTGCCGCCAGCCAACCGAACAGCCCGATCTGACCGAGCCCGTGCGGCGGCGAGAACAGCAACCCGACCGATACGCAGATCAGCGGCACCGCCACGATCATCAGCGGCAGCCGCCTGCCCATTCGCGATTTCAGATTGTCCGACCATGATCCAACGACCGGATCGACGACAGCATCGAAGGCCAGGCTGATTGCCAGCGCCGCGCCGACCAGCGTCCCCGACAGGCCCAGGACGGCGGAATAGTAGAAGAAGATAAAAGCGATGGCCGCGTCAAAGCCGCCATTCTGGGCGGCCTGCCCCAGGCTATAGGCGAGTTTGACCAGGCGCGGTGGTTTGCGCGCCGGTGCCGAAACTGCCGCTTCGTCCCGCTCGTCAATGGTCAGCACAGCCCGTCTCCCCCATGCGGTCCGGTCGTCATGCCGGTTGCCGTTTGTTGGCGCCGCGCAGGATCGATCCAGTCGACGCTATTGATCATGCACATCGCTTGCCGCCAGAAACGGACGTATGGCCGCCAGGAATCCGGGCAGATTGTCACGCCGGACGTTGTGCCCCGCCCCCCCAACTGTAACTGCGCGGACCCGGGGGTTGATCCGCATCGCTTCGGCTGCTGCCGCGGGACTGACCATGCTCCCGCGGGGGGCTTCACCGGACACGAGCAGGGTTGGCACGGCAATCGCAGCGATGACATCCTGCCACGCTGTCGCCGCAATGGGCATGGCTTCGGGATCGACCTGCCGTTTGCCCTGGACCCAGGCCGGAACGTCGTCCTCGTGCCAGTCCGGCGAGGCTTTCCGGCCCCAATCCGCGATCTCGGCATCCGAAAGCGCCTGAATGCGCGCAACTTCATGACGGAAGCGTTCGCGGCGGGCGACTATTTCGGCTTGGCTTGCCGGCGGCAGCAGCGGTGGATCCTCCAGGATAATCCGCGAGGTCGAGGTCGGAAAGCGGCAGGCGAACGCCGCCGTTGCAAGCGCCCCGACCGAATGGCCCATCAGGATCGGTGCCTCAAGGCACAGATGCTCGATCGCCGCACCAATGTCGGCGGCCGGGTCATGGCCTTCAGCTGGTATCCGCGAACTATCGCCATGCCCGCGCGCGTCGAGCATCACCATGTCGAAATCACCCGCAAGCGCCGCGACCGCGCGTCCCCAGCACAGGCCATTGTCGGTCAGGCCGTGGGACAGCACCAGCGTCGGCCCGGTGCCGGTCCGGCGATAGGCAATGCTACCGCCCGCGACCGGGATCGCGCCGGACCGCCACGCCCCTGTCATCGCTTCAATGGTTATCGCTGCTACCACGCGTACGCTTCTGGCGCGGCGCCACAGGGCGGAAAGATATCGTCAATCGCCGCAAGCAGTGCGGCATCAAGGCGAAGCTCGGGCACATGCGCGATCGATGCGAGTTGGTCGCGGGTGCGTGGGCCGATGATCGTCGCGGCGATGCCGCCCTGGTGCAACGTCCATGCCAGCGCCACAGCGCCGGGTGCCTCTCCCAGGTCTGCGCACAGCCGATCGAACTGCGCCAGCTGTTCAGCCCGTGCAGCCGCCGCCGTCCTCATGGCATCGGAGGCGCGTCGACCGTCCCCATCCATCGTGCTGCCTGCCAACAGGCCACCGGCGAGCGGACTCCAGGTGATCACGCCGACGCCGTAATTGCGACAGGCAGGAATGACTTCGAGTTCGGCGCGGCGCTCGATCAGATTGTACAGACTCTGCTCCGATACCAGGCCCAGCCGGTGCCGCGCGAATGACTGTTCATTTACCTGAGCAATCTTCCAGCCGGGAAAATTGCTTGATCCGAGATAGGTGATTTTGCCTTGGCTGATCAGCCGGTCGGTAGCCTGCCAGATCTCCGCTATCGGCGCCAGGCGGTCGATATGATGAAACTGGTAAAGATCGATATGGTCGACCTGAAGGCGCTTCAGGCTCGCCTCGCACGCCATTTGGATGTGCCGTGCCGACAGCCCGCGATCGTTGATGTCGTCGGACATTGGTTCGTGCACCTTGGTGGCGAGAACGATCCGGTCGCGTCGACGGCTATCCTGCGCCAGCCAGTTGCCGATGATGGTTTCGGTCGTGCCAACGCCCAGATGGCCACCGTATTGATTGGCCGTATCGATGAAATTTATGCCCGCTTCGACGGCGGCATCTAGGATCGCAAAGCTTTCAGCCTCGGAAGTGCGTGGCCCAAAGTGACCTGACCCCCGGCTTTCATCCAGCGGCAACCAGAGACCGACCGATGTTGTCGCCGTCCTCGGCGACGGTTGCAACCGGCCGCGAAGCGGCCAGTCGAAGTCCGACCGCGTACGCGGCCGGTGTGGCGTAGCCGAGCG
>JBBROX010000025.1:0-43385 GCA_038228865.1 Sphingomonadales bacterium | reverse complement strand
GGCCTTCACTGGCAATCTTTTTAAGGAGGGTTGGGTCTTCATCTTCGTTCCTTCGTCACTGCGACGAAGACCCAACCCTCCTTAAATCACAACCTCAAATCTGGGCCATAGGTGCTGACGGGGAACACCTCTCTCCTTTGCTCCGGTTTGCAATCGGTTGCACGCTGTCTAACGCCGCCAAGAAATTACTGCAAATCGCCGTGCGTCACGTCGATCAAAAATGTGACTCGGGTGACCGCGTTGCACCCTACGGATGATGCGGTATGACGCATCATGCGTTCATCTAAGGCCACGATTCCGGGCGGCAAAGCAGCCGCTCCGCTCAAAATGACCGATATCGCCAAGCTTGCTGGCGTCTCGACGTCCACGGTATCGCGTGCGCTCGCGGAAAGTCCTTTGATTCCAACGATTACTCGGCGGCAGATTCAACAAATTGCAATTCAGCACGGGTATGTGATCGACCAGCGTGGCCAGCGACTGCGATCGAACCGGACCCGCACGATCGGAGTTGTCATTCCACTGGGGCACGAGTCCGACCAGCTCATTTCCGATCCGTTTTTCCTTCAGCTTTTTGGCCATTTGGCCGACGAGATTTCGGCTCGCCATTATGATGTCCTGCTGTCGCGGCTCCCATCGCCTGCAACGGGTTGGCTGACGCGACATGTTCAGTCGCAAAAGGCCGACGGGTACATCGTCCTCGGCCAGAGCAATCAACACGTCGAAATCAATGCAGCCGCACGGACTTTTCTGCCCTTGGTCGTCTGGGGCGCACACTTGCCCGAACAAACCTACTGCTCCGTGGGGTCCGACAATATCGGTGGTGGGCGCGCAGCGGTCGACACACTGTTAAAGGCAGGCCGCAGGCGAATTGTGTTTCTCGGAGCGACGGCCTTGCCCGAAATCGAAATGCGGCTGCGGGGCTACGTTACCGCGCTTGAGCGCGCTGGGATCGCAATCGATCAGGATTTGATCCAGCCTGCTCATTTCACAGGCGATACCGCGTTGGCTGCCGTGCAAAGCCTCATTGCGCGCGGGGTCAATTTCGACGGAATTTTTGCCGCTTCTGATGTCATCGCCTTGGGTGCGTTGCGGGCCTTACATACCGCGGGTTTGGAAGTTCCACGCGATGTTTCGGTTATCGGCTTTGATGACTTGGAGCTTGCGGAGCACTCGCATCCGCGTTTGACAACCGTCCGGCAGAACCTCAGCCGTGGTGCGACTGCCTTGGTCGAATTTCTGTTTCGTCGGCTGGAGGGTGAGGAAACGCCATCAGCGACCTTGCCAGTACAGATTGTGGAACGCAGCTCGGTATAAGTTGGGTATCGCTGTGCCCTACTTTGGGCGTTAGTAAGGGAGCGCGATTTGCGGACAGGAACGCTCTCGACGATTCAAACGAGCATAAGCATTCTGAAGGAATTGCTGGAAATGCGCGGCCTTGCGCGCATATATCTACTCTGTACCGCGTCCGCGGAGAACTAAGCCGGACTGGTGGTGGTTGCAGTTTCCCGCGAACTGCTCTCTGCGTGAAATTCCCATTTAATCCCATTCAATCGCAGCGCTGACCGAGCTTCAGATCGACGCGACTCGTGGAGAATGGCGGAAATCCCGCATTTATCTGCCTTTTGCAGATTGAAGAACCGCGCGTAAAATCGCGTAAAATTCCGCAAAGCAGAGCAAAACCTCGCAAAGTGCGTACCGATACGCGCAAGAACCCAAAAACGCCGATAATCTGTCGAAATATTTGCAAAAACCCGTCCCGAGATCGGCCAGTCGGGTTTTAGGCGGGTTTTAGCAATCGAACGGGCGGGAACGACTGCAAAGGGTGGATTGCTGACCGACCGCTTTTGCGATCCGAGGGCCGCATACCGGACGCTAACAACAAGCGCGGCCGACGCAGCAGAGCTATCCAGCTCCACGCAGAACGCGCGGCCAACTGTGCTACGGTGGGTCGAGCGGATCGATCTCGGCGAGGCCAGCCTGACAATGACAGTGGTTGTCGCACCAGGCGTCACCCACAATGTCAGAGCCAGTATAGCCAAGGTCCGCCGCGGCAGTGACGTCCGCCTCGTCGTGCGCGGGCCGGGGTCCGACTCGAACGACCGCGACGAGCAGCTGGTCACGCTCGTAGCTGATGCTCTCGCCGCAAGGGCCACGATGTTGGCGCACCCGGACAACCCGCTTGAGGCGCTGGCAGTGAACGCCGGCGTTGGCCTCGCGCGGTACAAGCGACTGCTGCGGTTGAGTTTCCTCGCGCCTGACATTGTCGAGGCCATTGTCGACGGGCGTCAGCCAGCCCACCTCACCGTGGCTCATCTGAATGGCGTCACCAATATCCCGCTTAACTGGGGCGAACAGCGGATTGCGTTCGGGTTCCAATGACGGCTGCGGAGTATGCAGTTGAATCGGTGAATTAGCGCCTTTGAGAATCGCGGGCCGATCGGCTGCAGCTTTCGCGTCCCGAATGCTCTCTGTAATTCAGCTGCGTTTTCGAGCCACCGAAAACGGCGCAGAACCGCGGGCTTTTTGGACCACTGCATAAATCTCTCGCTGTGAGTCCGGAGAGACGGAACTGTCTGGTGGAGCTGAGCGGGATCGAACCGCTGACCTCGTCATTGCGAACGACGCGCTCTCCCAACTGAGCTACAGCCCCTCACCAGATCTCACGGTTCCGTCGGACACGCGAGGTCGGCTCCCATAGCGAGCGTGCCGGGGCGATGCAACGCCCCGGCGTTAATGACTTTGCGTCGGCAACCGGTTTCGGTTTAGGACGGTTTTCAAGGCGGATCGACTGCCACGGGAGAGTGAATATGGCGCGCGCATGGGCATTGAAATCACGTCCGTCGGGGATGCCGACGTCGGATAATTTCGAAATGATAACAATTGCCGACGCGCCACTGAACGACGGGGAAATCCGCGTCGCCAACAGCTTCCTGTCGGTCGATCCCTATATGCGCGGCCGCATGAACGATGTGAAAAGCTATGTTCCTCCATTTGCGCTGGGCGAAGCGATGACCGGCGGCGCGGTCGGCGTCGTGACCGAGACCAAGTCGGACGCGTTCGCGGTCGGCGACCGGGTGATGCACATGCTCGGCTGGCGCGACACGGCAACGATGCCCGCGACCGGCGCAATGGCCCCGAACAAGCTGCCCGCGTCAGGACTGCCGATCGAAATGTTCCTCGGCAACATGGGTCTGACAGGCGCAACGGCATGGTTCGGTCTTCTCGACACGGCCGAGGCCAAGGAAGGCGATATCGTCTTCGTCTCGGCAGCCGCAGGCGCAGTCGGGTCGGCTGTCGTCCAGATCGCCAAAGCGAAGGGCATGACCGTCATCGGGGCCGCTGGCGGACCCGACAAATGCGCCTGGGTCAAGGAACTCGGCGCAGATGCCTGCATCGATTACAAGGCGGGCCCGGTGCTGAAGCAACTCTATGAGGCGGCACCCAAGGGTATCGATGTCTATTTCGACAACGTCGGCGGCGAGCACCTCGACGCCGCGCTGGCGAGTGCACGACTGGGCGGGCGGTTCGCCATCTGCGGCGTCATCGACGTCTACAACAGCGGTGAGCCAATGGCGCTGAAGTATTTCGCGCGTGTCATCGGGATGCGGTTGCAGATCAAGGGATTGCTGTTCAACGATTTCGCCCCGCGCATGGGCGAGTTTCTGGCCGGAGCCGGTGCGCTGGTTGCCAGCGGGCAGATGAAGTCACGCGACACCGTGTTCGACGGTCTGGAAAGTGCGCCCGACGCATTCATGGGTCTGTTTACCGGCGCGAATACCGGCAAGATGCTGGTGAAGCTGTAGGCTTTACTTCGCGTTGACTCGCCAAATGCGGTTGCCGACATCGTCGGCAACCAGCAGGTCGCCCTTCGTCCGCAGGATCACGCCCACCGGGCGTCCTTGCGCGTTGCCGTCCTTGTCGAGAAAGCCGGACAGCACATCGCGCATCGCGCCCGCTGTTCCGGCGTTCGGGAAGCCCCGGGTGTTGAACGGCACGAATGCGACCTTGTAGCCCGAGGCAGGCTTGCGGTTCCACGAGCCGTGTTGCCCAATGAACGCGCCGTTGGTGAATGACCCGAGCGACCCGAAAGCGAGGCCGAGGGAAGCCGTGTGCGGGCCCAGCGCATATTCGGGCTGGTGGGTGTATTGCAGCAGGTCGGGTCGCTGTTCGACCCGCATGTCCTCGTAACCGTTCCAGTAGCTGTACGGCCATCCATAGAATGCGCCGAAATCGACGCGCGTCATGTAATCGGGGGGCAGGTCGGACCCCAGCATGTCGCGCTCGTTGACGACGGTCCACAATGCCTTGCTCTGCGGCTCCCACGCCATGCCGAAGGGATTGCGCAGACCGGCAGCAAAGATCCGGATCGCCTTGGTCTTCAGATTGAGTTCGAGAATGTTCGCGCGATAATTTTCGGCGTCCATGCCGTTCTCGCCGATGTTGCTGCTCGACCCGACCGAAATGTAAAGGGACTGCCCGTCGGGCGCGGCCACGACATTCTTTGCCCAGTGGTTGCCGCCGCCCGGCAGGGCGACGACCTTTTTGGGCGTGGTGGCAATTCTGGTGACGCCGGTGGTGTAGGGCACCACAACCAGCGCATCGTGGTTGCCGATGTAGAGCTGATCGCCGACCAGTGCCATGCCGAACGGCGAGGCAAGCCCGGTCATGAACGGCGTCTTGAGGTCGGCCACGCCGTCGCCGTTCGTATCGCGCAACAGGGTGATGCGGTTCGCGCTCGGCACGCCTGCCCCGGCGCGCTTCATCAGCATCGACATGACCCAGCCGGTAATGCCGCCACCTTCGCGCGGCGGCGAGTTGGTTTCGGCGACCAGCACATCGCCATTGGGCAGCTCGTACATCCAGCGCGGATGGTCGAGTCCCCCGGCAAATTCGCTGACGGCCAGACCGGCGGCGGGCACGGGCTTTGCGCCACTGGCCCAGCCAACGACCTTTGCGATGTTCACTGTGGGAATCGTCTGCTGTCGGGCCGGCGTGATGCGCGGCTTGGTGCCGGTCACGGCTTCCAGGCTCAGCTGCGCGGTGTCACCGCGGGTCAGGTACCAGCCGGTGCCGCCCAGGATCAGGGCGAGAACGACAACGACGATCAGGATTTTGCGGCCACGGGTCATGCCAGCGATATGGCAATCACTTGCCCGTCGCGCCACCCCCCGTCGTACCGGATTGTGTCTCGGCTATAGGCGGATGCAGGCGCAGCCGGGTCGCCCGTCGTCCGTCGCCTGCCGTCACTTCGATCCGCCAGCCACTGTCGTGCGTCAATATTTCGCCCGGCTGCGGGACGTGGCCCGCCAGCACGAAGGCGAGTCCACCGATGGTGTCGACGTCCTCGTCGATGACGGCAAGGCGCGGGTCGATGGTCTCGGCAACGTCCTCCAGCTCGGCCCGGGCATCGGCATCCCACAGGCCATCGTCGAGCTGGACGAGCAGGGGCACGACCGCGTCGTCGGTTTCATCCTCGATGTCGCCGACGATTTCTTCGACCAGATCCTCGATCGTGACCAATCCTTCGGTCCCCGAGTATTCGTCGATGACGATGGCAAGGTGGATTCGCTGGCTGCGCATTTCGGCAAGCAGATCGAGCACGCCCATCGACTGGGGGACGTAAAGCGGCTGGCGGATCAGCCCAAGGATCGTTTCGGGAAACGGCTCCCCGCGCGCGAGCAGCGCGAAGGCGTCCTTGATGTGGATCATGCCCACGACTTCGTCCAGGCTGCCGCGATAGACCGGCAAGCGGCTGTGTGGCGCGTCGGCGAGGACGGCGACCAGTTCTGCAAATGTCGAGGTTTCGGGAATGGCGACGATATCGGCACGGGGTACACCGACATCGTCGACCGTCCGCTTGCCGAAACTCAGCAGGTTGCGGACCATCTGCCGCTCGACCGGGGACAGGTCGCCCGCCTCGTCTGGGGTGGGATCGTCCTCGTGCTCGTCGATCGCTTCTTCGATCTGTTCGCGCAGCGTGGGTTCGGGTGTATCGCCGAACAGCGCGCGGATATTGCCCCAGATGCCTCCCGAAGAACCAGAGGCGTCGCGGCTACTATCGCCTTCTTTCATTTTGGGGTTTCGGAGTCCTGATAGGGGCCAGATTCATAGGGGTCGTGCAGACTCAGCGATGCCATCGCAGCCCGCTCGATTGCTTCCATGGCGTCGGCCGCGACGTCGTTCATATGATCATGTCCTAACAGATGGAGGGTGCCATGCACAATGAGATGTGCGGCATGATCTTCGAGCGAGATATCCTTTTCCGCCGCCTCTGTCGCACAGACACTGTAGGCCAGCACGATGTCGCCGAGCAGGATCTCGCCGTCATCAGTGTCGTCGAGTGTCTCGATCAGGTCGGGCTGGACCATCGGGAACGAAAGGACATTGGTCGGTTTGTCCTGGTCCCGGTATTGGCGGTTGAGGGTCCGGACCTCGTCGTCCGACGTCAGGCGGACAGCGATTTCGATCGTGGCGGTGGTTTCGGCGAGCGCGGCCTGCGGGCTGGCCGAAATGGCGGCGGCGACGGCTTTTTCCGCCAGGCTATCCCAATCCGACGCTGGCCAGGGCGGTTCGCGCAAGGCGACGGTTTCGATCACCCGTTGCCCTCGTAGGCCTCGACGATCCGTCCGACGACCGGATGGCGCACGACATCGCCGATGCCAAAGCGGACCATGCCGATCCCTTCGACCCCTTCGAGTTTGCTCACACCGTCATTCAGCCCCGACTCCTGCCCCTTGGGCAGATCGGTCTGGTTGGGATCGCCGCATACGACCATGCGGCTGTTCTGGCCGAAACGGGTGAGGAACATTTTCATCTGTCCGGGCGTGGTGTTCTGCGCCTCATCGAGGATGATGAAGCTGTCAGCCAGCGTCCGCCCACGCATGAAGGCGATGGGTGCGATCTCGATTTCACCGCTGGCGATGCGCCGTTCGACCTGCTCGGCGGGCAGGCAGTCGTAGAGCGCATCGTAAAGCGGGCGCAGATACGGATCGACCTTCTCCTTCATGTCGCCGGGCAGGAAACCGATCTTTTCGCCCGCCTCGACCGCCGGGCGCGACAGGATGAGCCGGTCGACACTGCCGGTGATCAGCTGCGACACGGCCTGCGCGACGGCCAGATAGGTTTTGCCCGTTCCTGCCGGTCCCAACGCAAAGATGATGTCATGCGAGATCAGCGCTTCCATGTAGCGCGTCTGAGTGGCTGAGCGCGGCACGATGGTTTTCTTGCGCGTGCGGATCATGATGCTGGGCGGCGTCGCAACCCCTGCGCGAATGATGCCGTCCAGGGTCGGTTCGGCCGACATCGCAATCACCGCATCGACTTCGCCCGTGTCGATGTCCTGCCCCTGCACGACGCGGTTATAGAGGCCCGTCAGCACATCCCGCGCGCGCGCGCAGGACGAGGCTTCGCCCTCGATCTGCAATTTGTTGCCCCGCGCCGCGATATAGACGCCGAGCCGGTTTTCGATGGCGACCAGATTGCGATCATATTCGCCGAGCACACGCGCCAGCAATTGCGGTTTGTCGAAACTGATTTCGATGCGGCTGCGGTCGCCCAATTGGGCGGGAACAGGTTTTTTGGGCACTCAGGCGGCCAGTTTCATGGGTGAGGTTCCAGTCAGGCTGTTGGGTCCGGCAGCAGTCAGGTCGACCTCGATGAGGTCGCCGATGCTCAGATTGGCGTCTATGACGTGCACCGATTGCAGCCAGGGCGATTTGCCGAGCATCTGGCCCGGGAGCTTGCCGGGGCGCTCGATCAGGACGGCCGTGCGCCGGCCGACACTGCCGATGTTGAAGGCGTGCTGCTGTTCGTTGAGCGCGGCCTGGAGGCGCTGCAGCCGTTCGTCCATGACGGGTTTCGGCACTTGGGCGTCCATTGTCGCCGCAGGCGTGCCGGGGCGTGGCGAATAGGTGAAGCTGAAGGCTTGTGCGTAGCCGACCTCGCGCACGATCCCCAGCGTCTCCTCGAATTCGGCATCGGTCTCGCCGGGGAATCCGACGATAAAATCGCCCGAAATTGCGATGTCGGGGCGTGCGCCTCTGACCCGTTCGATCAGGCGCAAATACTGGTCGCGGTCGTGGCTGCGGTTCATGGCTTTCAGCACGCGGTCGCTGCCCGACTGCACTGGCAGGTGGAGGAACGGCATCAGTTTTTCGACATCATGGTGCGCATCGATCAGGCCCTGCCGCATGTCATTGGGGTGGCTGGTGGTATAACGGATGCGGGCGAGGCCGGGCAGGCGGTCGAGCGCGACAATCAGGTCGTGCAGCCCACGCGCCTCATCTTCCCACGCATTCACATTCTGCCCCAGCAGGGTGATTTCCTTTGCGCCGCCGTCGACCAGCGCGCGGGCTTCGTCGATCACCGCGTCGAACCTGCGCGAGACTTCCGCCCCGCGCGTATAGGGCACGACGCAATAGGTGCAGAACTTGTCGCAGCCTTCCTGCACGGTCAGGAACGCCGAGGGGCGACCGGGGCCACGAACCGGCAGAGCGTCGAACTTTGATTCGGCGGGCATGTCGGTATCGACCTGCGGCTTGCCCGTATCCTTTGCTGCCGCAAGCATGGCGGGCAAGCGGTGATAGGCCTGCGGGCCGACGACGACGTCGACGTCCTTCGCTCGTTTCGCGACCTCGGCCCCCTCCGCCTGCGCGACGCAGCCCGCGACTGCAATCATCGGTCGGCTGCCGTCCTCGCGACGCAGCGAGCCGATCTCCGAATAGACGCGGTGGACCGCGCGCTCGCGGATGTGACAGGTGTTGAGCACGACGACGTCGGCGTCAGCGGCACTGGCGGCCGCAACCATGCCTTCGGTGCCCAGCAACTCGCCCATGCGGTCGCCGTCATAGACATTCATCTGGCAGCCGAAGGATTTGACGTGAAAGGTTTTGGGTGAAGTCATAATCAGCGTCATAACGCGGCCTGCGGCGAAGCTGAACCGCTTTCATGCCCGATATTGTTAAGCGTTGCGACGGCGCCGGAACGCCAAGCGTCATGTCCGATAAAGGTTTCGACGGGTCGACCGAGCACCGCCGACAACGCGGCGGCGATCCGCGCGCGCGCCTCGGCGGCGATGGCCTTGCGCCCGACGAATTCGGCGGGCGAAAGCGGCTCGAGAAAGCGGATACCGACACGGAAAGTGCCGGGGCGCGCGAGGACGCGCAACGCGTTGTCCTTGCCGCTTTCTCCACCCAGCCAGCCGATGTCCGGCCCGACAATGCCGTAATCGAGCATGAGCGGCTGGACGACCACACCCGGTGGCGCGGGCTCGAGGATTTTGAGCAGCGACGATTTGAACGGCAGCAGCGACCGGCCATCATCCGTCGTCCCTTCTGGAAAAATCGTCACCGACCAGGTGTCGGCAAGGGCCTCGCGCAACCGTTCGATCTGTTCGCCGACCCCGACGCGGTCTTCGCGCGAGACAAAGACGGTGCGGTTGAGGGTCGATAGCCAGCCGACAACCGGGGCGGTGCGAATCTCTGCCTTGGCGACGAATGCGCTGCCGCTGGCCCCGGCGATGACGAGGATATCGATCCAGCTGATATGGTTGGCAATGAAGACGACATCGCGACGGACAGGTTTGCCCATGCGGTCTGCGCGCGCTCCCGCGATCCATCCCGTCCAGCCAAGAAAAATCCGTGGCCACGGCGACGACTGGCGCAACGCCCGCCACAGATAATGCAGCGCGACGAGGGGGATCAGGATCGTGACGATGCCGATCGCGCGAATCCAGATGCGAACCCAACCCATGAAGCTGATCGGCGGGGGGCGACCTGCCGCCGCGTCGAGCCGCGCCTGACTAAGCGGGGCGGTCGATGGCGACGCCATAGAGCTCCATACGATGATCGACCAGCCGGAACCCCAGCTTCTCGGCGATGATCTTTTGCAGGGCCTCGAGTTCGGGATCGACGAATTCGATGACCTTGCCGGTTTCGACATCGATCAGGTGATCGTGGTGCGCCTCGGCGGCGGCCTCATAGCGCGATCTTCCGTCGCCAAAATCATGGCGCTCGAGAATGCCTGCTTCTTCGAACAGACGGACGGTGCGATAGACGGTGGCGATCGAAATGCCGGGGTCGATGGCGACCGCACGGGCATGAAGTGCCTCGACGTCAGGATGGTCGTCCGCTTCCGACAGCACGCGAGCGATGACGCGGCGCTGCTCGGTAATCCGGAGGCCCTTTTCGGCGCAGAGCGCCTCGATATCGATTCTACGATGCATTGCGGCGACGGTAGCCCAAAGGCCGCGCCGCCGCAAAGTGCTTTCGGTTAGCGAACGGCCTTGCGACGGCCCTTGGTACCCAAGCCGATGCTCTTGGCGAGCGTGCGGCGCTGTTCGGCATAGTTCGGCGCGACCATCGGATAATCAGCCGGAAGACCCCATTTCGCGCGATACTGGTCCGGCGTCATGTTGTAATGCGTCATCAGGTGGCGCTTCAGCATCTTCAGCTTCTTGCCGTCCTCAAGACAGACAACATAGTCAGGCTTGATCGAAGCACGGATCGACACCGCCGGCTCCTGCTTGGCCTCCGGTGCCACCGGCGCTGGGCCGACAAGTGCGCTGAGCGCACCGTGAACATTCGAGATAAGCGTCGGCAAGTCGTTGACCGCCACACTATTGTTGCTCACATGCGCCGCGACGATGTCGGCGGTCAGCGTGATCATGGTTTCCTGCATTTCACCGTCTTCGGCCATGTCTAGTCCAGTCCTTGTCAAAAAAGGCGCAACGATGAGATGTTGATGCCAGTGAGGAAATTCCTAATACTGTGTAAGGGCAACCGCAATGTACTGAATGATCCAATTTTAGATCAATGAACGGCGAAACGTCATTGCGTCGCGTCGTTTACCATCATTGCCACGATAATAGTCTTTCCTATAGCCGACGCATGACAATCCTTCGTCAGAGTACAGCTTTACTGCCGGATTGTCGCTTCGCACTTCGAGAAAGTAGGTGGTGGCCCCGCGCGCGCCAGCGCGAACCATACTCTCCTGCAACAAACATCGCCCGATTCCACGACCCCGCGCGTCGGGTGTCACGGCAAGCAGCATCAGCTCCGCCTCGTCGATCACGACTCGGACCAGCGCAAAGCCCACGGGCCGGTCACCGTCGCGGGCAACGAGCAGGACTGCACCCGGCATAGCCAGCACACCGAGGCACTGGGCACGATTCCAGGCTTCGCCATAGCCGGGATCGAACGCGGCCAGCATCACGGCCATCGCATCTTCGAGCCCTTCGACCCCCGTTTCGTCGATCGTCACGGGCGTAGAGCCATCGGGATGGCATCCGCCTGCCGCCCGTAATAGGGCAGGAGCGGTAGCGACGCATCGATGGACAGACCCGCGACGGCGCGGGCATCGGGATCGAGCGCAACGGCTTCGCCCCAGCCGCGTGCGGCGACGATGCGTGCCGCGGCATTGCCGATGATCCGTGTGGTCGAGATTGCCGCGATTGCCGCGTCGAAGGGGATCGATCTTGGCGAGAGATCCTCCGCGCCTGCGCCGTAACGCGCTACGAACAGTTCGCCATGGCCGCCCTCGATGGCAACGCTGGTATCGGGCTGTATGCCGTCGATGGCTGCGATCAGCGCCAGCGAGGCAAAGCCTGTCACCGGGATGCTCCAGGCAAAACCAAGGGCGCGCGCGGCCGCCACGCCGACGCGGATGCCCGTAAAACTACCTGGTCCCACATCGACGCGGATCGCATCAGCGCGGCCACCATCCTGAAGGGCGGCAATCATCGGCAACAGCCGCTCGGCATGGCCGCGCCCGACGACCGCATGGGCGCCATCGACCACGACGCCCTGCTCGATCAGCGCGACCGAGCAGGCGGCAGTTGCCGTCTCGATCGCGAGGACCCTCACAAGACCGTGTTGAAGCGCCCGAAGCCGGGTCGCGGCAACCGCCCGAAGATCGTCGACGGGTCGCCATGGCCGAGCGTTGAAATGAAGTTCGACTTCACCGGCGTGCCGGCAAAGAAGTCGGCATCGACACCAGCATTATCGAAGCCCGACATCGGGCCGGTATCGAGGCCCAGTGCGCGGGCCGCCATGATGAAATAGGCACCTTGCAGCGACGAATTGCGCATCGCGGTCGCCGCAATCGCGGCGTCGTTGCCCGCGAACCAACTGCGCGCGTCGGCCGGCGGAAACAGCTCGGGCAACAGTTCGTAGAATTCCATGTCCATGCCGATAATGACGGTCACGGGCGCCTTAAGGATCTTGTCCTTGTTGTTCGCGCTCGCATGGGCTGCCTGCTTGCCCTTCGCCTCGGCGCTTTCACACCACAACAAACGCGCGGGCAGGCAGTTGGCGGAGGTCGGGCCGAATTTCATGACTTCCCAGATCGCGTCCATGTCAGCGCGGGTCACGGGCTCGTCGGTGTAGCCGTTGTAGGTGCGCGCGGTCCGGAACAACTGGTCCAGCGCGGCGTCGTCGAGTTTGGGCATGGGGTCTCCGGGGGATCAGACGGCGAGGACTTCGGTGACCTCTGGCACGTAATATTTCAAGAGCGATTCGATCCCGCCCTTCAGCGTGGCGCTCGACGAGGGACAGCCCGAACAGGCGCCCTGCAACTGCAGGTAGACTTTGCCCTGCGCGAACCCGCGATAGATGATGTCGCCTCCGTCCGCAGCGACGGCGGGCCGGACGCGTGTTTCGATCAAATCCTTGATCTGATCGACGATGTCGGCGTCGGCCGGATCGTCGGTGAAATCCGGTTCGGCGGGAACAGAAATTCCCGCCGCGCTAGCCGGTTTGAACAGTGGCATATTCGCCGAGAAATGGTCGAGCAGGACGTTCAGCACATCCGGTTTGACCTGCGCCCAGTCCGAGCCGGGCGCGATCGTGACCGAAACGAAGGCATGGCCGAAGAATACCCCGGTCACATCGCCGAGCCCGAACAGCGTTTCAGCGAGCGGCGAGGCAGCGGCCTCTTCAGGGGTCGCAAAGTCGCGGGTGCCCATATCCATGACGGTGCGGCCTGGCATGAATTTGAGCGTCGCGGGGTTCGGGGTGGTTTCGGTTTCGATCAGCATGGGTCGCATGTGGGCCGCTGACGCGCGTTCCGCAACCCGGGCGCGAACTGCGTCAGGTCCGCAACCGCCACCCGGTCCGGAAAATCCACGTCACGATGCCGATGCAGACGATGAGGAATGCCACCGTCAGCCCGACCGAAATGCCGATCGCGACGTCCGCCTTGCCATAGAAAGTCCAGCGAAACCCGTTCACCAGATAGACGATCGGATTGAACAGCGTCGCGGTTCGCCAAGGTTCGGGCAGCATGTCGATCGAATAGAAGGTGCCACCGAGGAACGTCAGCGGCGTCAGGATCATCAGCGGCACGACCTGCAATTTCTCGAACCCGTCGGCCCAGCAACCGAGGATAAACCCGAACAGGCAGAAACTGAGCGCGATCAGCACCAGATACACTGCCGCCAGCACCGGATGCACGATCGTGAAATCGACGAACAGCGTTGCGGTGGCCAGGATGACGAGCGCAAGGATGACGGACTTGGTTGCCGCCGCCCCGACATAACCGATCAGCGTTTCGGCAACACCGACCGGGGCCGACAGTAATTCATAGATCGTCCCCGTAAAGCGCGGGAGGTAGATGCCGAAACTGGCGTTCGACACGCTTTCGCTCAGCACCGTCAGCAGCATCAGCCCCGGAATGATGAACGCGCCATAGGGGACGCCGCCGACCTCTGCCATGCGCCCGCCGATCGCCGAGCCGAACACGACGAAATAGAGCGTGGTGGTGAGTACTGGCGTCAGGATCGACTGGAACAGCGTGCGCCAGGTCCGGGTCAGTTCGAACATGTAGATCGCGCGGATGGCGTGCCAGTTCATGCGCGTTTTTCCACCAGGTCGACGAAAATGTCCTCGAGTGAGCTGCGATGCGTGTCGAGCGTGCGGAAATCGATCCCCGCCGCGCCCATTGTCTTGACCAGCTGTGCCAGCCCGCGTGCTTCGGCCTCTGCGGCAGTGATCGTGTAGGTCAGTGTCCGTCCCTCGTCCGAAAGCGCCAGCGGCCAGTCGGCGAACGGCGCGGGCAGCGCTTCGAGCGCTGTCGTCAGGCCGAACACGGCCTCGGCCTTGCCCAGCTTGGTCATCAACGCCTGTTTTTCCTCGACCACGATCAGCTGGCCCTTGTCGATCACGCCGATCCGGTCGGCCATCTCCTCGGCCTCCTCGATATAATGCGTGGTCAGGATGATGGTCGTGCCGTTGTCCCGGAGTTTGCCGATCATCGACCACATGTCGCGCCGCAATTCGACATCGACGCCCGCGCTCGGTTCGTCGAGAAACAGCAGGTCGGGCTCATGCGCGAGTGCCTTGGCGATCAGCACGCGGCGCTTCATGCCGCCCGACAAGGTCATGATCTTGGCATCGCGCTTGTCCCACAGCGACAGCGCGCGCAGCACACGTTCGACTGCGGCAGGGTCGCGCGGCTTGCCGAACAGGCCGCGAGAAAAGGCGACGGTGTCGGCCACCGCCTCGAACATGTCAGTCGCCAGTTCCTGCGGCACCAGCCCGATCCGCGCCCGCGCCTTGCGCCACCCGGTCTTCATGTCGATGCCGTCGAAGGCGATCGTGCCGCTCGTCGGCCGCACCAGCCCGCAGACGGCGCCGATCAGCGTCGTCTTCCCCGCGCCGTTCGGCCCGAGCAGCGCAAAGATTTCGCCCCGCGCAATGTCGAGCGACACATCGTTCAGCGCGACATAGCCCCCTGCATAGGTCTTCGAAAGGTTGGCGATGGAGAGGATGGGCGACATGGCTGGCACATGGGGGCCAAGGACAAAAGAGTCGAGGGCGGCCAGGTCATTGAACCGATCGAGCGCTCCCGCTCAGCGGCGGATCA
Source organism: Sphingomonadales bacterium (assembly GCA_038228865.1). GTDB lineage: Bacteria > Pseudomonadota > Alphaproteobacteria > Sphingomonadales > Sphingomonadaceae > Sphingomonas_O. Next base: position 28,526 of record JBBROX010000025.1, on the reverse strand, counting down.
GCTGAACAGCCAGTGACCGAGCAAGCGGTTGAACGGAAAAGTGAAGAACCCGGCGATCAGCAAGGCACCGGTGACCATCGCCCGAACCGAACGGCGGTGGCGCTTCACATTGTGCGTTCGGGCGGACCACACGATCAAGGGCACCTGGAACAAGGTCCAGAACGACAGGACGTGAATGATGCTGAACCCGCCGGGGTTGGCGTTGCGGACGAACAGGCTGATCAGGGCGGTCAAGCCCATCGCCCCGGCCCAGATCCAGCCGAGTTGCCGATGCGCTTTCGTGCCGCGCGGGCGCAGCAGCATGACAGGCGTGAGTCCGACCGCCACCACAATCGTCGATAGATGGCCCCAGATATTGGGCGGAACGGCGGACCATTCGGCGCGTCCCTTGAACAAGGCTGCGGCAACCGCAATCAGCAGGACGACTGCACCCGCCGACAGCACGCGTTCATAGGTATCGGGGGCCAGAGGGTTCTTGCGCCCCGTCGAGCTCGCCAGTGTGGCCAATTCGAATTCCCCCTTTTCTGCGGCAGACTTTGGGCTAGCTTGTCGCAATGCTCAAGTCCCCCACGACGGTCCTGACGATGCGGCAGGCGACGCTGGCCGATTTGCCCGCCGTGGTCGCGTTGTTGGCCGATGACATCAACAGCGCGGGGCGCGAGGATGCCAGCGAACCGCTCGATCCCGCCTATGTGTCGGCCTTTGCCGCCATTGACGAAAATCCGGATCAGGAGCTGATCGTGGCCGAGCGCGACGGGGCTATTGTCGGGACGATGCAGATCAGTTTCCTGCCCGGCCTGTCGTTCCGTGGTGCCTGGCGCGGGCAGATCAAGGCGGTTCGGATCGCAAGCGATTTGCGCGGCAGCGGGCTGGGCACCGTGATGATCGAATGGGCGGTGGCGCGGTGCCGCGCGCGTGATTGCCGGATGGTCCAGCTGACCTCGAAATCGACGCGCGGCGATGCGCACCGCTTTTACGAACGGCTGGGCTTCGTCAAAAGCCATGTCGGCATGAAACTGCATTTGCACGATTGATTGGGGGAATACATGCGTAAGCTGATCCTTGCTCTGGCGCTGTTCGGGGCACCCGCGTTCGCAACGCCGTCGACCGACTTAAAAGCGGTCATCGACGCTGAATGGAGCTGGGTGCTCGACAACAATCCGGTCTGGGCGTCATCGCTGGGCGATCATCGCGGCGATGGCAGGCTCGACGGCAATTCTCTGGCTGCCGCCGACCGGCAGGCGGGTGAGGCCAGGCAGTTCATCGCGCGGCTCGACGGCATTCCCGATTCCGGCCTGAACGGCACCGAACGGATCAACAAGGCAATCCTGCGCCGCCTGCTCGACGAACAGGCGGTGGGCAGCACGTTCGGCGAACGGATGATGCTGTTCACGACCTATGCGGGCTGGCACCAGAATTTCGCGGGACTTGCCGACAATTCACCGTTCAATTCGGCGGGGGATTACGAGAGCTATCTGAAGCGACTGGCGGCCTATCCGGCATATAATGCGGAGGCGTTGAAGATCACGCGTGCGGCGGTGGCGGGCGGCTATGTCCAGCCCTGTGTGGTGCTGAACGGATTCGAAGGGTCGATTACCGGCGTGATTGCGGCCGACGTCGAGAAATCGCGCTTCTATCAACCGTTCCTGGGGAACATGCCTGCAGGCATGGCCGCCACCGACTGGGCGGGGCTGAAGGCGCGGGCGAAAACGCTGATCAAGGACGTGGTCGAGCCCGAATATCGCCGCTTCGCAGATTATTATTCGCGCGACTACAAACCCAGATGCCGGACGACGGTCGGCGCGGCGGCCTTGCCACAGGGCCCGGCGTTCTACGCCCTTCAGGTGCGGGTGCACACCACCACCGATCTGACACCGGACCAGATCCACGAGATCGGCCTGGGCGAGGTCAAGCGTATCCGCGCCGAAATGGATGCCGTCGCAAAAGGGGCGGGCTATGCCGACCGCGCGACATTCATCGCAAAGCTGCGCACCGATCCCGTCTATTTCGCCAAAACGCCGACCGAACTGATAGCCGCGTCGGCGCTGCAGGCGAAGACGATCGACGGCATGTTACCCAGATATTTCGGACGGCTGCCGCGCCTGCCCTATGGCATCAAGACCATTCCTGCCGAGACCGCAGTAGGGACGACGACCGCCTACTACAGTCCGGGTTCACCCAATGTCGGCATTGCGGGTAATTATTACGTCAATACATCGAAACTGCCGCAGCGCCCGCTATGGGAACAGGCCGCGCTGACCGCGCATGAGGCGGTGCCGGGGCACCATCTGCAGATCGCGCTGCAACAGGAGCTCGACCTGCCCGAATTTCGCAAGAATGCAGCCGGGTTCACCGCGTTTGTCGAGGGGTGGGCGCTCTACACCGAGCATCTCGGCATCGAGATGGGCCTGTACGATACGCCCGAAAAGAACATGGGCCGGTTGAGCTACGAAATGTGGCGCGCGTGCCGCCTGGTCGTCGATACCGGCCTGCACGCCAAGGGATGGACCAAGGCACAGGCAATCGCCTTCATGCGCGACAACACCGCGCTGACCGACGCGAATATCGAAGCGGAGGTGAACCGCTACATCTCATGGCCGGGGCAGGCGCTGGGCTATAAGCTCGGCGAGCTGAAGATCCGTGAACTGCGCGCTCGAGCTGAAAAAACGCTGGGTCAGAAATTCGACCTGCGTGCGTTTCATGACCGGGTGCTGGGTGGAGGTGCGGTGCCGTTGGATGTGCTGGAGAGGGACGTGGATGCGTGGATCGCGTCGCAGCGGTAATAGGGGGTTTACGCGCCGATTAGAGCAGACCGCGCCCGTAATCCGTTATCCGGCAAGGATAAAGTCACCGAGTACGACCGCCGGATGAGCAGTGAGCAAGGCAATCTGCACTTGCGCTATCGCCCCGCTCCCGTCGGGATCATAATAGAGCGCGCCCGTGGTAATGTTATAGATCAGATGCTGGTCTGCGGTGGTAGCACGTGTGCCGATTGCAAAGTCGGTTGCAGCAATGCTCCCGAGCGGATCGCCCGCGAACGCGCTAAATGCGCCACGTGAGATCGCAATTTTGTCGGTGCCGGATACGAAATCCTTGATCGTGTCGCGCAAAGCCGAAGTTGTCAGCGTGTCGAAGACGAATGTGTCGGAACCGGCCCCGCCGGTCAGTATGTCGGCCCCGGCTCCCCCGACGAGCGTGTCGTTGCCGATACCGCCGTTTATCGTGTCGTTGCCGCCATAGCCGAACAACATATCGTTGCCGCCATTACCCAACAATTGATCGACCTTGGCGCCGCCGCGGAGCGTGTCGTCTCCGGCACTGCCCTTTTCGATCAGTTTGCCATCGAGTTCGCCACGACCATCGACATCGATATACTGTTGCGCCGATCCCGAGGTGAGCGCGGTGCCGTCGATCGTCAGCGTCTTGCCGGCGGCGACACTGCTGTCGGCGATCGTCAGGCCGAAATTATAGTTGAAGGGGGCCGTATCGGCGATCCGGATTGTCTCGACGTTTTTGATCTGATGTTGATTCAGATCGAGGTTCATCGAATTCCATCCGCTCAATATCAGCGTATCCGCTGCCCCACCCCCGAGATCGATGAGCGCCGGAGCGAGTTCGACTTTGTGGATCGTCACGGTGTCTTTGCCAGCGCCGCCCAAAATTGTTTCATTCGGCACGATCGCTTGGACATCGAGCGTCAGGCCATTTGCCGCTCCCAGTGCCGAGGCGTCGATCACGGACATCGACGTGTTGAAGTTTGCAATCAGCGAATAGCTATGTCCGGCCGACAGCCGAAGCGTTTCGAAATTGGCGAAAACGTTATCGCCCAGATAAAATGGGGTTTTGTAATTGCCGTTGAGGATCAGCGTGTCGCTACCGCTACCGCCATCTACAGGCTTGTATGTCGTTTGATTGAGCGTGCCGTTGATCGTGATCTGGTCGTTGCCCGCACCAAGCTGTATCCCGCTGAACGCGGTATTTCGAGCAGGGTCATACTCAATCTTGGCCGCGTTCGTCGTTACGATATCGTTGCCGCTGCCAAGTTCCAGATACGATAGATGTTCCAGACCGGCGACGCGCGTTCCCGCTGTCATAAACGGCTCTGACGCGTTCGCATCGCCGAAACTATAGGCTGCGCCGCTCGTGATCGTATCGAGATTGATGTTGTAGCTGAAACTGCTTCCGCCCAGCAAAATGCCTGCCCAGTCGCTGTCTGCCCCGCCATCGATCAGGTCGCCGGGTCCGCCTTCGAGATAATCGTTGCCTGCCCCGCCGTACAGGCTGTCTGAGGCCCCATCATTGAATCCCGAAATCAGTTTGTCGTTCCCGGCGTCGCCGAACAACGTGTCCGCGCCATTCTGACCATCGATGAAATCATTGCCACCGCCGCCGTGCATCTCATCGTTGCCGACGTTTGCGCGCAGAATGTCATCATAGGCGCCGCCGAAGACGCGGTCATTGCCCTGTCCGAAAGTGATGTCGAAGGCTTCGACGTTTTTTAACGTGACCGACAAATCGCCAAGTCCGCCAACTGGCAGTGTGACTGACCCATTCGCCGCTTGCGACAAGTCTACATCGACGCCCAGGTCGTTGAACCAATGCAAAATGCTATGCGCGACCAAGGGAAGCCAATCATCTTCAAGGCTCAGGTGCACGGTGTCGATCCCGGTACCGCCGTCAACGATCGTGTCATAACCAGCGTAAATCTGGTCATTGCCGGCATCGCCGAACAACTGGTCGCCGCCGCGGACGACGAAACCGTCGCCGTTATTGCCATCGGGGTCGAACACGGATGCTCCGAAAGCGCCGACACTGTTCCGGTAACCGACGCCCGCGATGATGTCGTTGCCCTCGCCGCCGTGAACGATATCGCTGCCATCGCCGCTCAGAATGACATCATTGCCGCCGCCTGCGTCGATCGTGTCGTTTCCGTCGGTGGCCGTGCCAATCAGATTATATTCTGGTCCTGTATAAAGATTGGGCAGAACCGGTCCGACAAAAATTGTGTCCATCCCGCCGGTGCCAGAAACATTCGTCATCGACCGTCCACCTACCCAGTTCAAAATCTGGGTATCGGGTGCTTGTGACGGAGCGGTTACGCCTGCTTAATTTTTGAGATCATGAAGTCGAAATGCGCACGTGGACGCCGATCAGCGCGGCGTGTCGATTTTCGTCGACTGGGTCGTGCTGCTCTCCGCCGCTTCTGCCTGGCGCTGGCGCTTGTAGTTCCGCGCGCGCTGTACGAAACATCCGGTCGTGCCGCCGCCGCCGATGGCCGAACAGCTGCCGGTGCCGGTTGCGGCTCCTGCATCGAGGGTGTCGTTGGCCTTGGCGGCCCAGCTCTGGTTTTCGGGCGTGATGAGGATGGGGCTGCGCAGTTCCTTGGGGATGCGATAGCGTTCGGCCTCGGGCCGGCGCGAGCAGACGACGATTTCCTGGCCGCTCGCGTTGGTCGGGCATTTGTCGCTACCATAAAGGATGAGCACGCGGTCGGTCTGTTGCGCGAGAGCCGGCACGGCGGCCATCGAGGTCGCAACGAAAGCGCTACCGAGGGCGAGGGAGAGGAGCTTGTTCATGAGTGTCTTCCTTTCACGCGCTCGATGAACGCACGATTGCCCGATTTGGCTGCTTTTGACCAGATGGCAGCGGTTTTCAGACACGTTTCGATACAGAAATCGCCACGCGGCATCCCAAGCGGATCGCCGCTGTCATAAGGGGGTAGGCGGGCGCACGCTCGGCACCCGCAGCCATCGCTACGGCCTTGTGCTCGACCTCGTCGGCGCGGAAATCGGCGATCGCCTCCGACAATTCGGGGTCGCTGTCGCCCAGGGCCTCGAGCTGCTCGCCATAGTGGTTGTCGATTTCGGTCTCGATCGCGGCGGTGCAGGCCATCGCTGCTTCGGGACCGATCAACGCGGTCGCCACCCCCAGGCCATAGCCCGCGATGTTCCACAGCGGCTGCAGCAGCGTCGGTCGTACGCCGCGCCGGGCGATCATCGCGTCGAAATGCTTGCGGTGCCGCTCTTCCTGCAGGGCCATGGCAGCAATCGAGCGGGCCGCCGGCGTGCGCGTGCCCATCACCGCGAGCTGCCCGGCATAGATGCGGGTCGCGCCATATTCCCCGGCCTGATCGACGCGCAGCATGGATTCGGTATCGGGGGTCATCGGGCTTTCCTCACGAGAGCCAAGATGGCGATGCCGCCGACGAATGAAAAGAGCGCGTTGAACCCGGCGAGCGAAATGCCGAAGATCGACCATTGCGGCTGGTCGCAGCGGATGAGCGGCGCGCGCATAATCTCCTCCAGCGTCGCGCCTGCGCCGCTCGCCGAACACGGCGGCCCGGCCCACCAGTGATATTCGACGCCGGCGTGAAACACGCCGATGGCACCCGAGGTCAGGATCGCGAGCGCGGCCAACGCAATCATCACATGGCGCAGCGGAGGTTTTGCAACGAACGCGAGCAGAGCAAGCGCAATCGCGGCATAATGCGGCCACCGCTGCCAGTGGCACATCTCGCACGGGTGGAGGCCGCCAATGTACTGGGACCCCAGGGCACCTGCCATCAGCAATCCCGGGACGGCAAGGGCGACGACATTGGCGCGGATGAGCGAGCTCAACGCCGTGCCGCCACCTTTGCGCCCTTCGGGGCAGCGGGCAGGCTGGCGAGGCGCGCGATCGATTTCAGCGCATAGTCGAGCTGGAAATCGGTGACGCCCTTTGCCTTCAGCTGGTCGGCCGTCATCGAAAAGCGCGGATCGGGCTTGGTATCGTCTTCCAGCACCGTGTTATCGACCTTGGCCTCGTTGATCAGGTGTCGGCGCAGGTCGGCCTCGCGGAAGCGCGGGCGCGTCTTGTAATCGGCATCGGACAGCTGCGGCACCTTTATGTCCGGTTCGATGCCGCCCTCCTGCACGCTGCGGCCCGACGGCGTGTAATAACGCGCGGTGGTCAGGCGCAGCGCCGTCGTGTCGTCGAGTGGGATCAGTGTCTGGACCGATCCCTTGCCGAAACTGCGCTCACCCATGACGAGGCCGCGGTGGTTGTCCTGCAGCGCACCGGCGACGATTTCCGCCGCCGACGCTGAGCCGCTGTCGACCAGCACGACAACGGGCAGGCCGTGCGCGGCATCGCCGGGTTTAGCGAAAAACCGTTCGATGTCGCCCTTGCCGCGTCCGCGCTGAGACACAACTTCGCCGTGGTCGAGGAACTGGTCGCTGACCGAAATCGCTTCGTCGAGCAGGCCCCCCGGGTTCGACCGCAGATCGACGACATAGCCCAGCGGCTGGCGCCCGAGCACCTTGTCGATGCCCATCAGCGCGGCGCGCACGCTCATGCCCGTATTCTTCGAAAAGGCGTTGATGTTGATATAGCCGACCTGGCCCTTCACTTCCCACTTCACCGGTTTCAGCTCGATGATTTCGCGCGTCAGGGTCACGTCGAACGGCTTGTCGCGGCCCGCGCGAACCACGGTCAGCTTGATCGACGTGCCGGGCTTGCCACGCATCTGTTCGACCGCCTCGTCCAGCGTGCCGCCGAAAATGAGGTTGCCGTTCAGGTGCGTGATAAAATCGCCCGACTTGATTCCGGCGCGGAAAGCAGGGGTGTCTTCGGTCGGCGTCACCACCTTGACCGCGCCGTCCTCCATCGTGACGGTCAGGCCGAGACCCCCATAATTCCCGTCGGTCTGTGTGCGCATCTGTTCGAAATCGCGCGCGTCGAGGTAGGACGAATGCGGGTCGAGCGATGCCAGCATCCCGTCGATGGCACCCTTGATCAGCTTCTTGTCGTCGGTCTTGTCGACATAGTCGGCACGCACCCGCTCGAACACCGCCATGAACGCATCGAGTTCGCGGTAAGTCGCGTTATCGACGGCCGCAAAAGTCGCAGTCGTGGCCGGGATCAGGGCGAGCGCCGAAACGGTGATCAGCGCGCGAAGGGGCAGGCGGGGCGCAGGTAACATGGGGGGCAATCCTCAACTATTGCCCCCTAGATAGCGTGTGATACGTGCCCGGTAAATCGGGGATGCCTAACGCCTTCCCTGCCCTTCATTACTCCTCCCCAGGCGAAGCCGCAGGGGAGGTGGCGCGTAGCGCCGGAGGGGCCGCCGCGTTCAGCGGCGGACTGTGTTTCGGATGGCAACAGCGTCGCTCGCTACGCTCGCGCCCCTCCGGCGCTGTCGCGCCACCTCCCCTGCGCTGCGCTGGGGAGGAATTGCGCTCTACCCGGCGAGTTTCGCGATATCGACCGGTGTCCCGCGACGGCGCAGCTCCACCGTGATCGTCGGGCGATCCGCCCCCGCCCGCCCGACGGGCGAACCTGGATCGACGGTATCGCCGACCTTGACGTTCAGCGCCGCAAGGCTGGTCAGCAAGGTGGTCCAGCCGAGGCCGTGATCGATCACGACGATATTGCCATAGCCGCGAAACGGGCCCGCAAACAGGATGCGGCCGCTGGTCGGCGCGACGACCTGTGCGCCGCTGCGCGTAGCAATGGTGAGGCCCCGCGCCCGCACGCCGGTGTCGGAAACTTCACCAAGGCCGGTCACGACCTGCCCGACGACGGGCAAGCGATAGGCGGGAATGGCAGCCGTCACGACGGCGGTTTCGGTTGGCAGCGCGCGCGGCGCGCCGGGCTGGGCCGGCCGCAGGATCGGGCCGGGCAGGGTTTCCAGCCGTGCGCTGACGCTGGCGGCATTGTCGATGCGGCCCATCAGCTCGGTGATGTCGCGCGCTTCCTCGCCCATCGCGATGGCCCGGTCCTGTTCCGCCATCGCCCCGCTCGCGAATTGGGCAGACTCGACCCTTTTGCGGGCTTCGAGCGCGGCAAGGCGCTGGCGTTGAACAATCAATTGCCCTTGCGCCGATTTCTGGGCGGCGAGCGCATTGTCGGCGGCGAGGCGCAATTGCCGCCCGCGCTCGATATCGGCGCGCAGATCGGCGGTGCGGCTGCGCATGATCGGCATGACACCGGCAAGCACGGCGTGGACATGCACCAGATCACGGACCGATCCCGGCTGAACGAGGGCCAGCGCGGGCGGGCGCAGCGCCATTGTTTGCAGCGCGGCAACCAGACGCACCGTCGGGCCCTGTTTCGCCGCCAGCCGGGCACGCTGGTTGGTCCGCAGCTGTTCGACGACCGCGATCTGCGCCTCGGCGGCGTCGATGTCCGCTTCGGCCGACTGGATGCGGGCGGCCACTGCGGCGGCGGCGCTTCGGGCTTTTGCGGCCTCGCTGCTTGCCGACACTGCTGCTGCCTCGAGTTGGGCGGCGCGCTGTTCGGCGGCGCGCCCGGCCGCTTGAGCACGGGCAAAGGCCTGGCGCGATTCGGCGAGCGACTGACCGCCGAGCGTTTGGCCGCCTATGTTCTGAGCCGTGGCGGCGACCGCCAGTATCGCCACGAACAGCGTCGCGGCGATCCGCTTGGTCATGCGAGCTCGGTGCCGAGCTTGCCGAACCGCGCTTCGAACCCGGCACGGTCGCCGGCCGCCAGGTAGCGCGCCTGTTCGACCCAGTTGTCGCTGACGATCCGTCCTGCAAACGGCCCGAGATGCGATTCGATGCGCGCGATATCGGTATCGGTCCACGCCGCAATCTGTTCGAACTTGCCGATGCCCATGTCGTAGAGCGTCTTGGCCAGCCGCGGGCCGACGCCCTTCAACTGCATCAGATTGTCGGGATCCTGAATCTGCGTGTCGACCTTGGGCGGATTGAATGTGGCAAGCTGGGCCTGCAATTCCGCCTGCGTTGGTTTGCGCTGCAATGTCGGGGCGGGCGGTGCCGAATCGAGCGTCGGGGCGGCGATATCGACGCTGCGACGTCGGCCCCAGATCAGCCAGCCGACCACCAGGCCGAGGATTACGGCAACAATGGCGGCAATCCCGATGATAAAGTCGATCTGCATACTCGATCAGCTCCCGGTTCTGTGTCTCTCGGGACGCTTCATATCGACGAGTTGGCAGGATGAACCGGACGGGAAATGCCCCCGCACGTTCGCCGGCTCTCAACGAACCGCGTCTGGTTCATGCTCAAAACGAAAGTCCCGCTTTTCGTTCCCAACGCCCGCAACTGTCTATGTCCCAATCTCCGGAACGATCCGGAATGGTCGACTACATAAAGCAATGATTTCTCATGTAAAGATCGCCCGGCATCCAGTAATGCCAATTACATTCTTCAACGTTCGACTTCGCGCCAACCGATGTCGCGTCGAAAATAACCCTCGGGATAGTTAAGTGACGCCATGCCAGCATAGGCATTGGCGCGTGCATCGGAGAATGAAGGCGCGGTTCCGGTCACGGCAAGAACGCGCCCGCCCGAAGCGATGAGCGTGTTACCCTCGACCCTTGTTCCGGCCAAAAAGGCCTTTGCGACCTGGTTCGCGGCTTCGATGCCCTCGATTTTGCCGCCGGTGACGGGCGTGTCCGGATAATGGGGAGCCGCCAGAACCACGGTGCATGCTGCGTCCGCTGAAAACACAGGCAATGGCGCGCCCGCCAGCTGCCCGCGCGCCACGGCATCGAACAGCAGCACGAGATCGCCGTCGAAGCGCGGCATCAGCACCTGGGTTTCGGGATCGCCGAAGCGCGCATTATACTCGATCAGCTTCGGGCCGTCCGCTGTCAGCATGAGCCCCGCATAAAGAACGCCGACGAACGGTGTATCGGCAGCCGCCATCGCGGCAACCGTCGGGCGCACGATTTCGGCCATCGCGCGCTCTTCCAGCGCAGGGGTTAGGACAGTCGCCGGCGAATAGGCGCCCATACCGCCGGTGTTGGGGCCGGTATCCCCTTCGCCGATGCGCTTGTGGTCCTGCGCCGTGCCGAAGGGGACGACCGTCGTGCCATCGGTCAGCGCGAACAGGCTGACTTCCTCGCCGGTCAGAAATTCTTCGATGACGACGCTGGCCCCCGCACCGCCGAAGCCGCCGCCGAACATGTCGTCGAGCGCCGCACGCGCTTCTTCGACGGTCGTCGCGATGACGACGCCCTTGCCCGCCGCCAGCCCGTCTGCCTTGATCACCACCGGCAGGCCGAAGGAGGCAAGTCCTGCGACGGCGGCGCCCTCGTCCGAAAAGCGCGCATAGGCTGCGGTCGGGATGTTGGCCGTTGTGCAAAGATCCTTGGTGAACCCTTTCGATCCCTCAAGCTGCGCAGCCGCCTTCGACGGGCCGAAGACGGCGATCCCGGCGGCGCGCAGGCTGTCGGCGATGCCATCGACCAGCGGGGCTTCGGGGCCGACGACGACGAGAGTCACGGCCTGCCTCTGGCAGAAGGCGATGACGGCGGCGTGATCGGCCAAATCGAGCGCGACCAGGTCGGCATGGTCGGCAATGCCGGGATTGCCGGGGCTGGCGAACAATTTCGTGCAGTTCGGCGATTGCGCCAGCTTCCACGCCAGCGCATGTTCGCGACCGCCCCCGCCCAGCAGCAGGATGTTCATGTCTTTACCCCCGAACGATAGTGATTTTGCCGATGCGTCGGCGCTGCTAGCCGACAGCGGCCCCGGCGACAATTCGGCACCGTTCACGGTCACCGAATTGTCGGGTCGGCTGAAACGCCATGTCGAGGACGGGTTCGGTCATGTCCGCGTGCGCGGAGAGATTTCGGGGTGGAAACGGGTCGCCTCCGGTCATTGCTACATGGCGCTGAAAGACGACGGAGCGGCGCTCGATGGCGTGATGTGGAAGATGTCGGCCGCACGGCTGGCCTTTGCCCCCGCCGACGGGGTGGAGGTCGTCGCGACCGGCAAGCTGACCACCTATCCGGGGCGTTCCAAATACCAGATCATCATCGACCGGATGGAACTGGCGGGCGAGGGCGCGATGCTCGCGTTGCTGGAGAAGCTGAAGGTCAGGCTCGCGGGCGAGGGGCTGTTCGATGCGGGGCGGAAACGCTCGCTGCCCTATCTACCGCGTGTCATCGGCGTCGTGACCTCGCCGACGGGTGCCGTGATCCGCGACATTCTGCACCGCCTGGCCGACCGGTTCCCGACGCAGGTCGTCGTCTGGCCGGTGCTGGTCCAGGGCAATGGCTCCGCCGAACAGGTCGCGCGCGCGGTAACCGGATTTTCCAACTTGCCGGTCGACGGGCTGGTGCCGCGTCCCGATCTGATCATCGTCGCGCGGGGCGGCGGATCGGTCGAGGATCTGTGGGGCTTCAATGACGAGGCCGTCGTGCGCGCCGTCGCCGGCTCGACCATTCCCGTGATTTCGGCGGTGGGGCACGAAACCGACACCACCCTGTGCGATTTCGCCGCCGATGTCCGCGCGCCGACCCCGACCGCCGCTGCCGAAATCGCGGTGCCGGTGCGCAGCGAACTGATCGGCGCGGTCGCGGCTCTCGGCACCCGGTCCTTGCGGTGCGTCCACCGGTACCGCGAGCGGGGCGGCGAACGGCTGACGGCGATAACGGTGCGGTTCCCCACCGGAGACGCCCTGCTGGCGACCCCGCGCCAGCGCGTCGATGATCTGGGTGAGCGGCTAAAGCGCGGCCTCGGTCGTTCGCTCGCCGATGCCCGCGGCGACCTCGCTCACGCCGCTGCAGCCCTGCGCCCGCCCTTGCTGGCGGTGCGGATCACCCAGTCCCGCAACCGGCTGGCAAGCGCGCGCCTCGATCCGCGCCTGATCGCCCGTCCGCTTGCCGAGGCGCGCGACAGGCTCGACCGGCTGTGGCGCGTCGCCGACTCGCTCGGCCCGAACAAAGTGCTCGAACGCGGCTATGTGCGTGTTGAGGGGCGCGGCGGTAAAACGATCACCAGCGGCGAGGATGCCCGCAAGGCGGGCGCGCTGACGCTGGTGTTCGCCGGGAACGACCGCGTCGGGGCGCGGGTTGAGCGCGGGGCGCGGGAGAGCTATCTTGCCGATAAACCCCACCAGGGCAGTTTGCTCTGACTGCAAGAGACGGATCCAATGCTGATGTCCCCCTCGGGTCGCCTCGCGCGGCTGCACTATATGGCCAACGGTCACCGGATGCTGGCGCAGGGCGACCATGTGCTGTGCGCCGTTACCAAAGTCGCGATCCCGCTCGACGAGTTGCGCTACTGGAGCGTGGCGCGTCAGGAAGCCTATGCCAGTGCCACCATCGCGACCGAGGCGCTGACCCAGTGACGCGGCGCGGCGCTCGTGCCGCCGCCGGAGCGATGGTCCTGCTTGCCGGAAGTTGCGCGGCACCCACCTTGCCGCCCCCTGCAACGCCGCCGGTGACAGTCGCACCCACGCCGCGCCCGATGCCGGCAATGGTGGCGCGTGGCATTAGTCTAAGCGGGATGCCAGTGCAGGGCGCGGTTCTGCTGGGCCAGATCGACCCGCGCGCGCTCAATCTGACGCTCAATGGTGCGCCGGTCCGCCTCGCGCCCGATGGCCGGTTCATCATCGGGTTCGGCCGCGATGCACCGCCTGCCGCCACGTTGCGGGCGACCCTGCCCGACGGCCGAGCGACCGAACTGTCGCTGACGGTGGCACCCCGCGACTGGCGGATCGAAAACATTCCGGGTGTCCCGCGCTTTGCCCAGCCGAGCGCCGAGTTCGCCCGGTTGCGAGGCCCCGAACTTGCGCAGATCAATGCCGCCCGTCGGATCGAGTCGGCCACGGACGGCTGGCGGCAACGTTTCATCTGGCCGGTGACGGGCCGTATCTCGGGCTTGTTCGGGTCGCAGCGTGCCTATGCCAATGGCGAAAAGGGCGATCCGCATTCGGGCGTCGATGTCGCGCGCCCGGCCGGAACGCCGGTCGTGGCCCCTGCCGATGGGGTCGTCATCCTCGCGGCCGACCGCGCCTTTACGCTGGAGGGCAATTTGCTGATGATCGATCATGGCATGGGCCTGAACAGTGCGTTCCTGCACCTGTCGCGGATCGACGTGAAGGTCGGCGATGTCGTGCGGCAGGGGCAGCCCGTTGGGGCCATCGGCATGACCGGGCGCGCGACGGGGCCGCATCTCCACTGGAGCATGAAATGGCAGGACCAGCGTATCGATCCGCTGCTGCTGGCGGGGCCGATGGCACCGGGCGGATAGGTCAGCCGATTCGCTTTGCCTGAACGCGACGGCCCCGTTCGACCTTAACGTAATAAGCGCCGAGCGACCCCTTTTCGATCAGCACTTTCTTACCCGGCGCGGGATCGCTGAAGCCCATGTTCGCTTCGACCGTCTCCCAAAGCGCGCCGCCCTCGACGGTGAAGCGCCACTTGCCGTTGCCAATCGAGCGCGCGCCGGTCACCGTCGTTTCAAGCTCTTTCTCGTCGGCGACATCCTCGGCATTGTCCGCCTTGCCGGTCAGGAACCCGATCTTGGGCAGCGTGAAACCGAACAGGCCCTTGCGTGCCTTACGGACTTCGGTGCGCTCGACGACGACCACGTCGCCACTCGCCGTCGCCGCGGCCAGGGCATCGACGGCACGATCGTAGCAGGCCAGCCGGGCCGTTGCATCGCTCACCGCGCGGCACGTTTGCAGTGCCGTCACCGGCTTGGCTGGCGGCGCCCCGGGCGGCGTGGCCGATAGGACAGGTGCCGCGATCACCATGAACGATACGGCCAGCACAGCATGTTTCATCGGGACGGAATCTCCACTGTCACCGTCTCATCATGCGGCGTGTCCCGGGTGATGACAAACCTGTGTCACAAATACAACAATTCCTCCGCAAACGTCTGACAATGGCTCGTTTGCGTTGCATTGCGGCACGGCGCTGACCTAAGGCTCGAAAATCTGACGGGGAAAGCCGTCCGTTTCCTGTTCGGAAACGCCACGTACTACAGTTCATTACGGTGGCACAGGCCACTGAAATCAGGGGAAAACAACCACATGGTTACGAAGGCTCTCCGCCGCAACCTGCTTGCGACGACCATCATTGCGGGTTCGCTCGCTGCTTCACCGGCATTCGCGCAGGGCACCGCCCCCGCCGCACCCGCTGAGGAAGACACGATCATCGTTACGGGTACCCTCATCAGCAACCCCAACCTGACGTCGTCTTCGCCAGTTACTGCGGTCGGCGCCGAAGAGCTTCAGCTCCGCCAGACCAACACGGCGGAGCAGATCCTGCGCGAAATTCCCGGCGTCATTCCGGGCAACGGTCAGCAGGTCAACAACGGTCAGTCGTCGGCAGGCTCGACGCTGAACCTTCGCGGCCTCGGTTCGAACCGCAACCTTGTTCTGCTCGACGGGCAGCGTACGGTTCCTGCCAACTCAGCCGGCACCGTCGATCTGAACAATATTCCGCTCGCGCTCGTCGACCGTGTCGACGTGCTGACGGGTGGTGCGTCGACGACCTATGGCGCAGACGCGATCGCCGGTGTCGTCAACTTCATCACGAAGCGCGACTTTGCCGGTTTTGCCGCGCAGGTTTCCGAACAGATCAGCGAAAAGGGTGACGGCAATACGCTGCGTGCCGACATCACGATCGGTGCCAACTTCGACGACGGACGCGGCAACGCAGTCCTCGGCATCGGTTACATCGAAACCGATCCCATCTATCAGGGCGACCGCGACATTTCGCTCTTCGGCATTTCGTCGACTTCGGGTGTTGCTTCGGGTTCGTCGTTCACGTCGACGCCCACGGTGTTGTCCTCGACAATCTATGCGCCGGTCGTTGCGGGTAGCGGTGGCGACATTCAAATCAATCCGACCGGTTCGGCGCTCGTGCCTTACTACAGCGGCTTCAACTTCAACCCGTACAACATCTTCCAGACTCCGTACCGTCGCTACAACGCTTATGCGTCGGCACGTTACGAGATTTCGGATTCGATCGAAGTTTACAGCCGCGCAATGTTCTCGAAGAACACCACGCAGTCGATCATCGCGCCGTCGGGTATCTTCGGCAACTCGCTGACGATCAATCCGACCAACCCGTATTTGACCGGCACGATCAAGGATCAGGTTTGCCTTGCTAACGGTTTTGCGACGGTTGCGGCATGTAATGCTGCGCCGAGCCTCAACCTCGGGAGTGTTTACCGCCGTGCGGTCGAACTCGGGCCACGCGTCAGCACCTACATCACGACCGTGTTCGACTATTCTGCCGGTGCGCGCTTCAGCATCACCGACACGCTGAAGTTCGACTTGTACGGTTCGTATGGTGAGAGCGAAAACGTCGAAACGCGTGGCGGGTACTATGCCAACTCGCGCGTTCAGCAGGCGTTGCTCGCAAACAACACGACGACCTGCATCAATACCGCGAATTCTTGCGTTCCGCTCAACATCTTCGGCCCGGCCGGCAGCATCACCGCTGCCATGAACGGGTTCGTCGGCGGCCTGACCAGCAGTGTCACCAACAAGGCGACGCTGGCACAGGCGCACGGTGTGCTCACGGGCGACTTCGGCTTCACCGTTCCTTCGGCGTCCGACCCTGTGTCGTTTGCGGCCGGCGGCGAATACCGCAAGTATGGTGCCCAGCGCATCCCCGACAATCTTGCCCAGGTGCCCGGCGAATTGGGTGGTGCCGGTGGTGCCGTTCTGCCGCTGAACGGTGGCTATGACGTCTATGAAGCATTCGGAGAATTGATCGCGCCGATCGCCAAGGACCAGCCGTTCTTCAACGAACTGACGCTCGAAGCGGGTATCCGTTACTCGAAGTACAAAGTGGAGGCAGCGGGCAACCCGTCGTTCAGTGCCACGACGTACAAGGGCGGTCTCACCTGGGCTCCGGTTAAGGCGCTCAAGTTCCGTGGTAACTACCAGCGCGCTGTCCGTGCTCCGAACATCGCCGAGCTGTTTGCGCCGTCCGTGACGGGTCTGACCAGCCTGCTGGTCGATCCTTGCGCGGGTGCCGCACCTGTGGGCAACGCCAACCTGACCGCCGTCTGCCTTGCGCAGGGTGCGCCACTGGCGTCGATCGGCGCGATCGCCAACCCAAGCGCGGGCCAGGCCAACGCAACCGGTGGCGGCAATCCGAACATCAAGCCCGAAGTGGCGGACACGTTCACGGTTGGCGTAATCCTTCGTCCCGACGAGATCATTCCGAACCTTACGCTGTCGGTCGATTACTATGACATCCGAGTGAACAACGCGATTACAACGGCGACCTCGTCGGACGTCATCGCGGCATGCTTCGGCAACATCACGGCCGCGTCGGCAACCTCGGCGGCTTGCACCACCATTGGTCGTAACCCGTCCAACGGTCGTCTCAGCGGCACGTCGACGGCAACGGTGCCGATCCTGGGTCTCCCGACCCCGTTGACCAACAACGGACGCCTGGCGACTTCGGGTATCGACTTCAAGGTTGCATGGCGTCACGATTTCGGTGCTGTGAAGTTCAATTATGACTTCGCCGGCAACTGGACCCGTACCGCCCAGTTCCGTGCGTCGCCGACCGGCTTCAACCGCGAATGCGTTGGCTACTTCAGCGCCAACTGCTCGTCGCAGAACGGTGCGCTTCAGCCCAAGTGGAGCTGGTCGCAGCGCGCGACGTTGGGCTTCCAGGACATCGACGTGTCGGTCCTGTGGCGTCACATCGGCAAGATGCAGTATGAAGGCCAGGCTGCCGATTTCGCTGCGCGCGGGTTCTCGGCGACCAGCCGCAACCTGTTCAACGGAACGGTTACCGGACCTTCGCCGCTTGCTGGTGGGAGCTACAATTTCAACCAGATCCCGGCTTATGACTATTTCGATCTGTCGGCGCGGTTCAGCATCACCAAGGAACTGACTCTCACGCTGACCGGCTTCAACGTCTTCAACAAGAAGGCGCCGGTTGTCGGTTCGGCTGCCGGCACGACCAGCCAGAACAGCGGCAACACCTTCCCGTCGACGTATGACGTGATCGGCCGTCGCTTCGCTGCAACGGTGAACGTCCGCTTCTAATTCAGAAGCCAAGCCTAAAGAGAGGGCGGCTCTTTGGAGCCGCCCTTTTTTTGTGCCCGCTCCAGATGGGCCGACGATCCAGAGAAGTCAGTCGAGTGCAAGCGCGGCCTTCAGGCCGGCGATCTGTGCCGCGTAGTTCCGCCAGCGCCCGGCCGAGCGGGCGTGCACGGGCTGCCGCACCTGCCATGCGCTGGCCGTGCGGACGTCACCGGTTACCGCGCGCGTAGGGTCGCAACCCGGCTCCCATTCTAGCGCGCATGCCGCCAACAAGGCCCGCGCCTCGGACTGGGGGGACGCGACGAACGCGTCATAGTCGAACGTGACGATGTCCGGGTACAGCCGCTGCCAGTGCGCCATCAGCCGGCGGTAGGCGCGATAGTAATGGGCGATATCGTCCAGCCGCCAGCCATAGGAAATACTGTCCGCAAAATGCAGGAACCACACCGACAGGGCATTATCGATGGCCGCGCGCTGGCTATGCACGATCGTCGCTTCGGGCATCATCGCCTTGATGAGGCCAATGTGCAGGAAATTTTCACACAGCTTGTCGGTGACGATATCGGCAGCGGGGAAAAGTGCGGTAAGCTCGGCCCGGTACTGATTTGCCAGTGCCGCAGCCGCTGCGGCTTCTAGGTCCGCTGCCTTCGCGGGAAAGGGGGCAAGCGATGCGGCCAGGGCAGGAATTGCCTCCAGTTCGCCCCCCGCTGTCACGCGGCTATGCCGGGCCAGCATCTGCTCGCACAGGGTCGAACCGGACCGAAACATGCCGCAGATGAACACAGGAGTAGGCTTGCCGCTGTCGGTCGAGACCCGTCCGGGCGCTTCAGGAAAGGCCCTGATGATCGCGTCGATCAGCTGGTCGTGCGCGTCCGGATCGTAGCGGACACGCGACGCCTGCTGTGCGGCCTCATTGGCGTTTGCGAACGCTGTGAAGGCTGCATCATAGCTTCCGACCGCGTCGAGGGCATTGCCGAGCGCAAAACCGATCTCCGCCGCGTCGTCGGGTCCACGCTGGTGAATCGATAATGGGGTCAGACGCTCCACCGCGCCTTCCGCGTTGCCCTCGAACACGTCGAGCGCGGCCAGCCGCGCATGGGCGCGCGCATTGACGGGGTCGCGGGCCAGCACATCTGCATATGTCCGACGGGCGCCGGCGCGGTCATCGGTATCCTCTTGCAACTGGCCCAGATTAAGCGCGGCGATCAAGAAACCGGGCTGTTCGGCAAGGGCGGCTTCGAGTTCGATCTTGGCTTCATCTGGGCGCTGAAGGCATTCGGCAAAGATCGCCGCGCGGTTGACGTGCACGGCTTCGGGCTGCGCGATGCCGCGCGTCAAGGCTGTGCCATAGGCATCCAGCGCTTCAGGAAATCGCCGTGCAACCCGCGAGGCATAGCCCAGATTGTACCAGTCGTCGGCACGGGCCGGACTTTCGGCCAGCAGCGCGCGGTAAGCGCCGATCGCCGCGGCCATGTCGCCACGTGTCAGATGCCGTTCGGCGGCGGTGCGCATGGCTTGTATTTCACCGGATGTCAGGGGCACAGCGGCGTTCCGGGTAACCCCGCACCCATATTCGCAGCCTTGGCAAGTGCGGCCGCCCAAACTTCGACCTTCATCAACTCGTCGCCGTGCGCCGCCGTCGCCGCGTCATATTCCGCCGTGCGCGCGGCCGCGTCGAATTGGGCACCGTGTTTGGAATGCTGCGTGAACGCCGGACTCGACGCCACCCTGTCGGCATCGAGCGCCAGCCGGTAAAAACTGCCGAGCGCGGCGATCACATCGTGCGGCCGTGTCATCAGTGTTTCGCTATCGAGCGTGCGCACCCGGTCCGGATATTTGGCCGCGAGCCGCGCGAACAGGGCATGCTGTGCCAGCCAGCCGACAGCTGCACTCTGAAGATCGGTCAGGCGCAGATAGTCCTCCCCCTCGAGGCCAAGATCGATCAGTCTTTCGCGCAGCAGCTTGGCCAGCAGGTCGCGGACCCACAGCCGCCCGTCGATCCCTTTCTTGACGATCGAACGTAGGTAAATGGGGAGTGGCGCATAGAGCAGGACTGCGCGCGCTTCGGGCCGCATCGCGATCATCGCGTCCATCAGTCCCGCGACGACGTTCGACGGCTTCACGACGCTGGCTTCGCCGGTTTCGAACGGCCGTGCAAGCAGGGTCAGCGCGGTATCCAGCACGCGCGCCACTTCCGCCCCGTTAGCGCCCCGGTGCCGCCATCCTACCAGATCGTTCAGGATCGGCGGCTCTTTCAGGCCCATTGCCACACCCTCGATGTCCAAAGCGCGGGCCAGCATCGTCGAGCCGCAGAACGCCGAATGGAAGATGAAATGAACGGGCGCGGCGGGCCGGACTCCCGCCACCGCTTCGGCGCGGGCAATCGCCGCAGTTGCGGGCGACGGCTGCAGATACTCGTCGGTCAGGAAGGTTGCGGTGCGGTGCAGCTCTCGCGGAATGTACGCAAAGCGGATCGCGTCATGGATGGCATCATAGCGGTGCGGGAGCCACGCCGGGTCGGCAAGGATATCCGCGTTCGAAGGGTGGACGGCCACATCGCATCTATGCCGCGCTCGCCGCCAGAGCGCAATCAGGCTCGTCCTACCGTGACGCTGACTCTTGCGGAATCCAATCCATCACTGCTACCGTTACGTCAGCGAAACATTGTGTGTTGATTGGGTTACAGTATCGCAACATTTCCCCAATCAAACGATTTTGAATTTGGCGCGCCGGAGGTTGGAGCGTTACCCATAACGCCTGCTCTGCGGCTACAGCGGGGTGTGTTCCTGTTGCATCTGGGGGGATGCGATCTTTTTATGAGGGGTCTATTCCATGCGTAAGAATTGCCGTCGCCATCTGATTTCCGCGTCCGTACTCGCGGTTTGTGCAATGCTTGCGAACCCGGCGTTCGCGCAAACGCCGCCAAAAGCAGAGGAAGCAAGTTCTGACGACGTTATCGTCGTAACCGGTTCGCGCATCGCGCGGCCCGAGCTCGACGTTGCAGCCCCGATCGTGGCGGTTACGGCAGCCGCGATCGAGCAGACCGGTCAGACAAATATCACCAACATCCTCTTGCGTACCCCGGCGCTCAGCAGCTCGACGGGATCTTCGCTCGCGGGCGGTCGCGATGCGAATTTTGGCGAAACAGGCGCGAACCTGCTCGACTTGCGCGGCCTCGGCACCAACCGCACACTGGTTCTGGTCAACGGCAAGCGCCACGTCGCAGGTATTCCAAACAGCGCCGCCGTGGACATCAACACGATTCCGCAGGACCTGATCGAACGTGTCGACGTGCTGACCGGTGGCGCATCGGCCATCTATGGCGCCGACGGTGTCTCGGGTGTCGTCAACTTCATCCTGAAGCGCAATTTCGAGGGCGTTCGCGCCACCGCACAGGCGGGCATTTCTGACTATAGCGACGCCGGGCAACAGTACGCTTCTGTGCTTGTCGGCAAGAATTTCGCCGGGGGTCGCGGCAATTTCACACTGGCGTATGAATTCAACAATTCCGAACGTGTCAGCAGCTTTGCCCGGCCGTTCTCGGGCGATCCGCTCCAGAATTACGGGCTGTATCGAAAGACCACCGGCACGCCCGACAGCGCGAGCGATCCGGCGCGCATCCTGTACAACAACATCACCTGGGCCGACAGCGCGCCCGACGGCGCTGTATCGTTCGATCTTGTCGATGGCATTCCTTCATTCACAGGGAGTGGGCTGCCCTATGACCGGGGCTTGCAAATTCCGGGTTCGGGCGGCCGTGCCGTCGGCGGTTCGAACACGCCGACTGCCGGATACTTCGGTGACATCGACCCCGCGACCACCAAGCACATCGTCAATGGCCTTTTCAGCTTCGAATTTTCGCCGGCCGTCCGCTTTTTCGCCGAGGGCAAATATGTCAACACCAAGTCCTATTCGGTGGGCCAGCCGTCATTTGACTTCTTCACCTATCTCGCGCCGGACAATGCCTATCTGATCAACCGGTTTGGCACAGTGCAGACGCAAGACGGGGCATTGCTGAGCCGCGACAACCTCGACCTGGGCCTGCGCGGAGAGCGGATTACGCGCGAAACCTATCGCGGGGTCGCCGGATTCGACGGCGCGATCACCGACAATGCGAACTACGAGCTGTCCTACGTCTATGGCCGCACCAATTCGACCAACACACAGACGGCCAACCTGATTGGCGACCGCTATTACGCGGCACTCGATGCCGTCGATCAGGGGCGCTACCTGACCGGCACCCCGAACGGCAACATCGTCTGTCGCTCGACGCTCGAAGCGGGGAATATCGACCCCAACAATTACGACCGTCCCGCAACGACGTTCCAGATCGGCGCGAACAGCCCGTGCCGGCCGCTCAATTTGCTCGGAAACGGCGTCGCATCGGCGGCTTCACTGGCATTCGTGCTGGCCGACAACACCAACCGCTACACGCTCGAACAGCATGTCGTCTCGGGATCGGTCTCGGGCGATTTCGATTCGATCTTCAAATTGCCCGGCGGGTCGATCGGCTTCGCCGTCGGTGCCGAATACCGCAAGGAAAAGAGCAGCTTCACGCCCGATCCCCTGATCCAGAATGGCCAGCTGCGCGACTTTTCGCAGCAGCCGATCAGCGGCGGGCAGTTCGACGTGAAGGAAGCTTTTGCCGAGCTCAACGCACCGTTGTTGTCACAGCGCCCGTTCTTCGAACTGCTGTCGTTTTCGGCAGCGGTGCGGCTGTCGGATTATTCGACCGTCGGCAAGACCACGACATGGAAGTTGGACGGAATCTGGTCGCCGGTTCGCGATATCCGCTTCCGCGGCACCTATTCGCAGTCGGTCCGCGCGCCGAACATCAGCGAGCTGTTCGATCCGCAGGGGTCGACCTTCCAGTTCGTGACCGACCCATGCGACGTGACCCGGTTGGCGGAGGGGACGCAATACCGCGTGGCGAACTGCCGGACCATCCTGTCAGGCTTGGGTCTGACAGCGGCACAGATCGCCAATTTCAGCCCATCGACCGATGCGCAAAACACGACATCGCGTCTCGGCCTGACGGGAGGCAATCCCAATCTGACCGCTGAAACCGCGAGAACATGGACCGCAGGCGTCGTATTGCAGCCGCGCTTCATCCCGCGCCTTACGGTGACGTTCGACTGGTACAATGTGAAGATCAGCAACGCGGTCAATACGGTCACACCGACGCGTCTGGCGCAGTTGTGCGTCGATGCGGAGACGGTCAACAACCAGTTCTGCGCCAACATTTTCCGCGCGCCCGGTACCGGATTTGTGCTGGGCGATCAGAACGATCCGCAGAACCGCATCGGGTTCATCGTCGGGCCACAGAACGTCGCGTTCTTCCGCACGTCGGGTGCCGATTTCACGATCCGCTATACGGTGCCGACCGCATCGGTCGGTAGTTTCGATCTGAGCCTGGTCGGCGGATACCTCGAAAACTACAGTTTTGTTCCGACGATTGGCGGCACCGTGCGCGACGACACGCTCACCCAGTTCAATCCGCGCTGGCGCGGCAATGCCAGCGTCAACTGGACGCTGGGCGCGGTGAACATCAACTATGGCCTGAACTACCAGAGCCAGACTCGTCGCGTGACGGTCGAGCAGATTAAAGGCAACCCGTTCTATTCCGATCCGAAATACTTCTTCCGCAAGGAGCTGTGGCAGCACGATATCCGCGCCGCAGTCGAGGTCGGCGGGCGATTTACGCTCTATGGCGGCGTGAACAATGTGTTTGATCAAAAGCCGTCCTTCGATGACTTCAACTACCCGATCTCGGGCGTCGGCCGGTTCATGTACGTGGGGGCAAAGGTCAAGCTGGGCGCGTTCTAGCAATTCCATAAATGCCGGCGGCAGTTTCATGGATCGGGTTTCAGGGACTTGACTCGATCAAGGCATGCATCGATTTTCCGGGATAGTCTTAAAGGGGAAAATCGATGCACGCTGAACTGCCGGCTAAAGTCTTGTCGTTCGCCGTATTGGTCGGCTTGCTCGGCGCGCCCGTCGTCCTGCGCGCCGAGACTCCGGCACCAGCACCCAAACTCGCGCGCGATGATCCCAATCGCGTGATTTGCCGACGGGAGTCTGTGACGGGGTCTCTGGCCCAGACCAGAAAAGTGTGCATGACGCGTGCGCAATGGGTTGCGCGTGCCCGGGACGCGCAAGAGGCAGGGCAGCAGATGCAGGACGCAGGCCGGGTCAGTTCGTGCGGCTCGTCAACGCCGGGCGCGTGCTGACGATCTAGGTCGTCACCAGCACCAGCTTCCCGTCGCCTTCGTCCACCCGGACCGTCGATCCGTCCGGCACGTCACCCCGCAAAATCGCGTCGGCGAGGGGGTCTTGCAGGTATTTCTGCACCGCGCGTTTCAGGGGGCGCGCACCATAGACCGGGTCATAGCCGACACGGCCCAGCCACGCGCGAGCCGCGTCGGTCAGGTCGAGCGTGACCTTGCGGTCCGCCAGCAGCTTCTGGACGCGGCTTACCTGAATATCGACGATTGGGGCCATGTTCGCCGCGCTCAGGCGGTTGAACAGCACGATCTCGTCGAGCCGGTTGAGGAATTCGGGGCGGAAATGACCGCGCACGATTTCCATGACCTGCGGTTCGACGCTTTCGACCGACTGCTCGTCGGGCAGATTGGCGATGAACTGGCTGCCGAGGTTCGACGTCAGGATGATCAGCGTGTTGGTGAAATCGACCGTGCGCCCCTGACCGTCGGTCAGGCGTCCATCATCGAGCACCTGCAGCAGCACGTTGAACACATCACTGTGTGCCTTTTCGACCTCGTCGAACAGAATGACCTGATAGGGGCGGCGACGAACAGCCTCGGTCAGGACGCCGCCTTCCTCATAGCCGACATATCCCGGCGGCGCACCGATCAGGCGGGCGACCGAGTGCTTCTCCATGAACTCGCTCATGTCGATGCGGACCATCGCGTTCGGATCGTCGAAGAGGAAATTGGCGAGCGACTTGGTCAGCTCGGTCTTGCCGACCCCCGTGGGCCCCAGGAACAGGAAGCTCCCGAGCGGACGATTGGGGTCTTGCAGCCCCGCACGCGAACGTCGCACCGCCGAAGACACGGCGGCGACGGCGGCTTCCTGCCCGATCACCGATTTGTTCAGCATCGCTTCCATCTGCAGCAGCTTTTCGCGCTCGCCCTCGAGCATCTTGTCGACCGGAATGCCGGTCCAGCGCGACACGATGCCGGCGATGTCGTTGGCGGTGACTTCCTCGCGCAGCATCGCGCCAGCCGCCGCACCCTGCGCATCGGCCAGCTGCTTTTCTAGGCCAGGAATAGTGCCGTATTGCAGTTCGCCTGCGCGGCCGAGGTCGCCGGTGCGCTGCGCCTGATCGAGCGCGATCCGCGCAGCGTCGAGCTGTTCCTTCAGCTTGGCTTCGGCCTGGATCTTCTCCTTCTCGCCCTGCCAGCGCGTGGTTAGTGCGGCGGATTGCTCCTCCAGATCGGCGAGGTCGGTGCGCAGGCTTGCCAGCCGGTCCTTCGACGCGGCATCGCTTTCCTTCTCCAGCGCCATCGTCTCGATCTTGAGCTGGATGATCCGGCGGTCGAGCGCCTCGATTTCTTCGGGCTTGCTTTCGACTTCCATGCGCAGGCGCGACGCCGCCTCGTCCATCAGGTCGATGGCCTTGTCGGGCAGGAAGCGGTCGGTGATGTAGCGGTGCGAAAGCGTCGCCGCCGCGACGATCGCGCCATCGGTGATACGCACCCCGTGGTGGAGTTCGTATTTCTCCTTCAGGCCGCGCAGAATCGACACCGTGTCCTCGACGGTCGGTTCGCCTACGAACACCGGCTGGAACCGCCGCTGGAGCGCGGCGTCCTTCTCGACGTATTTGCGATATTCCTCCAGCGTCGTCGCACCGATGCAGTGAAGCTCGCCGCGCGCGAGCGCGGGCTTGATCATGTTCGACGCGTCCATCGCGCCGTCGGTTTTGCCGGCGCCGATCAGCGTGTGCATCTCGTCGATGAACAGGATGATCTGCCCCTCGGCGGCGCGGACTTCGTCAAGCACGCCTTTCAGCCGTTCCTCGAACTCACCCCGGTATTTGGCCCCTGCGATCAGGCTGCCCATGTCGAGCGCCATCAGGTCGCGGTCCTTGATGCCGTCGGGCACGTCGCCATTGGCGATGCGCAGCGCCAACCCTTCCGCGATTGCGGTCTTGCCGACGCCGGGTTCGCCGATGAGGACGGGATTGTTCTTGGTCCGGCGCGCCAGAATCTGGATGGTGCGGCGGATTTCCTCGTCGCGGCCGATGACCGGGTCGAGCTTGCCGTCGCGCGCCGCCTGCGTCAGGTCGCGGGCGAATTTCTTGAGCGCGTCAGAGCCGTTCTCCGCGCCAGCGGTGTCGGCGGTCTTGCCCTTGCGCAGATCGTTGATCGCGGTGTTGAGCGCGTCGGGTTTCAGGCCCGCGTCGGCCAATGCCTTGCCCGCCCCGGCCGTGGTGGCGAGGGTCAGCGCCAGCAACAGGCGCTCGACGGTGACGAAACTGTCCCCGGCCTTTTTCGCGACCTGTTCGGCCTGATCGAGCAGGCGCACGAGGTCGTTGTCGAGGCCCGGTGTCGCCTGTGCGCCGCCGCCCGACACGGCAGGGTGCTTGGCGAGCTGCGCATCGGTTTCACGCAGCGCGACGGCGGGATCGCCGCCGGCCTTGCGGATCAGGCCGGACGCCATGCCTTCGCTGTCCTCGAGCATTGCTTTCAGCAGATGTTCGGGCGCGATGCGCTGGTGCGACATGCGGATGGCAACGGTCTGCGCTGCTTGCAAAAAACCCTTGGCGCGATCGGTAAACAATTCGAGATTCATGGTGTCCCTTTCGGCGCTCGAAAGCCTTGGCGGAGATATGGTGTTGCGGATTTACAACACAAGAGGAACCGCGCTAGGTTCGCGGCATGAGTTACCTGCTTGCCCTAGCCGCCGCCACCGCCCTGTCACCGCAATCGGCGCAGGACGTACGCTGCGTCGCGCTGCTCGGCATCGTCACCTATGAACAGGGCCGCGACAGCGAATGGCGCGACATGCCGCCGATCAAGGCCGATGGCGAACGGTTCGCGGGCGTCGTCGGCGAACGGGTGATGAAGGAAACCGGCAAGACGCGCGAGGCCGTCAGGGAATTGATCCTCGCCGATGTGGCGGCGCTCCAGAAGTCGAAGGATCTGGCGCGGGGAGAAGTCGATTCCTGCGTTGCGCGCGCCGCCGTGGTGGCGCCGCCCCCGGCGCCGCCCGAACTGCCACGCTGCGCCGCGATTCTGCTGGTGGCGGCAGAGAAGGTGAAAGCGCGCGAGGGATTGTCGAAGGGGGCCAAGGATCTGGCGACGCTGGCATCGGTGCTGGCCTATCGCGCGCGGATCGAGGGAGTGGCGGCCGGCAAGACCGAGGCGCAGGTGACCGAGAGTATCGCCGCCGAGCGCGCCGCCGCGATCAAGGCGGGGGCCGCCGACGAGGGCGAACTCCAAAGCTGTGCCGATCTGGCGGCGGCGGACTGATGCGGCCGTTCCACCTGGCGTTTCCGGTCCACGATCTGGCTGCCGCGCGCGCCTTTTACGGGGGGCTGCTCGGCTGTCCCGAGGGGCGGAGCAGCGATGCATGGATCGATTTCGACCTCTATGGACATCAGATCGTCACGCATCTGGCTCCCGGCGCGGGCGATGCGGCGTCCAACCCGGTCGATGGCTATGACGTGCCGGTGCCGCATTTCGGCGTCGTGCTGACGATGGACCAGTGGCGCGCGCTGGCGGCAAAGCTGGAGGGCGCCGACATCGAGTTCGGCATTGTCCCGCATATCCGGTTTGAGGGGCAAGTCGGCGAACAGGCCACGATGTTCTTCCGCGACCCAAGCGGCAACGCGCTGGAGTTCAAGGCGTTCGCGGACGATTCACAGCTGTTTGCGCGGGAAACATGAGGCACGTGCAAGCAAATCCTCCCCGGAACGAGTGTCGGATTGGATTGCCCCCCGGCAATCCAAGTCCAGTCCGGGGGACTGAACGACCCGACACTGGTGGCGCGACGCGTCGGAGGGGCCGCTCCCCACGCGCATAGCCTTCGCATGTTGCGACCGACCCCTCCGTCAGCCTTCGGCTGCCACCTCCCCGTTCTGGGGAGGAGTTGTCGGGTCAATTTCTGTCCAAAGGTCACACGAAAGTCACGCCAAACGCGACGCACCGGCTGGTCAAAAGTTAGTAAAGTTTAGGCGATTACGCAGTTTACAAACCCAGACTAGCCCGAACCTACCACTAGCCACTTGAGGGCCACCAACACGAGGGCAATCGCAAATCCCCATTTTGCTATTTGCAAGGCGCGTGCCGTGGTCTGATCCGATACGTTCACTCCGGCTTCTCCACCGGCTTCTGTTTTACCAGCTTCTTCATCCGCTCGTCAAAGCGCGCCTCGTCGTCGTCCGTTTCCAGATCGCGCGCGGCTTCCTTGAACTTGTCGAGTTGGGATTTGGGGTCGTCGATCATGACAGTTTCGCGCTCCGCAACGGGACACCTATATGTACTTATTAACCTATCACATACATATCTGATGGATATAACGCCTAACTTGATTGTTGACTAACCTCAGCGCATATGGAGGATGTGAGAACCACTATGCAGCAAGCAGATTCTCTTCCTCGCCTCTTCGGACGGCCAATGCAGAGCGTTAAAGTCTCTTATGAGGGCGAGCCCCTTGATAAGGACCTTGCGCGTTTGAAGGAATCTGCGCGCCTAGGTGGCGTCGGTGTCGATCTTGCTAAAATGTCT
>JBBROX010000024.1:0-47051 GCA_038228865.1 Sphingomonadales bacterium | reverse complement strand
GGGCGGCGTATCGTCGGGGCGCAGCCCGAGACCAAAGCGGTTGGCGGCGATGGCAGCGTTGGCAATCATGCCCCAAGATACGCCCGAGATTGATGAATCACCCGGCGAAACTGCTTGCCGCCGACCCCTGCCGCTGCTAACTCGCCGCTCCTACCGGACGGGAGCCTGGCTTCCGGACACTTGGCTGTGCGGCCATGGCGGAACTGGTAGACGCGCAACGTTGAGGTCGTTGTGGCCGAAAGGCCGTGGAAGTTCGAGTCTTCTTGGCCGCACCAGCCAGTCTGTCGTTCCCGGATAATCTGGGACACGGTCGGCTACCCCCTGATTTATGCCCGCATTTCCGGGGCTTTGCGGTGGTCGATAAATTGCGTTGCAGCCGCCTACGTCTCCGAGACCGCGAAGGGAGTGCAAAGAATGGCTGATATCTCTGCGCCGGTTTTCGTGACTGCAGTGCAGATCGCGCCTCGCGAGGCGAAGGAGCTAGTTGCAGCCGAGCAGCGCCCGCTGTTCCGCCCAGCGGAGGGGCAGGTCGACAGCCATGAGTCTGCGCCGATTGAGCAGGGGCGGCTGCCGACCTTCAAGGACCATCTTGACGATATCGGGGGCAAGATAGCTAAGCTTAATCATCTGCGACAGATGCGTGCGGCAACGGCCTTGGCCGGTTGCGATCTGATCGATCGATTGGTTGGGCGAGCCGAGCATCATGTCGCGCGCGGCATGAGCTTCGACAATAACGCCGACTAACTCGGGATCGCGCTCGATGGTCTGCTCCGTCCGCGTGGAAGGGATGATCAACCGGACTTCATGGCCCCGCCGCACCCGCGCCGTCGGTGCCCGCAGCAGGACAACGCCATCGACAGCTGAGGAGTCGGCGGTGTCAGGAAGCAGGCTAGCGCGCCGGACTTCGATGTCGACACTATCGGCGCGAAGCCTAATACGCTCGATATAGCGATCAAGCAGTGCAGCCCGTTCCCGCGACGCGGACTTGCCCAGATCCAGTGCTGCATCTGCTGCAGCTACGATAGCCGCGTGGGCATCGCGTGTCTCGGTGACGTGGTCGGCGACCGCAGCATGTACTGCTGAGCCTTCGGTGAGGAACGCCCGCAGCCGATCGATGACGATTCGCTCGAGGTCGTGCGCCGAGACCCGCCAGGCTGGATTGGCGGCATCGATCCCTGCATCGGCATGGGTAATATAGTATCGATAACGCTTGGAGCCTTTGTTGGCGTGACTGGGTGACATCCTGCGATCAAACCCATCGAACACCATCGCGACGAGTAAGCTGGGATGGCGCGTATTCGCGATGCGTTTGAGCCGGGGACCGTTGTCGGACAGTCGAAACTGCACGCGTTCCCATAGATCCTGCGGAACAACGGGCTGGTGTTCGCCCGGATAGGCGACGCCCTTGTGCACGATCTCGCCCCGATAAATACGATTCTTCAGAAGATGGAACAGGCAGCCGCGAGCGAACGGAATGCCCCCACGATGGCCGGTCGAGGTCCGGATCTGGACCTTGGTGCGCATGCCATCACGATCGAGCGAAGTGATCAACTCCCTGACCGACCCAAGTTCTAGATACCGCCCGAAGATCTTGCGGACGGTCTCGGCTTCGACTTCGTTGATCACGAGCTTGCGCTCGATGACGTCATAGCCAAGCGGCACCGGGCCACCCATCCACATACCCTTGCGCTTGGAGGCGGCGATCTTGTCTCGGATGCGCTCGCCAGTGACCTCGCGCTCGAACTGGGCGAAGCTGAGCAGCACGTTGAGGGTCAGCCTTCCCATGCTGGTCGTCGTATTGAATGACTGGGTGATGCTGACGAAGCTTGCACCCGCGGCGTCGAGCACATCGACAATCTTGGCAAAGTCGGCGAGGCTCCGTGTCAGCCGGTCGACCTTGTAGACGACGATCGTGTCCACCTTCCCGGCCTCGATATGGGCCAACAGCCGTCTCAGCCCCGGTCGGTCCATGCTGCCACCCGAGAACCCGCCATCGTCGTAGAGGTCGGGCAGCAGCGACCAGCCTTCGTGACGCTGACTCAACACATAGGCGGCACAGGCCTCGCGCTGGGCATCGAGCGAGTTGAACTCCTGCTCGAGACCATCCTCAGTCGATTTGCGAGTGTAGATCGCGCAGCGCTGGCCGCTAGTTGGCGGTTCGGGCTTACGCATGCGACTGCGACAGAAACGACGTTTTGGCTCGATTCGATGCGGTAGCCGCAGTCGACGAGGGCGATGCTTTCAACCCGAAGAATCTTGGTCCCGACCAATGGGCACCTGTGATCTCGCGGGCGATCTGACTGAGCGAGGCATAATGCTGACCTTCGAACACCAGCCCATCCTCGGTCACCAGTACCGACCAGTTGCGATCGCCCCAGGTCCGCATCAGTGTGGTGCCGGGCCGAAGACCAGCTGCGCTTGCCAAAGCGGGTGCGGCAGCGCCGCCGCCGCGAACCTCTCCTTGCTTGCAGTCGAGTTGCCTGAGTTCACGAACGGTTGAGGGCGACAAACCGCCGAGCGCCCGTTCCTGCAGCTTCCAGGCGACGCCGCGTGCCAACAGGTCGGGACTGACCCTGGGAGCAGCGGTTTTGTACAATCGTTGCCATTCGGTTCGAAGCTGGGCCGGCGACAGTGTCGCCAGCTTCTCGGACGACTTGCCGAACTGCATCCGCTTCAGCCGGGCGATCTGGACGCGCAGCATATCGATGAGCAGATCGCGCGCCGCAATATCGGCGCGGGCGTCGGCAAGGGCGGCATCGCGCTCGGCCAAAAGCGCTTCCAGTGCGGCGATCCGCTGGTCCCGATCGGGGGTTGAGATGCCTGCGTCTGACACTGGAATCTGTTAGCAGATCATCACCGGAATCGCCAGGATAATCCCTGCAAATCCGTGAAAATATGTTCTTTATCAACCGGCTAGAGAAGGTTGCCAGGTGCGTTCCGGGCGGCGCCAATCAATACCTTCGAGCAGCATCGAAAGCTGTGCCGGGGTCAGGTGCACGGCCTCGGTGGCGGTCACTGGCCAGACGAAGCGGCCACGGTCCATGCGCTTGGAGAACAGGCATAGCCCCTGGCCATCATACCAAAGCAGCTTGATCAGATCGCCGCGCCGGCCACGGAAAGCGAACAACGCGCCGGAATGGGGGCTCTGCTTCAGGCTTTGCTGGACCAGCACCGCCAGGCCATCGAAACCCTTGCGCATATCGGTCGCGCCGCACGCCAGCCAGATCTTCGTCGTCGCCGGCAAAGGGATCATCGTGGCAGGATCGCCAGCACCCTGGCGAGGGCGTCGGTGTCAACGCCGGCGTCGATACGCAGCTTGATACCCGATGGAAGCTCGATGCAGATCCGGCTGATCTCGCATGGTGATGATGCAACTGGTGGTGACGGCGGCGGCGATGTTGGAGCGGACAACGCTGGCAGCGGTTCATCGATCGGCGCCATCTCGGCAACTTGAACCTCGGCAAAGGCCGGCCGGACCACCGGCACCGAACTGCGCAACGCACCCGACATCGCCTCGCGCCGCCACGTGTAAAGCTGACCACTGCTCACCTCGTGGCGTTCCATCGCCGCCCGAACCCGGCCGTCCGGCCCGAAAGCATCGCGCAGCATCGCCAGCTTCTGCTCGACCGTCCAATGCCGACGCCCGGAAATCCGCCCGATCACCTCGATCCGACTGGTCATACGACCACTCGTATGACCAGTCCCTTCCTCACCACCCAAATCCGACACCAAGCACACCCCAGATCAAAGAGTGGCAAACAGCGCAGCTATCTCGTCACGCGCAAGGCGGCCTTCAGACCGCGCTTACGCAGGCTGAGCGTGAAACGGAAATACAGCCACACCGCATAACGGATCACCTCGGCCGGAAAACGATGGCGTTTGTAGGATATGGGGGTCATTGCGCACTCGGCTAGCGGTCAGTCAGCCCCGGGATGTGAGGGGTTTATCCCAACCCCCGCCCGAGGCAGAGACCTTTAGCGTTAAACTGACAGCACCGGTCTGGGGGCTCGCGGCCGGCGGTTTCGGCACGCTTGATGCCGGGATCAATGCGCTGTCGATCGCCACGCGCATCCTGCCCTCGCCGCTGCTCGTCCAGACGGCGCGCCTGCTGACTCCGGCGAACCGCCAGGCACCGATCGCGGCGGAAATCGGTTTCATCGGGGCTGGCAAGCATGTTTCGACTGGCGGGCGACCGAAGTATGCCGTGCGATCCGCGTCGAAACCGACCGCGGCATGGTCGAACTCGGCGACGGCGGCGGCACATTGACGATCGACGGCGCCCCGCACCCTCTCACCGCCCGCCGCGAGTATTCGGCAATTTGTGCGCGGTTCGCCGAACTCATCAATGCCCGCTCCTCGGAAGTCGACCGAGAGCCGCTGCGCGCCATCGCCGATGCCATCATGGTCGGCGAGCATTTGACGGTCGAGACGGTCGACTGGAAAGTCGCGGCGACCTGACGGCGACGGGCAGGCCGCGCCGCCACGTCAGCCGGTCGACCAGCATCACCCGCCGTGAATTGATCTCGTCACCGGCCTTGCTGCGCGGGCGGAGGCGGTCTATGGCGTGATAGGCGGTCCAGTATCGCCCCCTGGCATCCGTCATCACCGCGTTGTGCCCCGGTGCCAGCCACCGCGCATCGGCGCGCAGCACCAGCCCGCCATGCGCTGGCGCGACGATGTCGAACGGCCCTGTCGCCGACCGCGAACGCGCCACCAGTGTGGCATAATGCGCCTTGGCACCGCAGCAATTATCGCCGGAATAGAACAGGTAGTACCAGCCGCCGTGGCGCGTCACCCACGCGCCCTCGACAAGCCGGCGATAGTTCGCTGGATCGTCGGTGCTGTCGGTGGCTATCAGATCGACGGTGGCGCTGCCGGTGGCGAAAGAGACCCGGTCGGCTGCCAGTTCCTGCACCTTTATCGGCTGAAAACCCGATCCCCAGTATAGCAGCCGCTTGCCGGTCGCCGGATCATCGAAGGCCATCGGGTCGATATTCACAAAGCCCGGGCCGCATAGCAGCGGCTTACCGATATCGGTGAACGGCCCCTCGGGACGGTCGGCCGTGGCAACGGCGAGGCACAGGCCACGCGATTTATCGGCAAGCGCCGCGTCGGGCTTGGCGGAGTAATAGAGATAGTAGCGGCCGTCGTGAACGCTGACGTGCGGAGCCCAGAAATCCTGCGTTCGCGCCGCCCATGCGGGCTTGACCGGCAAGGCATCGGGCAACCGCTGCCACGCCCTCATGTCGCGTGAGCGTGCCATCTGAATGTTCTGCATCCGGCCGTCCACCGTGCCTTGCGTCGCATAGACATAGGTAAAGCCGTCCGGCGCACCCAGCAGCGCCGGGTCCGGGAAGTCGGCGTCGATAGCGACGACCGGCGCACGTGCGTACTCCACCAGCGCGGCGGTACCAACGCTCTCAAGCACCGCCGCTATCATCACGGCTGCCCGCACCCAAGTCCCGAACCGCATCACGGCACCCCCGAGTTGCCAATCGCCCGCAATAAGTATGATAAGTGAGCGTTTAACAAGGAGTCGCCGTGCGTCGCATCCCATTCGCCTTGCTGGCGTCCGTCGTCGTGGCCGGTTTCGCTCCCGACTCGCCGCGTTCGTTCGTACCGGTATTCGCCACCGACTTTCCGGATCCCTTCATCTTGCCCCACCACGGTGGCTATCTGGCCTATGCGACCAACGCCAAGGGCCTGCAGGCCAACGTCCAGATGGCGGCGTCGGCCGACCTGAGAAGCTGGCAACTGGTCAAGGACGGCGACCGGCTCCACGATGCGCTGCCTAGCCTGCCACGCTGGGCGGCAGCGGGGCGGACATGGGCACCCGAGGTGCTGAAGGTTGGCAGCCGTTACCTGCTGTATTTTACCGCCGCCGAACGTGCCACCGGGCTGCAGTGCGTCGGTGTGGCGAGCGCCGCCGATCCGGGTGACGCCTTCGTCTCAGCCGCCGACGCGCCGCTGGTCTGCCAGCGCGACCAGGGCGGCACCATCGACCCCAGCCCGTTCCGCGATGCCGACGGTTCGCTCTACCTGCTGTTCAAAAGCGATGGCAACAACCCGGCGTTTCTCAAGCCGTCGCGCATCTATGTCCAGCCGCTGGCCGCCGACGGGCTGTCGCTGATGGGTGCACCGCAGGAACTGATTCGCAATGACCAGAAGTGGGAATGGCGCGTCGTCGAATCGCCGACCATGCTGCGCGACCCCGAGGGCCGCTATGTCCTGCTGTTTTCCGCCAACCATTTCGGCTGGGAAACCGACCAGCGCCTTTCGAACTACGCGATCGGTTATGCGCGCTGCGCGACCGTCACCGGCCCGTGCGTCAAGGCTTCGGAAAATCCGATCCTTATGAGCTATTGGTCGAAAACCGCCGGCTGCCTCAGCGGACCCGGTCACCAGACGGTGTTCGAAGCTGGCGGGCGGCTGCAAATGGTTTTCCACGCCTGGGCGGCAACGTCGAGCTGCCGCTTTGCCGACAAGGGCCGGTATATGTACGTGGCACCGCTGCAATGGCGTGACGGTGCACCGGTCATCGCCCCGGCGCGCAGCGATGAAGCCGTCAAGCCGTCGCGCACCGGCTCCATCGATCCGGCCTATCCCCCGAAGCGGAAGCGCACGCCTAGCGACACGGTCGCTTCGTCATAGCGCAAATAGCGGGGATATTCGGCGCGCGGTGCGCCGTCCCTCGCCGAACTGAACGACTGGCGGAACGGGTTGCTGGTGATGTTGGTCCAATCAAAGAACACCGTCGCCGCCTTTAGGACATTGTAGTTGAGCGACAGGTCGAGGCGGTCGGCGGGATGCGCCTCCTCAAGGTAGAAGTCGTTGCCGCGCAATTGACGCTGTGCCTGGAAACGCGAGCGGCCGTTGAACGTCAGTCGGCCTGAGAAGTCGGCGCTTT
This sequence comes from Sphingomonadales bacterium, assembly GCA_038228865.1. Taxonomy (GTDB): domain Bacteria; phylum Pseudomonadota; class Alphaproteobacteria; order Sphingomonadales; family Sphingomonadaceae; genus Sphingomonas_O. Next base: position 40,144 of record JBBROX010000024.1, on the reverse strand, counting down.
CATACAGTCCGACGAGATTGTAGTTCCACTTCGACGTGCCGATCAGCGGGTCCGAAATGCGATCATAGACCAGTCCCGGCCCGGCTGGGTTCGGCTGCTGGACCTTCGCATCGAGGTAAGTCAGGTTCGCCTGGACTCCAAAAGCCTTCGACCAGTCGGGTAATCCCGGGAAGTCGAAGAAGGTCTGGACCTGCGCCTCGACGCCGGTGATCCGCCCCTTGCCGGCATTGCTGCGGCCATTGACCTGCACCACCCCAAGCTTTGGATCGGTGAAGCGGAAGGTCGAGTTCTGGATGAAGCCGTCGATGCTGCGATGGAATACCGCCAGCGATGTGAAGCCGGTCTGCGAGAAATAGTATTCGAGACTGGCGTCGTAGTTGTCGGAGACGAACGGCCGCAAGAACGGGTTGCCGCCGTTGGCCGGGTACGGCGAACTTTCGGTGCCGACCCCGCCCGGAGGCGGCGCGCCAAGCGTGATCGACGGTACCAAATCGACGAAGTCGGGCCGCGTCTTGGTGCGCGTCGCCGACAGGCGCAGCTGGATCTGCGGATCGAGCTTGAAGCGGACGCTGACATTGGGCAGGAAGTCAGTATAGGGCCGCGGATTGTCGATCGAGGCGATGCCGGTCGGGGCCGCACCGGCCACGCGCGTCTTGATGCGGCGGACCCGGACGCCGATCGCGCCATCGATGTTGTCGCCAAATGCATAGTTCAGCTGGGCATAACCGGCCAGCGTCTGTTCCTTGGCGGTATAGTTAAGGTTCGCGGTGACCGGCGTCGTGGTATAGGTCCGACAGCCGTTGCCGGGGTCGGTCGTCAGGATCGCCGGGCAGTTGCTGATGACGAACTGGCGCAGCTGGACAAGGTTGCTCCGAATGCTGTCATAGGTCGGCGACACGAAGCTGCGGAACGGCTGGATATCGCTGCCGACGAAGCCGCCGGGGGTCGATGCGAACGTCACCGGCAGCCGCGAGGCGTCGATATTCAGCGGCAGCAGGAAGGCATAGCGGTTGCCGAACTGCCGGATGGCGTTACGGTCGGTATAGCGGACTCCGACTTGGAAGTTCTTGATGAACGATTCCTCGAAGTCGTACTGGACGTCGAAGCGCCCCTGCCAGTCGCGCCCGGCCGAACGCTGGTTTTCCTCATACAATCCCTGAAACAGGAAGGCGTTCGCCGACTGCGGGTTGAGCCCGGTGATGTTGAACTGCGGGACTTCGTTGTTGAAGGTGACTGTAGGCGTCCCGGCAAAGCGCCGATCTACCGATTCGGTCGAGCCTGTGAACGTCGAGATGGTACGCGCCAGGTCGGCGGTGACCTTCAACGGCCCGGCGAAATATTTGACGCCGCCGGCGAACTGGAAGGTATCTGTCTTATTGTAAGTGCCGCCCTGGAAGGTGAAGATCGAATTGGGCGCGCCGACGACGGTGCCGCTGCTGACGACGTTGGTCGACGGCCGCAGCACGATATTCGAATAGGACGATCCGGCGTAAAGCGGTGCCTCGATGAGCCGATCGTCGATCTTGTTGCGGAAGCCCTGCCACAGCGCATCGAAGTAGAATTCGAGGTCGGGCGTCGGCTTCCACTGCAGCGCGCCGTTAAGCGACGGCCGCACCCGGTTGCCCGAGCGGTAGAACACCCGCTGGATATCGGGGAGGCGCACCCGCGTGCCGTTGATCGTCGGGTCGGCGATGAAGTCGGTGTTCGACGGCTCGCTGTCGAGATACTGCAGCTCGGTGTACGAGCCGTTGATCAAGATCCCGAATTCGCCGCCCGACACATCCCAGCGCTTGGTCGCCAGCAGGTTGAAGTTCGGCGTCACCTTCTTAGCCTGCCGCGTGTAGAGCCCCCAGGCCGTTCCGGCGACTTGCCCATCGCGGAAGTCGAACGGCCGCCGCGAGCGCACATTGACCAGCCCGGCGAGGCCTGGTTCGACGAGATCGGCGGTCGAGGTCTTGAACACTTCGAGTGCGGCGATGTTGGCGGAAGGGAAATCCTGCAGCGCGACGACGCGCGTTTCGGCGGTGAAGATTTCGCGGCCGTTGTAAGTCGTCGTGAAGCTCGGCAGACCGCGCACCAGCACGCGCGCTGCTTCACCGCCCTGGCGATAGACCTGGACGCCGGGAATGCGTGCGGCGGTGTCGGACACCGCAAGGTCGGGAAGCTTGCCGATGTCTTCGGCGACGACAGCGTCGACGACCTGGACCGCGGTGCGCTTTAGCCCCTGCGACGACGCGAGACTCTGACGGATGCCGGTGACAATGATTTCACCGTTGCCCGTCCCCGGCGGCGTCGCGACGGCAGGAGGTGCAGCGGACGGCGCGGCCGCCTGCGCCGAGAGCGAGGTTCCGACCGCCAATACAGCGGCCGATGCCGAGCAACGCAAGAAGACAGCGTAGTGCATTTGAACCTCCCCATATTCATCGTTGGCCACCTGAGCGGCTCTGTCGTTACGCGTTCATAGTTTGCGGACATGTGACGTGACAAGCTAATTATCTTATTTATCTGATATAGCGTTCGGGCGCGATTGTGGGGCTGGTTCGCTTAATGCGATGAGCATACGGCTGTGGCCACAGACAGCTGTCAGGGCGGGTCATGGGTACAGAGGAATGGATGACGGAAGACGAAGGCGAATTGCACGGTGCTGGCCGGACGGGGCGAAACCTGACCTATGGCCTGCTTGAACTGCTTGGGCGCGCGATTGTAGTCGGCAACTATGATCAGATGCCGTTTCCGACTGAGGCGGCGCTCGCTACGCGCTATGCCGTCAGCCGGTCGGTGACACGCGAGGCGGTCAAGATGCTGACCGCCAAGGGTCTGTTGACGGCGCGGCCGCGCAAGGGCACTACCGTGCAGCCGTCAGGGCAATGGAACCTGTTCGACCCCGACGTGCTGCGCTGGCTGCTCGAACGCAAATTTAAGATCGCGCTGCTCCGGCAATTCAGCGACCTGCGCGTCGCCATCGAGCCCGCCGCCGCAGCGCTGGCGGCGCGCGCCGGGGACAAGGCCGGGATCGCGGGAATTGCGCTCGGCTATGGCCGGATGGCGGCGGCCGAGGCTGGTGACGACGATGAGCTGGAGGCCGACATCGCCTTCCACATCGCCGTCCTTCAGGCCACGGCGAACCCGTTCTACGTGCAGTTCCAGGATCTGGTGACGACGGCGCTGCGCACCTCGATCCGTTTTACCAACCGTTTCAAGGGCCGCACTGCGAGCCTGCCGCAGCATCGTGCCGTGCTCGCCGGGATCGAAGCCGGCGACGCCGAAGCCGCGCACCGCGCCATGAAGGTGCTGATCGACGATGTTTTGGCGCTGATCGCCGCCGCCGAGGAGGCCGAGTAGCGGTACTCATACCATCCGGAGATCGCCCCTTGCCGGATTGCCCCTACAGCATCTGCCCCAGCAGCGCGTCGATCCGCTGCTGCGCGTCGGCTAGCGCGCGGTCGACCGGCTTGGCACCGGTCACTGCCGATTCGAGTTCCTCGCCGAGTGTCGCCTGGATCGCCGACTGACGCTGGACATAGCCGGGAAGCTGCGCGCCGGTTGCCGCCATCTCGGCGATATCGGTGCGGTGCGGCAGCGCCTTGAACGCCGGCAGGTCGAGCACGGCGCGGAACGCCGGCAGGTGCCCGGTCCGCGTCCAGTCGAGGTTGTGCTTCGACAGGAAACCCAGAAACCGAGCGATCGCCGCGACTTCGGCCGCCGGGCGGGCGTGGCGCGGCACCACCCAAGCATGGCCGTCGACGAATGCTGCATCGTGGCCCCACAGCCGCGGATACGGCAGCACGGCATAGCTGTGGTACAGCGGGCGACCTGGCTTGCCGGCTTCGTCATCGTACGGCCCAATCATCCACGTGCCGACCGGGAAGACGCCGCCCTCACCATTCATGAAGCTTTGCGTCGCCGCCGAGAAATCCTGGTTCCGCGTGGTCAGTTTCTCGGCATAGATGGTGCGGAACAGGTCGATGATCGCGTGTGCCCTGGGAGTATCAATGACGACGTGCTTGGCATCGGGGAAAATCACCGCGTCCTGCGCCATCAGATAGGTATAAAGGTTGCGGACGTGGGTCGCCGGATCGTTGACCTGCGCCTGAATGAGGTATGGCTTGCCCGTCGCGGCGCGAAACTGCCGCGCCTGCGCCAGCAGCTCCTCCGGCGAGCGCGGCACCACCGGGGTGCCGCCGCGCATCAGCCCGGCCTTGCCCATCAGCCCCGTATTGACGTGGAACAGCCCGCCGATGGTGTCCCACGGCATGCCGTAGAAATGCCCGGCCCTCACCACACCGCGCCGCCCGGCAGCAGTAAAATCGTCTGGCTTGATCCCGGCCTGCGCGAGGATCGGATCGAGCGGCTCTAGCAACCCTAGGCCTTGATAGTCCGAAATCACCGACTGGTGCATGGTGACGAGGTCGGGCGGGTCGCGCGCCGCGATTTGGGCCGACAGCTGCGGGTAACCCGGCCAGGCGACGACGTTGATGCGGACGTGGATATCGGGGTTTTCCGCCTCGAACTTGTTGATCAGCGTCGTCAGGATGCCGCATTCGCTTTCGGCGGCGGCGACATCGGTGCTATGCCCGTACAGCGCCCCGCATTCCCCGAAAATGCGTTGAACGACGATCTCGGTTCGCGTGTCGCGCGCGCCGCACCCGGCCAGCCCGAACGCGATCAGCAGCGCCCAAAAAATACGGCTCATCGAACCGCCGTCCCGGCCATCGCGCGGACGATCTGCTTCTGGAAAATGGCGTACACGACCAAGATCGGCACCGACGCGAAGACCGCCTGCGCCATCAGGAACCCCAGCCCGCTGGTCTGCGCGTAGTTCATCTGCGACGACGCCAGCCCGACCGTCAGCGTATAGCGGTTGCTCGTCGTCGCCGAGATCAGCGGCCACCAGTAATCGTTCCACGCCCCAAGGAAGGTGAACACGCCGAGCGTCGCCTGTGCCGGGATAGTCAGCGGGAGTAGCACCTTCCAGAACAGCTTAAGCCGAGAGGCGCCGTCAAGCAGCGCCGCCTCGTCGAGATCGCGCGGGATCGCGCGGAAATACTGCGTCATGAACAGCACTCCGAACGGCGCGACCAGCCCCGGCAGGATCAGCCCCGGAAAGCTGTTGTGCAGCCCGAGCATCGCGAATAGCTGGTGGCGCGGCAGGATCACCGACTGTTCGGGGATCGCCAGCCCGACGACGACGAATGCGAACAGCGTGCGGCGGAACGGAAACTCGAACCGCGCGAAGCCGTAGCCCGCCAGCGAGCACAGGATCAGCACGCCCGCCGTCGTGCCGAGCGCAACGATTGTGCTATTGAGCAGCCACTGCGGCACGAGCGACCCGGCGACGATGGCGCGGTAATTATCGAACGTATACGGCACCGAAAACGCCGTCGCGCTGTCACGCATCAGTTCGGTGTTGCTCTTGAACGACAGCAGCAGCGTCCAGACCAGCGGCGCAACCATGATCGCCGCGCCGATCAGCACGCCGATCAGCACCGGCGGCGACAAGCGGTTGCTGCGGTTCACCGGGCGTCGCCTTTGCGTCCGACCAGCCAATACTGAAGCCCGGTCAGCGCCAGCACCAGCAAGAACAGCACCTCCGCCGCCGCCGCCGCATAGCCGAGTTCCCAGCGTCCAAACGCGGCTTCGTAGATGAACAGCACCACCGGCCGCGACGCCCCGCCGGGGCCGCCCGCCGTCAGCAGCTGCGCCTGCCCGAACAGCTGCAACTGCCCCGCCGTCTGCAGCATGATAACCGTCACCAGCGTGCTGCGCAGCGACGGCAGTGTCACCCGCCAGAACGTCGTCCAGCGCCCGGCGTTGTCGAGCGCCGCCGCTTCGTAGATCTCACCAGGGATCTGCTGGAGCCCGGCGAGGAACAGCATCATCGGCAGGCCGAGGCACCACCAGATGGTCGTGATGGCGATGGCCGGGAGGGTCAGCTGCGGGTGGTTGAGGAACGGCAGCGGCTCCTGCCCGAACGCCGCCAGCAGCTTAGCGACAAGGCCGCCGTCGGGGGTCAGGACGAAACGCCAGATCAGCGTGACTATGGTCACCGACAGCACCGACGAGGAAAAGAAGATGCCACGGAATATCGCCGCCGATCGCGCCTGACGGTTGAGCGCCAGCGCCAGCGCTAGCGTAATCGCGGTCAGCACCGGCACGATCAGCAGCGTCAGCATGAAGGTATTGCCCAGCGACTGGTGGAACACCGGGTCCGCCGCCAGTCGGGCGTAATTGTCGAATCCGACGAACCGCCGGTTGCCGAACAGGTCGGCGCGGTCAAAGCTGACGGCGATGCCCATCACCAAGGGCACGATGAGCAGCACGATGTAGAAGGCCAGGAACGGCCCGATGAAGGCATAGCCCCAGCGGTTCGCAGTGCCGCCGCCGGTCATGCGGCGTGCCACGCGGTGCCATCGGCGGTGAAGATTGCCGCCGTGGCAGCGTCGATCCGCAACCCGATCGTGTCGCCGATGCGGACGCTGGTGGCGCCGTTGTCCTGCGCGATGATCGCCTCGCCATCGGCCAGTCGCGCGTAGATGAAGCTGCGGTCGCCGAGCCGCTCGACGAGGATTGCCTGTGCGTCGGTGCTCCCAGTGCCGGGGGCGGTCACCGTCAGCTGCTCCGGGCGCAGGCCGAGTTGGACCGCCACGCCGCCGGGCAGTCCGGCGAGCGGCACGCGCGTCGCAACCGCAGTGCCATCACTCAGCCGCAGTTGCGCGAAACCGCCGTCGCCCGCTGCGAGCGTCGAAGTCGCTAGCGTAGCCGGTGCCAGCGTCATCGCCGGCGACCCGACGAACCGCGCGACAAAGGCGTTGGCGGGCCGCGCGTAGATCTCCAGCGGCGTGCCGACCTGCTGGATACGGCAATCGTTCATCACCATGATCCGGTCGGCGAGCGTCATCGCCTCGGCCTGGTCATGCGTCACCATGATGATCGCGGCCGCCACGCGCTCGCGCAGATGGGCGATCTCGACGCGGGTCCGGTTGCGCAGCGCCGCGTCGAGGTTCGATAACGGCTCGTCGAGCAGGAAAAGCGCCGGTTGCTTGACGATGGCGCGCCCGATGGCGACGCGCTGGCGCTGGCCGCCCGACAGTTGACCCGGCTTCCGGTCGAGCCAGGAATCGATCTCGAGGACCTTCGCCGCCTGTGCAATGCGCGTGCCGATGTCAGCGGCGGGCACCCGCGCGTTGCGCAGCCCGAACGCCATGTTCTCGCGCACCGTCATGTGCGGGTACAGCGCGTAGTGTTGGAAGACCATCGCCACGTCGCGTGCCCCCGGCGGAAGCGCGTCGATCCGCCGCCCGTCAAGGTGAACCTCACCCGAATCGAGGCTCTCCAGCCCGGCGATGATCCGCAGCAGCGTCGACTTGCCGCTTCCCGACGGCCCGAGGAACGCCACGAATTCGCTCGGCTGCATTGTCAGCGAGACGCCGTCGAGCACCAGCGTGTCGCCATAGGACTTGCGGACGCTGTCGAGGATGAGACTGGTCAATCGCGGCCTTCTTTCGGGCGGCACTGGCGGGTCCGCCGGTGCCGGGGGGTTCCGTACGCGGGTTCGACCAGCCCGCCGATGACATGATGCTGGATCACGGGCTCCAGCTGTTCGGCCAAACGGTACGTCAGATGATCGCGGACGCGCGGCGACAGGCCGTCAAGGTAGGCGAGCGTCGTCTGCAGGTCGTGGTGCGCGGCATTGGTCGCATCGGGCGCGTCGACGCCGATTACCAGCACCGGTCTCGACACTTCCGAACGGTTGGCGGTGCCGCGGTGGATGGTCAGCGCCGACCGCGCCGATATGTCGCCGCGCTGCGGCAGCGTCGCGCGGGCGCGAGCGACGTACCGCGGCCATAGTTCACGCGGCGGGAACATGCCCTTGGCGCAGCCGTCGAAACTGTCCCACTGCGTCCCAGGCGCGATTTCGAAAGGCCCCATTACCGGAATGGTGTCGACCGTCGTCAGGTTGAACGCCAGCGAGTTCAGCCGGCGGCCCTGGCTGGTCGCCTCGGGTGCAGCGAAGTCGCGGTGCCAGGGCTGGTCGGCCGCTCCTGGAAACGGAATGTCAAAACCGGCCTCAACGATCCGGTAATCCGGACCAAGCACCGCTTCGCAGACCGCGACGAACCACGGGTGCGTGGTGATCTCGACGAAAGCGCGCAGGCGTTCGGGCTGGACCTCGACATACCAGCGCTGCGGACCGCGCGGCAGCGCACCGCCGGGAACCGCCCGAGCTTCGGCGAATAGCGTCTCGATATCGTCGCGCAGGCTGTCGGCAAGTTCGACACTGAACGCCTGCCGCAAGGCGATGATGCCATCGCCATAGAGGCCGCGCATTATATCTGCCGGTTCGTACACGTTCGCTCTGGCCATCCCCGGTTCAGATTTATATGACAATTAAGCTAGAATCTTTCTACAGGCCATGCAATTCTTCTTGAGGGACACGGATGATCACCACCGAAGCCTTTACCGTCGAGGCGACGGCCGAGGGCGCAGCGACCATGTTGACCGCGACACGAGGCGGCGAATCGCGAACCTATCGGATCGCCAGAGGTGAACACGCCGATTACCTGGCGTTTTTCGACCAGCTCGCTGCCGACTACGGCACGCGAAAGCCCCACGGCTGCACCGCACCGGTTCTGCCCGACGGCCCGGCACCCGATTGGCGGCCGTTGATCGTCGATAACCTTAGCGCGCAGACGACGGCGGGCTACGGCGACCCGGCGGTTCTCAAGACCGATGAAGGCTATTTCCTCACCGCCACCTCGAACGATGCGCCCGACGCTTTCCCAATACTGCGCTCCGAGGATCTGCTGCACTGGACCCACGAAGGCTTCGCCTTTCCCGAAGGCACAGCCCCCGCTTGGACGGCACAGGGGCGCACTGTCGGCGATTTCTGGGCACCCGAAATGGCGCGCATCGGCGATGAATACTGGCTGGTCTACACGGCGCGTCAGCAATCGAACGCGCTGGCCATCGGCCTTGCCAAAGCACCGCATCCGACCGGGCCGTGGCGCGACCTCGGGCATCCCCTGCTCAGCGGCCATGCCGTCAACACCACCGACCTGGCCGAAGAACCCGGAAAGCCGGTCCTCAGCGGCGGTGTCATCGACTCACACATCTTCATCGATGCGAACGGCGACCGTTATCTGTTCTGGAAGCGCGATACCAACGGCATCTGGCCGCGCCCGCTTGCCGGGCTGCTGCGCCGCAAGCCCGAACTGATCGCGCGTCTATTCAGCAGCGAAGCCGACCGCCGCACCGCCGCCTGGGCTGCGGCGATCCAGCCCTGGGCCAACACCCGGCGTCCGATGGAGCGGTTCTTCCTGATGGGCCCGCTAATCGAGGCGGTGCTCGACAATTGGAATCACGCCAAGGCGGTGCTCGCCGCTGAGCCCGAGGCCGCCATGATCGCCGATGCGATGACAACGCCGATCCACGCCCAGCGTTTGTCGGGTAATGGCGAATTGATCGGCCAGGACCAGCTTGTACTCGCCAACGATCTCGATTGGGAGGGCCATCTGATAGAAGGTCCGTGGGTAACCCGCCAGCAAGGCCGATATTGGCTGTTCTATGCTGGAAATGATTTCGGCACGCCGGCCTATGGAATTGGGGTCGCTGTCGCCGATCATCCGCTTGGACCCTATGTGAAGCAGCCCGAACCCTTGCTGAAAACAACTCGCGAATGGTGGGCTCCCGGGCATGCTTCAATAGCGCCGGGTCTCAATGGCGAACCGCAACTTTTCTTCCACGCGTTTGTGCCTGGAACCGGGGGTTACAACGCGTTCCGCGCACTTCTCACGGCGCGGCTGCATTTCACACCGGAAAGCGTCGAGCTGACATGAATTTCAGCCTCCAAAAACAGGCGAAAAGAGGTACGCTACTCTCTGGTTCGGCACCGGACCGGCCTTCATGCATCGAGCCTCGCGACAGCATGGGTCCAACTTGCCGCAGTAGCTTTGTCTTTTAACCGGAAAGCATATGATCCGAAGCTGCTGGCGGGTTGAGGTGATCCCGGAAAACTGGATAGGGTATTTAGCTATTCCCTAGGCGCTTTGGACTTGCGGCTGGATGGACGCCATCCGGCCAAGCACGTCGAGACCTTGCATGTTGAGATAGTGCAGGATGTCGATGAAAATCCAGTTTTCGGCGAGCTTGCCGTCTTGCTCGTGGTAGAGGTCGACGACGCGCATGTCGGCGGGCCCCGGCCCCGCTGTCATCCCGAGATAGCCGCCGGCATTCTGCAGGGTCAGGTTGGCCCAGCCGAAGAAGCCGCCGAAATGGCCCTCGGCCATCCGGCACAGATGGCCATTGAACCGATACCCGGTGTGGAGCGCTTCATCGAACGGCTCGCAGTGCTGCTTGATGTAGCGCGGGATGGTGTAAGTCGCGCCGATACCGGCAGGTCCCCACCAGATCATGTCGTTGTGCCATACTCGCGCCAGTCGGGTCGCTTCGTCAACATTGTCGACACTCGCCCAAGGGTTGTTGAGCATGGTGTTGATCGCCGCAAGCGTGGCCTTGCCCTGTACCGGGTCCTGCACGCTGTACATTAGCCCTTCATGGGTCATCGGTCCCGGTTGGATGAGGTGTGCACCGGTCTGCGGAGGCAGCGGCCATTGTCCGGCCTGCATCATCAAATGGAGCAGGTCGCAGAACATCGCGGTTTCGGTGATTCGTCCATCTTCGACGCAGTTGAACTCGACGAAGCGCAGCATCGCGATGCGACCGGTCGGCTGGATTCCGAGGAGCGGTTTGTCGAAGAGCCCCATTAGATGACCCATCTGGACAACCCAGCGACCTTGGAAGCCGTCTATTTGATTCAGCCCGGCCATGAAGATGTCAGGACGGCGCTGCAGCCGGGTCATCGCCGTCAACAACGGCTGCCAGAACACGTCAGCGACCGCTGCCGCGCCGCGTTGTTCGTGGAAAGGGTGCATGCCGCGCCAATGCCAATCGGGGCTGGTGTAGCGCGCCAGCGCGTCGCCGACATTGTTCGGATCGGCGCGGGCGAGGTCGGCGTGATAGCGACGGACGAGGTCCTTCTCAGCTTGGAAGTTGGTCATGGCGTGGCTTTCGTGCTGGTGTATGAGGGCGGACGATGACTGGCCTTAAGGATATGCTCAACGCGGCGCTCGCCGATCCGGTGCTGATCGATGCCGAACGCGCGTTGCAGGGCGGCAGGCTCGATGCCGCTGAGCGGCTGCTGCGCAGCCGATTGCGCGAACGGCCGACCGATGTCCCCGCCATCCGCATGATGGCCGAACTGGCAGGGCGGCTGGGGCGCTACCGCGACGCCGAGGCGCTGCTGCGTCGCGCGCTCGACCTTGTGCCGTGTTTCGACGCCGCGCGGGCGAATTATGTCACCGTCCTGCATCGCCAAAGCAAGTTCGACGCGGCGCTGGCCGAGGCATGCCGCTTGATTGCCGGCGATCCCGATAACGCTGGCCACTGGATGGCGAAGGCGGCGGTGCTGGTCAGAACCGGCGGCTATGACGAGGCTGTCGCGCTGTATAAACGCGCGCTTGAGCGCTACCCCCACCAGGCGCGGCTGTGGGTCAACCTTGGCCATGTACAAAAGACTGTTGGCGATCAAGCGGGGGCGGTGGCGTCGTACCGGCGGGCGGTAGGGCTGGCCGATACGCTCGGCGATGGATGGTGGAGCCTTGCCAACCTGAAGACGGTGCGGTTCACGCTGGATGACATCGCCGCGATGCGCGCCGCCCTGCCGCGAACCGGTAATGCCCCTGACCGCTACCACCTCGAATTCGCGCTCGGCAAGGCGCTCGAGGATGCCGGCGACTATGCCGCGTCGTTCGCGCACTACGCCGAGGGTAACCGGCTGCGGCGCGCCGAGCGGCCTTATGATGCGGCGGTGGCCACGGCGCATGTCGAGCGGTCGCGGGTCCTGATGACTGCCGAAGTCTTTGCCGCGCGGCCCGGGGGACATGAGGCCGCTGACCCGATCTTCGTGGTCGGACTGCCGCGCTCGGGATCGACGCTGGTCGAACAGATACTCGCCAGCCACAGCGCGGTCGAAGGGACGATGGAGCTGCCTGATATCGGCACCATTGCGCACGACCTTGCCGGGCGCGGCAAGGACGACAGCGGTCAAGGTTATCTGCCGAAGCTGCTGGCGCTGACGCCGGACGACCGCCATGCTCTCGGCCAGCGCTACCTTGACGGTACCCGCGTCCAGCGCAAAACTGGGCGGCCACGTTTTGTCGACAAGATGCCCAACAACTTCGCTCACCTCGGGCTTATCCACCTCATCCTGCCCAACGCCATTATCATCGATGCGCGGCGGCACCCGATGGCCACGGGATTTTCGGCGTTCAAACAGCAGTTCTCGCGCGGCCAGGGGTTCACCTATGACCTCGACGATCTCGGCCTTTATTACCGCGACTATGTGGCGCTGATGGCGCACTACGACTCGGTGCTTCCCAAGCAGGTGTACCGCGTCATCCATGAAGACCTCGTCGCTGACCCCGAGCCGGCGATCCGCGCGCTGCTCGATCACTGCGGCCTGCCGTTCGAAGCCGCCTGCCTGACGCCGCACGCGACAGATCGCGCAGTCCGCACCGCGAGTTCGGAGCAGGTCCGCCAGCCGATCAGCGCCGACGCCGTTGATCAGTGGCGGCACTACGCGCTGTGGCTTGGTCCGCTCGAAGCGGCACTCGGCGACACGCTGCACGACTGGCGCGACTAGAACTTCTGCCCGAAGCGAATTCCGACCGTCCGCGGCTGGATATAGATGCGGTAGACCTCGCCGATAGGGTCCTTCGACGATGGGCCGCAATAGTTGATATTGCAGCGCGCCGCGCGCGACTGCTCGCCGCGCGAATCGGTCAGGTTTCGGGCATAGACTTCAAAGCGCAGATTGCCACGCGTCAGCCCGAACGTCGCATCGAGCGTACCATAGGACGGCAGCTTTCCGGTCTTCGCGAGATCGCTGGTCGACAGCACCGAATTGCGCTCGCCGATATAGGCATAGGCGAGCTGGGCGTAACCGCCATATTCGCCGATCGGCAATTCGTAGCGCGCCACGAGATTGCCCTTGAACTGCGGCGTCAGCGGCAGCCGCGCGCCCGATGGAGCGGTTGGGGTGATCGACCCCGTAAACAGCGGCGTCGTCAGCTTGGCATCGACATAGGCTACGGAGCCGCTGAAGCTCAGCCCGGGTGCCGGACGCCAGCTGAAATCGCCCTCAATGCCCCGCGACCGCGCCCCGCCCGCGTTGGCGATCAGCGAGACGCCGCTGCCGCCGGGCGGCTGGTAAGTCACCTGGACCCCGCTCCAGACTTCCCAGAACAGTGTCGCGTTAAGGGACAGTGCGCGGTCGAGGAAGCTATTCTTGGTGCCAATCTCGTAATTGGTCAGCTTGTCGGCATCGAACGGTTCGGCGGTACCGGCGCGATTGATGCCTCCCGGACGGAAGCCGGTCGAGGCGGTCGCCCAGACAAGGTGGTCATCGTCAAATTTGTACGTCGCGTTGGCGCGCCAAGTTACGCCGCTGCCCTTTGATATTTTGGGCGATATACTGCCATCGCTGTTCAGCACGCCAAGGTTGGTGCACGGTGTGCCCGGCACCACCGCCGCGCCGACGCCGTAGGGCCCGCCCCCCGCCGCCCGGCCGAGGCACTGACGTACCCCCGTTCCGAAGAAGGTCGTGTTGACGCCGTAGAAGCCGACGAGGCTGTTCTCGTAACGATAGGCGCGCAGACCGCCGGTGACGGTCAGCTTGCTGGTCACGTCGGCGTCGACCTGACCGAACGCGGCATAGTCGCGATCGATGCGGTTTTCGAGCGTCAGCCAGACTTGGCCCGGCCGTCCAGGGACCGAGAGATTGGTCGCGAAGCCCGGCGTGATATAGTCGTTTTCCTCGCGCAGCGTCTGCCGCTGATAGAATAACCCGACGATGCCGCGTACCGGCTTATCTTTTGGCGATGCGACGCGGAGTTCCTGGCTCAGCTTAGTCAGGCGGCTGCGGTTGGTATTGACTTGCGAAGGATCGATCAGCTTCCCGGCATTGTCGACGACACCCGACCCCGACCCGGCGACGAGATCGTAGAAATAGCCATAGTCGGCATAATCGTTCTGGTCGGTGCGCGTGCGGTCCATGTAGTAACCCGCGTAGGTCAGCTCGAAATCGGCAACCTTGCCAGTGATCGTACCGCCCGCCTGATACCAGCGGTCCTTGCCGAACTCGGGGAAGTAGTGCGCGGTTTTCAGTTCCCCGACCTTGGTGTCGTCGGACATGAAGCTGCCGTTCCAGCTTGATTCCTGGGCCATGACCGATGGCGTCACCGTCCAGCTTTCGTCGAGATCGATGCCCAACTGCGCCCGCGCACCGTAGGTATCGACGGTATTGAGATCGTTGCCGACGGTCGCTGTGTTTCTCTGGACGATCCCCGAAGTAGGGAAGGTGCGCGCCCGGAAAACATTGTCGATAAAGCCGCCCGTATGATCGTACCAGCCGACGACGCGCAGCGCGACACGGTCCGACAGCGGGACGTTGACAAAAGCGTCGGCCTTACCGCCAAAGCCGTGCGAGAGGATCTTGTTGAGCTCGAGGTCGTAGCTGGCGCTGAACTTCGACGGATCGGGCTTGTTGCTAATGATGCGGATGGTGCCTGCTTCGCTCGACGCACCGTAAAGCGTGCCCTGCGGACCGGCGAGCGCCTCGATGCGTGCGATGTCGTATATATGGATATCGACCGAGCCGCTAATGGACGTGACCGGCTGTTCGTCGAGATAAATGCCGACCGTCGGCAGCGTGCCTGACGGATTGAGCCCGCCGTCGGTCGAAATACCCCGGAACGATACCGACGTGTTGCCCGGCGTACCGACGGTGCCGGTCGTATAGCCGACGCTCGGCAAGTAGCGGACGAAATCTTCGAAGCGCTTGATCTGCAGTTGATCGAGCTTTTTGGTTGCCAACGCTTGGATGCTGATCGGCACGGCCTGCAGCGTCTGTTCGCGCTTCTGCGCGGTGACGATGATTTCGCTGTCATCGGACGCAGCAGCGGACCGCGTCGCCGCGGCGGTCTGCGCTACTGCCGCACTAGGAGCGAGCAGTGTCGTCGATCCGAGCAGTGCAGCAATTACGTGACGCGGGGCGCGGTGAACGGTCATAAGCCTTGTCCCTTCTTTGCGACGCCACGGTTCGGCCGTTTCGGTTGCTACCATCTAAAACTTGCATGAACTGCATGCGAATGCAACAGTCGAATAATGACGGAGCGAGAGTGCCCAGCTTTATCGACACGTACGACGACTGATCCTGCGGTCGCTGCTTGGCGTTCGGTCTGCATCAAGATGCAGGCCGTTGCTCAAATCGTTGTGCGCGGTTTAGCGTTCCGGCGGCGCAGCGGTAGACGCCCCAACGACGAGCGAGCCCGCGAAGAGCCGGGTTTCGTGGAAACGCGAGTCACCCTGAATTCGCGCCAGCATCAGTTCGGCAGCCGCGGTTCCCAGCAGTTCGGCGGGCTGGCGCACAGTCGTCAGGTCGTAGGCCAGCCAGCCGGCGATGTCGGCACCGTCGATGCCGCCAACCGAGAGATCGCCGGGTACGGCGCAGCTCGCCTTCAGCCGCAGCCAGTCGACCGCACCCGCCGCCATCGCGTCGTTGGCGCACATGATCGCGGTGGGCAGCGCGCCGGTGCACAATGCGGCACAGGCCGCGACGCCGCTGCCATAGCTGAAATCGCCATCAGCGCGCTGCCGTGGTGCGATCCGGGCTTCGGCAAGCGCGGCCAACATGCCCGCGACGCGGTCGTCGCCGACCATCGAATTGGCCGCGCCGATGATGCCGAAGTCGCGGTGGCCAAGCTCGAGCAGGTGTTCGGCGAGCAGCCGCCCGCACGCCGCATGATCGCAGCTGACCGCCGGCAGGCGAAGTCGCGGCAGCAGGCGATTGTAGAGCAGCAGCGGCAGGCCCCGCTGACGGATCGCGCCGATCGCCGCGGCGCTGAGGTTAGTCGCGACGACGACACCATCGACGCCATGCGCAGCGAGCGGTTCGAGAAAGACCAGAGGTGGTGCATCGTCGTCGACACTGACCAGGACAACATTCATACCGCGATCGGCGAACGCCCTGCTCAGGGCAAACAACAGTTCGGGATAAGCGGCGCTCGTCAGTTCGGAAACGATCACCGCGACAAGGCTCGAGCGACCTGCGGTGGCCAGCGGCAGCAGCGTGCGCGGTTGCCAGCCGAGGCGCTCGGCGGCGGCGGCGACACGCTGGCGCATGGCGCCGCTGGCGTTGCCACTCGGCGAATAGCATCGCGACACGGCAGATTGCGACACCCCGGCGAGGCGCGCGACATCATAGGATGTGACGGGTCGGTTGCTGCTGGCCACCGACGCGCCTTAGCGGTGGAATCAACGAAATGCGAGGAATACAATGGCTGACGACAGCGGAAGCAATTGCGTCGGACCTTTTATCCTGCCTATCCGGCCGGGGGTGACGCGGGTCCGCCATCAAACCGAACCCGGCATGCTGGCTGCGATGGGCCCGCATCAGGCATTACCGGGCTTTCCAACCGAATATCGCGACATCGTCGATTACATCGTGCGTATCACGCGGGCGATTTGGATCGATGGCGCGGTTGGTCTGATCTACGACACTTACGATCCCAACTGCGTCGTTTACACGGCAGTAGATGTCGGACGAGGTGTCGAGGCGGTGGTTGCTGGCACGATCGCCTCAATGGTCGCCTTCCCCGACCTCGACAACCACTTCCTCAACGTCGCTTGGAGCGACCTTGGCAATGGGGATTTCTACACCAGCCACCTGGGCTTCGGCACCGGCGTCAATGTCGGGGCAAGTGCCTATGGGCCGGCAACAGGATGCACCGCTACGATCCGTTTCTGCGCCGACTGCATATCGCGCGACGGACGCATCCACACCGAATGGCTGGCGCGTGACAATGGTGCGCTGGTCGCGCAACTGGGACTCGACCTACACGAGGCTGCGCAGACGCTGGCGGCGCTGCCGACTCGCGAACGCTATGTGCGCGCCGCACCGGCGCGGCTCGATGGGCAAACTCCGCCGGTGCCGCTCGCCAGCCCGCGCAACACCCTCAATCTGCATCTGCGCCACCTGTTCCACGATGTCTGGAACCGCCGGCGCTTCGACATGTTGGCAGACCATTACGCTCCGGATGTCCGCGTCCACACCTCCGGGGCGCGGGTCGCGCAAGGGATCAGGGCATTGCGCGCGCTACACCTGTCGTTGCTCGCGTCGATGCCCGACGCAAGCATGACGGTCGGCCACGTCAGTTGGTCGGATGAGGTCGATGGAACCATCGCCGCAGTCCGGTGGGAACTGGCGGGAACCAGCCGCCCAGGCGGATGGTTCGGCGACGTCCCAGCCGGGCTGCCGATCGCGGTGCCGGGCATGACGCATTGCCGCTTCGACGCCAGCGGCCGCATCGTTGAGGAGTGGACCATATTCGACGAGGTCGCCGTGCTCGCCAACGCCTATCGCGCGCTCGTCCCCGTGACGGGCGTGTGATCCATGCCCGCGACCTGCCGCTGCGGCTGCGCATCGCAGCCTATGGGGCGGTGCTGCTCGGTTATTTTTTCTATTGTTACAATTTCAATGTCTTCGACTATGTCCGGCCGGACCTGATCACCGACTTAGGTTTCAGCCTCGGCCAGACGGCAGCGATCTCGACGCTGCAGAACGTCGGCGTCACCCTCGGCGCGGTCATATGGGCGGGGGCCGTAGCGCGCGCCGGACGGCGGCGGTCGGCGGCGCTGATCGCGCTGGCGATGGGATTGAGCGCGGCGGCGCAGGCGCTGGCGCACGGCTATCCGGCGTGGCTGGGAGCACGCTTTCTGGTCACGACGACGCTGGCGGGCTTTTACGTCGTCGCGACCGGGATCGTCGTTGCGCTGTTTCCGCCACAAGTCCGCGGCAAGCTGATCGCCCTCAACTCCGCGCTGTTCCCGAGCTCGAATATACTACTTGGCGTGCTCGGCGGTGCGCTTGGCGACGCGCACTGGCGCTGGCTGCTGTGGCTGGGCGCAGCACCGCTGTTGCTGGCCCCGCTTCTGTACATTCTGATCCCGGACGGTCGGCGTTTCCAGGGGCACGACGGCGACGACAGCAACAGCGATTCGCCCGGCAAGTGGCGCGAGATGTTCGCACCGCCGTGGCGGTGGCTGACGCTCGGCTGCGTTTTGCTGTCGGGAATCGACTTCAACGCCTATCAGCTGTTTCTCGGATTCGTGACGGTTTACCTGAAACAGGTGCAGACTATGCCGGCGGCGGCCATGGGCGCGACGGTGGCGCTGATCAGCACAGGATCGCTAATCGGCAACTTTGTCTGGGCAGTGGCGTCGGACCGTTTTGGGCGCAGATCGACGCTTATCGGCTATGTTGTAGCGGCGGTGGCGATCCTGATATTCCTGTATGGCGACTTGGGCCTCACCGGACAGCGGGTCGCCGGGTTCGTCTATGGCTTCGGCCTTTCTTGCACCGCCGCCTGGGGTGCTTGGTTCGCCGAGATGTTTCCGCCGCGCCTGCGGCCGCACGGTGCCTCGTTGTTCCACGCGGGGCATGTGCTGGCGTTCGGCGCGCCGCTGTTTGCCGCCTATGCGAGCGCTGAGTTCGGATTGACCGCGGCGATGGCGACAGCATCACTGCTGTATGTGCTGGGCGCTGTGGTCTGGGGCCTCCTCCCCGAAACGGTCGCCCGGCGCGGCGCGGCGCTTCGGACATGACCGCACCGCCGCCGCTGACCAGGCCATTGAAGCTAGCTTACGGCGTCGGGAGTATGGCCGAAGCGGTGGTGATCTCGTCGGTGACCCAATTCCTGCTGCTGTTCTACAATCAGGTGCGCGGGCTTCCGGCGGCGAGCGTCGGCCTCGCCATCGCCGCCGGGCTGGCGGTCAATGCGCTTGCCGATCCGATCGTCGGCAGTTGGTCCGACCGCACACGCTCGCGACTGGGACGCCGCCACCCGTTCATGTTCGCCGCGATCCTGCCGGTAGCGCTATCGTTCTGGGGATTGTTCAACCCGCCCGCCGGGCTTAGCGACTGGGGCCAGCTGGCTTGGCTGTGTGCACTCAATATCGTCCTGCAACAGGCACTGACGCTGTTCCACACGCCGCACTTGGCATTCGGCGGCGAGCTATCGGCCGACTATATCGAACGCACCAACGTCATGAGCTACAATACTTTCTTCCTGTGGGCAGGCGATACCGCCTGCTGGCTGGCGACGTTCGGACTGTTTTTCGCGGCGACCCCGGACTTCCCGAACGGCGCGCTCGATCCGTCACGCTATCTTGGCTTCTCGACGACGATCGCGCTGTTAGTGGTGACAATCCTGTTTACCTCCACCTGGTTCACGCGGCGGCGGATAGGCTGGCTGCCCAAGCCTGCGGCGGAGACCAAAGGGTTCTCGCTCCTCGCCTTTACCGGCGACGTGCGTCAGGCGCTGTCGAACCGCAACTATGTCGTGATCCTGGGGTCGATGCTGTTCCTGTCGCTGATGCAGGGCGTTCGCGGCGGTCTGTGGATCTACACCGCTACGTACTATTGGCAGCTCGACAACAGTAAGATCCTGTGGTTCGCCGCCGGCAGCTTCATCAGCTACACCTTCGGCTCGGCCTTCGTCGCCAAGCTGCACCGACGCTTCGACAAGCGGCTGACCGTTACCGTCGCCACCGCACTGTACTGCATCGGCCCGGCGCTACCGCTGGCGCTGGGCTATTTCGGACTGTTGTCGGCGGCGACCCCGTACATCCTCATCATCCTGATTGCGTTCGCCGTGCTCCAGCATTTCCCGTATTCGCTGATCACCACGACAATCTATTCAGCGCTGGGCGACATCACCGACGAAAACGAGGTGCGTTTCGGTGTCCGGCAGGAAGGCGTGTTCTTTTCGACGCAGACCTTCTTTGCGCGGATCGACCAGGCGATCGGCTCGGCGCTCGCGGGCTGGACGCTGGCGGTCATCGCGTTTCCGGCAAACGCCAAGCCGGGGCATGTACCCGAACATATACTTGCCGGACTGGCGCTGGCGTTCGTCGTATCGACGCTGCCGGGACTCGTCGCGGCGCTGGTGACCGCCCAGCTGCGGCTATCCTCCGCCAGCCATGCCGCGACCAGGGCGGCGCTGGCGGCGCAGCGGACGACCGGGATCGAGTCAAAGAGCTGGATTGCAGTTCTATGACTCGCACACCCTGAGCTTTGCATTGAAGGGCTTATAACTATGGGGCCCTTCGACGAAGGTTCTGGGAAGCGGGGCCGATAAAGGCGTGCTACTATAGATCCGGTAGCACACAGATTCCAGAGATCACCACAGCTGCCCTGCTCCGGAGCGCCCGGAGATCAGCCGCCGCCTGCGCGGGGGTGACGACTCAAGCCCAGCGCAACTGGGTCTAACTATCAGCCTTAGTCAAGGCTTCTGTCCGCTCAAGCCGTCGACGACGGGTCGATGCGAGCCGGTAATTGCGGCGGAGGCCGCTTAGAGCGGCACGGCGACCAGGTTGGCTCCAAGCGCAAGGCCAAGCCGGTCGGCAAGCTCCCTGTCGACCTGCCAGCCTTCGGGCGTCTCGGCTAACGCCCCGACCGCCGCGCGGAACGCTGCTGCCTCGCCGCAGGCTGCAAGCATCGGTGTACCAGTAGCGTCTCCGATCGTTGCGACCGGCAGCCGCTTCGAGAGGCGCAAGCTATTCAGCGCGTCGATGTCGGCGACGAGCGTCGGGCCGCCATCAAAGATGTCGACATAGCCTTCGTCTCGGAAGCCTTCGGCCAGCAGCATGTCGCGCGCCGGACGCCCGTCGCGGTGCGGCTGGCCGAGCGCCGCGCGTGCCTCCGCCGATAGCAGCGAGACATAGAGCGGGTATCTAGGCCCGAAATCGGCGATGAACTGATTGCCGTGGAGCGCGCCGGTGCGGTCGGCATCGTGAAATTCCATGTCGTAGAAGTGGCGGCCGATCGCCTCCCACACCGGCGACTGTCCAACCTCGTCCTGATAGCCGCGCAGCTCGGCGATCACTCGCTTGCCAAACCAGCTGCGATGCCGGCCGATAAACAGGTAGCGCGCCTGCGCCATCAACCGTCCAATCGCCAGGCCGCGGCAAGACGGATCGACGAACAGCCCGCCGACTTCGGTCTCGCCGTCGAAATCATTAGCAAGGTTGAGCAGCCATTGCGCCTTGCTGCGCCCCAGGGTGCGTGACAGCGCCGCCTGCCGGGTGAGCCGATAGCTGTAGAACGGCCATTCCGCGCCGACCCGGGCAAAGATCATGCCGGTGGCGACGAGTGCGCCGTCAAGCTCGGCGACGAGCATGATTGCCGCGCCGCTTTCGCGGGCCTCGGCGCTTCCGACCGCGGCGACGCTGGCACCCAACCTTTGCATGATGGCGTCGCGGTCGTTCGGCAGGCTGGTCAACCCGGCACCCGCCGCTTCGGCCAGGCGCAGCACCGCATCGACATCCGCGGTCACCGCGACGCGCACACTTGCCCCGCCAGCAGCCGCGCGGGCAGGCAGCGAGCCGCTCGATTGCGCGTCGCTGCCCCGGGTCATCAGAAGCGGAAGCCCGCACTTACGCCGTATGTGCGCGGGATGGCATAACTCGCCAGTAGCGTCCGGTTACCCGAATAAACCGCGCGCGTGATGACCGCCGTCTGCTCAACATTGTTGACGAACGCCTGGATACGGAAGCGGTCGTCGGCGGTACGATAGGTCAGCCGCAGATCGGTGCGGGTGAACGCCGGCTGGTTTCCGAAGTTCGGCGTCAGGTCGGTGAGGATATAGCTCGAACTGAAATAACTCTGCACTTCAGGCGTCAATGACCCCGACCCGCCGAGATCGATCCGATAGGCCGCGCCCACCTGCACGGTGTAGTCAGGCTGGAACGCCTTGCGCGATGAATAGACCGTTCCGTCGCGGCCCTTGCCGGCGACGACGTATTTGAGTTGTGGGACACCGCCCGAGATGATCGGGTTGCCGTTGGAGTCGAGCACGGGCACGAAGCGATTGGGATCGGTTCGGGCGTTCGGGAACGGAGTGCCCTGTACCGTGTTAGATTCACCGGTGGCGAGGTTGCAGCTTGGCGTGACATTGCAGAACGCCGCGATGCCGCCGAAGTTGAAGGTGTTTACCGCATAATCGATCTCGCGCGCGTGGAGGTAGTTAAAGGCGAGGTTGATGGTTAGGTGGTTGTCGGGCCGGATGATCGTTTCGGCGTCGACGCCATAGGCACGGTCCTTGCCGATGTTCTGGACCAGCGCCAGCACGGCGGCGGGATTGGCGGGATTCGGGATCGAGGTCTGCGCCTGCAGATTGCGATAGTTATTGAGGAACGCCGCAAAGTTAAGCGTCAACGTGCCGTCCATCAGCGTGTTCTTGCTGCCGATTTCGTAGGCGGTGACCTTTTCGGGTTCATAGGCGATCAGCGTATTGACCCCGGCTAGGTTGACTATACCAGTGTTGAAGCCGCCCGAGTGAGTCCCGGTCGAGGCGCTGGCGTAGATCATATGATTGCGGTCGAACTTATAGTCCACCGCGGCGCGCCACGTGACAAAGTTCTGCGTCAGCCTGTTGCAGACGAAGCTGTAGGCGTTGGCGATCGAGGTCGCATTGGCGTTCGACGCAGCGTTGGCGGCGATCAGCCCGCCGCACTGATAGGTCACAGGATCGTCGATCGAGTGGGCGTAGTAGGACGATCCCACGGCGGCACCGGTCGCCACGGTGTTGAAGCGGCTGGCGAGTTGGGTCTTGTGGTCGCTGGTCCAGCGCACGCCGCCGGTCGCGGTCAACTTATCGAAAAAGGTGTACGATAGCTGACCATAGCCGGCGATCGATTTGATTTTCTGCTGGTAGGCGCTGAAGCTGTCATAGCTGAACGTCTGATTGAAGCCCTGTGCGGGCGTCGGCATGAAGTTCAGACCAAAGCTGTAATATTGCTGGCCAACAGGTGCATTAGCGGTGATGTATGAGCGGTTGACGTTGGTGACGTTCTGTTCAGTGACGTCGTCGTGATAATAATAGGCACCAATGATGTACTGGAACGGGCTGTCCCTATCGTTCGATAGTAGCTGAACTTCTTGGGTGAACGTCTTGGACTTGGTCTTGATGTAGGAATAATTGAGCAGCACCGGGGTCAGGCTGTTGCCGGTCGTGACATGATTGAAGTCGGTGTAGCTGGTGATTGAGCGCAGCCTGATGGGGCCAGCGTCGTAGTTAATCTGGCCGCTATAGGCTTGCGTCTTGGCGCGGCGCAGGGTGTCGCCGGCGAAGTTAATCTTGTACGGATCGGCGAGCACCGGGATGCCGATGTCGGCACCGTTCACGTCGGGAATGCCGTCGCGGTAGCGCGAATCGAGCAGCACGCCCTGCCCGGTCCAGCTTTGGCCATTGAAGCCGTTCGGGAATGTGTAGGTGACGCCGTTGCGCGTCAGCGAGCCGCCTGGCGGGGTGATCAGCGCCGGATCGACGAGGACGCCAACTTCCTTATAGCCGAAGCCATACAGGCCGTTGCCACCCTGATGCAGGTACGATCCGCGCAGCAGGATTTCGAGGTGGTCGTCCAGCGATTTGGGCGCGATGCGAAGCGTGCCCCGGATGAAGTACTGGTCCTCGTCGCCCGCGTCGTTGCCGTTCGGATTGATGTTCTTGATGTAGCCGTCGGACTTTTCATAAAGGCCGGCGACGCGGAGGGCGATGCCGTCAGTGAGGGGTGCATTGACAAAGCCTTCGAGCCGGTAGTGATTGTAATTGCTGTAAAGACCGTCGACCCCGGCCGACCAGACGTCTTTCGGCAATGCTGAATTGAAGGTGATATTTCCGCCAAAGCTGTTGCGGCCATACAGCGTCCCTTGCGGGCCCTTTTGGACTTCGACCCGGTCGAGATCGACGAGGGGCGGGATTTGCTGGGTGCGCGACTGGTAGACCTCATCAATGTAAATGCCGATACGCGGGTCGCCATTGACCGCGACATTTTCCGTGTAGGTGCCGCGGATAGCTGGCCGCAGCGCCGCGCCCGAGCGGCCGAAGCGCACCCCGGGGACAAGCTGCTCGAGCCGTTCGACGTTGGTGACCGTAGCGTTCTTCAATGTGTCGCCGCTGATCGCCGAAACCGACAAGGGCACGTCTTGCGCCCGTTCAGCGCGCCGCTGGGCGGTGACGATGATCTCGCCTTCGGTGATCGCTGCTGCCGACGCGGTGCCCACTGGAGTCGCTGCCTGGGCGTTCGCGGTCGAACCGGCAATCGCTATCGGCACCGCGACCGATGCCAAAAACGCGCTTCGCAATGAACACCGGTAGACGACTGACATGGCCAAAACCCCCTTTGCAATTTCCCAACGTCGGACAAACATGTAGATGCATCCGCAGTCAATATGCTTGCAATCGTAGTCAAATGCGGATGTTGCGCGAATGCATCACATCATATCGGCCAGCGTTCGGTGCCGGGTGCGGCGATAAATGCAAGGTCGTGAAAGATATCGAGTCCCATCTGATCGACGATGTGGGGAATATCCATCATCACCCAATTATCGGCGATGCGTCCATCGGCATCGAGCCTGTACCAATCGGCAACGCGCATTTCGACCTTACGCCCGGTCGGCGGCAGCCCGAGCCATTCGCTGCCGGTGTGCGTCGCCCGGAGCGATGGCCAGCCGCCAGTCACGGCGAACAGCCCATCGCCGATGCGGGTATAATGGCCTGGCGCAACCTCGGCGCAACCGGGTTCGCGCGCGATACCGTTTCGATCGGGGAAGGCCTGCAAGAATAGCGCGCCGTGATAATCGCGAAAACCGCGCCGCCCGCGCATCGACCCGATGCCTGCCGGTCCGTACCAGTTCATGTCGGCATGCCAGTGATGGCTGTGACGGCTGTTGGCGGGCGACATGCCCTGCGCAATCTCGTCGGTCTTGGGCAGGCCCATCTGCATCTCGCGGATGATCGCCAGCGTGCGCTCGCCCTTCCCGGGATCAGCGACGAGCCCGGTCGCGCCGCTGTCGACCGGCGGAAACTGCCACGCCTCGGCGGTTCCCGGCATGCTACGAAACGGGTAAAAGCGCGCCTGCCGCATGACATCGACAATATCAAGCAAGACATAGGCCTTGGCGATCTTGCCGTCGCGAACGATGGCGTTGAAGCCAAATCGCAGGAATGCGAGACCGAAGGTTGGCGGAATGCCGAGCCACGGTGCATAGAAAGTGCCCATGACATGGCCCCAAGTGCTGACCTGCTGGCGGCCTTCGTATTCGCCGCCAAGCGCCAGGGCGATGCGCTGTTCATAGTCCGGGAACGCCCTTTTCAGCGGCCGCCAGAGACTGTCGGCTGCCGCGCGGTTGCTAGGGAGCGTGTTGAAGGGATGGAAAACCTCCCAATGGCAACCATCGTGGCAATGGGCCGCCAGCACGGCGTCGATCGCTTGTGGCGGTGCGGCGGCAAGCTCGGTCAGAAAGCGCGCGGTCAGCCGCTTGTTTGAATGGTGAACCTCCAACTTCTCTCTCAGGGCAAGGCTGAATCGGGAGGAGACATCGCACCGCGTGCGGCAAGCGCTGCCTTGGTCGCGTCATAGCTTTTCCGGCTGACACCGAGCCGGGCGTAGAAAATAACGGCGATCAGACCCGGCACCGCCGACAGCGCCACGGCCATCGCCAGCTTCGACAAGACCGGCGCTTCGACATGGCCCGGTAGCGCGTGCTGCGGAAAGGCGATCCAGGACAATACCCAGCCGGCAAGCGCGGTACCAAGGGCCTGGTCGACGCGAAAAAAGAACGTCCTTGTCGAGTACAGGATCGCTTCCTGCCGCATTCCGAACTTCAACTCGTTCTCGTCGGCGATGTCGGCGAGCAGCGAGTAGATCGTAGTGGTCATCAGGCTGTATGGGATGTGCTGGAGCAGCGCGAAGGCTATCAGCAACGGCAGCAGCCCCGGGGTGCCGGACGAGA
Organism: Sphingomonadales bacterium; assembly: GCA_038228865.1. Lineage (GTDB taxonomy): Bacteria > Pseudomonadota > Alphaproteobacteria > Sphingomonadales > Sphingomonadaceae > Sphingomonas_O. The sequence continues at coordinate 14,232 of JBBROX010000024.1, read as the reverse complement.
TCACGCCAGCCCATCCAAGAATGATCGGGATCACCGGCCCGATGCTGTACACAGCAAGCGCACCGGCACCGGTCCAGCGCTTGTCGATTCCCCTGTGCAGCGGCGTGACGGCGAAGGCAGCGAAAAGATATCCGCTGAAACTGGCGATGACGAACAGGCTGATCTGTTCATTGCTGAGCTGCCAAAAATAGGTGTTGATGTAGAGGCTGAGCCCGATGCGGACACCGCCCATCAGCGACTGAAAGGCCAGCCCGATGAGCAGCACGACATAGTTGCGGTTGCTCAGGGCGCGGCCGATGTCGTGCGCGAATTCGACGACGCCGAAGCGCGGCGTATCGGCCCTGGCCTGCGCGATCCACTTGATGCGGGGCAGGGTGGCGAGGCTCGACAGCGTGAAAATCACCGCGATCATGACGGCGAAAACGCCCGAGAATAGCGGCCAGCGCGCTGGATCGAGCGCGCCGTTGGGGTAGCCGGGAGCAGGCCGGAAAAATAGCCGGAACGATAGCAGCCAGCCAAGCGTATCGCCGATCCACAGGAAGTAGGTGTTGTACGACATGACGCTCGAGCGTTCGAGGTAATCACCCGACAACTCGCCGCCGAGCGCCAGATGCGGCGTGTGGTAGAGCGTCATCGCCTGCAGCAGCAGCGTGTTGGCTACCCCGAGCCAGATGAGCTGGCCGGTGTCGCCAAGTCCCGCAGGGGGGTTGAACACCGCGTAGAAACACAGCGCGGCAGGCAGGATGGAGGCGAACATGAACGGATGCCGCCGCCCGAGCCAAGACCGGGTGCGGTCCGACCACGACCCGATCAGGGGATCGAACACCGCATTGACCACTAAGCCGGCGGCCAGGGCGATGCCAACCGCGCCGGGGCTGAGACCGCGCACCTGGTTGTAGAAGATCAGCAGGAAGCTCGTCGTCGCGGTGATGGCAATTGATTCACCCGCGCTGCCAAAACCATAGGCGGCCTTGAGGCGCGCGGTCAGCGGCGGCGCGGTGGCGGTGATGGCGTGCGGCATTGACCCTCCGAGGCATCCGCTGACAGGCTTTGCATGCGAAGGCAATGTAAGTGGCAGCGTATGCAAGCGGCGCTTTCATCGCGTTGGAACGGGCAGTACGGTGTCGGAATGAGAACTGTACCACTCCCTCGCGGAGCGTGGCGTTGATGCGCGCCCGTGCCGCCGACGTGGCGCTTGCCGCCGGAGTTTCGCAATCTGCTGTATCACGCACCTTCCGCGACGGCAGCGTGTCACCGCAGGTCCGTGCCCGCGTCCTCAATGCGGCTTCGAGACTTGGTTATCGCCCGAATGCGATGGCGCGAGCGGTGATAACGCGCCGCTCGGGCGTGGTCGGACTGCTGATGTCGACAGCGACCAATGCGCATTACCCCGAGGCACTGCCGCAGATTTCCAAGGCTTTTGCCGCCAAGGGCCTCCGCATCATGCTATTCACCGTCGATCATCATGACCAAGTGACGGCGACGATCGACCAAGCGCTTTCGTACCAGCTCGATGGGCTGGTCTCGCTGACCAACGTGCCGGTACGCGACGCCGCAACGCTCGACGAACAAGGGCTGCCGCTGGTACTCTACAACCAGGCCGGGATCGATCATGCCGCCAACCTGATCAGCTGCGACCACTGCGCGAGCGGGCGCGCGCTGGCGCGATACCTGCTCGATCTCGGTCACCTCCGCTTCGGGATCATCACCGCCTCGCCGCATTCAAGCTTGTCGGCCGGGCGCGCCGAGGGCGTTACCGCCGAACTGGCAGCAGCGGGCATTTTATGTGCCGCATCGGTCTGCGGCGATTTTGGCTATGACAGCGGCCGTGCCGCTGCCGCCGTGCTGCTTGCCGGGCAGGCGGTCACCGCGATTATTGCTGTAAATGACATGATGGCGCTCGGAGCCATCGATGCGGCGCGCGCGGCGGGCTTCGCCGTGCCCGGTGACGTTTCGGTGGCGGGATTCGATGGAACCGGCGCGGCGTGCTGGGACGCCTATTGCTTGACGACGATGGTGCAGCCCCTCGAAAGCCTGGCGAACGCAGCGGTCGAGATGATAGTCGAACGCCGCGATACGCCTGACCTGCCCAAGGAAACACGTCTGTTGAATTGTGTTCTGGAAGTCGGCCGGTCGACCGGGGTGCCAAGATGACATATCCCGAAGCGTTGACCCAAGCCGTTCCCGAAGCAATGACGCTGCAGCGCCCGACCTCGTACGATGTCGCGCGACGCGCTGGCGTCTCGCAATCGGCGGTGTCGCGCTGCTTTCGCGCCGGTGGCAGCGTCGCACCTGCCACCCGTGCACGGATCGTCGCTGCCGCCGAAGCGCTGGGGTATCAGCCCGACGCCATTGCATCGGGGCTGATCACCAAGCGCTCGAACCTCGTCGCGGTGCTGATTTCGAATCTCACTAATCTTTATTATCCCGAGGTCCTGGCCGAGATCACCGCCGATTTGTCCGATAACGGGATCCGCGTGCTGCTGTTCTCGCTGCAGCACGAAAGCGATATCGACGCCATGCTCGACCAGGTCTGGCGATACCGTGTCGACGGTGTGATCGCGGCGGTACGTCTTTCGGCCCGGCAGCTCGCCGGCTTCGGACGGCGGCGGGTGCCGGTAGTGCTCTATAATCGCTTTGGCGACGGCGAACCGGTCGCGAGCGTCTGCTGCGATTCGCGGGGCGGCGAGGCGGTACTTGTCGATCGCATGGTGGCGAGTGGACACCGCCATTTCGGTGTGATCGGTGGGCCGGCCGATTCTTATGTCGGCGAAGAACGCGTGCGCGGTGCGACGGCCCGGCTCGCGCACCACGGCCTCGAAGGGCGGCTGGCGCGCGGTGCCTTCGACTACGACAGCGGCGGCGAAGCGCTGGCCACGCTTTGGACCGAAGGCCCGCTCGACGCTCTACTGTGCGCCAATGATCTGATGGCAATCGGCGCAATCGATACCGCGCGGCACAAGCTTGGCCTCGACGTGCCGGCGACGCTGTCGATCGCGGGCTTCGATGGCGTTGGCCCGGCGCTCTGGACCAGTTACCAGCTGACCACGGTGCGCCAGCCGGTACGTCGCATGGCCGCAGCCGCCGTCATCATGGTGATGGAGCGCATCCTCAACCCGGATCTGCCGCCGGAAGTCCGCACCTTTGCCGGTCAATTGATCGAGGGTACCTCGACGCGCTTGGTAGCCGCTACTTGACTGCGGATGCAAATATCCGCACGACGTGTAGACATCGAGGCGGGACGACAGTCAGACAGTGGCGACGACACACCCAGTTTCCAGACCGGCCCTGTTGGTGCCCGATCGCCCCCGCGTAACCCGGATCCGCGGTGCCGCGATCGATCGCCCGACCGCGCGGGCCCATCCGATGCGAGGCTATGACGACAACTATATTGACATTGTCGATTATATCGTCGGCATTACCGACGACATCTGGATGAACCGCGCGGTCGGGCGGGTGCGCGACACATATGCCGAGGATTGCGTAGTCTATTCGGCTGCCGGGGTCGTTCACGGCATCGACGCCATCGTTGCTTCGACGCTGGCCGGGATCAACGCCGCCCCCGACGGCGACATTCGCCACCTGAACGTCGCGTGGAGCGGTGACGAGGACACGGGATTTTACACCGCGCACCTTGGCCAGGGGCGATCGACCAATAGCGGAGCCAGCCCCTATGGTCCGGCGACCGGCCGCCGCGTGACGGTCACCTTCGCTGCCGATTGCATCGGCAGCGATAACAAGATCCACACCGAATGGCTGGTCCGTGACAACGGTGCATTCGTCCGGCAGCTCGGCTTCGATGTGCAGGCAGCCGCGCAGGTGGTCGCCGCAGGCCCGAGCTTTGCGCGCTACGATCTACCGGCCGATCAACTTGAGCCCGCCGATCCGGCTTCGGTCGAAGGCTGGGTCGCGGCGATGTTTAAGACGCTTTGGGCGGCGAAGCGCTTCGACCGGCTCAGCGATTTTTACGCGCCGACCGCCATAGTCCACGGCGCGGGGCAACGGACTGCCATTGGGCTGCGCGCAATCGGCCAGCTTTACATTCATGCGCTGGCGGCACTGCCCGATGCCGGATTCCAGCTGGGCCATGTCAGCTGGTCCGACGAAGCCGATGGCGTCATCGTCGCGGCACGCTGGAGCTTGCGCGGGCAGACCCGGGCCGGCGGCGTGCTTGGTGCCTGCCCGGCGGGCAAAGACGTGTTCCTGATCGGCATCAGTCATATGCGCTTTGCCGGGGGCAAAGTCGTCGAGGAGTGGATGATGTTCGATGAAGTCGGTGTGCTGGCGCAGGCTTACGCCCAATGAAGGGTTGGAATGTCTATCCCGAGGTTGCGTCGCCGGTCGGACGGCCGCTGTCCGATCTGCTCGCCGAAGGGCCGCGCCGGATGCCGCTCGACGGCTTCGAGCCGGTGTATCGCGACCTGCCCGACTATATCCTGCGATGCACCCACCGCATCTGGGAGCAGAAGAACGCCGGGTTGTGCCGCACGCACTATAGCGACGATTGCCCGCTCCATACCGCCGCCGGCCCGGCGATGGGGGCGCAAACCGTTACTCAGAATACTATCGGCGCGCTGTCGGCATACAGCGACCGCATAGTCGTCGGCGAGGATGTCATCTGGTCCGAGGATGCGCCCGGCACCTTCCTGTCGTCGCACCGGATCATGAGCCAGGCGACGCAGATGGCCGATGAAGGAGGCTGGGGAGCAGCGGCGATGCTGCCGAGCGGCGTGATGACGATGGCCGACTGCCTGTGCCGCGAAAACCGCATCGTCGAGGAATGGCTGGCGCGCGATAACCTGCGCGCCGTCTGGCAGCTCGGTCTCGACGGCTGGGAGGTGGCGCACGCCCAAGCGGCGTTCGACCTCGAAGGCGACCAATCGCGCCACGGCTGGCGTGCGGCCTGGATCGCCGCCATTCGCGCCGGTGATGACGATGTGCCGGTTGCGGTCGATCATCCCGCCGCGCCGATCGCCCACGCGCTATGGACCGCGCTTGTCGACGATCTGTACGGCGAAGCGGCGGCGGTGCTGTCGCCGGCGGTCGAGCTGCGCTGGCCGTCGAACCGCGCCGGCTTTGGCCGCGGTTACTGGATCGGCTGCCTGACGCAATTGCGCGCCGCGTTGCACCGGCCGTCGTTCCGCATCGAACATGTCGCGGCGCGTCCGCTGCCGCATGGCGATGTCGCGGTCGCGGTACGTTGGGCAGTGGCGGGGACCCACGCCGGGCTCGGCGTCTGGGGCGCGCCGACCGGGCGCGACCTGCTGCTGATGGCGATCTCGCATTACCGGGTACGCGACGGGCTGGTCGTCGAGGATGCGACGGTGTTCGACGAACTCGCCATGCTACGGCAGGTCGCGGGAGGGCTGGGCTCATGAGCGCGGGCGAAGCATTGGCGGCGATCCTGGGCGGCGGCCGCCATCCGGCACTGCTCCACAATTGCCGCTTCGACGGCCTTGGCGGGGAGGCTTACGGCGAAGAGGCGATCCTCGCAGCGATGCGCGCCGCGCCGCTTGATGTACGCGGAGCCGATGTCGTCGCGTGTCCGGGCAGTGTGGCGCTGTTCACCGGCAACCCCGACGGCAGCGAGGCGGCGGTGTTCGGCGACCTGTTTGAGGGCGGCTTTATCGGGCGCATCTGGCGGCTTGGCGCGGCGCGCAGCCTGACCCGCGAAACCGCGATCAGCGTGCCTTTCGATCCCGACCTTAGCCAGAGCCGAGGGGCGGTGCAATTCCGCGCCAAAGACCATCCGTGGCTCGCCGCCGATGCCGGGAATGCTGTTGCCGACGTGGCTGCGCGTTATGCCACCGGGAGCAGCGATTTCCGCACGCGCGTTGCCGTGGTCCGCGCCTTCAGCCAAGGTGAAGACGTTGCGGCCTTGTTCGCTGTGCAGCGCCTGACGGGCGACATGCCGCGCCGCAGCACGACCAGCTTCGCCGCCGCGCGGCTGACCGTGGCAGACGGTGTTGCCGTTACCAACCGCATCGTCGCTGACCTCGCTGGCGATGCTAATTCCGCCGCCGCACCGTGGCGGCCGCGCGCCTGATGCGATGAGCGCCGTTACCGCCGTCCTGCTGCCGGGCAATATGTGCGACGCGCGGTTGTGGCGCGGCGGCGAGGCGGCGGTGTTGCGCGCGCTCGCCGGGTTCGACGTGAGCTACGTTGGCTTGACGCAGGACGACACCATCGCCGCGATGGCGGCGCGCACCCTTGCCGCCGTCCCCGGGCGCCTGCTGCCCATCGGTTTTTCGATGGGCGGCATCGTTGCGCTGGCGATGGCTGAGACTGCTCCGGACCGCATGGCTGGCCTCGTGCTGCTCGACACCAACCCATCGGCCGACCTCCCCGAGCGTGCCGCCGTCCGTCCGCGCCAGCAGGCCGATGTCCGCGCCGGGCAACTCGAACGCGTCGTCGTCGAAGAACTCAAGCCCAACTATCTCGCCGCCGCGAGCCGCGGCGATGCCGGGCTGCTGGCGCTGCTCCGCGACATGGCGATGGGGCTCGGCGAGGAAGTCTTCTGCCGTCAGAGCGAGGCGTTGCGGACCCGGACAAATTTGCGTCACGTGCTGCCCGGCCTCGTCTGCCCGGCCTTCCTCTCCTGCGGGGGGGAGGACGCACTATGTCCGCCAGCATGGCATTCGGCGATGCGCGACGCCGCGCACGACGCGACCTTGCACGTAATTTCGGGGGCGGGGCACATGCTGCCGCTCGAACAGCCGCATCGGCTTGCGGTGCATCTTGCGGACTGGCTGGCGAAAACCGGCCTCACCAATGTCAATCCCGGGAAACCATCATGACCGATCGCATCCTGACCACCCATGTCGGATCGCTGCCGCGCGGGGCCGATGTCGCAGATTTGCTGTTCGCGCAGGAACGCAGCGAAACCATCGACGCCGCGCGCTTCGACGCGGTAATGACCGCCGCTGTCGCCGACACGGTAGCGCGGCAGGTCGCGGCGAGGATCGATCTGGTATCCGACGGCGAGATGGCGAAGATCAGCTATGCCACTTACATCAAGGACCGGATCAGCGGCTTCGACGGCGACAGCCCGCGCACGCCGCCCGCCGACCTCGAAGAGTATCCCGGATTTCTTGAGCGCCAGGCCAAGGGCGGCGGCACGCCGTCCTACCGCCGCCCGCGCTGCGTCGGCGAAGTCCGCCCGGTCACCCTCGCCCCGCTCGACGACGACCTTCGGCGTTTCGAGGCGGCGCGCGCCGCCAACGGCAATCCGCAAGGCTTCATGAATGCGGCCTCGCCGGGCGTCATCGCGCTATTCCAGCCAAACGACTTCTACCCCGATGACGACGCCTATCTCGAAGCCCTCGCCGAAGCGATGCGGCCCGAATATGAGACAATCGCCGCAGCGGGCCTGATCCTGCAACTCGACAGCCCCGATCTCGGGCTGGGGCGGCACATGATGTACAAGGGACGCTCCGACGCGGAATATGTTGAGCGCATCGGTCGCCATGTCGACGTGCTCAACCATGCGCTCCGCAACATCCCGGCGGTGCAGGTGCGGATGCATGTTTGCTGGGGCAACTACGAGGGGCCGCACACCCATGACGTCGAGATGGGCGTCATCCTGCCGACGCTGATGCGCGCCAAACCTGCAGGACTGCTGTTCGAAACTTCGAACCCGCGCCACCAGCACGACTGGAACTTCTTCGTCGAAATGGCGGGGCTGATCCCCGAGGACAAGGTTCTGATTCCGGGCGTCATCGATTCGACGACCAACTTCGTCGAACACCCGCGGGTCGTCGCCGAACGCGTCGAGCGCTTTGCCCGAATCGTCGGGCGCGAGCGGGTGATCGCCGGGACCGACTGCGGCTTTTCGACCTTTGCGGGTTTCGGCGCGGTTTTCCCCGACATTGTCTGGGCCAAGCTGAGGACGCTCAGCGAGGGCGCTGCCCTAGCCAGCGAACGGCTGTGGCGGCGCGCCGCATGAGCCTGAAGCAGCGCCTGCGCGGTGGCGAACTGACCGTCGGCACCTGGGTCAAGACGCCCGACCCGCGCATTGTCGAGGTACTGGCGCTGACTGGACTAGACGTGCTGGTGCTCGATGCCGAACATGCGGCGTTCGATCGCGGCACGCTCGACCTGTGCATCATGGCGGCGCGCGGGCGCAAGCCGGTGCTGGTCCGCCCGCAATCGGGCGACCCGGCTGCGATCTTGCAGGCGCTCGATTGCGGTGCCGATGGGGTGATCGTGCCGCACGTGCGATCGGCCGCTGAGGCCGAGGCAGTGGTGCGGGCATGCCACTATGTTCCCGGCGGGCGCGGCTATGCCGGGACAAGCCGCGCGGCGGGCTATGGCACGCTGGGCATGGCCAGGCACCGGGCGGCGGCGGGCGACGTGGCGATCATCGCGCAGATCGAGGACGTCGAGGCGGTCTATGACATCGACGCAATCGCCTCTGTGGAGGGGATCGACGCGCTGTTCATCGGCAGGGCGGACCTGACCATCGCCTATACCGCCGAGAACGCCGACGATCCGCGCGTCGTTGCCGCCGTCGAACGCGTTTGTGCCGCCGGATCGGCGCACGGGCGGACAGTGGGTATGTTCCTGCCGCGCACTGGCGACGCGACCGTGTGGCGCACCAAGGGCGCAACGCTGTTCCTGCTCGCGTCGGATCATGATTTCATCGTCGCTGGGGCAAATGCGCTGGCAGCGGGCGTGCGCGGGTAGCTTTCTACGCCCGGCGGGCCGCGAACAGCGTCGCGCCGTTGGCACTCGCCAGCCGGTAGTCTCCGAGGCTGGCCGGAATGGTGATCGTGTCACCTTCGCCCAGCGTTAGGCTCCCGCCAGGCCATTCGACAGCAGCCGACCCCCGATGGACAAAGAGCACCTGCGGCGTATCGGCGCCAACCGTTTGGCCGCCGTCCACATCGAGCCGGGCCAGCGTGAAGCCGCCGACGTTGGCGATCGGGCCACCGTCGCCGATGACCGGCCGCCAGCCCTTCCCCGGCGCATCGCGCGCTACTCCTGCCTCAGCTTCGGCCGGTGAAACATGCCGCAGCCGGGCGGCCTGTTCGGCCGTCGTCGGCGCCATCGGCGTTGCATCTGCAGGCGGCATTTCCCCAGCGGCGGTATCGATCAGCGAGCCGTTTTCGAGCAGTACAAGCCCAAAGTCGCGGGCCATTTCAAAGACCTGCGGAGCCCAGGTGACGCGGCCCGGATCGTCGCCGCCGAGCACCGCCCACAGGAAGCCGCTGTTGTTGCCGATATTGGTGAAGCCCCTAAAGACGCCGGTCGGCAGCGAGATAGTATCGCCGGGACCCAGGACGGCCTGCGCGTCCTCGCCGCGTTCGCCGAGGTCGAAGCGCCATTGGCCGGTGTGGACGACAAAGACTTCGGCGGTGTCGTGGCTGTGCTGACTATTAACGCAGTGCGGCGGCTGCCGCGCGCCGCCGATGTTGAAGCCGTGCGGTTCGGCAATATGGACATGCTGTGCCGCGTTTTCCGAAACGCCAGGTCCGATGATCGTGAAATTCTCCTTGGCTTCCGACCCCGGCGAGCGGCAATCGATGAAGGCGTTGTAGCACGGTTGAAGATCGGTATAGCGCACCACCCGCGCCTCCAGCTGCCCGGCGGTCCAGGTCTGGAAATCGTCTGCGTCGGCCATCGGAACTCCCATTGTCGAAATTGACAGTTGCAGCAGATTGCATTCGCAGTCAATGAGGTCGTGCATGAAGGAGACGAACGATGGCGACATGGCTGAAGCGCGGGGCGACTGCGGAGGCGAAGGCGGATGCCGATCGCATAGTGCGCGATACGGTTGAGGGCATCCTAGCCGACATCCAGGCGCGCGGCGACGTGGCGGTCCGCGAGCTAAGCATCAAGTTCGATGGCTGGGAGCGCGACAACTACCGACTCGAGCCTGCCGAAATCGACGCTTGCATGGCCGAATTGACCGGGCAGGACCTTGAGGACATTGCCTTCGCCCAAACGCAGGTGCGCAATTTCGCGCAAATCCAGCGCGATTCGATGAAGGACATCGAGGTCGAAACGCTGCCTGGCGTCGTGCTCGGCCACAAGCATCTGCCGATCAACGCCGCGGGCTGTTACGTGCCCGGCGGCAAATACCCGCTGCTGGCGTCGGCGCACATGAGCGTGATCACCGCAAAGGTGGCCGGCGTGCCGCGCGTCGTCACCTGCGCGCCGCCGTTCCACGGCAAGCCTGCTCCCGCCATCGTGGCTGCGCAACACATGGCCGGGGCAGACGAGATTTGGTGCCTCGGCGGTATCCAGGCGGTCGGCGCGATGGCGCTGGGAACCCAGTCGATGGCGTCGGTCGACATGCTCGTTGGCCCCGGCAATGCCTTTGTCGCCGAGGCCAAGCGCCAGCTGTTCGGGCGCGTCGGCATCGACCTGTTCGCCGGTCCGACCGAGACGCTGGTCATCGCCGACGAGATCGGTGCCGATGGTGAGTTGTGCGCGACCGACCTGCTTGGGCAAGCCGAACACGGCCCCGATTCGCCCGCCATCCTGCTGACGACTTCGGACGCACTGGCGCGCGAGACGATGCGCGAGATCGAGCGGCTGCTCACCATTCTGCCGACCGCCGAGATCGCTCGGCGGGCCTGGGAGAGTTTTGGCGAGGTCATCGTCGCAGAAGATGACGCCGAGATGGTCCGAATTGCCGATGACATCGCCAGCGAGCATGTCCAGGTGATGACGCGCGATCCCGATTACTTCCTTCAGCACATGACCAACTATGGCGCGCTGTTCCTCGGGGCGCGCACCAACGTCAGCTACGGCGACAAGGTCATCGGCACCAACCACACGCTGCCGACGAAGAAAGCGGCGCGCTATACCGGCGGGTTGTGGGTCGGAAAGTTCATCAAGACCTGTACCTACCAGCGCGTGCTGACCGATGCGGCGTCAGCGATGATCGGCGAATATTGCTCGCGGCTATGCGCGCTGGAGGGGTTCGCGGGCCACGGCGAACAGGCCAATATCCGCGTCCGCCGATATGGTGGCCGCAACATCCCCTATGCCGGCAAAGCCGAAGCGGCGTGAGCCTGACCCGTCGCCAAGCGATTCTTGCTGGGACCGCGATGGTGGCGACGGCGGCCCCCATGCGCGCGGCTGCGAAGCCGCCGCCATTTCTATGGGGTGCCAGCACGGCGGCGCATCAGATCGAGGGTGGCAATTTCAATAGCGATTATTGGGTGCTTGAACATTTGCCCGGCACCTATTTCAAGGAGCCGTCAGGCGACGCCTGCGACAGCTGGCACCGCTGGCGCGAGGATCTGGCGCTGGCCAAAGTGGCGGGGCTCAATGCGTATCGCTTTTCGCTCGAATGGGCGCGGATTGAGCCCGAAGCGGGCGAGTTTTCCGCAGCCGCGCTGGCGCATTATCGGGCGATGTGTGTCGCAGCGCGCGACATGGGAATCGAACCCGTCGTCACCTTCCACCATTTCACCAGCCCGCGCTGGATCGCCGCGCGCGGTGGCTGGGAAAATCCCGAAACCGCCGATCGCTTCGCTCGCTATTGCGACCGCGCCGCCCGAGCGCTGGCGGGCAGCTTTGCATGGGCGTGCACGCTCAACGAGCCCAACGCCCAGGTTACGTCGAAAGTGCTCCAGCGCGTGCCGTGGGCGATCGAGCCGCAGCTGCGCGCCGAAGCCGCGCGGCGAGTCGGGTCGGACCAATTCCACGCCTATTTCTTCGGCGATTCTTTCAAGGTCCGCGACGTCTGCCTCGCCGCCCACGCGAAGGGTCGCGAGGCGATCAAGGCGGTCGTGCCCACCGCGAAGGTTGGCATGACGCTAGCTCTCCAGCAACTGTCGGCGGGGCCGGGCGGCGAGGCGCTTTACCGCCGGGTCTTCGATAACGCCCGCGCGCCCTTCTATGCGGCCGCCCGCGGTGACGACTTTATCGGGGTGCAAACCTACAACACGTTTAAGATGGGGCCGGACGGCTATCTGCCCGCTCCGCAGCAAGGAGAGCAGGACATGTTCGGCCAGCCGACCCCGCCAGGAGCGCTCGCCGCAACGGTCCGTGAAGCGCATGACCATGCGAAAGTGCCCGTCTTGGTCACTGAGAATGGATTGAATACCGGTAACGACGCCTTGCGCGTTCGCCACATGCGCGCAACTGTCGAAAGGCTGGGTGGTGCCATCGCGGCGGGGGTTCCGGTGCTAGGCTATATCCATTGGAGTTTGCTAGACAATTTCGAATGGTCGTCGGGATATGTACCGCGTTATGGGCTGGTCGCGGTCGATCGCACGACCTTCGTGCGGACGCCTAAGCCGAGCCTTTCCGCGTATCGCCGCCTTGTCGCGGACATGCGCGCGCGCTACGGCTGGGCATGATCCTGCCGCGCACTCCGTCGTTCCGGCTCGGCGGTCGCCGCGCGCTAGTTACCGGCGCCGGACGCGGTATCGGGCTGGCGCTGGCGGCGGCGCTGGCCGAAGCGGGGGCCACCGTGACGCTGGCGGCGCGTACCGCCGACGAGATCGAGGCAGGTGCCGCGGCGATCCGCGCCGCCGACGGCCTTGCCGACGCAACTGTGCTCGACGTCGCGGACCTTACGGCGGTCGCCGCTTTTTTCGCCGCGCGTCCGGCATTCAACATCCTCGTCAACAACGCCGGCACCAACCGGCCCAAGCCGATGATGGAGGTCAGCGAAGCTGATTACGACGCCGTCCTCAACCTCAACCTGAAAAGCGCCTTTTTCGTCGCGCAGGGCTGTGTCCGCCGCATGCTCGACGACGGTACGACCGGCTCCCTCATCCACATCAGCAGCCAGATGGGCCATGTGGGCGGCCCGAACCGAAGTCTCTATTGTGCGTCGAAGTGGGGACTGGAAGGCATGTCAAAGGCCCTTGCCCTCGATCTCGCGAACCACGGCGTCCGCTCCAACACGATCGCGCCGACCTTTATCGAAACGCCGCTGACGCGCCCGTTCTTCAAAGACGTGGCGTTCAAGGGATCGGTTCTGGCCAAGATCAAGCTCGGCCGCCTTGGCCGGGTTGAGGATCTGATGGGCGCGGCCCTCTACTTAGCGTCAGACGCATCGGCATTGGTCACCGGTACGAGCCTCATCGTTGATGGAGGCTGGACGGTCGATTGAGCAACAACTGTCGCATAACTCGGCACCGGTTCATTTTTTGTTCGTGGCCAAAGACTTATGGCAAGGCCGCACACGACCGTATTGCCGACGTCTAGGTCCAGCTCGCCTCTATTCGTTCGTCGGCGATGTTGCGCAGCCAGCCACCGAAAACGGGGGCCGAAAAACCGTAACGCATGGGTTAGACATTCGCCGCCGGCAGGCGCTGCGCTACACGGCGTCGAAGCGACGGCGGGTCAACACTGCCGCTGCCGCCGCCAGCGCCGCGAGATCTGATCCGAGGGCGGCGAGATCGTCGGCGAACCGCATGCCGGCGGTTGCGTCAGTCGCGCTCGTCGTCAACCCCTCGCTGGCGTCTTCGACCAGCATGACGGCAGCGACGCTCAACGCCGCCAGACCGTTTCTTGCCACCTCGTCGCTGATCATCGCCGGGCCACTCGTTGGCGACGACACAGGACGAGACGCGGCGCGAAGTCGATACGCAGCTTTTAGGTGGTGGCCAGTAGCTCGGCCACCCGCTTCAGGATGGCGTCGTCGTGCCGGTAGATGTCGACCGGTCCTGATACTTTCTCGCGGACCTCGTCCTTGCCGGTGAAGATACCGAGATAACGCGCGGTCGGACTGTTGAACCGCAGCCGCACGATCGGCCGCCGGTTGTTGTCGTCGAGCAGGACCGCGCAATAGGTCTGCGCGTCGCGCATGATGATTCGGCTCGGATCGACCAGTCGCGAGGCGATGGCGCGGACGATCTGGAACCCGTCGATTTCGCCTTGCGTCGTCACGACCGTGCCGGCTTTGGCCGGCTCTGCGGCATTCGCAGCATCGTCCGGGTTGGCGACGGTGAGCGCCGAGGTCAGTCGCTCGGTAACCCGGTCGCGGATCAGGTTGGCGACCGAACCTATGATCAGCGAGCGGATATTGTCGCGAACCGCCACGGTCAGGCGCCCGGCGCCGATGCGCGCGCCGATCATCCGGACAAACTCGTCAGAGGGTTTGGCGAGCTCGTCCGCGAGCGCCTTATACCAGCTCTCACTGATATTCACCCATGGGCCCATTGGCGCAATCCGATGGACATGATTCGCCATGGCTGATCGGTGAGGCGGTTCCAGGCGAAGCAGCAATGGTCGAGGATGTCGTCGTAGGATTTGAACACGCGG
>JBBROX010000023.1:0-61784 GCA_038228865.1 Sphingomonadales bacterium | reverse complement strand
TGTCCGCGACGCCGGGCGGCTGCGCCTTGTCGTCACACTGGTCTTCGGCCTGATCCACGGCTTCGGCTTTGCCGCCGACCTGCTCAACGAAGCGATCCCTCCCGCCAAGCTCGCCGAGCTGCTTGTCGGTTTCAACCTCGGTGTTGAAATTGGCCAGCTGTCGGTCGTGACCGCAATCGTCGGTGTCGTCGTGATATTGCGGCGCTTCAGGCTTACGCTGCCTCGACCGATTGTCGTGGACGTATGCGCTTCAGGCCTTGTGTTGATCGGCGTCTACTGGTTCGTAAGCCGTAGTTTCAGCATCACTTGAAGCGATTATTCGAGCGTTGCCCGTGCTGCTGTCTTGGCTGCCGCCGACGCGCTGTCGCTATCGACGCCCAGCGCCTTGAGCACACCGGCCATCAGCGGGATGATCCGCGCGATCAAACGCTTGACCGACTTCTTTCGATCGATTGAATCCTGCAGCATCACGAGCATTGCACCGACCACCAGCAGCGTGCCGGAATCGGAGGGTATCCCCTTGAAATGCCCCGATTCCAGTCCCTCAACAATGATCTCGCGCGCTCTCACATTGAGCGGCGCGGTGTCTTCGAGGAGCTCGGGCGAGAGCTTGATCAATGCGGCAATGCTCTCGGGGTGGTCGATCGCGAACCGCAAGATGACGAAAGAGCCGAGCACCAGTCGCTCGGGTGGCGGTATGGTGTTGTCGATGGCCGTGTCGAGCAGTTGGGCGACATGCCCGCGCACCATACGGAACAGCTCCTCGGCCAAGGCCTCCTTGCTCTCGAAGTGATTGTAGAGGCTGCCTTTTGCGACTTCCGCCTCCTTGGCGATGTCGTCGATACTTACCCCCTCGATCGATCTGGTCGCGAACAGCCGCTGCGCCGCCTCGAGGAGGGCGAGACGCGTGCGGGTGATGCGACGGTCGGACTTCTCACCCGGGATCCGTGGCGTATCCAGCGTACCCAGAAGCGACTGCGACCGTTTCGAACTTTCAGTCAAACGAGGCCGAACCGCCATTTTTCGCATTCCTGTCCAGATCACGCCATTGATGCCACTGCGTTAAGCGATTGACCTACTTGGCCGCAACTGACCGGGTCGTTCAACTAAATTCCTCGGATCAGCGATTTGATACGCTCAGAAATAAACCTTGACGCCGGCCCGCAGCGTCAGGGGCTCGACAACGCGGCTTAAGCGGCCCTCAACCGGTGCCGGATCGACGCTCGGGATGTAAGACTGGTACCAATAGGCGATATCCTTGTCGCGGCTGTTGAACAGGTTAAGTGCTTCGCCATAAACTTCAAACGCGCCGAACTTCCGGGCACCGCGCAGGTTCACGACATTGCTCCCCTTGTCGCGCTGCGAGTTATCCTCGAGCAGCGGGTAAGGACCCAGGTGTCGCAGCCTGATGCTCGCCTGCCAGGGCCCTTGTACGATCGAAATGCCGGCTGACGCCGCATTCTCGAAGGCATTCGGAATATAGTCCCCATTATCGTAGCGGGCCTTGCTGGCCGTGTAATTGGCGTCGAGCGCAAGCCATGGGAGTGGGCGCCAAAAAGCGACGATTTCATAGCCGTGGCGTTTGCTTGCGCTTGTCGGTTCGACTGCATTGGAGTCGCCGACGAACCTCAGCTCGCTGCCCAGGTCGAGCCACCAGTAGGTGGCCGTCAGGTTGAACTTGCTGAACTGGACGCGCGCGCCCAGCTCTTTGCCGGTACCTGACACCAGTACGGGTACCGGCGTTGTTGTTACGGCACCGCGCACATCATTGGAGTGGAAGCCTCGGCCCCAGCTGGTGTAGAGTTCGACATGCTCGCCAATTCGGTAGGCAGCCTGGATTCTGGGCGAGAAAATCGTGGCCGAGCCCGATCCCTCGCCTAAAGCTGCTGCCTCGGCGTCGCGCGCGCGAACCGAAAAATGATAGTAATCGCCGCGCAGTCCGCCGATGAGACGCAGCCCATCGATGGGTCGCCAGGTCGCCGAACCGTAAAGCGACGCCGACGCCTCTTCGACTGTGTAAAGGCCCAGCGAATTCACCAGAACGCGAGCGTCGGTGTGTCGAACCCCAACCCTCTGAATGTCGTCGTACCGATTCTCGGTACCGACCGTCACGTCGAGCCAGTCTGAGACTTTCCAGTCTTTCTCGCCGGTGAGGCCATATACGGCGCGACGGTCGACTTGATGGATTTGCGCGCTGGCCCCCGTTGCATCGGCATATTCGGGGTTGGAGAACATGTTCCAGTCATAATATTGCGCATAAGCGTTAACGCGCCAGCCCATGTCCGAAAGCTTGGCATTGCCGATGATGCGCGTCGTTTCCCCCGTCGCGGTCGGATCGGGCGAGCAGAACTGGTTCGGGCAGACTAGCGAGCCGATGATGCGTTCGGGAATTTGTTCGGTCGGCTGCCACGTCCCGCGATAGCCGTGAATGGTTATTTCCAGCTCGCCGAAGGCTAGCTGCTTTTCATATTTGAGGAAGCCGGCGTAATGGCGCAGCCGTTCGGGTTGCTGCCACGGGCCATCATAAACACGGAATTCCGCAACCGCGGTTAGGTCGCCGCCCGCCAGTCCCTGCACTGTGCCCCCGGCTGCGACCCGGCGATGGCTGTAAGAGCCGATCTCCGCCGATATCCAAGGTCGATCGAACTTCTCGATCGTCGACATATAGGCAGCGCCTGCCATAGCGAAGTCGCCGCCGTCCGCGCGGTAGGGGCCTTTGCGAAAATCCTCGCGGGCGATGGTTTCGGGGATCAACCCGTTGAGGTCGAGATAGCCCTGGCCATGGCCATGCGTCCGGAAGTTCATCTGGACGCCGTCGATATAGGTGCTGAAGTCAGAGCCATGGTCGAGGTTGAACCCACGCAAAAAATACTGGTTCGCCTTGCCACTCCCCGAATGTTGCGCCGCGATCATGCCGGGCACTGCCTCCAGAAGTTCCGCCGTACGCAACAGGGGGCGCACCAGCAGGTCGGCACCGCTGATCGTGCCCTCGCTGGCCGTCGTCGCGGTTCCGATTTTGGCTTCGCCGCGTCCGAAAACGACGATGTCGTCCTTGCCGGTGGCGTCTGCTTCCGGCGGCGGGCTACCGGGCACGGCATTGGACAGGTTCTGCGCCTGTGCCGGGATAACCATTGCCGGCATCAACAGGCACAGAGCGACCGAGCTGGCACCAAGGCGTTTAAGCGTTTTCAAGAATTTCCCCTCCGGCAAGGACAGCATTGTCCGTGCGCGGTCGCCTCCGTTCAGGAGAGTGTTGTCAACAAACCGCTTCACGCCAGCGCTGATGGACGAGGCTCCAGCTGAAACGCATGTGCGTAACGGTTCACACCAACGTACTGTTACTTATCTGCAGGTTCAGCAGTCACCCGCTGCGATCAGCATGCGCTCGTGTGGCGCGGATGCCCATGGGAAACGAGCTCCGGCACTGGCCTCTTCAACACTGGGTTCGTCGCTCTTGCGGGGTTCCCATGTCCAGACAATCAACAGAATGGCGAACACGATGCTGACGCCATATGCCGAAAAAGCTGCTCGCCACCCGAAGCTGCCCAAAGCACCGCCGAGGAAGGCAAGTAAAATCGAAGAGATGGACGCAACCGCCGTGTGGTTGGCCAGCCATTTTTCCCGCTCCCTGCCGTGGAAATAATCACCGATGAGCGTCGTGCTCGAAATAACAACCAAAGCCTCTGCCGCGCCCAGAACGGCACGGCTGATGATGATCGTTGTCAAGCTCTCGAGAAATATCGGTAGGACCCCGACAAAGGCATAGACAATGAGTGAAACGATCAGTGTCTTGCGGCGACCGAAAAAGTCGACGACCACGCCGGCAATGGGCGATAACAGCGCGACGCACAGGGCCGGCAGCGTCAGCATGAGGGGAACCAGATACTCGACCCCTTCCACGTCGTGGAAATGCGCCATGATCGCCGGCAAGACTGGAACAAGTACGATCAGGCCCATGACCGCCATCGTAATCGGCAACAGGAGCAAGATACCTTGCAGGGTTCCAGCCTGACGTTCAACGACAGCCATTGATGTGCCTCCTCTATCGGCCCGCACAAACAGGCGGGATCGACGCCAGCCCAAACGGCCACGGCGCAATATCTTCGAACGAAGGGTAGGGGTCGGTGCCAGCGGAAGTTAGGTGCATAGATTCTGGCAACGGTCTGCCCATCCATGACACCTACAGTTCAATCGGCCGTCCAGCCCCCATCGATCACGAGGCTGCTGCCTGTCATCAGGGCAGAGGCGTCCGAAGCCAAGAACAGCACGGCGCCCATGAGGTCGGTCACCTGCCCGATACGGCCGAGCTTGATCTTGTCCAGAACAGTCGCTTTGAATTCTTCGTTCTCGAAGAACGGTTTGGTGAGGGGTGTCTCGATAAAAGTCGGCGCAATGGTATTGGACCTGATCCCGTAACGAGCGAGGTCCAGCGCGAACGCCTTGTTCATCCCTTCGAGCGCCCACTTCGAAGCGCAATACAACGAGCGGTTGATGCCGCCGACATGGCCCATTTGTGAACCCATGTGGATGAGCGACCCCTTTACGCCATCTTTGATCATTCGCAGGGCCGCCGCTTGTGCGACGAAGAAAGTGCTTTTTACATTGAGGTCGATCACCGCATCGAAATCGTCCTCACCGACCTCGGTCATCGGCATCGGCCGGTTCGTGCCCGCGTTGTTCACCAGCACGTCGAAGGCCGCGCGTTCGGCGAAGAAGCCTTCCACGGCTGCAAGGTCCGTCACGTCGAGCCGTACCGTTGACGCCGTGCCGCCCGATGCAACGATTTCTGCCGCCGCCGCGTCGATCTCGTCGATACTGCGCGCGACCAGCGTCACGTCGGCCCCGGTTTCCGCCAAAGCCGCCGCGCTGGCTAGGCCAATGCCACGTCCGGCCCCGGTCACGATGGCGCGCCGACCATCGAGCCGGAAGCTAGGCGTGACCGGCAGAGTCATGCAGGCTCCAGCGCCTCTGCCTTACCCGCATAGGGAATGTTGCGGTGACCATAGCGCCTGACCCGGATGTTGGCCTGCTCGCCGTGTCCCGCAAAGCCTTCGAGTGCGCATAACCGGCTGCAATATTCGCCGACCATCGCCGAGGCTTCGTCGGTCAGCACCCGCTGGTAGGTGCACGTCTTGATGAATTTCCCGACCCACAGACCTCCAGTGTAGCGGGCAGCCTTCTTGGTCGGCAGTGTGTGATTGGTCCCGATGACCTTGTCGCCGAAGGACACGTTGGTCCGCGCGCCAAGAAAAAGCGCGCCGTAATTGGTCATGTTCTTTAGGAAATAATCGGGGTCGGCCGTCATCACCTGAACATGCTCCGAGGCGATGTCATCGGCAATCCGAACCATTTCGGCATCGTCTTCGGCGACGATCACTTCACCGAAATTCTCCCATGCCCGACGCGCGATATCGGCAGTGGGCAGGATTTCGAGCAGTCTTTCAACCCAGGCCATCGTATCGCGGGCTAGCGCTTCTGAAGTGGTCAGCAACACCGCGGGACTGTCGGGGCCATGCTCGGCCTGACCAAGCAAGTCCGTCGCGGCAAGCTCGCCATCGCAGCCGATCTCGTCGGCGATAATCAGCGTTTCGGTCGGTCCTGCGAACAGGTCGATGCCGACCCGTCCGAACAGCTGGCGCTTCGCCTCGGCGACGAACGCGTTGCCGGGTCCGACGAGAATATCGACGGGCGCGATCGACTGGGTACCAAGTCCCATCGCGGCGACCGCCTGAATGCCGCCAAGGCAATAAATCTCGTCGGCGCCAGCCATTGCCTGCGCGGCAACGATGGCCGGGGCGGGTTTGCCGTTGAACGGCGGGGCACAGGTCACGACACGCGGCACGCCGGCGACTTTGGCCGTGATGACCGACATGTGCGCAGATGCCAGCAATGGGTATTTTCCGCCGGGTACATAGCACCCCGCTGCGTTTACCGGCAGGTTCTTGTGGCCAAGAACCACGCCGGGCAGCGTCTCGACCTCGACATCCTTCATGCTGTCGCGCTGGATCTGGGCGAAATATCGAACCTGCGTCTGTGCGAATTCAATGTCCTTCAGGTCTTGCGCGGACAGCGAGTCAATGCAGCCCTGAATTTCGGTCGCGGACAGACGATAGCCGTCGCGGTCCCAGTTATCGAACCGGATCGAAAGTTCGCGTACGGCATCGTCGCCGCGGGCTTCGATATCGCCCAAGATGCTTTCGACAGTGTCGCGGACTTCACGATTGGTCGCGGCTTTGGCTTCGGCAGTTGCTCCGCGCTTCAGATATTGAGCCATGCGAATTCCTGTTCGTGGTTAAGTATCACTGGCGGAAGCCAAACCGGTCAAATCGGATAATGGCCGGGCTGTGTCTCAATCGTGATCCAGCGCAGTTCGGTAAAAGCGTCGACCCCAGCCTTGCCGCCGAAACGACCGTATCCCGATGCTTTGGTTCCGCCGAACGGCATCTGTGCCTCGTCGTGGACCGTTGGGCCGTTGATATGGCAGATGCCCGATCGGATCTGCTTGGCGACGCGCAGGCCCCGGGCGGTATCGCGCGTGAACACGGCGGCCGACAGGCCATATTCGGTGTCATTGGCGAGCTCGATCGCGTGCGCTTCGTCGCGCGCACGGGTGATTCCCACGACCGGGCCGAAGCTTTCCTCGCGGAACAGCTTCATGTCCGGCGTCACCTTGTCAATGACATGCGCGGGCATGAGGACGCCATCTGATGCGCCGCCGACGGCCTGTTCGGCACCGTGCGCCAGTGCATCGTCGATCAGCGCCTTCACGACATCGACCGTCTTCTGATCGACCACCGCACCAAGCGGGGTTTTGCCTTCGCGCGGATCGCCCACCGGCATGGTGCCCACCTTTGCCTTGAACTTCGACACGAACGCGTCGGCGACCGCGTTGGCGACGATGATCCGTTCGGTGGACATGCAAATCTGACCCGCATTCATGAACGCGCCGAACGCCGCCGCCTTCACCGCTTCGTCGAGGTCGGCGTCGTCGAGCACGATCAGTGGTGCCTTGCCGCCCAGCTCGAGCAGCACCGGCTTCAGATGTTCGGCGGCGCGCTTGGCGATGATCTTGCCTACATGGGTGGAGCCCGTGAAATTGATGCGACGCACTGCCGGATGATCGATCAGCGCACCCACAATCTCACTGGCGTCCTCAGGCGCGTTGCTGACGATCTGGACTGCACCCTCGGGGAACCCTGCCGCCTGAAACGCTTCGACGATCAGCGCGTGGGTGCGCGGGCATTGCTCGCTCGCTTTCAGCACAACCGTGTTGCCACAGGCGAGCGGCATGGCAATGGCGCGGACGCCCAGGATGATCGGCGCGTTCCACGGCGCGATGCCGAGCATGACGCCGACTGGCTCGCGCAACGCCATGGCGATACAGCCGGGCTTGTCAGAGGGAATGACCTCACCCGCGATCTGGGTGGTCATCGCCGCAGCTTCGCGGACAATGCCTGCCGCAAGCATCAGATTGAAACCGGCCCAGCCTTGTGTCGCGCCGATCTCGCCCATCATCGCTTCGATGAACTGCGGCGCACGCGATTCGAGTTCGTTGGCGGCTTTCGTCAGGATGGCGCGTCGCGCATTCGGGCCGAGCGCCGACCAAGCCGGAAACGCTGCCTCGGCCGCATCGCACGCGGCATTGGCATCGGCAACGGTAGCTGCAAGCACTGTCGTCGCGATTTCGCCCGTGACTGGATTTCGACGGCTATAGGTCCTCGGCGTCGTATCGACGCTCTGATCACCCGGCATCATGCTCTCCCTCAATCTGAACTTACCTGCCGTCGACTGGGCCAGCCTACCTGATGCGATCAGGCCTCGTTGACGAACCGGTTCTCAATCGCGCCCAGTCCTTCAACGGCAACGCGTACGACGTCCCCGTCTTTCATGAAGCGATTGCCTGCGATACCGACGCCTGCCGGTGTACCGGTGGCGATCAGATCGCCGGGTTCGAGCGTCATGACTTCGGTCAGATAAGCGATCTGCTCATAGATGTCGTAGATCATGTCGCCGGTTGATGTCCGCTGCCGCTCTTCACCGTTCAGCTCGAGCGTGAGCGTCAGGGCATGGGGATCGGCGATTTCGTCGTCCGTGGTGATCCACGGGCCGATCGGTCCGTGCGTGTCGAAGGACTTGCCTAGCGTGAAAGTTGGCGAGCGAAACTGCCAGTCACGTGCGGTCACGTCGTTGGCCACGAAATAACCTGCGATCACCGAACGCGCATCCTCGCGTGAGACATGGCGACAGCGCTTTCCGATCACCACGCCCATTTCCGCTTCATAATCCACCATGTCGGGTCCCGCTTTCGGCACATCGACATTCGCAAAGGGCCCGTTGATGCAGCTCACCTGTTTGTTGAACCACAGCTGCGATGTGGGGACCGGTTTCCCCGCAGCCGCAGCCTCGTCGGCATGGGCCTGATAATTCATCCCGATCGCCAGATATTTGCGGGGATCAGCGATTGGTGCTTCCAGCGTCACATCCGCGAGGGCGAAAGAGGGCGCTTCGACCGCTTCGATCGCGACGCGTGCGGTCTCCAATTGCTCAAGCAGGAGCCTCATGGAGTCGCCGATCCCGGGTACCACAGCACTGATGTCGATAATCCGTCCGTCAACCACTTTGCCGAGGCGCGTACGGCCCTCGACGGTAAACCGGGCAAGCTTCATGGCGTGTGATCCTTTCAAACATCGTCTCGAGCTCAGCGTACCTTTGCGTCATCGGGTATCGAACGTTCGTCCAGATGCCGTGCACCAAAGCCGCGTCTTGCTTTCTTGTTTGACTAAATGGTACAAAGCTGACTGTCCAGTTCAAACTGTGTTGCGCGGGATTGAACCAAGGCTGTTACACTTGGCGCGATGGCGGAAGCGCGCGTGTCGAGACATAATTTGAGGGAGTGGCTATGATCGCGACTGGCGTTGGCACCGATGTGTCGCATGGCTTGGCAGCAACCAGCGCGCGAGCACGCTACACTCGTGTGGCGATGTACCTGCATTGGGCGATCGCCATCATGATCATCTATAATTTGGTCAGCGGCTTTCTGATCTGGGATCTGGCGAGCGCATTTTTCAAAGCGCATCGGCCGCTCTATTTTGTCGGCCTTATCACGCACATGTCGTCCGGGCTCACGGTCCTGGCTCTGACAATCGCGCGCATCGCGTGGCGCCTGTTGAACCAACCGCCGCCTCACCCGTTCGATATGAAGCCATGGGAACTGCATGCGTCGCATTTTGCCCATTTCTTCCTGTACGCTGGCATGCTGCTGATGCCGCTGACCGGATGGGCAATTCTCTCTGCGCATCCTCCCGCCGGATCGCCCGGCGCCAAATCATGGGTGTCGCCGATGGCCGCCCCGCCAAGCGCAACACCGGGTGCCAAGCCTGCGGGGCCACCGCCAGCTCCGCGTATATGGTTCGTTCTGCCAATGCCGACGATTACGCCGATTGCGGACATTGGCCGCGAGCCGGGTGGCGTAAAGCCGCAGACAATCTTGCACGAGGAGTTCGTGGAGTGGCACGAGACTGGCGCTTATTTGATGCTCGCGCTCTTGCTGCTGCACGTGCTCGGGGCGCTCAAGCATCAATTCGTTGACAAGGAGCCCGAGCTGCAACGGATGGGCTGGGGAAAACGGAGCGGAAAAAAAGAGTGAGTTGCTGCCGCGTCGGGGTGTGAATCGAGCCAGGTCGATGGGCCGATGTTCGCTTTCGGTCCCAGTCAGGCCGTTCAGTCGCCAGACCTCCAACACAGGCCGCTTGTCTTCGTGCCGCTTTGCCGTGACATTGGAAGAAATGAAAAACGGCAACGTCGACCGAACAGAGTATGACAATGAAGAGCGCCGAACGGACGGACGGCTCGAAAGAAGCCGTTCGAGCCGCGCAAAGATCGTGGCAGCCATGCTCGATCTCGTCGGCAGCGGCGATGTGAACCCGAGTGCGGCGCGTGTGGCCGAACAGGCGGAAGTAGGCCTGCGTTCGGTCTTTCGGCATTTCGCCGACATGGACGCGCTCTACCGCGAAATGGGTGAAGTCATCGAGGCCCGCGTAAGGCCGATCATCGCCGAAGCCCCGGTCGGCGAAACGTGGAAGGAACGACTCTTCGACATTGCCGAGCGACGCGCAAAGGTTTTCGAGACCATCCTTCCCTACCGGATTTCGGCCAATCTGAAGCGATTCCAGTCGCTCTATCTGATGCAGGATTATCGGCGGATGCTGAGCCTCGAAATTGCGGCGGTCCAGGCACAATTGCCGACATCGGTGGCGCAAGACGAGACGGCGGCAAGCGGGCTCAACGTGATCCTAAGCTTCCAGACATGGCGCCTGTTGCGCCACGATCAGCAATTGCCGATCGAGAAGGCACAGGCAGTCGTTCATCGTCTGCTGCAAAGTGCGCTTGCTGATCTGCCCGAAGCCTAGCGGGCGTGGCTCGCCACGTTGACGGAAAAGACATCAAATGGCATTTGATGTGCCAATAGATTGGCGCTTTGGGAGAGTTTGGTGAAAGTCCTGCGTACGCCCGACTCGGCATTCGACACGATCCCCGATTTTCCGTTCGCGCCGCGTTATGCCGAAATCGGCGATGCGCGTGATGGAACGACACTTCGCGTCCGCTACATCGACGAGGGGCCGCGCGACGCGCCCGTCGTCTTGATGATGCATGGCGAGCCGACCTGGTCGTATTTGTACCGGCACATGATCGGCCCGGTCGCCGCGTCGGGCTTGCGCGTCGTCGCACCCGACTTGGTCGGCTTCGGGCGGTCTGACAAACCCGCCCGCAAGACCGACTACAGCTATGCGCGCCATGTTGCGTGGATGCGCAGCTGGATCGAGCGGCTCGATCTCACCAACATTACCCTCGCCTGCCAGGACTGGGGATCGCTGATCGGTCTCCGGCTGGTCGCTGAGATGCCTGATCGGTTCAACGGCGTGGTGCTGTCGAACGGTGGTCTGCCGGCCGGGCAGCCGGCCCCACGGGCTTTTGCGATCTGGCGCGCCTTCTCAAAATACAGTCCCGTCTTCCCGATCGGGCGGATTGTGAAGGCGGGAACGCGACGCGGCCTGTCGGATGCCGAAGTCGCCGCCTATGACGCGCCGTTTCCCGACGGCAGCTACAAGGCAGGCGCGCGCATCTTTCCGACCTTCGTGCCACTCGGCCCTAACGTGGCGTTGCCCGATCAGTTGAAGGCATGGGCGGTGCTCGACCAATGGGAAAAGCCGTTCCTGTGCTGCTTCAGCGACAGCGACCCGATCACGCGCGGCGGCCAAACATTGTTCGTCGGCCGCGTCCCCGGCACCGCAGGCCAGCCACACACGACGCTGAAAGGCGGGCATTTCATCCAGGAAGACGATCCTGCCGGGTTCGTCGACTGCATCCTAGGGGTCGCAAAGCCATGAATGTCACCAACCAGGTCACCCCGTCAGCCGAACAGGCCATGGCCTTTTTCGGCGGCGCGGAGGACGGGCCGTTCGTCATGGTCAATTTGCTGAAGTTCAAGAAAAAGGCGGAATATCCCGATGGCAGCGATGCCGACCTGCCGGGTGCTGCGGCTTATCTGCGTTATGGCATGGCGGTGCGCGCCTTCATTGAAAAGGTCGGCGGCACGGCGGGTTATGCGGGTCCCGTCTCGGGCCTGATGCTGGGCGAGGTCGAGGAACTGTGGGACATGGTGGCGCTCGCCGAATATCCCTCACTCGCTGCGATGATGGCGATGGTGCGCGACCCCGGCTATCAGGCGATCTCGGTTCACCGCACGGCGGGGCTGGCGGGCCAGCTCAACATCAAGACGCGCGGGACGCTTTCGGGCGGAGCGGGCGCATGACGCTGACTTACGACCTCTACTGGTCGTTCCGCTCGCCCTACAGCTATTTCGTGACCAAGCGGCTGGTGGCGCTCGAACGCGACTATGACGTCACCTGCGACGTCCGCGTCGTCTATCCGATTGCGGTCCGCCAGCCCGAGTTCTTCGACAAGAACGACCCGCTCTGGCTGCAGTACTTCATGCGCGACATTTTTCGTTGCGCCGAGTTCCTGGGGCTGCCGTTCGGCTGGCCGAGCCCCGATCCGGTAGTCATGGACATGGCGACGCGAACCTATCCCAAGGAACAGCCCTATATCTATCGCCTGACCCAATTGGGGCAGGCGGCGACGGAAGCGGGCAAGGGCCTCGCCTTCCTCGACGAAGTCAGTTCGCTTATTTTCGGCGGCGTAGTGCGCGACTGGCCTCTGGGCGATCATCTGGCCCACGCCGCCGAACGCGCAGGCCTCGATCTTGCGACGCTCGATGCGCAGATCGCCGCTGATCCCGACCGCTACGACGCGGCGGTCAAGGCCAATCAGGACGCGCAGCGCCTCGGCGGCCATTATGGCGTGCCACTGATGGTTTTCGACAACGAGCCCTTTTACGGGCAGGATCGGTTCGACCAGGTGAAATGGCGGATGGACCAGAAGGGGCTGGCACGGAGAGAAGTGGCATGAGAGTCGAAGCGCTCATCGTTCCCGGCATCTTCCTCGCCTTCGCGCTGGTCGAGATGCTGCGGACGAATTTCTTCCACAAGCCGAACCAGACCCGTGCCGATGCCTGGGTCGAGGTGGTGGGGTCGATCGTCCTGCTCACCGTGACCCAGCCGACGATCCTGCTGATGGCCTATGGCCTGATGGCGCTCGCCGTGCCGGACGCGGCGGGGGCATGGGGCGGTCTGCCGATCCTCGCGCAGATCGCGCTGTTCCTCGTGTTCGACGACATGATGCAATACTGGTGGCACCGCGCGTCGCACAGCTTTCCGTGGCTCTACAACCTCCACCGCGCGCACCACAGCGGCGAATATATGTCGGTGCGGATCGTCTACCGGAACAACTTCTTCTACTATCTGACGATGCCCAGCCTGTGGTTCTCGGGCGCGCTGATCTATCTGGGGCTGGGGGCGGTCTATATCCCCTATGTCTGTGTGAAGATGCTCGTCATCATCGCGGCGCATTCAGACGTGCCGTGGGACCGGCCACTCTATGCCGTCAAATGGCTGTCGCCGGTGATGTGGGTGGTCGAGCGCACCATCTCGACCCCCGCCACGCACAGCGCGCACCACGGCAAATATGCGTCGGACGGCATCACCAATTACAAGGGTAATTTCGGCAATCTGCTGTTCTTCTGGGATGTGCTGTTCGGCACGGCGAAGATCACGCGGCGGTATCCGGCGGAGATCGGCGTCGAGAATTTGCCGCCGGTGACCGCCGCCGAACAGCTGGCGTGGCCGCTGTTCCGGTCATCGGCGACGCGGCTCAGTTGACCGCACGCGCGATCAGCCAGAAGCTCGCGGTGATGCCGATCGCATAGGCGGCAAAGCGTTCGGAGACGCCACGTACTGCGTGCGAGATGCGCCCGAGCAGGGTGAGGACGCCCATTGCCCCCACGACGATGGCGAGCTGGCCGGCCTCCACGCCGAGATTGAAGGTCAGCAGCGCCACCGGCACTTCGCCCTCCGGCATGCCGATTTCGGCCAGGGCGCCGGCAAAGCCGAAGCCGTGGAGCAGGCCGAACAGGAAAGCGACGACCCAGGGGATGCGTTCGGACAGGCGCGGGCGCGCGGGGTCGCGCTTCACCACTTCGACCGCGAGAAAGACAATCGACAGCGCAATGCAGATTTCGACCGGCCGCTGGCTGACGCCGAGAAAGCCGAGTGTCGCGCCCGCGAGTGTGATCGAATGCGCGATGGTGAACGCGGTCACCGTGCGCGCGACGACCCAGCCGCCGCCAAGCAGCAGCACCAGTGAGAGCACGAACAGCAGGTGGTCGTAGCCACTGAGGATGTGTTCGACGCCGAGCGCGAAATAGGTGCCCGCGACCTGTGCCGACCCGGCGCGGGCCGCAACTTCGGTCATGGGCGATGCACTGGTCAGCCGCGCGGACTGCACCGGGCGCCCGAGCGGCGCGATCCGGACCAGCGCGTCAGTCACCGTCTTGTCGAGGCCCGACAGGCCGACCTTCGCCCCGACCAAGGGTTGCGCACAATCGTAGCGCCAGTCCGAATAGAACGAACCCTCTTCGAAGCGGCGGACAGGTGGCCCCGCCGTGCAAAAGTCGGGCATGGCCGGGTTGCCGTTTGCGGCGAGGCCGCCCTTTACCGGCGCCTTGAGCCGCACGTGCCAGACGCGTGCATCCGCTTGCGTGATCTCTAGATAGCCGGGTCGAAGTTCATCAGCCTTTGCGGGCACCGATGCGAGGAGCGCGAGCAGGATGATCCACAACCACCCGCGCATCAGGGCTTGGCGATCCGGATAGTGTAGCCGTCCAGCAGCGCCTGATACGCGGCGTTCTCTCGACGCGTACGGTTCGCTTCGCGCCAGTCGTTTTCGACGGCCTTGCGAACCGCCGACAGCGGCGGCACTCCGCCAGGGATCAGATTGCGCAGACGCACAAGGTGTTGCCCGAACCCCGACGCAACCGGCCCTGCCCAACGACCAACCGGAAATGCGGCGACGGCCTTGGCAAAGCCGTCGCCGAACTGGCGGTCGATATCCCCCGCCAGCGCTTCATCGAGTTTCGGCGGAACCGAGAGCGGCGCAGCCAGCGTCGCAGGGTCAATCCCTTTGTTAAGTTGCGCGAGCACCAGCCGCGCACGGTCGGCATCGCTGCCCACATATACCTGATCGAAACTCAGCGCCGGGGCTGTCGCATAATCGCGCCGGTGCGTGTCGAGCCAGTTTTGCAGCGCCGCTCCGCTCGGCACCTCGTTCTCAGCCTGCGCCGCGACTAGGAACTCCATCTTCGACCTCATTCGTCGCCGAATGATGATGTCGTCCTTGTCGAGGCCCATCCTCACGGCCTCGCGGTAATAGACCTCATCCTTGATCAGGTCTCGGATCAGGCCGTCGACTTCGCCAGGTGTCGGCTGGCGGTGCCATTGCTGCTCCCATTGTTCGGTCAGGCCACGCACCTGCGCCTCGGTCACCGTAATCGACCGGCCAGCAGCATCGCCCGCGCCGCCCCAGACCGCGAAGATCAGCGCGCCGGCGACGAGAAAATGGACCAGCGGCTCGCGGCCGAGCCCCTTCACGTGCTCACCGAGCGTCACAGCTCATCCCTTGGGGTGATACCAGATTGGCGAGCTATAGGCGCGTTCCTGATCCTTCAACCTTGTGCCGGGCAGCAGCTTCGCCTTGTAACGCAGCACATCGAACAAGACCCAGCGCGGCGTCGGGATTTCCAGCACGCGGACGTAATAGAAGGCCTTTTGCGCCGCATTGAACTCGGGGTCGGTCCACACTGTCGCCAGTTGCGGCGCGCCGATCGTATTCTTGTAGCTCGCTGTCGCGGTATCGACGGTATCGCCAACCGGCGTCAGCTTGTCGCCGATAGCTTTGCGCGTTTCGGGATTGCTCCACACGACGTTGAAGATCTTTTCGTGCAGCTGGCCGCCCGCGTCGACCCAGCCCTTGACGATCTGAACACGGTCGAGGTTCGCGCCGACCGGGTCCTTGAGCGCCGAGACGATGAACTTCGGCGCGCCTCTGGCTCCACTCAGATCGCCGCCCATCGGGACGCCTGCCGCATAGGCGGCCTTGACCCAATCGCCCTTCAGCGCATCGGTGCCGAAGTTCCACCCGCCGAAGAAACGCACGGTCATGCGCGGGCCAGTCGTCGCATAGGTTTCCTTGCGCAGCATCGCGTCGAAGATCGCACTGCGCGAATTGCCCCGCGCCCAGACCCCGGCATAGCCGCCCGCCAGATATTGCCAGCCGAAGCGTCCCTGCGTGTTCCCCAGATTCTGCGGTGCGGAGGCGCGCGCAGGGCCGGGTTCGACGCCCGAATGCTTGCCGAAGAAGTTGTTCTCGTCAGCGGTCGCGAGCCCGGTGTGGCTATCGGTCGAGCCGATCAGTCCGAACTTGTAGGGGTTGACGCCAGTGCGCGCCTCGATTGCAAGGCCGCGCTTTAGCGCCTCCCGCACATAATTGCCCGCCTGCATGTCGGGCGTGGATTTGCGCTGCATCGTTAGATTGCCGATGTCCCACCCCGCTTTGCCGAAATCGGCGAACTCGTCATTAGGTGAGAGAAACGGGTGCGCCTCGCTGTCCCCCTTGATCTGCGTCGCCTCGACCAGCGGTTCGTGCGCGGCGCGCCTGCGCGCATAGGCGGCCGTCATCGGCCCGCCGCCGGGGCCGACCATCTCGAACATCAGACCATTCGACACATTACTGTTGTGCGGGATAGCGAGCACCTGTCCGCCCGTCGCCTTTTGATAGGCGTCCATATAGTCCCACAACTGGCTGACTGGCGTGTCGCCTTGCCCCGGATCATAGGGCAGCACCTTGTCGGTCTTTTCCTTGCCGTCGCGGAACATGACGACGCGGTGCAGATTGTCTCCACGTGGCATCAGCGTGTACTCGAAGCCGATGAACGCGGTGAACTTGCCGGGTTCGTTATAGCGTTCGACGATGCTGCTGTGCGTCGTCCAGATCTTGGCCGTCCGCTTCTTCTGCCCCTCGGGATCGCTGAGCGAGGCAGGCAGGGCGTTGCGGCCGGCAAGGTCGATCAGCTCGGCGGTCACTTTCAGCCGCCCCTGCGGCCCTTCATGCATCGTATCGTGCCAGCGCAGCAGAGTCGGGTCGCGGATGAACAGGCGCGGTGCATCGTAGAGCGCCTGCGTCGCGCCCAGCCCGCCGGAATGATCGGCGATGACGAGGAAATCGAGCGGCCGGTCGAGCTTCGCCTTCAGCCCACCGGTTGACGTGACTTCCTCGCCGCGGGCAAAGCGCAGCGCGTCTTCGGGCCCCAACTTCGCACCGAAGGCAAAGGCGTCGACCGAGTTGCTGGTGTGGAGGTGGGTGTCGCCCCAATAGACGCGCTCGGGATAGGCCGTGAGCTTCACATCGGCATCGGTCTTGCCGTTCATGCTGCCCGTGCGCTGGCACGCCGCGAGCGCGAGCAGGGCGATCCCCAAGGCCAGTGACGTCTTCATCGGCAATTTCATCAGGACCTCCCCATTTCACGCGCCTCCTCTGCCGGGAGGATGCCAGATTACATCAATCGGTTATGGACGATATCGGTTTTACCTGCGGGCAGGCTGAACATCATCCCGTCCTCGCCGACCACGATCGGGCCCGCGTAGTGCGACGCGGCATCGCCCAGAAAGGCGGGATAGAAGAATTTCGACGGGATCGATGGCACGATGTGACTGAGTACCAGCTCCTTCGCCCCGCTCGCCTGGGCCACCTCCGCCGCCTGTTCGGGCGTCGTGTGGTAGTTGATGATGTCGCGCGTGATCTGGGCGAGATTCTTCATGCCCTTCGCCGCAAGACTCGCGGTCATCATCTTCACCAGTTTCGGCTGCAGTGCTTCGTGGACGAGCAGGTCGGCCCCCTTCGCCGCAGCCGTCAGCGACGCAGATTTGGCGGTGTCGCCGCTGATCACGACCGAGCGACCCTTGTAGTCGAAGCGATAACCGACCGCCGGTTTGACCGGGCCATGGTCGACGCGGATCGCCGTGACCCTCAACCCGTCCCTCTCGAGGACGACGACCGTATCGCCCTGGCCGGGTTCTGGCAGCGCAAACGGCATGGCGATGCCGCCCGCCCCCGTCGGCGGCGCGATCGCGGCGCCGTGGTGCCCGGTGCGATAGGTGTCGTCGATTGCGTAAGCGGCGTTGAATCCCGCCACGACCCGATCGACGCCGGTCGGGCCATAGACGGGCAGTGGCGCCGTGTTGGTGCCCGCCGTCCAGCGGGTGAGCATCAGCGGGCCCATGCCGTCGATGTGGTCCGAATGGAAATGGGTGAGGAAGACGCCCGAGATCCGGCTGAGCGGCAGGCCCATCAGGTTGATGTTGCGCCCGCCGCCCTCACCGATATCGACGACGAAAATCTGCTTGCCTGCAATGACGACATTGCACGGCCCAGCGCGCACGGGGTTGGGCAGCGGCGATCCGGTCCCACACAGCGCAACATGCAAGCCATCCGGCAAGCCTGCCGTGCTGTCGCGACCGACGCGCTCGTTAACAGCCCGCTCGAACAGTGCCGAGCCGATCACTGCCTGTTGCGACTTGACGACGAGAAAGAGCACCGCCGGGACGCCGATCAACGCGATCACCAGCTTGCTTCGCGTCCCCATTTTCGTTCCTCACTGCTTATGGTTCGACTATTGCGCTCTGTAATGGCATTGGCAATGCCAATATCTGGATTTGGGTAAACCGGCGGGGGATTTGAAGTGAGGATATCGATGCGTATCGCGGTCGGGCTGGTCGGTCTGTTCAATTGCCTGCTCGGACTGGGGTTCCTTTTCAATCCCGTCCAGCTCGCAGCACGTTTCGCCCTGTCGCCTGTCGGGACGCAGGGCCTGGCAACGATCCGTGCGGACTTTCCGGCTTTCTTTCTGACCGGGGCGGTCTTTGCGTTGCTCGGTGCATGGCGTGCAGACTCAAGACCTCTGCTCGTCCCGCTGGTGCTTTTGAGCTTGGCGCTTGCAGGTCGCTTTGTCAGCATCGCGATGGACGGTTTGGTGTCCACCACCTTCCCCCCGATGATCGCCGAAGCCCTCATGATCGGCATCATACTTCTGGCTCACAGGGCGCTGGCCGTTCGAGCAGGCCACGAATCCGGCCAGTAAATGATGGGCCGTTGCCTAACCGTCATTACACTCTGTCGAACATCCACAATGTTGGTGGAAACGGCTGCAATGCGTGGACCCGTCGAACGTCCGTTATGCCAGCCGTCTTGCCGAAACCTGCCCGTTGCTCGGTGCAGTGGAATTCTGTTTATTTTGAATAGCCTGCTTGCGTGGTGACCCCAACGGGAATCGAACCCGTGTTTCAGCCGTGAAAGGGCCGCGTCCTAACCGCTAGACGATGGGGCCATCGAAGCGAGGCGCGCGATTAGCATAAACGTCCGTCTCGTCAACCTCGGCTGCACGTCGATCCGCGCTCAATCGCACCATGCTGCATCGTCGAGGTGCATCTCTGCGGCCGGGCGCGCGCCCCAGTCGTCGATCTTGACCCGGCCTGCGACCCACAGGCGGCGGTCGCGAGGGGCGGCGAGCAGGGCTTGCCCCAGTGGGCTGTCGGCGCTGCGGAAGGCGACAGTCTTCAGGCTCCGTCCGTCGTCGCCCTGCATCAGCGCGCGGACATGGCCGCCGCTGCCGACAATGTCTGCCTTGATAACGCGCATCGGCCCCGCCGCCACGCGCGGCGCGGGCCAGCCCATGCCATAGGGGCCAGCGCCCTCCAGTGCCTCGACCAGCGTCGGCGACACCCCGCCGCACGAGACGACGACATCGAGCAGCAGGGCCCGGTCGCCCGATGCGCGTGCGACATCGGCGGACAGGCGTTCGTCGATGAAGTCGGCAAAGGCCTCCAGCTTGCCCTCGGCCACGGTGAGCCCCGCTGCCATCGCGTGACCCCCGCCAGCGACGAGCAGGCCCATATCCTTGGCCGCCAGCACTGCCGCGCCGAGATCGACGCCGGAGATCGAGCGGCCCGATCCTTTGCCTGTGCCCGTCTCGTCGAGCGCGATGACAATCGCAGGCTTGCCGAGCTTTTCCTTCAACCGTCCGGCGACGATGCCGATGACGCCGGGATGCCAGCCACGACCGGCAATGACGGCGACCGCGCGGTTGCCCTTTGTCGCGGCAATCTCCTCCGCCTCGGCCTGAACCCCTGCCTCGATGGCACGGCGTTCCTCGTTCAGGCGGTTCAGCTCCTCGGCAATTTCGGCAGCTTCTGCGGGGTCTTCGGTCGTCAGCAGCCGGACGCCGAGATCGGACTTACCGACGCGGCCACCCGCATTGATGCGTGGCCCGAGTGCAAAGCCCAAGTCGGAACATTGCGGTGCGCGTTTCAGGCGGGATGCGGCCAGCAGCGCCTCCAGCCCGACATTGCGGCCCGCACCCATGATCTTCAGCCCCTGCGTCACGAAGGCCCGGTTCAGGCCCTTGAGCGAAGCGACATCGGCCACCGTGCCGAGTGCCACGAGATCGAGCAGGTCGATCAGCCGGGGCTCGGGGCGCGCCGCAAAGAAATCCCGGACGCGCAGTTCGCGCAGCAACGCCGCGCCCAGCAAGAACGCCACACCCACGGCAGCAAGGTGCCCATGCGCCGCGCCTTCGCCCTCGTCGAGCCGGTTCGGATTGACCAGCGCCAGGGCCTGCGGCAGCTCTGCTGCGCATTTGTGATGATCGACGACGATCACATCGACGCCGACACCCCGCGCCATTGCCAGCGCCTCGAACGCTTGCGCCCCGCAATCGACCGTGACGATCAGCGACGCCCCGCTGGCCGCGATCTTGACCAGTGCCTCGCCGGAGGGGCCGTAGCCTTCCATCAACCGATCGGGAATGTAGGCCTGTGGATCGAGGCCCAGGCCACGCAGCAGGCGGATGAGCAGCGCGGCCGAGGTTGCGCCGTCGACATCGTAGTCGCCGAACACGGTGACGGCCTCACCCTGCTCAACTGCGTCGGCGAGCCGTGTCGCGGCGACGTCCATGTCGCGGAACATCGACGGATCGGGCATGAAGCCGCGCAGGGTCGGCGCGCGGTGGGCATCGATCTCGTCGGGCGGACAGCCGCGCGCAAGCAACAGTCCGGCGATCAGATCGTCACCCGGCCCGACGCCGCTGCGCCAGCGCCACGTTTGTCCGGAAATGGAATTTGTCACCGACAGCGGGTTCATGCCCTTCGCTATGTGAACCCGGCGCGTCGTTAACAAGTGTCATTTACTTGACGTCCTTGCCCCTTCCTTAACCTTGTTCCGTTATGCGCATCCGCGTTATGTGGGGCGTAACACGCTGTTTTGTTGGGGTCTTGCGACCTTCTCTATGCCTATTCCGGGCCTTGCTCGTGCTTGTCCTGTGCAGTTTCGGCCTGTCGGCGGCCCATGCGGCCAGCTGCGCGCCGGCTGGTTCGGCAGGGGCGGCGGCCAACGGCTGGGACACCTATTGCTGGCTCGACATGACCAGCTACAACGACGCGACGGCGCGCTCGGCCGCCGGGCAAGCGATGTCGTTCAACCTCAGCGACGGATCGGTCTTCAACGTCACGGTCAAGACGGTCAGCTCGGCCGCGACCGGGGTCACCGCAACGGCGGCGCCGGCCTGGACCGGTGCTGCCATCGGCAACACATCGTTCCTGTCGATCCCCGGCAGGCCCATCATGTATTCGGCGAACAACGCCAGCACGATCACGCTTACCCTGTCGAACATGTCGATCACGCCCCCTGCCGGTGCGTTGGCCGGCAGTTACATGTTCATCGTTGCGGACGGGGAATCGAGCAACAACGCGGAGTCGCTTAGTTACACGACAAACGGCGGCAACTGGCAGCTGCTCGATCTCGTGCCGCCGATCTCGGGGGCGATTTATCCGACCTATACCAATAGCGGATCGACGGTCGCCGTGACCGGTGTTGCCGGCACGGTCGGCGGCCAGATTTTCGGAAGTACGTCGCCCACGACCGTCAGCACGACCATCGTTGCGGGCGGGCTACAGGGCGTGATGTTCGCCGTCCGCTTTGCGTCGGTTCGGCTCAACAAGACGATCGCCTCGACCCGCCTCGCCGCTGCCGACCAGTTCACCTACAGCGTAAAGTCGACGACGTCCGGAATCACCCTGGCATCGGCGACATCGACCGGCGCGGGGGCAGGACCGTTCAACAACGCAGCCGCGTCGCTCGCTTCGGGGATTTCGGTAACCCTGACCGAGGCAATGGCGGCGGGCAGCGTCAGCACCCTGGCGCAGTATGCAGCGCGGCTAAGCTGTACCAACTCCAACACCGGATCGCCGACTGTCCTGCCGACCAATTTAGCGACCACCAATTATGTCCTCGGGTCGATTGCCTATGGCGATGCGATCCTGTGCACGTTCGTGAATACGCCGCAGCCCCGGCTGAGCCTGTCGAAAGCGCTGAGCGCCAACCGTGTCTTCAACTCCGATCAGTTCACCGTGCAGATCAAGAATGGCGCGACCATGGTCGCCAGTGCCACCACCACCGGAACCGGCGCGACCGTGAGCACGGGCACGACCGGCGTGCAGCAGGTGACGGCGGCAATCACCTATACCGTCACTGAAATCGCCGCAGGCACCACCAATACTCTGCTCTATGGTGGTGCGATGTCGTGCACCAACAGTTACGGCGTATCGGGAACGACCCTGCCGACCACCGTCGGCGGCACGGTGACCCCGACCTGGGGCGACAACATCAGCTGCACGCTCACCAATACGCCCAATCCGACCAAGGCCATCTTGAGCACGACAAAGGCATGGGTCGTGCTCTCGGACCCGCAAAACGGCACAACCAATCCCAAAGCGATTCCGGGCGCGCTGATCCAGTATTCGATTACCGTCACCAATTCGGGGCCGGGAACGGTCGATGCCGGGACGATTGTCGTGGTCGATCCGCTGCCGACGCAGATCATGGCCTATGTGGCGGGGACGCCGATCACTTTTACCGATGGCGCGGTGGCGAGCGGACTGACCTATAACTATGCGACCAACGTCACCTGGACGAAGGCGGTCGGCGGCAACAGCGCCTTTACCTATGCGCCGGTCGCCGACGGACAGGGGTTCGATACGCTGGTCACCGGCATCCGCATTGCGCCGGGCGGCGCGATGGCCGGTGCGACGCTGACCAGCCAACCGAGCTTTACCCTGACGTTTACCGCACGGGTCAAATAGCCCGACCTAGGGTTTGTCTGCAGGCGGGGTCGGCGTTGGTTTGACCGAAATCCCGTTGCCGTCGAGCCGCAGGTCCAGCTTCGTCCCGCCGATATCGGAACGCAGCGTCACACCCTGACCATTTTCGATCTGCAGTTCGGTATCATTGCCGAGCGGCAGGTTGAGATCGGCGGGAAGCTCGACCGGATCTTCGACAGGCTTGGCCACGGGCGCGGGGCGTGCGCCGGGGACCGCGCCGCCCATGAAATCGCGCCAGATCTGCGCCGGCACGGTGCCGCCGTTGATCCCCTTCAACGGCGTATTGTCATCGTTGCCGACCCACACGCCGACAACAAGATCGCCCGCAAAGCCGACGAACAGCGCGTCGCGGCTGTCCTGGCTGGTGCCGGTCTTGCCATAGCTGTCGATGCCGAGCGCTGCACGCTGCCCGGTGCCGTCGGTGACGACCGCGCGCAGCAGGTCGAGCAGCATGGCGTGCTGCGTATCGCCAAAGGTACGACGTGTCGCGAGCAGCCGGTCGAACAGGCCCGGCTCCTCCTGTGTCACGGCATGGGGTGACACCGGCCAGCGTCCGGCGGCAACCGCGGCATAGGCGGAGGTGAGTTCGAGCAGGCTGACCCCGGAGGAACCGAGCGCCAGCGACGGGTCGGCGTTCAACGGGCTGTGGATGCCGAGGTCGCGCGCTGCCTTGATCACAGATTCGGACCCGACTTTCTTGTAGAGCCGCACGGCAGCGACATTGCTCGACCGTGCAAAAGCCTGTCGCAGCGTGATCTGTCCGCGATAATGTTCGCTGCTGTTCTTCGGGCGGTAGCTGCTGTCGAGAATGGGACTGTCGTCGATCATCGATTGGGGCGTCATCCCGGCGCGGAGAGCCGCCAGATACACGAACAGCTTGAACGTCGATCCCGGCTGGCGCCGCGCTTGCGTGGCGCGGTTGAACGGCGATGTGTCATAACTGCGCCCCCCGATCATCGCGACGACATCGCCGTTGGTCCGCATCGCGACCAGCGCCACCTGTGCCTTGCCCAGCGGCGCACGACCCACGGCGCTGCGAGCCAGCCGTTGCAGCCGCGCGTCGAGCGTGGTCGTGATCGTCGCATCGCCATACGCATCTTCGGCACGACCCCGTGCCTGTGGCATCGCCCAGTCGGCGAAATAGGTACCGGTCGGGAGCGTCGGTCGGCTCGGCGCACGCGCAACCGCCGGATCGGTCGCCGCAGCCTTTGCCGCTGTGATCGCGCCGGTCTCTGCCATTGCGGCCAGCACCAGCCGCGATCGTGCCTGCGCCGCCGCCAGATTGCGCGAAGGGGCGAGCCGCGACGGTGCCTTCACCAATCCCGCCAGCATCGCTGCCTGCGCCAGCGTCAGCTCCTCCGGCTGGCGACGGAAATAGTAACGCGACGCGGCGCGCAGGCCGTACACATTGTCGCCGAAATAAGCGTTCGACAGATAGCGCTCGAAAATCTGGTCCTTGGTCAGCCATGCCTCCAGCCAGAACGCGATCAACACTTCGCGCGCTTTTCGGGAAAAGGTGCGGTCGGCATTGAGGAACGTCATTTTGGCGAACTGCTGGGTGATCGTGCTGCCGCCCTGCGTGCCGCCGCCGCGCAGGTTGTTCCACGCCGCACGCACCAGACCGCGCGGGTCGATGCCCCAGTGACTGTAAAAGCGCCGGTCCTCGATGGCGATAAAGGCTTGCGGCACGTGCTTGGGCAGGTTCGCAAGCTTGACCGGCTTGTCGACGATGGCCCCGTTACGCGCAATTGCCTGTCCGTCGGCGGCCAGCAGGGTGATGCTGGGCGGCACCATCGGCTGCAACGATTTGGACAGCGGCGCGGTGAGCGCAAGCCAGATGAACAGGACAACGAACAGTAGCAGGAACGCTTGCAGCCCGCGCTTGACCCAGCGCCAGCGAGAGCGCGGTTTGGGCAGTTGTGCCGGGTCGAGATCAACCTGCGGCGGCGGACGCGGCCCGGCCGGCGCCGCCGCATGGACAGGCCAGGGATCGAGACTGTCCACGCGGTCGCTCATACGGCGACTGTATTACCTACCTAAAACAGGGAATGCGAGCGGTTTGATCGGCTCAATCGATCCGGTGTTCGCCCCGCACCCAGCGGACCGTACCGGACGAGGCGCGCATGACCACGCTTTCGGTCGTCATTTTGCCGCCCGCACGGCGTTTGACGCCCTTCAGCAGCGAGCCGTCGGTCACGCCGGTTGCGGCGAAGATGCAGTCGCCCTTTGCGAGATCGTCGAGGTCGTAGACGCGGTCGAGATCTTCAATGCCCCATTTGCGCGCACGGGCGCGCTCATCGTCGTTGCGGAATAACAGCCGCCCCTGGAACTGCCCGCCGACACAGCGTAGCGCGGCGCAGGCGAGCACGCCCTCCGGCGCGCCGCCCGAACCCATGTAGATATCGATGGTCGTTTCCGGGTCGGTCGTGGCGATGACGCCGGCGACATCGCCGTCACCGATCAGCATGACGCCGCAACCGATCGCGCGCAGCTCGGCGATCAGCTTTTCGTGGCGCGGGCGGTCGAGCACGCAGGCGATGATCTCGTTGGGGGCAACGCCCTTGGCAGCAGCAACCGCATGGATGTTCTGGGTCGGCGTCTTGCGCAGGTCGATGACGCCCTTGGGATAGCCGGGGCCGACCGCGATCTTGTCCATATAAACGTCGGGCGCGTTGAGCAGGTTGCCGTGTTCGGCGGCGGCCAGCACGGCGAGCGCGTTGGGGCCTGCCTTTGCCGTGATCGTCGTTCCTTCGAGCGGGTCGAGAGCGATGTCGATCTTGGGGCCCTTGCCCGGTGCCGACCCGACCTTTTCTCCGATGAACAGCATCGGCGCCTCGTCGCGTTCGCCTTCGCCGATGACGACGGTGCCGTCCATATAGAGCGCGTTGAGCGCATCGCGCATCGCCTCGACTGCGGCGGCATCGGCCGCTTTCTCGTCACCGCGTCCGATCAGCGCGGAGGCCGCAATCGCCGCCTTTTCGGTGACACGGACCATTTCGAGGACAAGTACACGGTCGAGGACGTCGCTCGGGGCGACCTTGGTTTCTGACACGATTTCTGGCATCCCTGCTGACAGTCTTGGCAGCCGATAGGAGGCGTGTGTGTCAATGTCGAGAATTGTCGTTGCGGCATTGGCGATTCTCGTGGCCATCCCGGCGTCGGCACAGACATCCAAAACCCTTGAGACCTATCAGCGGCTGACCAGTGTGGAGCCGCGCTGCACGCGCCCGACCGGCGATCGTGAGATATTGGTCTGCGGCAACCGGCGCGCCGACCGCTGGCGTGTGCCCTATATCGGGTACGAGATCGGTGATCCACGCGGCGAGACGGTATCGGCCGAACGCAACCGCATGGCCGCCGCGCCCAAAGTTCCATGCGGTCAGGGCGCGATCATCGCCGATTGCGGCGGCGGTGTCGGGCTAAAGGCAAGCGTCGGGTTCGGCGCGACCGGCGGTGAGATGCGCTTGCGCCCGCTCGCGCAATAATCAAACGTCCAGGATCGGCATCCACATCGGCTTGCCGGTCAGGCTGGGGCTCCCCTCCAGCCGGTCGAGTGCGGCCTGCACCGCGCGTGCCGGGCCGTCGTGCGTCGTCATGGCGACAAACACACTACCGTCCTCGGTCTCGCCCTTCTGGATCATGCTTTCGATCGACACGCCGCCGTCGCGCATCGCAGCGGTCAATTCGGCCAGAACGCCCGGCTTGTCGGCAACGGTGAAGCGCAGATAGGCCCGCTCGCGACGGTCGCCCGGATCGGCGGGGGTTGCGGCGGTCAGCGCGGCAACTGGCATCGCGAAGGCAGGTCCGACTTCGCCGCGCGCAATATCGATCAGGTCTGCAACAACGGCGGACGCGGTCGGTCCTTCGCCTGCCCCGCGCCCTTCGAAGAACAGGCGCCCGACGTAATTGCCCTCGGCGACCACGGCGTTCATCGGCCCCTGCACATGGGCAAGCGGGTGCGACAATGGGACGAGGCAGGGGTGGACCCGCTGGAACAGGCCGTTGCTGCCGGATTCGGCCAAGCCCACCAGCCTGATGCAATAGCCGAGCGCGCGCGCCTGCGCGATGTCGCCGCTCTGAACATGGCGGATGCCGCCCAGCGCCACGCCGGCAAAATCGATCCGCGTCCCGAACGAAAGGCTCGCGAGGATCGACAGCTTGTGGGCCGCATCGACGCCGTCGATGTCGAACGACGGATCGGCCTCGGCAAAACCCAGCGCCTGCGCATCGGCCAGCACATCGGCGAAGTCGGACCCTTCGGCCTCCATCCGCGTCAGGATGTAATTGCAGGTGCCGTTGAGGATGCCGTAAACCTGCGTCAGCTCGTTGGCCGCCGCGCCCTCGCGCAGCCCCTTGATGACCGGAATCCCGCCCGCAACGGCGGCCTCGTACTTGAACGCGATGCCGGCGGCCTCGGCGGCGGTTGCGAGTTCGAGGCCGTGGTGCGCGATCATTGCCTTGTTCGCGGTGACGAACGCGCGCCCGGCGGCAATCGTGCGGTTGGCAAGCGTCAGCGCAGGGCCGTCGCTGCCGCCGATCAGCTCGACGACCACATCGACGCCCGCGCGTTCGGCCAGCGCTGTCGTGTCGTCGACCCAGTCGAAGCGCGTCAGGTCCACGCCCCGGTCGCGGCTGCGATCCCGGGCGCTGACGGCGACGACTTCGATCGCCCGACCGGCGCGGCGGGCGATCAGGTCGCGGTTGGCGTCGAGCAGCTTGACCACGCCGCCGCCGACGGTGCCGAGGCCCGCCAGGGCGATTCTGAGGGGGGCGATCTTGAGAGGTTCGGTCATGCGCGCGCTCTATCTAGAGCAAGCCGATCTCGCGCAACCTCTCTTGCAGATAGCCGTTGGCGGTGATCGTTTCGGGGTAACGATCCGGATTGTCCGCCGACACGCACCCGGGCAACGTCGCAATCGGGAAATCGCTCGCCAGGTGCAGGAAGAACGGCATCGAATATCGTGCCGATCCGCGCCGTTCCGGCGGCGGATTGACGACGCGGTGCGTGGTCGACGGCAGGACGTGATTGGTCAGCCGCTGCAGCATGTCGCCGACGTTGACGACCAGCGCACCCTGAGGCGGGTCGATGGCGAGCCAGTTGCCGTCACGGTCGAGCAGCTGCAAGCCCGCTTCCTCGGCACCCAGCAATAGGGTGATGAGGTTGATGTCCTCATGCGCGCCGGCGCGCACACCCGGCGCGTCGGGCGAGACCGGCGGATAGTGGAGCAGCCGCAGCACGCTGTTGCCGTCGCGTACCGGCTCCACGAACCAGTCCTTGTCGAGCCCCAGATACAGCGCAATCGCCGACAGCAGTTTGGCGCCGACCTTGTCGAACTCGGCATAAAGCTCGGTGAAAATGACGCGGAAATCGGCCGGATGCGCGGGCCAGACATTGGGCGCCATATGGTCGGCAAACCGGTGGCCGGGCGGCAAATCGCGGCCGATGTGCCAGAATTCCTTCAGGTCGTTTTCGGTCGCGCCCTTGGCGATCTCGATCCCGAACGGGATGTAGCCGCGTTGCCCGCCCTTGCCCGCGCGATACGCCATTTTCTCGTCGACGGGCAGGGCGAAAAACGCCTTCGTCGCGGACCAGGCGCGGTCGATCAGTGCCGGGTCGATCCCGTGATCGGCGATGATGGCAAAGCCGAACCGCTGAAACGATCTGCCGAAATCGGCAGCAAAACCGGCAGGATCGGCGGACTGAGCCGTCAGCGACAGCGGCGGGACGGTTGAGATGACTGACATCTGGCCGTGGTAAATCGCCCTGCTGTCCGGGGCAAGGGAACCCTGGGCGTTCTTGCGCGCTCACGTCTGCACAAGGAGAACATCATGACCGACACCCCGAGAACCGGCCATCATGCCGAAGACGAACCCGATCTGGACGGCTATGACGACAGCCAGCGCGCCGAAATCGTCGAAACCGAAGGGCGCGGCCCCACCGATGGGACCATAATGACCGACATGCTGCCCGATCTGGGCGGCGATATCGACGAAGAGGACATCGAGGACAGCGCCGATATTCCCGACGCCGTCATCGATACCGACGGCGGGTTCATCCGATGACTTTTGTCCCTCTCCCGTCAGGGAGAGGGACCAGCAAGGCTCAGGCCCCGCGCGTGGCCAGGCTTTTCATGACTTCGCCGTGCAGCCAGATGTTCATCGTGGCGCTGTCATTGGTGTCGCCGGTGTAGCCGAGCTCCTTGGCCAGCTCGATGCGATTGCTCAGGCTCGAATCGAGGTTGAGCAGCTTCATCAGGTCAACGATCGAGGTCTTGTAGTTCGACGGTGCGCCCTTGTCGGCGGCGATCTTGGCGAGACGCGCGTCGATTTCTTCGGCGGTGGCGGGCGCAGCGGCAGGGGCTGGGGTGGGCGCCGGTGCCGCAGGCGCGGCTTCAACGGGCGCGGCGGGGGCGGGCGTGGCGGCCTCGGCCTTGTGACCGAAAATCGCGTCCTTGATGGAACCGAAAATACTCATAACGTCTCTCCCGTAAATACGCGGTTCGCCCGCAACCGTGGCGAGCCTAGGCGCAACGCATGACCGAAGCGAGACGGTCGTTGGGCGTGACACAGTCGTTCACTTTTCGGATGGTCGCCTACTTCAGTACTCGTCCGGCAACGGCCCCCAGCTTGGCCCGCAACGCCTTGTCGCGCGCGTCAGGCGCGGTGATCAGCGCGAAGTCGAGGTTGGTGTCGATGGGCGACGCCGCGCGCTCGGCGGGCAGGGACTTTGCCAGTTCGAGCACCAGCCCGCGCGCCGTCGCGGCATTGTTGCCCAGCCGCGCGACGACCGTCGCCACATCGACATGGTCCTCGCCCTCGCGCCAGCAATCGTAATCGGTGACCATCGCGACCAGCGCGTAAGGCAGCTCGGCCTCGCGGGCGAGTTTCGCCTCGGGCATGGCGGTCATGCCGATGACGTGTGCGCCCCATTGGCGATAGAGGTTCGATTCGGCCCGTGTCGAGAATTGCGGT
Organism: Sphingomonadales bacterium; assembly: GCA_038228865.1. Taxonomy (GTDB): domain Bacteria; phylum Pseudomonadota; class Alphaproteobacteria; order Sphingomonadales; family Sphingomonadaceae; genus Sphingomonas_O. The sequence continues at coordinate 32,151 of JBBROX010000023.1, read as the reverse complement.
CCTTCCATCGCCAGATAGGTCGCGCCTTCGGTCACCTCGGCGCCCGCCGTGCGGGCGGCTGCTGCGGCCAGCCCCGACAGGCGCGGGCAGACCGGATCGGCCATCGAGACATGCGCGACCATGCCGGTGGTGAAGAAACTGGCGGTGCGCCCTTTGGTCCGGTCGATGAACTGATCGACGACGACGAAGCGGCCGGGCGGTAGCTCCTCGGCCAGGCTACCGACGGCGGAGATCGACACGACATCGGTCACGCCTGCGCGTTTCAGCACGTCGATGTTTGCGCGCGCGTTCAGCTCGCCCGGCGGAATCGGATGCCCGCGGCCGTGGCGCGGCAGGAACACGAACCGCACGCCCGCAATCGTGCCCGTCATCAACGCGTCGGAGGGCTTGCCCCAGGGCGAGGCAACCTCGATCCACTGCGCATCCTCCAGCACGTCGATGGCGTACAGCCCCGATCCGCCGATCACGCCGATCACCCATTCGCTCATTGCCGTTCCCCAGATGTCATGCCCGTATCGATGCGCCCTAGCGGCGGAGGACGGCAAGCGCATCTGCGAAAACTTGGGGCTTGTTCACAGGCCGCGACTGATGCACCCACAGGGAAATTCGCCGAGCCGGAGAAAGAGCTTGAGTCTTCGCGTTGTTGCCGTGTCTGTCCTGCTCGCTGCTGCGGTCGCGGTAAGCCCGGCGTTTGCCGCGCCGTCGGTCCAGGGGCGCTGGCTGACCCCTGCCAGGGATTCGGTCATCGAAGTCGCGCCGTGTGGCAACCGGCTGTGCGGGCGCGTGGCGAAAATTCTGAGACCCGACCCCAAGGGCACGGGGACCGATGCGAAAAACCCGAACCCGTCGCTGCGCACGCGCCCCATTCTCGGCCTCGCCATCCTGTCCGATTTCATCGATGCCGGGAACCAGTGGACGGGCACGATCTACGATCCGCGCAACGGCAAGTCCTACCGCTCGAACCTCGCGCGCAACGCCGACGGGACGCTGAAAGTGCAGGGCTGCATCGCGTTCTTCTGCCAGACGCAGACCTGGACGGCGGCGAAGTAAGCTGCGTCTGCTTTTGGTGGAGAACGGACTGGCGGCTCTCGGGCGATTACCATTAGAAAACAGACATGAGCGGTTTCAAGGTTTTGGGAGAGGTGCCATGTCTATATTGCGTTTTGCGGGCCTTGTAGGCGCAGCTCTTGTGCTCTCCGGCCAAACAACCCCGCCAAAATATGCGGTAGGTCAGATTTGGGAATATCACAGCCGTCCGCAGGACGCCGGTTCACTTCTCAAAATTCAGCAAATAGGAGATTTCGGAAGCGAGAAGGTTTACCACCTCAGCATTATCGGTGCGCACTTTGCGACACCGGGCATTGCTGGCATCCTTCCGCATATCCCAGTTTCGGAGACGACACTGGATGTAAGTGTTACCAAGCTTTCATCGGCACATCCAGATTTCCCCACTACTGCCCTGCAGGACGGAATCGCGGAGTGGCAGAAGGCAAAGGGCGGCATTTTCACCATTCCTATGTCGCAGATCATGGAGGTCGTTGATGACCAAACTGGTCGGACACGGGCGGCCACACGAGCAAAACCGCTTGGCTCTTGATGTCCGATCTTGGTTTTTCGCTCGGCCTTTCGAAATGGCCGGTTGTGGGGCGAACGCGGAGGGTCGGCTTTCTGGCTGGCAACCCGATCAAATGCCAATTTTGGCGAGTGCCTGGTCAACCCCCGTGTCTGCTAGTTAACGACCGGTCGCCTCGCCTTCCAAGGGGCTTCGGCACATAGAGATAGTTTACAGTAACCCGCCGCAATCACCTGTTGGCGGACCCAAAGGACCCGCTTCTCGGGTGTGCCGGCCTCGAACTGCACCACTATGCGTCCCCGTCCACCGACCTCCTTCAAATAGGACTTTAAGGTTTCAGCATTGATCTTCTGACCATTCCACACAAAGCGTCCCGTCTTTGGGACCTCGAGTTTGTACCCGTTGAAAAAGGTTGTCAGATCATCAGCGGGAAAAGTTACAGATTCGGCTGGGATCTTCGTCCTATCCTCAGCTGGCGCAGAGCCACATCCTCCGAGACCGATGATTAGGGCGAGCAGTCGCATGCGCATCAAAGCATGGTGTCAGCTACTTTTGAGGCACGCAAACGGGGCTTAGCTGCCGGTCCGCTTGCGGCGTAGTCTTTTCCGCGAGCGAGCGGCTGGTATTGGGGCGAAACCGGTCGTTTCCGCCAAAGCGGGCGGAACAGCGCCTAGCGCGTCAGCGCGGCGTCAACCAGCCGTGCCACATCGGGCGCGGGGGCTTTGCGGCCGACGACTTCATAGGCGCTGCGTTGTTCCAACATTGTGCCATCGGGCGACAGGAATCGGACGGTCAGCCGGACTTCACGGCGACCCTTGCCGAACCAGCCGCCCTTGACGGGCCGATCGACCCAGCCGGGCGCATCGGATGTTGGGGGGACCACGTCACCAACTGCCGTGCCATTAACGCGCGGCCGGTCGGCCAGCGTGATCTGGACGAAACGATCGGGCCGGACGGCGACGTAGCGCAGGCCCCGCGCGGACAGCGCGTCGATCAGCGGCTGGCGCGCCGCCTGCGCGACACCGTCGTCGCCCAAAATGGAATAGGTCGTCGCAGGGGGCGGCAAATCGCCGGCAACGGCCATCGGCGCGGGCGGCACACAGGCCGCGAGCGCGCCAGAGAAAAAGAGGGAAGCGAGCAGCGGAGCCGCGCGCTTCCCCATCGTTCTTAACGCTTCGAGAACTGGAAGCTGCGGCGGGCCTTGGCCTTGCCGTACTTCTTGCGCTCGACCGTGCGGCTGTCGCGGGTCAGGAACCCGGCGGCCTTGACCGGGGCGCGAAGCTCCGGCTCGTACTTGGTCAGTGCCTGGCTGATGCCGTGACGCACGGCGCCGGCCTGACCCGAGAGGCCACCGCCCTTGACGGTCGCGACGACGTCGAAGCTGCCGACACGATCGGCGACTTCGAAGGCCTGGCTGATAACCAGACGCAGCGTCGGTCGTGCAAAATACACTTCCTGATCGCGGCCGTTGACCGTGATCTTGCCGCTGCCGGGCTTGATCCAGACCCGGGCGACGGCGTCCTTACGACGACCGGTCGCATAGCTGCGGCCCTGCGCATCGATGATCTTGTCGCGCAGCGGCATCGTCGAGACGGGGCGGGCCGGGGCGGCGTCCTCGTCATTGACGACCGTGTCGGTCACTTCGGCCTTGACGGGCGCGGGTGCCGCTCCGGTCAGCGCGGCGAGATCGGCCAGCGACTGGCGCGTATCGGAGGTTTCGGGAGTCTCGGACATTATGCGCCCACCTTGTTCTTGCGGTTCATCGAGGCGACGTCGAGCACCTTGGGGCTCTGGCCGGCGTGGGGGTGTTCGGCACCGGCGTAGATGCGCAGCGCGCGCATCTGGTCACGTCCGAGCGGGCCGCGCGGGATCATGCGCTCGACGGCCTTTTCCAGGACGCGCTCGGGGAACTTGCCCTCGAGGATCTTGGCCGGCGTCGTTTCCTTGATGCCGCCGGGGTGGCCGGTGTGCTTGTAATAGACCTTGTCGGTCATTTTCTTGCCCGTGAAGCGAACCTTGTCGGCATTAATGATGACGACATTGTCGCCGCAATCGACGTGCGGAGTGTACGTCGGCTTGTGCTTGCCGCGCAGGATATTGGCCACCATCGAGGCTACACGCCCGACGACCAGGCCGTCCGCGTCGATCAACATCCAGTCTTTTACCACATCGGCGGGCTTGACCGCCTTGGTGGTCTTCATCAGCGCCTTCATGGGCTCTCGACCTCTTCAAACGAAACAAGCCGCCCCGGTATGGAGCGGCGTTCGAAGGGGCCAATGCGGCGGAAGGCAGCGAAAGTCAAGCAAATCCGCCCACCTGCCAACGGGTATTTGAATACCGTTGACAAGCGGGCGGGGATTTTTGCCTAGCGCGCGGCGACTTTCGTCGGGGTCGCGGCGGGGACGATCGGCTTCACCTGATCGAGGCCGAACGAGACGGGCTTCCAGCCGAAGACGCCTTCGACGCGGCCACGGGCAACACGCAAACGAAAGGCGCGGCCATTGGTCTGATTGACGCCCTCGATGATCTTGGCGTTCCCCTTTTCGGTGACCGAATAGACGTAGGTGGCACCGTCGTGGGTCAGGGTCTGGGTTTCGGCGGCAAAAGCCGGGCCGGTGATGAGAAGGCCGAACATCAGTGCGGTGCGATGAAACATCTTGGTCATGGCAGAGCGTCCTTTATGGGGGAGGTTCCGCCGATCAGGCCTCTTTATATTGTGCGTTGCAGCATAAAACTTCGTGCATCGCCGGCAATCGCAGGCGTTGCACGAACGATTGCAGTTTGTGCAACGCAGCACAAATCGCGCATGGGCCGATCAGGCCGGGAACCTCACGCCAGTCATCGCTTCCGAAACGGCCCAGAGCCGTACGGCAGCCACGGGATCGATGGCATGCGGACGGACACCGGTATTGGCGTTCATCCCCTCGGTCCACAGCGCGGCAATGTCGCAATCCTCGCAATAGACGCCGCCCTTGCTGTCCAGCATCGGCGAGGTCGCGCACCAGATGCTGGTCGCCGCGCCCTGTTCGACCGACTTGAAACCCGGATGGACGTTTCCCGCCGCGTCGTACCAGCCCATCGCGACCTGTTCCGCCATCGTCAGGTGACGCTGCAAAGGTGTTGCAATTCCGCCGGGGTGGACGGCAAAGGCGCGGATGCCGAGCGGCGCGCCCAGCATGTCGAGGTGCACGGCGAACAGCGCGTTGGCCGATTTCGCCTGCGCATAGGCGAGCCACTTCTGGTAATCGCGGCGCTCGAAATTGATGTCGTCGAAATCGACACCCCCGCCGCGATGGCCGATCGACGACAGCACCACGACCCGCGCGCCTGCGCCGGCTGCCCTGATCAGGGGCCAGATCCGCGCCGTCATCTGGAAATGTCCCAGATGGTTGGTCGCGAACTGGCTTTCATAGCCACGCGCATCGCGTGTCAACGCGTTGGCCATGATCGCGGCGTTGTTGATCAAAATGTCGACCTTGTCGGTCGTCGCGGCGAGGCTGGCCGCAAACGCGTCGATCGAGGCGGGGTCGGACAGATCGAGGGGCAAGATGGTCACGCCGTCGATACCTGTCAGGTCGGCGGCGGCCGCATCGGGACGTCGCGCGCCGACGATCACCCGCGCCCCGGCCCCGGCCAGCGCGCGGACGGTTTCGAGGCCGAGCCCCGAATAGCCGCCGGTGACGACCGCCGTCTTGCCCGACATGTCGATCCCCGCGATCACCTGAGCGGCGGTCGATCGCATGCCGAAACCGCTGGGTATCGGGGCCTGTACGGTCATCGCGGGCTCTCCATTCGGTCGTTTATCGTTGTCGCCCGACAACATGCGAGCCCCAGGCAACGCTCGCAACCAGCAACGCCCCCACCGCCTGGTGCGCAACGGCCAGACCGATGTTCACGCCGGTCATGACTGTCGCAATACCGAGCAGCACTTGCGTCCCGAATGCAGTGTGAATGGCCAGCGAGGCAGGACGGACGCCAGCGCGCTTCACCCGGATCGCCAGCATGACCAGCGCCGCGACCGCGACCCACGCCCACCAGCGGTGGATGAAATGTACCAGGTAAGGGTCGCTGCTGAAGGCATGGAACGCCCCCTGCGACCAGTCGACGCCGGTCGGCCAGAAACTGTCGCTCATCAACGGCCAGTTCTGCGTGACCTTGCCCGCGCGCATGCCCGCGACCCACGCCCCGTACAGCAGTTGAATATAGAGCACCGCCCCAACGACGACGACAAAGCCGGTCAGCCGCGCCGGTCGCGCGCGGGGGTTGCGGGCAAGTCCGATGAGATCGAGCGAGGTCCACACCAGGCTGGCAAGGATCGTCAGCGCCAGCAACAAGTGCAGCGCGAGCCGGTAATGACTGACCGCCACGCCCTGCCACAGCCCCGACTTGACCATCCACCAGCCGACGGCGCCCTGCAACGCCCCCAGCGCCAGCAGCGCGAGCAGGCGTCCCTTATACCCTCGCGGAATCGCACCCCGGACCCAGAACCAGGCAAGCGGCAGCGCGAAAGCCAGACCGATTACGCGGCCCAGCAACCGGTGGACCCATTCCCAGAAGAAAATGAACTTGAACTGCGCCAGCGTCATCCCGTCATGGATCGCGGCATATTGCGGCACCTGCTTGTACGCATCGAACGCCGCCTGCCATTCAGCCCCCGTCAGCGGCGGGATCGCGCCCGACACCGGTTTCCACTCGGTAATCGACAGCCCCGATTCAGTCAGGCGCGTGATCCCGCCGACGACGACCATGCAGAACACAAGGAATGCGACAAAGAGCAGCCAGTTGGCGATGGCGCGGGGGCGGGCAGTGGCGTTCATCGCGTGCATATAGCGGCTCGGCGCAGTTCTCCAATGCGGCCTCAGAAATAGTGCAATGATATGTTGTATCCTCAACCGACTCGTGTATGAGCCCCGCCATGCCCCGCAGTTTTCACACTCCTTCTCTCGACCGGATGGCCGTCGGCCTGTCGGGCCTGTGTGTCATCCACTGCATTCTCAGCGTGATTTTTGTGGCTGTGCTGTCGGGCGCGGGGACGTTGCTGACCGATCCGATCATTCATCGCATCGGTTTGCTCGGTGCCGTTGTGCTGGCGGCGCTCGCGCTGGGCCAGGGGTATTCGAAGCACCGCGCCGTGCGACCGGCGCTGCTTGGCCTGACCGGACTCGGCCTGATGATTGCGGGCCTCTTCGCCCCGCACGGCTGGGTCGAGGTGGCGGCAACCGTCGCCGGTGTCAGCATCCTGGCGGCCGCGCACTTGATGAATGCCCGCGCCAGGGCGTAAACACATGGCCATGGCCGCCCACGCACACACTCTTCACCACGGCGCACCGCTCGCGGATGCGGCGCAGACTGCCCTCGAGGCGTCGGGCGAGCAATGGACCGACATGCGCGCGCGCGTGTTTGACGCGCTCGCCGGGTTCGACCGGCCCGCGTCCGCCTATGACATCGCCGAGGCCATGTCGAAGGCAGAGGGACGGCGCGTGGCCGCCAACAGCATCTACCGCATCCTCGACCTGTTCGTGACCGCAAACCTGGCACGGCGGGTGGAAAGCGCCAATGCCTATCTGGCCAATGCCCACCCCGATTGCATCCACGACTGCATCTTCATGATCTGCGACACGTGCGGGAACACCACGCATATCGACGATGACGCTGTCACCGGCGCGGTGCGTGCGGCGGCGAACAAGACCGGGTTCAGCACGGTCCGCCCCGTGATCGAGGTGCGCGGTACCTGCGTGGCGTGCGCCTAGCTTAGCACCTTCCCCATCCGGATCAGCGGCACGGTGACCCCGTCCACCGGAGGCGTTTCGATCCGCTCGATGGGTTGGTAACCGCACGCCCGGTACAGCGGTTCGCCCGACAGCGTCGCCATCATCTCCGCCCGCGTGAACCCCGCCGCCCGCGCCGCGCCCGCGCACAAATCCAGGATCCGTCGCCCGATGCCCTGCCGCAGGCGGTCGGGATCGGTGTACATCGCGCGCACCCGCGCGGCGTCGGTCGCCGGGTCGAGCGGTTTCGGATCTCTCAACGCCGTGCTGTGGTCCCCGCCATAGAGCGTCGCCCGCGCGCTCCATCCGCCGCAGCCGACGATAGTATCGCCGTCACATATGAGGAAATACGTCCCGTCCTCGATCAGCTGGGTATCGAGTCCCATCACGGTGCGGCTGGCGACGATCTGCGCGGGGTCGAGAAAATCGCGCTGGTTGGCGTCGATCGCGCGTGCCATCAGGTCGCGAATCGCCGGAATGTCGGCGACGGTCGCCATACGGTGGTGCAAATCGGACACGCCCGTGCTGTCGAATAGCCCCGCCATGAGGTCAAGACCGGAGTCGATTGCAGCCCGCGCGACAAGGCGATAGTGTCCCCACATGTCCAATCGTCCTGACACGCCGTTGCTTGACACGGTTCCGACCCCCACTGAGCTCCGCAAACTCAAGCCCGAACAGCTTCGCCAGCTCGCCGACGAGCTGCGCGCCGAAATGATTTCCGCGGTCGGCACGACCGGCGGGCATCTGGGTTCGGGCCTGGGCGTCGTCGAACTGACGACTGCCATCCATTATGTGTTCGACACGCCCAACGACCGGCTGGTGTGGGACGTCGGGCATCAGGCGTACCCGCACAAGATCCTGACCGGGCGGCGCGACCGCATCCGCACCTTGCGACAGGGTGGTGGCCTCAGCGGTTTCACCAAGCGGACCGAGAGCGAATACGACCCGTTCGGCGCGGCGCATTCGTCGACCTCGATCTCCGCAGCGCTCGGTTTCGCCATCGCCAACAAGCTGAACGACAAGCCGGGCAAGGGCATTGCGGTCATCGGCGACGGGTCGATGTCGGCGGGCATGGCGTACGAGGCGATGAACAACGCGCGCGAGGCGGGGAATCGCCTGGTCGTCATTCTCAACGACAACGATATGTCGATCGCGCCGCCGGTCGGCGGCCTGTCGGCCTATCTCGCGCGAATCGTGTCGAGCCGCGAATTTCTGTCGGTTCGCGAAACGCTGAAGAAACTCGCCCGCGCACTGCCCGGACCGCTGCACAAGGCCGCGAAGAAAACCGACGAATTCGCCCGCGGCATGGCGATGGGCGGCACGTTGTTCGAGGAACTCGGCTTTTATTACGTCGGCCCCATCGACGGGCATAACCTCGACCAGCTGATCCCAGTTCTCGAAAATGTCCGCGACGCTGCCGAAGGGCCGTGCCTGATCCATGTCGTGACCAAGAAGGGCAAGGGCTACGCCCCCGCCGAGGCCAGCGCCGACAAATATCACGGCGTCCAGAAATTCGACGTCATCACCGGCACGCAGGACAAGGCACCGCCGGGACCGCCCAGCTACCAGAATGTCTTCGGCGAAACGCTGGCGAAGCTCGCGAATACCGACGACCGCATCGTGGCGATCACCGCCGCCATGCCGTCGGGCACCGGCGTCGACAAATTCGCGAAAGCCCACCCCGACCGCGCGTTCGACGTGGGCATTGCCGAACAGCATGCCGTCACGTTCGCCGCAGGCCTGGCCGCACAAGGGATGCGGCCGTTCTGCGCAATTTATTCGACCTTCCTGCAGCGCGCCTATGACCAGGTCGTGCACGACGTGGCGATCCAAAACCTGCCCGTGCGTTTCGCCATCGACCGCGCGGGGCTGGTCGGTGCGGACGGGTGCACGCATGCCGGATCGTTCGACGTGACGTACCTGTGCACGCTGCCCAATTTCGTCGTGATGGCCCCGTCGGACGAGGCCGAGCTGGTCCACATGACCTACACCGCCGCCGAACACGACAGCGGCCCGATCGCCGTCCGTTATCCGCGCGGCAACGGCACCGGGGTGGCCATGCCCGAAGTGCCGCAGAAGCTTGAAATCGGCAAAGGCCGCATCGTGCGCACCGGCAAGAAGGTCGCGATCATCTCGCTCGGCACGCGTCTGGGCGAAGCGATGAAGGCCGCCGATACGCTGGAGGCCAAGGGACTGAGCACCACGGTCGCCGACCTGCGCTTCGCCAAGCCGCTCGACACCGACCTGATCCGCAAACTGCTGACCACCCACGAAGTCGCGGTGACCATCGAAGAAAACAGCATCGGCGGCTTCGGCGCGCACGTGCTGACAATGGCCAGCGACGAGGGGCTGATCGACGGAGGGCTGAAACTGCGGACCTTGCGCTTGCCCGACCTGTTCCAGGACCACAACAAGCCGGAGCTTCAGTACAAGGAAGCGGGGCTCGACGCGGAGGCGATCGTTGAGACGGTGCTGAAGGCGCTGAGGGTGAATAGCGTGGGGGTTGTGGAAGAAGTTCGGGCTTGAAACCCGACGGCGGAGGAAAGCCGCAAGGGTTTTCGATCCGGTCGCGTTTCAAGAGCTTCGGCTACGCTTTTTCCGGTCTTGGTCTTCTCCTGAAGGCCGAGCACAACGCCTGGATTCACCTCGCCGCAACGCTCGTTGTGATCGCCGTCTCATTCGCTTTGGGGATTTCAGTTTCCGATTGGCGCTGGATTATTGTGGCCATCGCGCTTGTCTGGTCCGCCGAGGCGTTCAACACTGCAATTGAGGGATTGTGCGATATTGTAAGCCCTGGCTTCGATGAGCGCATCCGGGTCGCGAAGGACGTAGCAGCTGGCGGTGTGCTCGTTTTCGCTCTTGCTGCGGCCTTGATCGGCGCGTTGACGCTTGGCCCCTACGTTTTGGAAATGTTGGGGTCGCGGTGACGATTTACTCAACTGCGGCTTATCATCAGGGCAGTCCCAGAACTACAGCGAGTGCGACATCAATTTTTTGCAGAACGCCCGCTGACAGCTTACCGATCACTCGACCTTGCTCGTGCGCGCGCGGTGGTCGACCAAAGATACAGGGTAGCGCGCTACCCTGAACACTGCGACCTCACACCGGCATCACCGTCGCCTGCGCGACTGCCGCCAGCTTCGGCACCGCGCCGTCGCTTTCGCTCCAGACTTCGGCTTTGACCACCACCTGGCGCTTGCCCGCACGGACCACTTGGCCTTTGGCGCGCAGGACGGTGCCGGTCGCGGGCGCCAGGAAATTGATCGTGTAGCCGCCCGTCACGACGTCGCCCGCCACGCTGGCCGCCGCCCAGGCGCAGGCATTGTCGGCCATCAGCCCGACGATGGCGCCATGGGCAAAGCCGTGGTGCTGGGTGTGTTCGGGCCTCACCGCCAGGGTGAGTTCCGATTCGCCCTCCCACACCTTGACCGGTTCGACGCCGAGCCAGTTGCTGAAGCCAGAGCCCTTCACCGCGACCTCGCGCATATAGGCAACGGCCTGTTCGGGGGAGTCGAAGCGACGCTCGGTCATGGCACGCCTTTCAGTTGCGAGTCGAAACTGTTTTATCCCCATTTCGTGCTGCTTGCCAAGCGGCACCGTCGGATGCCTGCTTGCAATGTAGGAGAATGCGGGCGACCCCCCATACCCATGATACTGCGCGAAGATGCCCTCTTACCCGACCCTCGTTTCGTCGCTCATTCGGCGCACTTCGTCGGCGTTTTTGCGCGACGTACCGTGACTTTCGTGACTTTCGGCCGGCCCCCTGCATGACCAAAACCCGCATCGACCAGCGCCTCGTCGAGCTCGGCCTCGCCGACAGTCGCGCCCGCGCACAGGCGTTGATCCTGTCGGGCAACGTCTTCGTCGGCGACCGGCGGATCGACAAGGCGGGGCAGGCGATCGACGCGGACGCCGTGCCCATCGTGAAGGGGCGCGACCATCCCTGGGTGTCGCGCGGCGGGGTAAAACTCGCACACGGGCTCGACCATTTCGGCTGGGACATTGCCGGCGCGGTCGCCATCGATGTTGGCAGTTCGACGGGCGGGTTCACCGATGTGATGCTGACCCGCGGCGTCGTGCGCGTCTATGCGGTCGACAGCGGCACTAACCAGCTGGCGTGGAAGCTGCGGCAGGATGAGCGCGTCGTCGTCCTCGAACAGACCAGCGCGCGCATCCTGACGCCCGCGCACATCCCCGAACCCGTCGACCTGATCGTGTGCGACGCCAGCTTTATCGGCCTGTCGAAAGTGCTCGAACGGCCGATGACGTTCGCCAAGCCGACCGCGCGCCTGATGGCGCTCATCAAGCCGCAGTTCGAGGCGGGGCGCGACGCGGTAGGCAAGGGCGGCGTCGTCCGCGACCCGGCCATCCATGCCGCCGTCTGTGCCGAGGTGCAGGCCTGGGTCGAGGCGCAGGGCTGGGCGGTCGAGGGCATCGTCCCCAGCCCGATCACCGGCCCGGAAGGCAATGTCGAATTCCTGATCGCGGCGCACCTTTCCCCCCTTTCCGCCCCCGCAACAATCGGCCATGTCCGGCGTTGACGGTTATCGAGTGGAGTCGCGCATGAGTGAGCTGGCATCGAGCGGACAGTTGCGGATGGCCTATGCGCGCTGGGCGTTGTTCACGGTGCCGACGGTCGTCGTGCTGGGGTTCCTTGCGGGCGCGCTGAGCAATTCCGGCCAGAACAACCGCTGGTACGCGCTGCTCGAAAAGCCGTGGTTTCAGCCGCCGGGCTGGGCGTTTCCGGTCGCCTGGAGCGCGCTGTATGTCATGCTCGGCCTGGCGGTCGCGCTGGTGTTGAATGCCCGCGGTTCGCGCTATCGCGGCTATGCCGTCGCGCTGTTCGCCGTGGCCTTCCTGCTCAACCTGACCTGGTCGCCGGTGTTTTTCGGCCTGCACAAGATGACCGCCGCCCTGTTCATCATCATCGGCATGTTCGTGGCAGCATTTGCAACAACCATCGCGTTCGGGCGGGTGCGGACGACGGCGGCATGGCTGATGGTGCCGTATCTGGCATGGCTCTGTTTTGCCGCCGTGCTCAATTGGGAGACGATCCGCCTCAACCCCGGCGCCGAAGGGCTTGTGGTCGAGCGCGGCGGAACCCAGATAGACATTCAACAGTAATTCAAACCGCGAGGGTTCTCCCATGCAGACCGACAACCGCCTGTTCGACGATTTCGCCAAGTTCATGAACGGGGCCGCCGGCACGCTCGCCGGTGTCGGCCGCGAAGCCGAAGCGGGTTTCCGCGAGCGGATGAAGGACTGGATCGGCGGCCTCGACTTCGTCAGCCGCGACGAGTTCGAAGCGGTAAAAGCGATGGCCGCCGCCGCGCGCGACGAGGCCGAGGCGCTGAAGGCCCGGCTCGACGCGCTGGAAGCGAAGAAGAAATAATCAGAGGCGAGTGGCGGCCACAATCGGGCCGCCGCTGCCCGCCTGCACCAGGACGGCGCGCTTCAACCCTCCGGGCGTTGACGGCGTGGGATAGCTGGCAGCCTTGCCGGTCCAGCTTCCCAGCGATACCAGCTGCCGCACGACGTTCCGATGCGGCAATGTGCGCCCGCTGTTCTCGCCAGCGCGGACCGGAACTTGCACTGTGCGCGGGTCGTAGCCGACGAGCCATACGGTCGCCGACTTGGCGGCAGGACCGGCGGCGACGGTGACCCGGCCCGCATTGGCAGCGATTTCCGGCCCCGCCGGACGGCGGTTTGCGGCAATCGCCTTTTCGACTTCGGCCTTGTAGCTGCCGAGCACGGCGGCACGACCGTTGACGATCAGCTGCGGGGTCTGGACATTGCCGCGTCCCTGCGCATGCGAATAGTCCCATTGCCGCGCGGTAAAGGCGGGCTGGGCATAAATGTCCTTCCACCCCAGCTGATCCCAATAGGTCACCGCGAAATTGAGCGCGAGCACGTCGGGCCGGTTGGCGACCTCATCGAGCACCTTGAGCGCCGGCGGGCAGGAGGAGCAGCCTTGGCTCTGATAGAGTTCGATCACCGCCGGATGGGCGGCATCTGCCCCGCTGGCAACGTAAACGGGTGCGGGGGCAGCATTGGCTGCGGGGGCAACATCGGGCTGGGCACGATACAGACCCACCGCACCGGCGGTCGAAAGCAGCACGAGGGCAAAGATGGACTTGGTCATGGAAATCTCCTTTGCCCCGGATACGTGACCACAGGCTGCAAAGTTACGTTACCACCTTAGCAGCTTCGGCCCCAGCAGCGCGCCGACGGCAGCCGCTGCAGCAATGCCGAGCGAATACCATGTGAGGACGAAACTCGCCCCTGTCTCCGGGCAATGGAGGCTGTAGAGCGTGGCCGCCGCCGCGCCCGCAGCGAGACCGATGACGGCGCCCGTCGCACGCAGCCGTGTCGGCGCGAACTGTCGCGCGACCAGCGTCAGCGCACCCGCAATCGGCACCGCAAATATGGCGATCAGCATCGAACAGAGCCGCCAGCTGTGGCCGAACCACATCGCCACCCAATCGTCGCTTGGCATGTCGGCCAATTCGTGCGCGCTGACCAAGCCGAGCAAGGCAACGGGTATTGTCAGCAGCCACAGCCAGCGCGGCGGACGCGCCTCCGGTCGGATCAGGGTAAGCAGCGCCGCGATGGCAATCAGGGCGAGAGACGCGGAGTAGGCGAACTTCATCCAGAACATCGTGCCCGCCATTGCGAGGTCGAGATCGGGCCGGAATCCCAGGGTCGCGGCAATGACCACCAGAGTTACCGCCATCCCGGCGGCCAGACTCAAACCGAGCCGGACCGGCGCGACATGACGGGGCACGGGCTTCGTGTCGCGCGCTAGGGCCTCGATCAGGGCGTCGGTATCCATCATTCGCCTTTCAGCCGACGGGTCAGCGCCTTCAGTCCGCGATGGACCGACACTTTGACGTCCGCTTCCGAGATGTCACTACGGGCGGCGGCTTCGGCGACGCTCAGACCCTCGATTTTCGTCGCGCGGATTGTCGCCGCCTGTTTGGGGGTCAGCGTGTCGAGCGCCGCATCGATGTCGAGCCGTGCCGACACTTCGTCCTCGAATCCGCCATCGCCGAGCAGATCGCCCAGATCGTCGAGCGCCACATCGTTGCGGCTGCGCCGGAAATGATCGATCATCTTGTAGCGCGCCACCGCGAACAACCAGGGGCCGAAGGCGCGGTCGCGGTCGTAACTGCCGCGTCGCGTATGCACGGCGATCAGGGTCTCCTGCACCAGATCCTCCAGATCCGCCGCCGAAGCGACACGTCGCGCGTAATAGCGCCGCAGCACCGGCACGAGCGACGACAGCAGCGCATGGGTCGCCACCGCATTGCCGTCGAGGCTCGCCTGCATGAGGTGCCGGAGGTGAGCTTCGTCGGTTGCCACGAGTTCCCCCTGTACGAGGCGGCACTGGTTCTGGTTACAGTGTCGGCTTTATCCACAGTTTCGCGCTGCACAGCCTTGCATCGCACGCAAAGGCGAGTCACGCACCCCGTATGACAAATGTCGAAATCGATATGGATGGGCAACGCGCGGCCCCGATCGACATGCTGGAGGCGTGGTTCGAAGCGCACGGCTGGACGCATGAAAGGGTCGGAGAGGAAGAGATCGTCGCCTCCGCACAGGGATCATGGGGCCAGTATGAGCTGCGCGGGGTGTGGCGCGACGACGACAATGTCCTGCAGTTCATGGCCTTCCCCGACATCAAAGTTGCCGAGCACCAGACCGCGGCTGTGTATGAGACCATCGGGCTGATCAACGAACAGCTTTGGCTCGGCCATTTCGAATTGTGGTCGGGCGGCGGCACGGTATTGTTCCGCCACGCGGTGCTGATCGACAGCGGCGATGAGCCCGGGCTCAGCCTCGAACAGGCAGAAACCGTGATCGAGGCGGCCGTGGACGAGGTCGACCGGTTCTACCCCGTATTCCAATTTGTCCTCTGGGGCGGCAAATCGCCCAAGGACGCGATTGCCGCCGCACTGGTCGAGACCCGCGGCGAGGCGTGAGCGAGGGGCAATTCTGGTTCGTCGGGTGTGGGGCGATGGCGGGCGCGATGCTGTCGCGCTGGCTGGCGACCGGAATGAACCCGGCCAGCATCACCGTGATCGATCCGGGCGCGCCCAATGTCGGCGCCGGTGTACGGGTGCTGGCGACATTCCCCGACGAAGCGCCGCCGGCGATGCTGATGCTGGGCGTCAAGCCGCAGATGCTGGCGGATGTTGCGCCGATCGCCGCCAGAGCCATTGGGGCGCAAACGACCTTGCTCTCGATCCTTGCCGGCACACGCCACGCGACTTTGGTCGAAACGTTTCCGCAGGCAGGCCAAGTCGTGCGCGTCATGCCCAATCTGCCGGTCGCCATCGGCGAAGGCGCGGTCGCCCTTCATGCACCGGGCGCCGGCCGCGCGGCGCTGACGGCGCTGATGACGCCGCTCGGGCTGGTCGAGTGGATCGAGGACGAGAGGCTGTTCGACGCCGTCACCGCGCTGTCCGGCTCGGGTCCGGCTTTCCTCTATCGCTTTGCGCAGGCGCTGGCCGAGGGCGGCGCGGCGCTGGGCCTCGATCCGCACGTTGCCGACCGGCTGGCGCGCGCGACCGTGGCAGGTGCAGCATCGCTGGCCAAAGGGTCGCCGGAACCCCTGTCGGCGCTGGCTGACCGCGTCGCCAGCAAGGGCGGATCGACGCGGATGGGGCTCGAGGTGCTCGACGACGAAGGCGCGTTAACGGCGCTGGTCGCCGATGCCCTGCGTGCAGCGGAAAACCGCAACCGCGAACTGGCTAGGCCGAGCGGCTGAGCTCCATGACGAGTGCACGATCCTCGGGCGGGATCAGCCCCTCGAGGACTTGCCAGAAGCCCGTCACCGCTTCCTGCCCCACACGTCCATAGGCCGCCGACAGGCGTTCGCGCAGACGATCGAACAGATCGGCTTCCAGTGCGGCCCCCGCCTCGGTCAATCGGAGCAGTTTCTGTCGCCGGTCGATTTCGCCCGGCGCGGTCGCGACCAGATCGCGCTCGGTCAGTTCGTTGAGCACGCGGCCCAGCGATTGCTTGGTAATCGCCAGCAGCCGTAGCAATTCGCCCACCGTGAGGCCCGGCTGGCGCGCGATGAAATAGAGCGCGCGTTGGTGCGCCCGGCCAAGGCCGTGATCGGCCAGAAGCGCATCCGCACTGCGTGTCATGTGCGAGTAGCCGAAGTAGAGCAGCTCGACGCCGCGCCGGATTTCCGGCTCGCGCAGGAACAGCGGCGATGCCCGAGGGGCGCCAATGGGCGTGGGTGCAGAAATTGGGCCAGCCATGTTGACCTGTTCTGCCAGCCCCGATAGGCAAGAGCAACCCCTTGGGAGACGGTCATGAGCGCGTTTGCAGTCGAACCCAATGCGCAGTGCGTTGCGCCGGATGCCCGTGCGGCCTTGCTCGCGGATCCCGGATTCGGGCGTGTATTCACCGACCATATGGCGATGATCCGCTATACCGAAGGGCGCGGATGGCACGACGCGAAGATCACCGCGCGCGCGCCCATCCCGATGGATCCGGCGACCGCTGTGCTCCATTATGCGCAGGAAATATTCGAAGGGATGAAGGCGTATCGCCACCCCGACGGATCGACCGCGCTGTTCCGCCCCGAAGCCAATGCCCGGCGATTCAACAAGTCCGCCGCGCGCCTCGCCATGCCCGCCCTGCCCGAAGAATTGTTCGTCGGATCGGTCGAGGCGCTGATCCGCGCAGACCGCGACTGGATGCCGACTGTCGATGGCGCATCGATTTATCTGCGCCCCTTCATGTTCGCGTCCGAAGTTTTTCTGGGCGTCAAACCCTCGGCCGAATATCTGTATCTCGTCATCGCCAGCCCGTCGGGCAATTACTGGAAGGGCGGCGCCCGCGCGATTTCGATCTGGGTGTCGGACCATTATACTCGCGCTGCGCCTGGTGGCACCGGGGGGGCAAAATGCGGTGGTAACTACGCCGCCAGCCTGACTGCGCAGGCCGAAGCGACAGCGCAGGGATGCGATCAGGTCGTTTTCCTCGACGCGGTCGAGCGCCGCTATGTCGAGGAACTGGGCGGCATGAACGTGTTCTTTGCGTTCGACGACGGGTCGATCGCCACCCCGCCGGTGTCGGGCACCATCCTGGAGGGCATCACCCGCGACTCGCTGATCATGCTGGCCCGCGATGAGGGACTGACGGTGCGCGAGGAGCCCTATGCGATCGATCAATGGCGTGCCGATGCAGAGAGCGGCAAGCTGCGTGAGGCATTCGCCTGCGGGACCGCCGCCGTCGTCACCGCCATCGGCGAAGTCCGCAGCGCGTCGGGCAATTTCACGATCGGTGCGGGCGGCCCCGGCCAGGTGACCGAGCGGCTGCGGGACCGCCTGACCGCGATCCAGCGCGGCACCCTGCCTGATCCGCACAACTGGGTGCACCGGATTGCCTAAGCCCTTTGCAACGATGCGAGAGGCTCGCTAAGGGCAGCGGCTCGCTCATGCTGGGGCGTCGCCAAGCGGTAAGGCAGCGGCTTTTGATGCCGCCATTCGTAGGTTCGAATCCTGCCGCCCCAGCCAGCGAAACACGCAAAGGGGACGGGCTTGCCGGCACATTATGACGTCCTGATCGTGGGTGCCGGGCATGGCGGCGCACAAGCCGCGATTGCCCTGCGCCAGCGCGGCTTTGCCGGGACGATCGCGGTGGTCGGCGAGGAACCCGAAATCCCCTATGAGCGGCCGCCGCTGTCGAAGGAATATCTGGCGGGCGACAAGGAATTCGAACGCATCCAGATCCGGCCCGCTACCTTTTGGGCGGAGCGCGAGGTGGCGATGCTGACCGGGCAACGCGTGGTCGCGGTCGATCCTGCCGCGCACGATGTCACGACAGAGGATGGCGCGCACATCGGCTATGGCAGTCTGATCTGGGCAGCGGGCGGCCATGCACGGCGGTTGAGCTGCCAGGGCCATGACCTGACCGGCGTCCATTCGGTGCGCAGCCGCGCCGATGTCGACCGGATGATGACAGAGCTGGCAACGACGACGCGGGTTTGCGTGATCGGCGGCGGCTACATCGGGCTGGAAGCGGCGGCGGTCCTGAGCAAGCTCAGCAAGCAGGTCACCGTGCTCGAAGCGATGCCGCGCGTGCTGGCGCGCGTGGCGGGCGAGGCGTTGTCGCGCTTCTACGAGGCCGAGCACCGCGCTCACGGCGTCGATGTCCGGCTGAACACGCTGGTCGAAAGCATCGACGGCACGAACGGACGCGCCTCGGGCGTGCGGCTGGCCGATGGCGAGGTCGTGCCATGCGAAATGGTGATCGTCGGCATCGGGATCATTCCCGCTGTCGACCCGCTGCTGGCGGCGGGAGCCGAGGGCGGCAACGGCGTGGCTGTCGACGCGCAGTGCCGGACCACCCTGCCCGATGTGTTCGCCATCGGCGACTGCGCTTTTCACGCCAACAGCTTTGCCGACGGGGCGCAAATCCGCCTCGAATCGGTGCAGAACGCCAACGACATGGCGACTGTCGTGGCGAAGGGGATCACTGGCGACGATACGCCGTACCACGCTGTCCCCTGGTTCTGGTCGAACCAGTATGACCTGAAATTGCAGACCGTCGGCCTATCGACCGGGTTCGACCAGGCCATCGTGCGCGGCGATAGGGAGACACGCAGTTTCTCGGTCGTCTACCTCAAGGACGGGGCCGTGATCGCGCTCGATTGCGTCAATGCGATCAAGGACTATGTGCAGGGCAAGGCGCTGGTCGTGAACGCGACCCGCGCCGATCCTGCGATGCTTGCCGATGCCAGCGTCCCCCTCAAGACTCTCGTGGAGGTCGCGTGACCGATCAGACGCTGCGCGACGATTTCAGGCAGGCCATGCGGCGGCTGGCCACGACGGTTGCCATCGTCACGACCGGTAATCGCGACAATTACGCAGGGATGGCGGCCACCGCCGTGATGTCGGTGACTGCCGATCCGCCCACGCTGGTGGTCGCGGTCAACCGCAGCGCGAGCATGACCCCGATCCTGGGCGATCACGGCTGGTTCTGCGTCAACCTGCTTGCCGAACGGCATCAGGATCTGGTGGCGATTTTCGGCGGCAAGAAATCGGGGCAGGCGCGGTTCGAGGACGGCGACTGGGTCTTCGATGCCACATATCCCCCTGTGCTCACCGATGCGGCCGCCAGCCTCGTCTGCCAGACGTCGGGCCGGTTCGACGTCGGCACGCACACCTTGTTCGTCGGCGAAGTCCGCGCGATCGCCAACCACCCGCAGATCGACCCGCTGATCTGGGTCGACGGGCGCGTGGCCTCTGCGGTCAGGGCCGACTGAATCCGCTTTCAAGGGATGTGACGATGGCAGCGTTCGAAACGATCACCACCGCCATCGACGACGGCATCCTGACGTTGACGCTCAACCGGCCCGACCGGCTGAATGCCTTTACCCCGCAGATGATGCAGGAGATGTGCGCGGCGTTCGATCAGGCCGATGCCGACGACGCGGTGCGCGCGGTGATTGTGACCGGTGCGGGTCGCGCGTTCTGCGCGGGCGCGGACCTTGGCGCAGGGGGCGCGACGTTCGACTATGCGACGCGCGGCGGGGAGGATGAGGCGAATTCCCCGATCCGCGACGACGGCACGATGGACTGGGATCACGAGGCCGTGCGCGACAGTGGCGGGCGGCTGACGCTGCGGATATTCGCCTGCAAGAAGCCCGTCATCGGCGCGATCAACGGCCCGGCCGTCGGCATTGGTGCGACGATGCAATTGCCGATGGATTTTCGGCTGGCGAGCGACACCGCGCGTTTCGGCTTCGTGTTTGCGCGGCGCGGCATCGTGCCCGAGGCGGCGTCGAGTTGGTTCCTGCCGCGCCTCGTCGGCATCGGGCAGGCGCTCGACTGGTGCTATTCGGGCCGGGTGTTCGGCGCGGACGAGGCGCTGAAGGGCGGGCTGGTGCGCAGCCTCCACGCGCCCGACGATCTGCTCCCGGCCGCCCGCGCCTTGGCGAAAGAACTCACCGTCGAAAGCGCGCCGGTCTCGATCGCGCTCACTCGCCAGATGATGTGGCGGATGCTGGGCGCAGCCAGCCCGATGGACGCCCACCGCCTCGACAGCCGCCTGGTCTGGGCGCGCGGCGGGATGGCCGATGCGAAAGAAGGCGTGGCATCGTTCCTGGAGAAGCGCGCGGCGGTCTATCCCGACACGGTGTCGCGCGACCTGCCGCATTTCTCGCCGTGGATGGATGAGCTGGAGTGGTGAAGTTTCGACGGCGGTCTTGACCCAAAGGTCTCACCAAAGTCACACCAAAACGATTCAGCGTTCGGACGGCCCGAAGGTCACGAAAGTCACGGCACGTCATCGAAAAAGTCCGACGAAGCGTTGTCGATGAGCGGTGGAATTATGAGCCAGGCAACGCTCATCGCGTCGTTGCGAGGCGCGCAGCGACGGCGGTAGCCACGTCTCGCAGGATCGACAGTTTGAAAGAGCGGTCACAGCAGCATGTTGAAAGGGCGACGCGAACCGAATCACTGTGGCCAAGTCGAACGATGTAGGACAGCTAATTTTTTGGCTGATTTCGCCCCACAGTCGGTCATTCGCATGCCGATGTAGGTTGCCCGATAGCCGCCCTTCGTTCAGCTTGCCGATGCTAAATGTTTGCGACATCCTGCTCGAATGAAGCTTTTCAATCTATTCGGGATTGCCATGCTCGCTTTGGCGAACAGCCCAGCGCCGTCACCCCAAGCCTCCGCCGTGTGGAAGCAGGAACACGCATATTGGCAAGCCACGGTGGATCAGGACAACGCTGTCTACCAAAAACTCTGGCACCCGGCTTTTGTCGGTTGGCCTTGTGACGAGAAAGGGCCAGTTTCCGGCCTTCCGCCGCTCACGGCTCCTGATGCCGTCAAACGCAGCTACGTCATGGATGAACAGGCGGCAGCCGAGGCACCGAACCTCGTGTCCACATTTTACCATGTTCGCGAAAGGGATATGCTTCCGGACGGGAAAGTTGAGATCACGGACTATAACGTGACCCATACATGGGTGGCGACGCCCTCAGGCTGGCAAATTATTAGCGGAATGTGCAAACATCCCGATCCGGTGGCCCGTTAGCCGCCATTCAGCTTCCCACCATCAACAGCCGTTAACGTCGACCATGTAAACGATTGGCTTGCCTCGCGAGGTTGGTTCCCACCCTGCGGCTAGGGCGGCGCGAACACCGTTAATAACGACCGCGTCGTTGATCTTCGGGCGCTGACGCTGAGGCGAGCCGCCGGTCGTTAGCTTGGGCATCGGAAACTCAAGTATTGCGTCTCGCTGGGCACCAGCCAACCGTAATGCGACGGTCATTCCGCGCCAGCCATCTGCCGTGCACCATTGCGGCTCGCGTTGTAGCTCCCACTCGTAGTTTTGACCGTCTACCTCGACGCCTCCGGCAAGATCGCGCTTATGTGGCATGACGAGACCAGATCAATTTTGAACATGTGGAAGACCGAAAGCCGTCATTCGGCTCCCCACCCATCAAACGCCAAGCCATGTCAGACCGCCGGGAAGTTCTTCCGCAGCATAATCGATTTGAAGTACCCGCCGGTGCGACGGTTTGGTAGCTGCGTCAGAAGCATGCAAAATTGGGGTCGAGTAGAGCCAGACGTCGCCTGCGTCGGCAACGCAGACCCTTATACCTCTTCGCTGAACCACCTCTTCGACGGCATCGTAAGAAACGCGCCCGTCAGCATGCGAGCCGGGCGCAATCAACAGCGGAGCGTTGGTTGCGGGAACGTCGTCGAGATGAACGCGCAATGTTAACATGCGCGTCAAAAGGTCGAAGGGCGGAGCGACGTGCGTCATGCCGTCTTTGCTCGTCCAAGGGCCGAAGCCAGCTACATCAATCCGTTGCCGGACGCAGATTGTCCGGTCCTGATGCCATGCGAGCGACCAGTTCGTTTCCGGCGTTTTGTCGAACAGAATTGCCCGCACGGCTCGGCTTGCTGACCCGAGCACACTTGCGGCGATCGAGCCGATGGAACCCTGCGGTGAAAGGAAGCTCCTCAGCTCTTCTATGCCGCTGATGCGGATGCCAGCCTGATCCTTCGGAAGGTGCTTCAATACCGAGCAGAGACTCGGCAGGTCGCGGGTGACGACGCCGAGGTATCGTTGCGCACCGTCATAGCGGAAGTCGAGCGAAGGAGTTTCATGCTGCTGCATTCCGAGACTAGCTACGCCTTCAAACGACCGGTTTCTACTACACAAGGCCCGAAAGCGGTCAGACCGCTGTCCACCCACATAGGCCATTCCGCACGCGCGAATTCCCGAGCTTCCCTTGCGTCAAAGCACCGGCACCGCCAGCTCGAACACCGTCCCGATGCCGGGCCGACTGACGCAGGCAACCGTGCCCTCCTGACGCCGCGCAAAGGTCGAGACGATGGCCAGCCCCAGTCCCACGCCGTCGGGCCGCGATGCACCCGCGCGACCGAACGGGGCGAACAGGGCCGCGACCTGATCCTCGGTTAGGCCGGGCCCGCTGTCGGCAACCGTCACAAATGCCTGTCCGTCGCGAAACCAGCCGCGGACCTGAACCACGGGCTGCTCGCCGCCGTATTTCAGCGCATTGTCGATCAGGTTGACCACCGCGCGTGCCATCAGCGCGCGGTCGGTGGCGATGTCGGGAATGTCCCAGCTGGCCGTGACGATCACCTGGCCCCCGACGCGCTGGGCCGCCTCCCAGCAATGATCGGCGGCTTCGTCGAGCAAGGCGGCCAGTTCGACCGGCTCAATGATGAGGGGTGCTTCCTCGGCGCGCAGCCCCTGGACGAACTGGTCGGCCAACCGCAACAGGCGGCGCGCATGTCCTGCGACCCGGTCGCTGTCGGGAACCAGCGCCAGGATCGCCGCCGCCGGACTGCGCAAATCGTGGCTCAGAAAGGCGAGCGTTTCGTCGCGCTGGCGGCGCAGCGTGGTCATATGCGCGCTGGCAGCATCGAGCAGCGCGATCTGGCGGGCGATCCGGTCGCTGGCGCGCGGCAGCGCGATCGTGCTGCCGCCCAGCCGGACGAGTTCGGTATCGAGAAACCGGCTGGCCGCTGCCAGCCGCCGCCATCCCCACAGTGGGAACATGACAATGATGGTTACGAGAGGCGCTGCGGGTCGAATCCAGACATTGCCCTGCACCAGCAGCCCGGCGGCGATGCCCAGAACGGCCGCGAAAATCGCGACGGCCAGCCCCAGATTCGCGCGCGGTCCGGCGAACAGAAACCCTGCCCACAACAGGCCGAGCGCGACGCCGGCGAACGCCAGCGATGCGCCGAGCGGCGCGACCACACGAAGCCCGCCATGCAACAGCGCGTCGACGATGTTCGCCTGAACTTCGACGCCGGGCATCAGGTCGCGCGTCCCCCCGACCGGCGTCGCAAACCGGTCGCCGAGGCCGGCCCCCGTGGCGCCGACCAGCACGATGCGATCGCGCAGGAGCTCGGGCGGCACTTCGCCCTTTGCGACGCTGGTGAAGGACACGACCGGGTAGGTGCCCGGCGGGCCCGCAAACGGGATCAGCGTGCCGGACTCGCGCGCGATCGATCCGGCGCGTTCGGCGGTCGCGAGTGCCAGTTGCGGGATGCGTTCGGTTCCCGCCAGTTCGAACGGCATGATCCGGCGGAACGCGCCGTCGCCGTCCGGGCGGACGATGACATGCCCGGTTGCCGCCGCGGTGAAGACCGGTCGTGTCACCCGGTATGGCGCGCCATTGTCGCCCGGCGTTTCGATCAGCAACGGCAGGACGATCTTCCCGGAGCGGGCGACGGCCGTTGCCAGTGCCGCATCGCCATCCGCTGGTTCGACGAACAGCACGTCGTAGCCGACGACCCTCACCCCGGAATCGGTCAGGCGGTCGATCAGTTGTGCATGCCGCGCCCGTGTCCAGGGCCAACGCCCCAGATCGCGGACGCTGGCATCGTCGATCGCGACGATCAGAATGCGCGTGTCGGGGGCATGCGGCGTCGCACGGACGATGGCATCGTGGATGATCGCATCGAGCGGATCGGTCAGGTGACTGGCCAGCAGTCCCCCGGCCAGCGCCAGTGCTGCCATGAACAGCAAAACCCATTCGAGCCATCCGGCCCCGCCCGCAATCAGCCGCGCCAGCGGGCGCGACCGGACGCGGTCAGTTGGTGCGCGCGGCAATGATCAAGCTCTGCAGATCACCTGTCGCAACGATGGGCTGCCCGTCCTTGAATTTGGTCAGGGTGACGCGCCACCAATAGGTGCCGGGTTTCAGGTCCGTGACGATAAACGCGGGCTCGGCAATGCCACTGCGGTCGATGACTGGGCGGATTGCCGCTTCGTCGGCATAAAGGGTGAAGCGGTAATCATGCGGGCCGCCCTCGCCACCCGACCAGCGAAACCGCATACCGCGTCCGAAAGTTTCGGGCGGTTTGCTTCCGAGCGTCAGCCGCTCGAACGACCAGGTCTTGGCAAAACCGTCGATCCCGTTCGGATCGGTGGCGCTGGTACGGATGAAATAGCTGCCGTCCGGAATGTTGTCGAACGCCCCTTCCTCACCGCTGCCGCGGACTTCGGCGATCCGGTCAATCAGGCCCGCGTCGCTGCCGATCTCGAAGACATAACTGCGCGCGCCCGGCACCGGATCGATCCGGAACACGACGCGCGGGGCCGACTGGACGGCACCGGCACGGCGCAATTCCGGCGGCGGCAGCAGGTCGATGGGCGCGCCGACGCCGTTATCGGTAACGGCCACGCCCTTGCCCTTGGGAACGGGCGTGACTTGCAACGGGTCGGTCCCCGACACGCCGACATTCCCTTCGACGACGCCCACTGTCGCGCCATTCTCGTACCCGACGCGAAAGCCCGTCCCGCGCACCGCCGACACCGACACCGGCGTCGTGACCATGAAGCGGCTGTCGGGCGTCGGCGCGGGGCTGACCCGCCATTCGCCCCGACCCTGAATCGTGGCGAACACCCGGTCGAGATCGCCGGTCAGCAAGATACGGCGCAACCGGGCAATGCCGATGCGCGTCTGCGACGGCAGGCTGAACCGCGAACCGTCGGTGCACTCGATGGTGATCGACGCGTCGGCACCGGTGGCAATCGCCATCCCCTCGCGCACCTGCGCCCCGAGCACCGGCACTTGCTCTGCCACCGTGGCGGCCCCGCGAAACGCAATGACCCGCGCGCCGACAGGTTCGCTGCGCAGGAGGTCGCGCGGGATCGCCAGGGTGCGTCCGACCGGCATCCGGTTGGGATCGGCCACGCGGTTCTGGCGCTGCACCAAAGGCCAGCTGTCGACGCGAACGAACCACTTGCGCGCTAGACCGATCAGCGTGTCACCGGCCTTCACCGTATAGACGACCGGACGTTGGGGCGGGGGCAGGGCGGGGCTCGCGCCCGCCAGCGCAATCAGCAGCGCGGCACTGCCGCTCATACCGCAGCTTCGGCCAACTCCGCGCCGCCCAGGACCGCTTCCAGCCGATAGCCGTAGCTGTAGATCGGCGACAGCCGCCAGCCATTCTGCGGCCGGATGTTCAGCTTGGCGCGGATGCGGGCGACATGCGAATCGAGGGTGCGGGTCAGGACATTCGGATTCCGGTTCCACACGGTTTCCAGCAAATAGGCCCGTGACAGCGGCCGCGACAGGTTGCGGAACAGCAGCAGCGCGAGCTGGAACTCCTTCGACGTCAGCTGAACCGCCTCATCCCCCTGCCGCACGATCTCCTGCGCCGAATCGAACACCATATCGCCGAACTTCTGCAGCGTTTCGCCCAGCCGCCCGGCGTTGCGCCGCCGCATCAGCGCGTCGATCCGCGCCACCAGGATGCGCCCGTCGACGGGCTTGGCGATATAGTCGTCGGCTCCCGCTTCCAGCCCTGCGACAATGTCGTTCGCATCGTTGCGCAGGGTCAGCAGCATGATCGGCACATCGCTCATGACATCGGTGCGCAGCGTCCGGACGATGTCGATGCCGTCCTTTCCGGGCAGATTCCAGTCGAGCAGGATCAGATCGAACGTTTCCGTCTTGGCGAGGCGAAGAAACGACGTCCCATTGGCCGAATTGATGACAGTGTGACCGCCCTCGGCGAGTAAAGTGTTCAGAAACCTTGCAAAATCAGGATCGTCATCGACTACGGCGATACGCATGATCTTGATTGAACCCTTTATGCACCCGAGTTATTGGGATAATACACCGTGACTAATTGTAAACTATCGCCGCGAGCCGCCTAGTCCTGTTTTGTCAAATTTTGTGATTACGGTCGCGTAATTGCCACCATTCGGCGGAGGGAGTCGCTGGCATCGACCGGCGGGGCGCGCTAGTCGTGCTGCGTGACAATCGACCTCGACATCGCGCGTGCTGCGCAGCTCGTGCCCATCACCGACATTGCGGCCCGTGCCGGGATCCCCGACGCCGCACTCGAACCCTATGGTCGCCACAAGGCAAAGGTCGATCCGGCGCTGGTTGCGGGGCAGGGCGCACCCGGCAAGCTGATCCTCGTCACGGCGATCAACCCGACCCCCGCAGGCGAGGGAAAAACGACGACGTCGATCGGCCTCGCCGATGCCCTGAATCGAATTGGGAACCGGATCGGCAAGCGTACGGTGCTGGCGCTGCGTGAACCGTCGCTGGGTCCGTGCTTTGGCACCAAGGGCGGTGCCACCGGAGGCGGCCATGCGCAGGTCATTCCAATGGAGGACATCAACCTCCACTTCACCGGCGATTTCCATGCGATCACGGCCGCGCATAACCTGCTCGCGGCGCTGATCGACAATCACATTCACTGGGGCAACGCGCTCGACATCGACGTGCGGCGGATCGTGTGGCGGCGGGTGCTCGACATCAATGACCGGGCGCTCCGCGATATCGTCCAGTCGATCGGCGGCGTCGCCAACGGGTTTCCGCGCGAAAGCGGGTTCGACATTACGGTCGCCAGCGAAGTCATGGCGATCCTGTGTCTTGCGGACGATCTAGCCGATCTTCAGGCGCGCCTCGGCCGCATTGTCGTCGCCTACACCCGCGACCGCACGCCCATCACTGCGCGCGACCTGAAAGCCGATGGCGCGATGGCAGTCCTGCTGAAGGAAGCGATCAAACCCAATCTGGTCCAGACGATCGGTGGCACGCCCGCCCTGATCCACGGCGGCCCGTTCGCCAACATCGCGCATGGCTGCAATTCGGTGATCGCCACCCGTCTTGGTCTGAAGCTTGCCGATTATGTCGTGACCGAGGCCGGGTTCGGCGCGGACCTGGGTGCGGAGAAATTCTTCGACATTAAATGCCGGCAAGCGGGCCTGAAACCCGCCGTCGCGGTCATCGTCGCGACCGTCCGCGCGTTGAAGATGAACGGCGGCGTCGCCAAGGCCGATCTGGCGGGCGAGGATGTGGAGGCGGTCCGGCGCGGCAGTGTCAACCTCGTCCGCCATATCGAAAATGTCCGGCAGTTCGGCGTGCCGGTCGTCGTCGCGATCAATCATTTCGCGACCGACAGTACGGCCGAACAGGATGTGATCCGTGAAGCCGCGGCTGCGCATGGCTGCGAAGCGTATGTCTGCACGCATTGGGCCGACGGCGGGGCCGGGGCCGAACCGCTCGCCCATGCCGTCGCGGCCCTCGCCGACAAGGATGCGGGTCAGTACGCCCCGCTTTACGACGATGATCTGCCGCTGTTTGCCAAGATCAATACTGTGGCGACCCGCGTTTACCGCGCCGAGGAAGCCGTTGCCGAACCCAGCGTCCATGCCCAGCTCGCCCGGTGGGAAGCGGCAGGTTACGGCCAGCTGCCGGTTTGCATGGCGAAAACCCAGTATAGCTTCTCGACCGACCCCGCACTGCTCGGCGCGCCCACCGGCCACGTCGTCAAGGTCCGCGAAGTCCGCCTCTCCGCCGGGGCAGGCTTCGTCGTCGCGATCTGCGGCGAAGTAATGACCATGCCCGGCTTGCCGAAAATCCCGGCGGCCGAAGCAATCCATCTTGGCAGTGATGGACAGATTGAGGGGCTATCTTAACCCGTAAACAGGGCGCATTAACTTTTTTGTTGCAGCGCAGCGGTAAACGCAGGAACATCCCGACGAATAGAAAGTTGATGATGAACTGAATTGCAGCCCTTTTGGAGGGGACCGTATGAAGTTCGACCCGTTACCATGGCCCGGACATCCCTCTATCGCGCGCTCGGTGCGCGCTCCTTCGCACGTCGCGCTGCTGGGGAATTTCCCGCCGCGTCGGTGCGGCCTTGCCACCTATACGCATGACAGCTGGTTGGCGCTGAAGGCGCACAATCCGGCTCCACGTGTCGATGTCTATGCGATGGATGACGGACAGGTAGAAGGTTACGGCCCTGACATCGATACGCTGATCCCGCAGGACGATGTGGCTGCCTATCACGCCGCCGCCGATGCCATCGACGCGAGCGGTGCACAGATTTTGTGGGTGCAGCATGAATTCGGCATTTTCGGCGGCGAATCGGGCAGCTATCTGCTCGGCCTCGTCAACCGGGTGAACATCCCCGTCGCTGTCACGCTCCACACCATTCTCGAAAATCCGAACGGATCGCAGCGGTCGGTCCTCGAATCGCTGCTCGACCGTGCGGCCACGATCGTTGTCATGGCCGAAAAGGGCCGCGAGATTCTCCAGCGGGTCTACAATGTCGATCCCGCAAAAGTCAGCGTCATTCCGCACGGCATTCCCGATCGCCCGCTCGGCGATGCGGTGGCAGCTCGCGGGAAGCTCGGGTTGCCCGAGCGCCCGACCGTGCTGACGTTCGGCCTGTTGTCGCCCGACAAGGGGATCGCTGACATGATCGAGGCGATGCCCGCGATACGCGCGCAATGTCCCGATGCGCATTATGTCGTGCTCGGCGCTACGCACCCGCATTTGCTGCGCCATGAGGGCGAGCAATATCGCCATACCCTGCTGGCGCGCGTTGCCGAACTCGGCCTTCAGGATAGCGTCAGTTTCGTCGACCGCTTCGTCGAACTCGACGAACTGACCGAATGGCTGACGGCGGCGGACGTGTATGTGACGCCGTATCGCAATCCGGCCCAGATCACGTCGGGCACGCTCAGCTATGCCATCGGCCTGGGCAAGGCGGTCGTTTCGACCCCCTATGTCCATGCCACCGAAATTCTGTCCGACGATCACGGTGCGCTGGTACCGTTTCGCACGCCCGAGGCGCTGGCCGAGGCAGTTGGAAGTCTGTTGACAGATGAGACTGCCCGCAAGGCAATGAGCATGCGCGCCTATCGCCGGGGTCGGACGATGACGTGGCCGCGCAATGCAGAGGCCGTGCTGGCGGCGATGACGCCCGCGCTGCGTCAGCGTCGCAGCGGTCTGGGCGAACCGATGCTGCGCCTTTCGCCGGTCGAACGGATGACCGACGGCGTCGGCATGTTGCAGCATAGCGTGTTCGGCATTGCCGATCGCGATCATGGATATTGCATCGACGACAATGCCCGCGGGCTGTTGCTGATGGCGATTGCAGACGATTTGCCAGTGGCAAAGCGCATCACCTTGGCCGAAACCTATGCCAGTTTCGTCCAGCACGGCTGGAATCCGGATACCAAACAATACCGTAATTTCATGAGCTACGACCGGCGCTGGCTGGAAGATGTCGGGTCGGAGGACAGCAACGGTCGCACGTTGTGGGCGCTGGGCGTCGCGGCGGCGCAGGCACCGTCCACGCCGCTGCGCAACTGGGCCAAGATGCTCTACGATCAGACCATCGGGTCGATCGCGGGTCTGGGGTCGGTTCGGACCAAGGCGTTTGCGATGCTGGGTGCCGCAGCGATGACGGCGGTGCGTCGCGATACTGAGTCCGAAAAGCTGCTTGTCGATGGAGTCGCGATGTTGTCGGCGCTTCTTGCGCGCAACAGCCGTCCGGACTGGGCGTGGTTCGAAATCGTGCTGTCCTATGACAATACACGTTTGCCAGAGGCGCTGATCCGCGCCGGCCAGGCGCTGGGCGATACCGGCGCGGTGGCAACCGGCCTCGAAACGCTGGACTGGATTGCGACGCAGACCAGCGGGCATGACGGCATGTTTCAGCCCATCGGCACCGAAGGGTTCGGCAAGCCGGGCGAAACGCCGGCGCTGTTCGACCAGCAGCCGCTGGAAGCCTGGGCAATGATCGACGCCTGTGCCGCCGCTTGGGATGCGACGCAGGACCCGATCTGGATCACGCGGGCAGAAGCAGCGCATGACTGGTTCCTCGGCCGCAATACATTGGGCGTGCCGATCGTGGACCCTGAAAGCGGCGAATGCGGTGACGGGCTGACATCGGTCTCGGTCAATGCCAATAACGGCGCCGAATCGGTGATCGCCTGGCAAATGGCGCGTCGCGCATTTGTTCGCTTGTCCGAATCGGTTACGCCGGTTCAGGAGCAGGGAAAGCAAATCGCGAACGCCGCCTGACGGTTTCGCGGGGCAGCGGGGGCAAGTTCTATTTCTATCGTCGATGTTCATCCGCTACGCTTGCGTCCCGACCCGCGCCGCGTTGTCGTCCGCCCCTTTCATCTCGCCTGGCAAGCGAGCGGGACCGAGCCCAGCCGGGCGCTGCGACTGGTCGAAAATGTCCTGGGGCTGACGAACGAGCAGGTCACCGACGAACTTGAACGCGTCTATCGCGATTTCGACGCGCGCCACTGGCAGGTCGAAAAGGTATTCGAGCGGCGTTATGAACAGCTCGTCGAACAGTTCGACGAGGTTATTCATCCGGCGGCGCTGACTCCGCGCCGTCGTCAGCTGCTCGGGGCCTATTTCTGCCACGAATACAGTTACGCCGCCGCCGCGATCATGAACCCGAGCGTCGTCGCCGCGCCCGATCAGAGCGGGATGACTGACGGCGCGGTGCGTTTCGCCATGTCGCTGCGTACGGTGGGGGAGGGGCACATTAGTTCGATTGCCTTTACCCAGGGCATTGTCAGCCCGGGACGCGAAGTCTCGATTCCTGAAGCGCCGCGTATCGCCACGGCGGCCGATGTGTCGGCGGTCAAGCGTGGCGAGCCATTGGTGCCCGGCGCCCCCGTCACCGTTTATCGCCACGCCGACAGTGACCTGTCGCGCACCGTCATCTTCCCGATGACCGAGGCGCAGCGGAACGGGCTGGAGGATCTGCGGATCACGCCGTTCCTGCACAGCACGGGCAAGACCGAATGGATCGGCACCTATACCGCCTATGACGGCCGGACGATCCGGTCGGAAATGATGCGGACCAAGGATTTCCGCAAATTCGAGCTGGTGCCGATGACGGGGCGCGCGGCGCGCAACAAGGGCATGGCGCTGTTCCCGCGCAAGGTCGGCGGGCGATACATGATGATCGGGCGGCAGGACGGCGAAAACCTGTTCCTGCTGACGTCTAACATCCTGACCGACTGGGACGACGGCGTCCTGCTCGCGCGCCCGGCCCATGCCTGGGAATATATCCAGATCGGCAATTGCGGCGCGCCGATCGAGCTCGACGAGGGCTGGCTGCTGCTGACCCACGGCGTCGGCGCGATGCGGCGCTATGCGATTGGCGCGATGCTGCTCGACAAGGACGATCCGTCGAAAGTGATCGGCCGGACGGTCAGGCCGATCCTCGAACCGCTCGATCAGGAACGCGACGGCTATGTGCCGAACGTGGTCTACACGTGCGGTGCCATGCGGGTGGGCGACGATCTGTTCCTGCCGTTCGGCATTGCCGACAGCTCGATCGGCTTCGGGTTTGTGGGGATCAAGGAACTGCTGGCTCAGATGGCCTGACGAGAAGGCTTGCTCGAAAGCGGTCGGCGTGGCATCGGCGGGCGCAGCGCGGGTGTAGCTCAATGGTAGAGCAGAAGCCTTCCAAGCTTACGACGAGGGTTCGATTCCCTTCACCCGCTCCA
>JBBROX010000022.1:0-66836 GCA_038228865.1 Sphingomonadales bacterium | reverse complement strand
GATGATGGTGATGCAGCAACAGACGGCGCACTTCGACTGGCAGGTCGAAACGGCGCAGGACTTCCTCACCCGCCCTGCCGACTGGCCCGAAACCCGCTACGAGCGCAAGGCGCGACGGCAGGGGCATGAAGTCTGGTATTTCCGCTATCTCAGGCGCCCCGATTAAGCCGCCTCGGGACTTTTCGGTCTGCGGACCGCCGGACGCCTTTTGAGGGTGGCGACGTCAGCCCGCAGCGCAGCAATGTCCTGTTCCATTTTCGCGATGCGAAGGGCCGTCAAACCCAGGTAGATTTGTTGCGCAGCCCATCCGAGCAGCGCGATCTCATCGGGTCGATAGCTGTCACCAGAGGGCTTGGGACCAAGGGCAAAAAAACCTTCGAGCTGGGTCCGTTGCAGCATCGGCAGCATCAGCGCCATGTTAACGGTGGCGCCTGCCCGCTTGAGCGCCGCCGGCTTGGGGTCGGCGCGCAGCGCCACGGCAATCGGGTCATCGCCGTCGATGATCGCCGGGGCATCCGCCGCCGAACCTTCGGCTCGTCTGAAGCTGCTGCCATCGCGGAGATAAAGGACGCAGTTGGCGCCTTGCGCGAATTGAGCCAGTGCTTCCACACTGGTCGATCGCAGCACGTTTTCCTTCGTGACGAAGTCCGCCTCCCGCACGAACTGGCGCAGCCTGGCCTCATTCTCGCGCCATGATCGAAACAACAGACGCTCGACAAACCCTTGAATAACTTCGCGAATCTTGTCGAACACAATGGTGAGAATCAGCGCGACCCCGGCACTCAGGACAACGCTGGCCTTCATCTTTTCCTTGGGCAGCAGCTCCTCCGATGCAAATTCGACCAGCGCGAAGGTCACCAGCAGTCCGGAGCTGATGATCGCGTAAACCAGCGTGCGGCTGATCGCCAAGCCAAGGTCGAGAACCTTGTGCTTCAGGATGGCATAGGCAAACAGCGGCACAGAGATCGTCGTGCCCGCGATCGCCAGCCCCAGTTCAACCGGCGAATATTGCCGGTTGACCCCCTGCCACAGATAGAGATGCAACAGATACAGGATCCGTGAGCCGACGAGGATGAACAGCGCGGCAAACAGAATCGCATAGCGCTGTTGCGTTGCGCTTTGGCAGCGCCGCCATCCGACCGCCACGCAGATGAGCGCGATCACAGAACCCGCGAGCCGGACATAGGTATAGAGGTCCTGTCCGTCGCCGATCACCGGCCAGACATCGATTATGCCGTCGAGATAGTCGGAAACGGCGAGCAATGAAAACAGGACAAGCGCATAGGCGGCCAGCAGTTGCCACGCGACGCGACGCACGGGGCCCACAAATTCGGCATAGAACGTCAGCGCAAAGGCAATGAACGCCACCGGCGAAAGCGTTTGAATGGTGCGACTGAAAAAATTCAGTATTTCCCGTGCGAGCGGACTGTCGAACCATAGCCATGGCGCCGAGTTTGCGAGGCTGTAGGCAGCCAGCGAGACCCCAAGAAGCAACGTCGCCGGGTTTCGGCCGCCACGCCAGATGATGAACATCGCGAACAGGGCGGCAATAAAGGCAGATAGGGCAATGATCAGGCTTCGCGCATAAATCGCCTTGTTGATGAGATGATCGGCCGGCTCTACCGCAACTGCTTGTAATCGTGTTCTCAATCCTTGGTGATCGAGGATGAAGGTACGGACTTCTCCCACAATAGGTACCGCGTCGTTGCGGACATCGGTGTCGAATCGGATATGATCGCCCTTGGCGACGCCTGCTTTGCCCATGGGGCCATCAGGAAAAACGCCGGTGACCTTTACAAAGCCGGGCGCGAATTGGGGCGCCCGGACATAGCTCATCGCAAAAGTGCCGGCATTGGGATCGAGCCTGCTGAATCGCAGCACCCGCATGCCGTCCTGCGCGACGACGTAGAAGGCGAGCAACAGCCCGAGAATACGCCAAATCTTCAATTTGCTGTGTCGGGGCGGGTTCTCGTCAGCTGCAGTGTTCATCTGGTCGCCCCCGCGTAGCTAGAACATAAAATTCGAAAAGATCGATGATCCGGTAAGCAACTCCATCTGCGAAGACGTGGATATAGACCTGCTTTGACGGGAGCAACATGCTGGCCCGGCCGTGCACATCGATACCCCGCCCAGCTCGTGACCCCTAAAAAGCGTCACGGTTCATCGCTATCTTCCCACGAACATCCTGCAGGAGAACTGACATGGCCATCAAACCGCTTTACACTGCCCACGCCACCGCAACCGGTGGCCGCAACGGCCATTCGGCATCATCCGATGGCATTGTCGCGGTCAATCTGTCGGTGCCCAAGGCGATGGGCGGTCCCGGAAAAGAGGGGGCGACGACGCCCGAGGATTTGTTCGCGACCGGCTATGCGGCATGCTTCAGTTCGGCGCTCGACTATATCGCCAAGCTGCAAAAGAAGGACGTGACCACCTCATCCATCACCGCCGACGTAACCATCGGCACGCGCGACGAGGGCGGGTTCGGTCTTCTCGTGACGCTCAATGCCCATGTCCCGGGTTTCGCGCAGGACGAGGCCGAGGCGCTGGTCGCCAAGGCGCACGAGATTTGCCCCTATTCGAACGCGGTAAAGGGCAACGTGCCGGTCGAGTTGAACGTTACAGTTTGATCTAGCTCCTCTCCCTTGTGGGAGAGGATACGGAGACTTGGCCTCGCCCCTTGGCGAGGCTTAGTCGGAGTTGGTGAGGGGGCGGCAGGGGACCACTCGCCTGCCGCCCCCTCACCCTCCCACGCTTCGCGCGGGCCCCTCTCTATCCCGCAGGGGGAGAGGGGCTATCTTTTAGGCGTCAGTTTCAACAGCCGCCCCGCGTCGCCGTCCTCAAGTACCCAGACGGCGCCGTCGGGCCCCTGTTCGACTTCGCGGATGCGCGCGCCCATGTCGAACCGTTCGGCTTCGCGGGCCTTTTCGCCGTCAATGGCGATGCGGACCAGCGATTGCGACGACAGGCCACCGATGAATGCGCTTCCCTTCCACGCGGGAAACATCGCACCCGAATAGATCATCAGACCAGCAGGTGAAATCACCGGGTTCCAGCTGACCTTGGGCGCTTCGAATTCAGGCCGCGTTGGGTGGTCGGGAATGTCGCGGCCGTCATAGTGGTTGCCGTTCGATACGAAGGGGTAGCCATAGTTCCTGCCCGGCACGATCAGATTGACCTCGTCGCCGCCCTTCGGCCCCATTTCCTGTTCCCATAAGCGCCCCTGCGCATCGAAGGCGATGCCGAGCAGGTTGCGGTGGCCGTAGGACCAGACTTCCGGCTTGAACCCCTGCGCGACCAGCGGGTTGTTGGCGGCAGGGCTGCCGTCGTCGTTCAGGCGCAGGACTTTGCCCAGCGTCCCGCCCTTGTCTTGCGCGGGATCGAATTTTTGCCGCTCGCCATTCGTGAAGAACAGGTGCCCGTCCGGCGCGAAGGCGATGCGGCCCGAATAATGGCCGTCCCCTCCGACGAAGGGCGACGCGCGGAAGATCGTCGTAAATCCGTCGAGCCGCGCCTGCGGCGGGCATGGCGCGCGGATGCACTGCACCTGCTGGACAATCAGCTTGCCGCGCCCGAGCGCCACGCCCTTGCCGCCTGGCCCGGCTTCGGACCAGCTGAGATAGACCAGGCCGTTTTCGCTGAATTTGGGATGCAGGACGACATCCATCAGCCCGCCCTGCCCCGCGCTATCGACTTTCGGCACGCCACCGACCGCGCTGGATGACGTGCCATCGGCACTCACGAGTTTCAGCGTGCCGCCCTTTTCCGTGACCAGCATTCGCCCGTCGGGCAGGAACGTCATCGCCCAGGGTTCGGCAAAGGTCGCGACCGGCGTCGCGATAAAGGGCTTTGCAGTTGGCGATTGGGCGCCCGTAATGGGCGCTTGCCCGACATCGAGCGCGTCCTCCGCGGTGGACGCCTGTCCGCAGGCGGCAAGGGCAAAGGCAAGGGCAGTGGCGGCACGTTTCATCATCGTCTCCATCTTCAGGCTTGCCGCATAACGCGCTTTGGCCTATATAGTTGACGTCTTCCTTACATCGTCGGTGTTTGGGTTCGGCTCCGCAAGGATCCGGGCGCTAGACAAACTCGTTTTTAGCCGAAAGCACTGATGGCCGATATCGCTGCGCTGACCGAACTGATCGAACCCGAAGCCACGGCTTTGGGTCTGCGGCTCGTGCGCGTAGGGTTCTTCGGCGGCAAGTCGGACCCGACGTTGCAGGTGATGGCCGAACGGCCCGACACGCGGCAGCTGACGCTCGACGATTGCGCAGTGCTGTCGCGGCGGCTGTCCGAAATTCTCGATGCGCTCGACGGCACGCCGGATGATCCGATCGATGAGGCGTATCGGCTGGAGGTCAGCTCACCGGGGATCGACCGCCCGCTGACGCGGCTGGCCGATTACGCCGACTGGATAGGTCACGAGGCTCGGATCAAGCTGATCGAGCCGATCGAGGGCCGAAAGATGTTCGACGCCGATCTGAAGGGCGTGGACGGGGACGACGTTCTGGTCGTCGCCAAGCACGGCGCGATGCAGTTTCCGTTTGCGGCGATTGGCACCGCGAAACTGATTTTGACCGACAAGCTCATCAAGGCAACCAAGCCGCTGATCGCGGACGGTGCCGACATCGTCCGCGAGGACGACAACGAAGACATTATCGAAGAGGAAGTAAACTGATGGCCTCCACTGCCCCCGCCGCCGCCAATAAGGCCGAGCTGCTCGCGATTGCCGATGCGGTCGCCAAGGAAAAGCTGATCCCGCGCGAAATCGTGATCGACGCGATGGAAGACGCCATCCAGCGCGCGGCCAAGGCGCGCTACGGTGCGGAAAACGACATTCGCGCCAAGATCGACACGACCACCGGCGACCTTCGTTTGTGGAGGGTTGTTGAGGTTGTCGAGCTGGTCGAGGATTATTTCAAGCAGGTCAGCCTGGAGGGCGGACAAAAGCTTCAGCCCGGCGCCGCCATCGGCGACTTCATCGTCGATCCGCTGCCCAATATCGAATTCGGCCGCATCGCGGCGCAGGCGTCGAAGCAGGTCATTTTCCAGAAGGTCCGCGACGCCGAGCGCGAGCGCCAGTATGAGGAATTCAAGGATCGCGCGGGCGAGATCATCACCGGCGTCGTCAAGCGTGTCGAGTTCGGTCACGTCGTCGTCGACCTCGGCCGTGCCGAAGGTGTCATCCGCCGCGACGCACAGATCCCGCGCGAAGTCGTCCGCGTCGGCGATCGCATCCGCGCGCTGATCCTGAAAGTCGTGCGCGAAACCCGTGGGCCCCAGATTTTCCTGAGCCGCGCGCACCCCGACTTCATGAAAAAGCTGTTCGCGCAGGAAGTGCCCGAAATCTACGATGGCATCATCACGATCATGGCCGCCGCGCGCGACCCCGGCAGCCGTGCCAAGATCGGCGTCATCAGCCGCGACGGCAGCATCGACCCCGTCGGCGCCTGCGTCGGCATGAAGGGCAGCCGCGTTCAGGCCGTCGTACAGGAAATGCAGGGCGAAAAGATCGACATCATTCCGTGGTCGCCCGACATCGCGACCTTTGTCGTCAACGCATTGCAGCCTGCCAATGTCAGCCGCGTCGTCATCGACGAAGAAGAAGAGCGTATCGAAGTCGTGGTTCCCGATGACCAGCTGTCGCTCGCCATCGGTCGCCGCGGCCAGAATGTTCGTCTTGCCAGCCAGTTGACCGGCAAGGCCATCGACATCCTGACCGAGGCAGACGCGAGCGAGAAGCGCCAGAAGGAATTCGTCGAGCGGTCCGAACTGTTCCAGAACGAACTCGACGTCGACGAGACGCTGGCCCAGCTACTGGTCGCCGAAGGGTTCACCAGCCTGGAGGAAGTCGCCTACGTCGAAGTCAGCGAAATCTCCGACATCGAAGGGTTCGACGAAGAGCTGGGTGCCGAACTTCAGAACCGCGCTACCGAAGCGCTCGAACGCCGCGAAGAGGCCAACCGCGAGCTGCGTCGTGGCCTGGGTGTCGAGGACGCGATTGCCGCAATGCCCCATCTGAACGAAGCCATGCTGGTCACGCTCGGCAAGGCGGGCATCAAGACGCTCGACGATCTGGCCGACCTTGCCACCGACGAGCTGATCCAGAAGCGCCGCGTCGAACCGCGTCGCAAGACGGTCCCGACCAACGAGCCCAAGGGCGGTATCCTCGCCGAGTACAATCTGAGCGAAGAACAGGGCAACGAGATCATCATGGCCGCCCGCGCGCATTGGTTCGAAGACGAAGTTTCTGAGGAGGACGCTGTTGCGGAATCCTCGCAATGAAACGGTAGACGCCGACGGTAACGCGGACACTGGCGCCAACGCCAGCGAGCGCACCTGCGTCCTGACGCGGGGCAAGGGTGAGCGCGACCAGCTGATCCGCCTCGCTCTTGGCCCCGACGGCCAGGTGCACCCCGACGTGCGCGCAAAAGCCCCCGGGCGCGGCGCGTGGATCGGGGTCACGCGCTCCGTGCTGGAAGCCGCTGTCGCCAAAGGCAAGCTGAAAGGGGCGCTGTCGCGCGCGTTCAAGACGAACGACGTGACGGTGCCTGATGATCTGGGTGGGCGGATAGAGGAAGCGCTATCGCGTGCGGCCCTCGAACGGCTGGGGCTGGAGGCACGCGCCTCGACACTGGCGACCGGCAGTGAGCGGATCGAGGAAGCGGCACGTAAAGGCGCGCTGCACCTGTTGTTCCATGCTGCCGATGCAAGTGCCGACGGTAACCGCAAGCTCGACCAGGCATGGCGTGTCGGCATGGATGAAGAGGGGTCGGCACGTGCGGGGTTGATCCTGTCGGTCGACCGCACAATCTTGTCGGTGGCGCTCGGCCGCGAAAATGTGGTACACGTTGGCGTGACAGATGCGCGCGCCGCCGAACGGGTGGCTGCCGCTGTCGACCGGTGGCACGGTTTTATCGATCATGCGCCCACGGGCTGGCCTTGCGAAAAGACGTCGCAGGGTTCAGGGCCGCGCGGCGCGAATGGTGTTTGAAGGGTTCGGGTTTAATCAATGAGCGAAACGGAAAAGCCGAAACTGGGCATGCGCGCGCCACTGGGCATCAAGCGCACGGTCGAGACGGGTCAAGTCAAGCAGAGCTTTAGCCACGGCCGCTCGAACACGGTCGTGGTCGAGGTGAAGAAGCGCCGCTTCGTCAAGCCCGGCGAAGAAGCCGCGCCCGCGCCCGAAGTCGTCGTCGAAGCTGCACCGGCACCGGCACCGGTTGCAGCGCCCGCCCCTGCACCCAAACCCGTTGCCCCCGCAGCGCCTGCCCGCGCCATGACGCCGATGGAGCGTCGCGAGCAGCAGGAGCGCCTGCTTCGCGAAGCCGAAGAAGCGCGCATGTCCTCGCTGGAAGAAGCGCGCCGTCGCGAAGATCGCGAGAGACTCGACAACAGCGACGATGAGAAGCGCCGAATCGAGGATAACCGCAAGGCCGAGGAAGAAGCTCGCGTTGCCGCCGAAGAAGCGGCCGCCGAAGCATTGCGCAACCCGCCCCCGCAGCCCGAGCCCGAAGTACAGGCCGCGCAGGAACGCGAAAGCGACGCGGGCCGGGCTGCCAAGCCGGCACCGGCTGGTGCACTGCGCCGCCCCGAGCCGGCCCGCCCCACTGCCCGTCCGCGCGGTGGCGACGACCGCCGTCAGGCCGGCAAGCTCACCGTTACCCGTGCACTCGAAGGCAATGAAGAGGGCGCCCGCGCTCGCTCGCTCGCGGCGTTGAAGCGTGCCCGCGAAAAGGAACGCCGCGCGCATGGCAGCGGCCAGCCACAGGCCAAACAGATCCGCGACGTCGTGATCCCCGAATCGATCACGGTCGGCGAACTCGCCAACCGCATGGCCGAGCGTGGCAACGATCTGGTCCGCGCGCTGTTCAAGATGGGCGTGCCATCCGCGATGGGCGACACCATCGACCAGGACACTGCCGAGCTGCTGGTTACCGAATTCGGTCATAACTTCACTCGTGTCAGCGCCAGCGACGTCGAAATCGACGTGGCGCAAGACGTGGATGACGAAGGCACGCTGAAGCCGCGTCCGCCAGTGATCACCATCATGGGCCATGTCGATCACGGCAAGACCAGCCTGCTCGACGCGCTGCGCGGCACCGACGTGGTGCGCGGCGAAGCCGGCGGCATCACCCAGCATATCGGCGCCTATCAGGTTACGCTGAAATCGGGCGAGCAGATCACCTTCCTCGACACGCCGGGTCACGAAGCATTCGGCGAGATGCGCAAGCGCGGGGCCAATGTCACCGACATCGTGGTGCTGGTTGTCGCCGCCGACGACAGCATCAAGCCGCAGACGATCGAAGCGATCAACCACGCCAAGGCCGCCGACGTGCCGATCGTCGTCGCGATCACCAAGAGCGACAAGCCCGAAGCCAATGCGCAGAAAGTGCGCGAGGCGCTGCTCCAGTACGACATCATCGTGGAGGAACTGTCGGGCGACGTGCAGGATGTCGAAGTGTCGGCGCTCAAGAAGACCGGCCTCGATGAACTGACCGAGAAACTTCACCTGCAAGCCGAACTGCTCGAACTGAAGGCCAATCCCGACCGCGCCGCCGAGGGCAGCGTGATCGAGGCCAAGCTCGACAAGGGCCGAGGGCCGCTGGCGACGATCCTCGTCCGGCGCGGTACGCTACGCGTCGGCGACATTGTCGTCGTTGGCCAGTTTTCGGGCAAGGTGCGCGCGATGATCGACGACAAGGGTCGCCAGATCAAGGAAGCGCTCCCCTCGATGCCGGTCGAAATCCTGGGGCTTTCGGGTGTTCCGTCGGCCGGCGATCCTATGTCAGTGGTCGAAAACGAGGCGCGCGCCCGCGAAGTCGCGCTCTACCGCGTCAAGACAGCAACCGAACAGCGTACCGTGTCGGCCCCGGTCGACATCGAAAACGTCTTCGCCAATTTCGGCGCGGTCAAGGCGATGGAGTATCCGATCGTGGTCAAGGCCGACACGCAAGGGTCGGTCGAAGCAATCATTGGTGCTGTTAACCGCATCTCGACCGACGATATCAAGGTTCGCGTCCTGTCGTCGGGTGTGGGCGGCATTACCGAAAGCGACGTGATGACGGCCGCCGCCAGCGGTGCGCCGGTGATCGGCTTCAACGTGCGTCCGAACCCCAAGGCAGCAGCGCTCGCCAAGCGCGACCGCGTCGAGTTCCAATATTTCGACGTCATCTATCACCTGACCGATCAGGTCCGGAACGCGATGGCCGGACAGCTGGGGCCGGAAGTCATCGAGCATGTCGTCGGCCGCGCCGAGATCCGTCAGGTCTTCCCGGC
This sequence comes from Sphingomonadales bacterium, assembly GCA_038228865.1. Classification (GTDB taxonomy): domain Bacteria; phylum Pseudomonadota; class Alphaproteobacteria; order Sphingomonadales; family Sphingomonadaceae; genus Sphingomonas_O. The sequence continues at coordinate 57,560 of JBBROX010000022.1, read as the reverse complement.
GGGCAAGACCGGCAAGGCGGCGGGGCTCTTGGTGACCGAAGGCGTCATCCGCAAGAACCTCAAGGCGCGCATCACCCGCGACGACGTCATCATCTACAACGGCCAGGTCAATTCGCTGCGCCGTTTCAAGGACGACGTGGCCGAGGTCAAAGCCGGGCTGGAGTGCGGTGTTACGTTCGATGCGACGAACGACATCAAGGCCGGAGACTTCCTCGAGACGTTTGAAGTCGAAGAGCGTGCCCGCACGCTTTGAGGTGACATGTGGCTGACGCCAAGGGGCAGGAACGATCGGTCCGCACCCTTCGCGTCGGCGAAGCGGTACGGCACGCGCTCTCGGACATTCTCGCGCGCGGCGACGTGCACGACGACGTCCTGGCCGCGCATCCCACCAGCGTTACCGAAGTGCGCATGTCCCCCGACCTGCGCCATGCGACGGTGTTCGTGAAGCCTCTACTCGGCCAGAATGAGGAAGCCGTGCTGAAGGCACTCCGCACCAACACTGCCTATCTGCAAAGCGAAGTCGCGCGTCGGGTGAACAGCAAATATGCGGCCAAGCTGAAATTCCTGGCCGACGAGAGCTTCGACGAGGGCAGCCATATCGAGGCATTATTGCGCGCGCCGAAAGTTGCGCAGGACTTGAGCGCGGACGGCGAATAGCGTCGCCAGATGGCCAAACTCTATTTCTACTACGCCGCGATGAACGCGGGGAAATCGACCACCCTGTTGCAGGCCGCCTTCAACTATGCGGAACGCGGGATGGCCGCGATGCTGTTTACCGCTGCCGTCGATGACCGCGCCGGTTTCGCGAAGATCGGCTCGCGGATCGGGCTGGAGGCGGATGCGGTGCCGTTCGATGCGACGACCGATATTGCCGCGATGGTCCGGACCGAACGCGCGACGCGGGCGATTGCCTGTGTGTTGATCGACGAGGCGCAGTTCCTAACCCGCGCACAGGTGTGGCAGCTGGCCGAGCTCTGCGACCGCGACGACATGCCCGTTGTGACCTATGGCCTGCGTACCGATTTCCGCGGCGAATTGTTCGAAGGGTCGGCGGCACTGCTTGGCCTTGCCGACAGCCTGACCGAGCTGAAGGCGATCTGCGAATGTGGGCGCAAGGCAACAATGAACCTGCGCGTCGATATTTCGGGACGTGCGGTGCGTGACGGCGACCAGACCGAGATCGGCGGCAACGACCGCTATATCGCGCTGTGCCGGCGGCACTTCGTGGAACGGCTAGACGCTTAAGTTGTACGGCTGGATCATCCTCGACAAACCGCTCGGTCTCGGTTCGACGCAAGGTGTGAGCGCGGTCAAGCGCGCTCTGCGACAGGGCGGCTATCCCAAGGTGAAGGTCGGGCATGGCGGGACGCTCGATCCGCTGGCCACCGGCGTGTTGCCGATTGCACTGGGCGAGGCGACGAAACTCGCGGGGCGGATGCTCGATGCGTCGAAGGTCTATGAATTTACGATCGGGTTCGGTGTGCAGACGGATACGCTCGATCTCGAAGGTGCGGTAATTGCAGAGAGCGATGTGCAACCGACCTTTGCCGACGTGGCAGCATTGCTACCGCGTTTCACTGGACCAATCGAACAAGTGCCACCTGCCTATTCGGCGCTGAAGGTCGATGGCGCGCGGGCCTATGATCTGGCGCGCGCAGGGGAAGAGGTGGTGCTCGCAACGCGGGCAGTGACGGTGTATTTGCTGGACGTTACATCCGCTAAAAACGCTGCCCCTTTGGACAGTATCACGCTAACCGCCAACGTCTCCAAAGGCACCTACATCCGGTCCCTCGCCCGCGATATCGCCCTCGCCCTTGGCACGGTCGGCCATGTCACGATGCTCAGGCGAATCCGCGCCGGGCCGTTCGACCTCAGCCACGCGATTTCGCTGGACTTATTGGACGAGGCCGCTAAGGGCGCGACGCTTGAGACGTATGTGCGTCCCATTGAGGCAGGGCTGGACGGTATCCCGGCTCTTCTTCTCACCCCCGAACAGGCTGTAGCGCTCCGTCAGGGACGCGTGCTTGCCGGGGTCGCCGCCTCCGACGGCCTTCATTTCGCGAAACAGGGCAATACGCCCGTGGCGCTGGTGGAGATCGTTGCCGGACTTGTCCGGGTCGAGCGCGGTTTCAACCTGTAACGATACCGCGAAGGAAAATATTTTGACCGTAGCTGCCGCACGCAAAACCGAAATCATTCAGGACAACGCACAGACCGAAGGCGATACCGGGTCACCCGAAGTCCAGGTTGCGATCCTGACCGAGCGCATCGTCAATCTGACCGAGCATTTCAAGACGCACAAGAAGGACAACCATTCGCGTCGCGGCTTGCTGATGATGGTCAACAAGCGTCGCTCGCTGCTCGATTATCTCAAGAAGGTCGATGTCGCGCGCTACACAGCTCTCATTACGAAGCTCGGGCTTCGCAAGTAATACAAACGGCCCCGTTCGGGGCCGTTTGCTTATGTCCCGCATACGGCGGGGCGCATTGGGCCAAGAGCGCCCGCACCGCTCGCAGACCGGATGTCTGCCATTTGAGGCCCCCGCAGCATATGGCTCGCGGGTCGTGAAGGAATACACATGTTCAATATGAAGACAGTCGAAATCGAGTGGGGCGGACAAACCCTCAAGCTCGAAACGGGCCGCGTTGCGCGGCAGGCCGATGGCGCCGTAATGGCGACGCTCGGCGAAACAGTGGTGCTGTGCGCGGTCACCGCGGCACGCAGTGTCAAGGAAGGGCAGGACTTCTTCCCGCTGACCGTCCACTACCAGGAAAAATACAGTGCAGCCGGCCGCATTCCCGGCGGCTTTTTCAAGCGCGAACGCGGGGCGACCGAAAAGGAAACACTGGTTTCGCGCCTGATCGATCGTCCTATTCGGCCTTTGTTTCCGGAGGGATTTTATAACGAGATCAACGTTATTTGTCAGGTGCTCAGCTATGATGGCGAGAATGAGCCGGACATTCTGGCGATGGTTGCTGCCTCCGCAGCGCTGACGCTGAGCGGTGTGCCGTTCATGGGGCCAATCGCGTCGGCGCGCGTCGGGTACCTCAACGGCGAGTACATCCTGAACCCCACCGACGAGCAGGTTGCCGAAGGCGACCTGGACCTGGTCGTCGCGGGCACGCACGACGCGGTGATGATGGTCGAATCCGAAGCCAAGGAGCTGTCGGAAGAAGTCATGCTGGGCGCGGTCATGTTCGCGCATCGCGGCGTCCAGAAGGTCATCGGCGCGATCATCGAGCTCGCCGAACAGGCCGCCAAGGACCCGTGGCCGATGGCCGAACAGGCCGACCTGTCCGCCGCCAAGGACAAGCTGAAGAAGCTGATCGGCAAGGACATTGCCGCCGCCTATAAGGTGACCGACAAGTCCGCGCGGTCGAACCTGCTCAACGAAGCCCGCGCCAAGGGCAAGGCAGCGTTCGCCGACGCCGCCCCGCAGGACCAGATGGCCGCCGGCAAGCTGATGAAGAAGCTGGAAGCCGAAATCGTCCGCACCGCCATCCTGAAGGACGGCACGCGCATCGACGGCCGCACCACCACGCAGGTCCGCCCGATCGAGGCGATCGTCGGCTTCCTGCCCCGCACGCACGGCTCCGCGCTGTTCACGCGCGGCGAGACGCAGTCGATCTGCACGACCACGCTGGGCACCAAGGACGCCGAGCAGATGATCGACGGCCTGAACGGCCTGTCCTACTCCAACTTCATGCTCCACTATAACTTTCCGCCCTATTCGGTCGGCGAAGTCGGCCGCTTCGGTGCCCCCGGGCGTCGCGAAGTCGGCCACGGCAAGCTCGCCTGGCGCGCGCTGCACCCGGTGCTGCCGTCGAAGGAGGACTTCCCCTACACGATCCGCGTCCTGTCCGACATCACGGAGAGCAACGGATCGTCGTCGATGGCCACTGTCTGCGGCGGTTCGCTGTCGATGATGGACGCCGGTGTCCCCCTCAAGCGTCCGGTCAGCGGCATCGCGATGGGCCTGATCCTCGAAGGCAAGGATTTCGCGGTCATCAGCGACATCCTGGGCGACGAAGATCACCTGGGCGACATGGATTTCAAGGTTGCGGGCACGTCCGAAGGCATCACCACGATGCAGATGGACATCAAGATCGCCGGCATCACCGAAGAGATCATGCGCGTCGCGCTCCATCAGGCCGCCGAAGGGCGCACCCACATATTGGGTGAAATGGCCAAGGCGCTCGACCACACCCGCACCGAATTGTCCGAATTCGCGCCGCGCATCGAAGCGATGCAGATCGACAAGGCGAAGATCCGCGACATCATCGGCACCGGCGGCAAGGTGATCCGCGAGATCGTGGCGACCACGGGTGCCAAGGTCGACATCGACGACGAGGGCCTGATCAAGATCAGCAGTTCCGACCCCGCGCAGATCGAAGCCGCCCGCAAGTGGATTTCGGGCATCGTCGAGGAAGCCGAAGTCGGCAAGGTCTATGACGGCAAGGTCGTCAACATGGTCGATTTCGGCGCGTTCGTGAACTTCATGGGCGGCAAGGACGGCCTGGTTCACGTCAGCGAAATCCGCAACGAGCGGACCGAAAAGGTCACCGACGTGCTGAGCGAAGGACAGGCCGTGAAGGTCAAGGTTCTGGAAATCGACCCGCGCGGCAAGGTACGCCTGTCGATGCGCGTCGTCGATCAGGAAACCGGTGCCGAACTGGAAGACACGCGGCCCCCGCGTGAAGAACGTCCCCGTGGCGATCGTCCGGACCGTGGCCCGCGTCGTGACGGCGAAGGCCGTGGTGATCGTGGTCCGCGCCGCGATGGCGGCGGCGGCGGCGGCGGTGGCGATCGTGGTCCGCGTCGCGAAGGTGGCGGTGCCAGAGACGAAGGGCGTGGTCCGCGCCCCGAGGGCGGCGGTGATCGCGGCCCGCGCAGCGGCGGCGGTGGCGGCTATGGCGGCGGTCGTGACCGCGATAGCGCGCCCAAGGATGGTGGCAACGACGACGGTCCAGCACCGGAGTTCGCGCCTGCATTCCTGACCCGCGAGGACTAAAAGCTACAGGTGCTGGAGAGGACCGAGATGAAGGGGTCGCCGAAAGGCGGCCCCTTTTTTTGTTGGTCGGCAAACGCCCCCTCCCCGTCACCCCGGCCTCCGAGCCGGGGTCCAGCTTCTTCTGCTGGCACGAGGCAGCTTGGAACGCCGCCCCGGCCTCGTCGCCAAGCGCGTCACCGTCGATATGCGCCAACTTATAGTCGCTAGGTCAAAACGGAGACGGCTACCTTGAACAGCGGCGACGAGCGAAATTATCTCGATATAGGCCCACTTGACACATCATATATGATGTTTACTCTGTCGTCCTATGGCCGGTGCGACGCTAATCACTAATGAACGCCAAGAGCGCGACGTTCGCATGCTGGTCGACCAAATCGGTGAGGCGCTTTCGTCCGATCAGGTGCTACAGCAAATTGTCGATGGTTTACCCCCAGAGATATTGGATGCCGTTCGACGTTCTTTAATCGCGGAGCGGCAAGAACTAGTCGATAGTCTCGAAGCGTATCGGACGGCTCAAGGCGGGGACGTCACAGGCCTCAAAGCTCGCGCGGGCACCGATCTCGGAGCACTTCTTGTCGCCGCCAGAGTAGCAAAAGGGTGGAAGCAGAAGGAGCTGGCCCGCCGCCTGTTTCTTCCCGAGCAGCAGGTTCAGCGCTATGAAGCGGAACGTTATCGGAGCATTAGCTTGTCCGGCTTACAGCGCGTTGCACGAACGCTCGGCATCCGGCTTACCGCTCACGTAGATCAGCCGCTGCCGGATACTTGGCTCCCATCCTACGAGATGTCGTCGAGCGAACTTCAGAAAGTGCTGAAGCACGCGCGCGAAAATGGCTGGTTGGATAATGCCGACCAGTCCGATGACAATGGCATCAGTCAACTCCGCCGTACCGTTGCAGAGCACGTTGGCGAATATGGGACGCCATCTTTGCTACGAACCGGATTGAACGTCCACGATCTGACGAAAGACTGGTTTCTGCTGGCATGGAAGGCGCAAGTTACGAGGAGAGCTCTCCGCCAGATTCAACGCAAGAAGCCTAAATACCGACCGCTGAATATGTCGTGGTTAAGTGGACTGGTAAAACTCAGTGCCTATGATGACGGGCCGCTACGCGCAAAGGAGATACTTGCTGAGCAAGGCATTTTGTTGGTCATTGAGCCGCAAATTGCCGGCATGCGTGTTGATGGCGCTGCGTTTCTGATTGATGAGCATCCGGTGATAGGGCTGACCCTTCGTATCGATACTGTGGACAATTTTTGGTTCACGCTAATGCACGAATTGGGTCATGTCATTCTGCACTATCGGACGGGCTTAGCCTCTGGGTTCTTCGACGACTTTGAACATCTCGAAATTGACGAGATGGAAGAAGAGGCAAACCGGTTCGCTCAAAACTTGCTCATTCCAGACGCTGTTTGGAACAAATCCCCGGCGCGAATCGCAAAGACTGCGCAACCCGTAGAACGTTTAGCAAAACAGTTGGGGATAGCGCCTGCAATCATATTTGGCCGCTTGCGTATGGAGAGGCATAACTACAAGATATTTTCGGACAAGATTGGGCGGGGCCGTGTTCGCAAGCAGCTCCATAGCAAGACAATCGAGGTGAACGATGAATCCGTCATATAAGCCAGTCTATTGTTGTGCTCTTCGGATGAAGGCTGGGGAGTTGGAAGGCATCCGCCAGCTTGCTTCCGATGTGGCGAACAGTGTGCTGCCTCGCTTGATTGTTCCACCGAAGAAAGAGCGGAATGAAACAGAACCGCTTCTGATCGAAATGGCGGAGATGCCAGACATCAGTGTGGCGTTGGCGGCGCATTGGCGGGATCGTCCCGCACTCATCGACGCAACCTATATCATTGATGAATATGGCAGGGATCGTTTAGCAGCGTGGTTGCCGAGTATGTTTCAGCGAGCATGGGCCGCAGGTGTGATCGCGATCCCAATTGTCGAGCTCTCCGATTTAGGTGCCGCAGAAATTCCGCCCTTCCGGGCATCCATCCCCGGACAATCACAGCTCAAATTTGCAATCTCCGTCTCATCTGACGATCTCGTTGGGGCTGAACTGCCCGCGACGCTCTTGAATATTCTGTCATCACTAGATCTAAACGCGGCAGATTGCGCCGTCGTAGCTGACTTCGCCGGTGCCGAGTTATCCGACCCGATGGTTGCCGCCCCTATTATCAGCGGCGCGCTGGAAACCTTGCAAGAAATTGGGCCGTGGCAACACATCATCTTTCAGGGCACTCACTATCCCGAAGTGAATCCCGCAAAGGATGGGACTGCCGAGACTTGGCCACGCAACGAGTGGCTGGCATGGCGCGAAGCGGTACGCTTTGATCCGACAACGGCGGAATATATGATCTTTGGCGACTATGCGGCCGACTGTGCCAAGATGGCTTTCAGTAGTGGCGGCGCGCCCGCCATTCGCCATATCCGTTACGCAACGCCCGGCGCGTGGCGGGTCCAACGCGCGGTGAAAGAGGGCAAGGACACGCAGCGGATGCACGGTGTCTACAAGGCCATAGTTGATAGTGGCGATTTTGCAGGTGACGGCTTTTCAAGCGCCGATACCTTCATCGCTAACGGAGCGAAGAACCCGACGGCGGGACCTGGTAACTCCACGACATGGCGGCAGCTCAATACGACGCATCATATTACACAGGTGGTCAGCGACATCGCGAAGGTGCGGGGCATTTCGATCAAGAAGGCTCCAGCGTCGGAGGAAGTTCAGCTTTCCCTCCTCGGATAGGATCGTGATTTATATTTAGGCGATTAGCGACGAAGGGTCGCTAAAACCTTCGCTGCCTCACCCAACCGCTTATAAGCCACCTAGACCTCACCGGTCGGGGCGGAAAATTTTGACCTGTCCTACACAGTAGAATTTTGCCTAATCCCCAAGCCCCAAAAACAACTCGAAGGGGCCAACCCATGTCCGCAAAAACATCCCCCGTGCGCCGAGCCGCTTTTCTGACGGCGCTCGGCGAGACGGGGAATTACACCATTGCCGCCGCGCACGCGAAGGTTTCGCGGAGCTGGGTGACGCTGCACAAGACCAATGATCCCGAGTTCCGCGCCGCGTGCGACGCCGCCGTCGCCGGGGCGGCGACGCGGGCAAAGGAGCGCGCGGTGGCGGGTGGCAGCGCAAAGCCCTCCGCCAAATGGGGCTTTGTCGACGGGGAGGAGATGGTCGTGCGCGCGGGGAACGGGCGGCGGGCGGTCGTCGCGCAGGCGCGGCTGCGCCAGTGGACGCCGCGGACCGAAGACTTGTTCCTGCGCACGCTGGCCGCCAGCGCCAATGTGAAGCTGGCGTGCGAGGCGGCGGGGCTGAGCGTTGCGTCGGCCTATGTCCACCGGTCGAAATGGCCGGCCTTTGCCGAGCGGTGGCGGGCGGCGCTGGAGACCGGATACGTCCGGCTGGAATTCGCGATGATCGACAATGCGTGCAGCGCTTTCGAGCCGGGCGATGAATTCGAGCTCGATGCCCCGATGCCGTCGATGACTTTCAACGACGCGATCACGCTGATGTGGCTGCACCGCCGCAGTGTCCATGACACGGGGAAGCCGGGGCGGCCGATCAGCAAGCTGTCCGACCCGGACGTCGCCCGGGCGAACATCCTGCGCAAGGTGGCGGCGATCGAACGCGGGCAGAGGGCCGGGCTGAAATTCAGGGGCGAGGGGTAGCGCACGCGGCTTCCCTCGCCCCCTTTCGGCATCAGGCGAGAGTGCGCACGCCCGGCCCTCGGTCGTAGAACCGCCGTGCCGCCGCCTTGACGAAGTTGCCGTCGAGGCCGGTCACGCCATCGTCGGGGACAACACCCGCCTTGTCGAGCAAGGGCTTGGCGGCGTCGCTCGCGCCGATCGCCTTCAAATGGCCGAAGGCGTCCATGACGAACTGAACCGCCGCCCCTTCGTTGATCAGCGCCTTGCACCCGCCGTCCGACAGGACGATCGCGACGGCATCGAACAACTGGCTGGGCGAACCGGCGAGTTGCCCGTCGGCCTTTTGGACATGCCCGTCGGACAGTTTGGCCCCGCCGACCTTGGGCGCGACGAGGAAGACCTTGCCCTTGGCGCCCTCGACCGCTTTCCTGACCGCCGCAAGCTCAGCGACATCGGAGCCGTCGGCGATCAGGATGCCGACCGTGCGCCCCTCCAGCGTCGCCTTCATATTCTTGTGGATCGACAGTGCGTCCGACGGGGTCATGTCCACCGGTTCGCGCGCGGCAGCGGCCTTTTTCGGCAGCGGAATGCCGAGGCCGTCGGCGACACGCCGGGCGAGGTCCTCGTCGACATTGCGCAGGTTCGCCACCATGCGCGGGGGCACCTGATCGAGCACGCCGACCTTGGACAATTCGAACACGAACGACGACGCGATGTGCGCCTGTTCATGGGCATCCTGCGACCGGTAGAACAGGCGAGCCTGGCTGTAGTGATCCGCGAACAGGTCGGCACGGATGCGCAGTTTGTCGCCTTGCTCGTCGGGACCGCTGGCGGCGTTGGTCGTGGCGAAGCCCTTGTCAGCGCTCTCGCGCGGGCCGCCTTCCTCGCCGTGGTCGGCCAGGCTGTTCGGTTCGTAATTCGCGCGGCCCTTCGGCACCTGCGTCTGCATCATGCCGTCGCGCTGGAAATTGCCGAACGGACAGCGCGGGGCGTTGACCGGAATCTGGTGGAAATTCGTCGTCCCCAGCCGCGACTTCTGCGTATCGAGATAGCTGAACAGCCGCCCCTGCAGCAGTGGATCGTTCGAGAAATCGATGCCCGGCACGATGTTGGTCGGCAGGAACGCGACCTGTTCGGTTTCCGCAAAGAAATTGTCGACGTTGCGGTTGAGCGTCATCGTGCCGATGATGCGGACCGGGACGTCGTCCTCGGGGATCAGTTTCGTCGCGTCGAGGACGTCATAGGGCTGCGCATCGGCAAATGCCTGATCGAACACCTGGATACCCAGATTCCATTCGGGGAATGCGCCGCTGTCGATTGCTTCGAAAAGGTCGCGGCGGTGATAGTCATTGTCGGCGGCCTGGAGCTTCAGCGCCTCGTCCCAGATCGTCGACTGGACGCCAAGTTTCGGCTTCCAGTGGAATTTGACGAAGCTCACCTTTCCGCTGGCGTTGACGAGCTTCAAGGTGTGGACGCCGAACCCCTCCATCATGCGCAGCGAGCGCGGGAGTGTCCGATCCGACATCGCCCACATGAGCATATGGGTGGCTTCCGGCATCAGCGATGCCCAGTCCCAGAACGTATCGTGCGCACTGCCCGCTTGCGGGTACCCGCGATCCGCCTCCATCTTTACCGCGTGGATGAGATCGGGGAACTTGATGGCGTCCTGGATGAAAAACACCGGGATGTTGTTGCCGACCAGATCCCAATTGCCTTCGCGCGTGTAGAATTTGACGGCGAAACCGCGAACGTCGCGCGGTGTATCCACCGACCCTGCACCACCTGCCACGGTCGAGAAGCGGACGAAGACCTCCGTCTTTTCGCCCTTGGTGAAGACGGCCGCCTTTGAAAGATCGGAAATGTCATCGGTTGCGACGAAGACGCCATGGGCACCCGATCCGCGCGCATGGACGATGCGTTCGGGAATGCGTTCGTGATCGAAGTGAAAGATCTTTTCGCGAAGGACGAAGTCTTCGAGCAAGGTCGGGCCACGCGCGCCCGACTTCAATGAATTCTGATCGTCGCTGATCGGCATACCGTGATTGGTCGTCAGGACGGGCGTATCGCCCTGCGCCTGTTGGTGGGTTTCTCCGCCGTTTCCGGTCGTCCGGGTCTTGCTGGCCATTTCGATCTCTCGCTACTCTGAATTTCGATTGCACCGGTCAACGCACGGAAACGAAAAACGGGGCCGCAGATGCGACCCCGTTTCCGTCCCTGTGGGGACTAGCCCGCCGCGCTAGTGCTGCTGACCTTGTGTATTGCCGGCGTTGTTGCCGCCGCTGGTACCGGCATTGGCATCATCGTCGAGGCTGGGGTCGCCCGACTGGCGATCGCGGTTCGGATCGGTCTGACCTGCCTGACCGCCGCCTGGCTGGCCGGGTTTGCCGCCCTGCTGGTTCTGCTGACGGTCGAGGTTGCGCTCGCCGTCCTGCGTCTGGTTGGCGTTCTGGCCGCTCTGACCCTGACCGGCCTGATTTTGGCGGTTCTGGTCGGCGTTGTTGTGGCTTTCGGTACCCATCATCCATCTCCTAAGTGACTGTGTTGGCGTCGATTACGCAAAAGGAGAACGGCGCCGCCGGGAATGCGATCCCGTCGTTTCGGGGGTGGTGGTGCCGGGGGTGCGATCTGTGCGGCGGAGCGAATGGCGCGCCCCGTTTTCGCGCCGCTGGCCGGGTGGGCATGGGACTGGTAGGCGGGGACGATGCACCTGAACAACTTCGACGCGGCAACCTTCCTGCGCGACTATTGGCAGAAAAAGCCGCTGCTGATCCGCAACGCCTGGGACGCGTGGCACAATCCGCTCGACCCCGACGAACTGGCGGGGCTGGCGTGCGAGGACGAGGTCGAATCGCGGCTGATCACGCTGAAACGCGCGGACTGGAAGGTCGAGCCGGGGCCGCTGCCCGGCGATCGCTTCGGCAAGCTGGGCAAGGCGCCGTGGACTTTACTGGTGCAGGCGGTCGACCATCATGTGCCGGACGTCGCGGCGCTGATCGCGCCGTTCCGTTTCGTCCCGAACTGGCGGATCGACGATGTGATGGTGAGTTACGCCAGCGACGGCGGCGGCGTGGGGCCGCATTTCGACCAGTATGACGTATTCCTGATCCAGGGGCTGGGGCGGCGGCGCTGGCAGGTGGGCGGACACGGGGACGCGGCGTGCGATGCCGACACCGAGCTGCTGCCGCACGACGATCTGCGGCTGCTGGCGAAGTTCGAGCCCGTCGAGGAATGGGTGCTGGAGCCCGGCGACATCCTCTACGTCCCGCCGCGCGTGGCGCACAACGGGGTAGCGGTCGGCGACGATTGCATGACCTATTCGGTGGGGTTCCGGGCGCCCGCGCGCAGCGAACTGATCGCGCATTATGCCGACGATCTGCTGGCGGAGATCGCGGACGACGACCGCTATGCCGATCCGGGTCTGCGCGCGCAGGCGAACCCGGGGGAGATCACGCCCGGTGCGCTGGCCGCGCTGCACGCGATGGTGACGGAGAAGCTGGCCGACCGCGACGCCTTCGCGCGCTGGTTCGGCGCGTACAACTCCACGCCCAAATATCCCGAGGTGGAATGGGGGCCGGAGGAACCGGTGTCGGCCGAGGATATCCGCGCGCAGATCGCCGACGGCGCGGCGCTGCGGCGTAACCCCGCGAGCCGGTTTTCGTTCGTGCGCGGGGCCGATGCAGTGGTGCTGTTCGTCGATGGCGAGGCGCATGAGTGCGCCGGGGAAGTCGCAGCGTTTGCCGAGCAACTCTGCGCGGCGGACCAGTTCGAGGTCGATCCGGGGCTTGCTTCGTCGGAGGCGACCGTGGCTCTGCTGACGACCTTGTTCAATCAAGGCAGTCTGGACTTCGATCAGGCGGATTGATCGCGCCAGTTCCCCGTCGCCAGCCCCGCGAGCGTCCAGTCCCCGACCCCCCAGCGCACGAGCCTGAGCGTTGGATGCCCGACCGCGGCCGTCATACGCCGCACCTGGCGGTTGCGGCCTTCGCGGATGGTGAGTTTCAGCCAGCAGTCGGGGATGCTTTGGCGCACGCGGATCGGCGGGGTGCGGGGCCAGAGGTCGGGGTCGGGGATGCGTTCGACCTCGGCGGGGAGGGTAAGACCGTCCTTGAGGCGCACGCCACGGCGCAGGGTCGTGAGAGCGTCGTCGCCCACATCGCCCTCCACCTGCACCAGATAGGTCTTGGGCAGTTTGAACTTCGGGTCGGCGATCCGCGCTTGCAGCCGTCCGTCGTCGGTGAGCAGCAGCAGTCCCTCGCTGTCGAAATCGAGCCGCCCCGCCGGATAGACACCCGGTACGTCGATATAGTCCGCCAGCGTCGGGCGGGGGGCCGCGGAGCGCTCGTCGGTGAACTGGCACAATACGCCATAGGGTTTGTTGAAGGCGATCAGGCGGGACATGGTTCGCTTCTGACAGGACGCGCCACGCGCTTCCCCTTGGTCCGGCTGGTCAGGTGGAACTGGCAGCAGCGGTCGCAGCGATAGGGGCGCAGGACGATCCCGGCGGCATTCGCGGACGCCAGTGCGTCCGCTTCGGTCGCATAGCGCGCCTTGCGGCGGCAAATGCTCAATCTGGTGCGGGTGTCCGGCATGGAATCAGCCTGTCAAAGCCATACGGCCCGCGCAAGCAAAAGGGCCGCTCCTTTCGGAACGGCCCTCCCAGATACCCAGAAAGCGTAGAGCTTACTTGGCCATCTTGTTCAGCGTGGCGTTCGATGCACCGTTATCGGCAGCATCCTCGATCGCATCGGCCTTGTTCTCGCCGGCGTCGCGAACCATGTCAGCCTTGTTCTCCATGTTGTCGGCGGCCATGCCATTCGACATGTTGTCGGCCATCGCGTCCATGTTGTCCGCCAGATTGTCCGTTGCCGCTTCGACATTGGCAGCCTGTTCGGGCTTGTTGCATGCACCCAGAGTGACGAGACCAACGATTGCGACGGCGGTCAGAATACGGTTCTTCATGAGTAAGAGCTCCCTATCGGCGCACCATCCGGGTGCTACCTTGCGACTGCATCAATTCTCAAAAAGCGTTTCGGTTCCGAAGCCTGCACAAAGTTGCCGCAATTGCCGCGCGCGCCAATGCATAATGGATCGATGACGACCCGATTCGCCCAAAGCCTGTTGGCTGCCGCCCTCGCCCTGACCCTGTCCACGGCGGTTGACGCCGCGCCGAAACGCAAAGTAGCGCCACCGCCCGCCCCCGTTGTCCTGCCCGACACCGTCCGGGTCGCGCTGACCACAGAAGTCGGGACGATCACGATCGATCTCGACAACAAGCATGCGCCGATCTCGACCGGCAATTTCGTGCGCTATGTCGATCAGAAGCGGCTCGACGGCATCGTGTTCTACCGCGTCATGCGCCTGCCCTATGGCGAGCAACCCAATGGCCTGATCCAGGGTGGCCCGCGCGGCGACCCCAAGAAGGTGCTGCCGCCGATCGCGCACGAGCCGACATCGGTGACCGGCCTGAAGCATCTGAAAGGTGCCATCTCGATGGCGCGGCTGGCGCCCGGCACCGCGAACGCCGACTTCTCGATCCTGATCTCCGACATTCCCGGTCTCGATGCCGATGCGAACCCCAACGACCCGGCGGGCTATGCAGTGTTCGGCTATGTCACCGAAGGCATGGATGTGGTGCGCAAGATCTACGACGTGCCGCTGTCGGCGACGCTCGGGTCGGGATTTATGAAGGGGCAGATGATCGAGACCCCCGTCAAGGTGCTGACCGTGCGGCGGGTGAAGGTGGCGGCACCCTTGTTGGCCGTTCCCGCGCCTGCGGTTGTGCAGTAGGGCATAACATTAGGCGGGATGCATTAGGCGCGAGAAGAGCGGTATTGGTGGTTAGGCGACAGGCCGGTCTTGGGCCGATCGCGCAAATACCGGACGGAGGCTCAACCGGTCTTTTTCGGTCGTCCGCGTCTGAGGTCGAGCAGCTTTGCGTCGAAATCCTGTAGAAGGTGCGCCCCGCTCATAATGTTGCCCTGCTTGAAGGCTGCATACGACGCTTCCAAGAGCGATGTAGCTTCTGGGATAGCTCCCTTATCTTTTATGCGGTCGAACGATACCGGGAGGCCACGGCGTAAAATGTCGTAGGCTTTGTCGAGCGTCATTTGCTCTTCCCAGTCTTCTTGCGGAAACCCGAGCGAAGCCCCCATTACGACATAGGCAATGTGATTTCGATATTCCCAGAATCGACCGAACCCGTACTCCCTTTCCTTTTGCCGCTCGTCCATGCTGCCCCCAGATCGGAATGTCTGCTTCAAGGTGGTCTGTCACAGTGAACGATTGTCGGCAATTTGGGCGTATGCTGCTAATTGTGCAGTTAATTGCCTGGCACGGCAAAGCCGCGCCGTCGGTCCTCGCTTGGGCGAGGCCGCCCGCCCGTTCGCGTCGTTACCTGGCTTCGCCGGTAACGACCGGCGCGCTGCTGCGCTGCGCGCCTTGCTTCGGGGTGGGGGTTTCTGTTGCTCGGCACCCCCAGGCCGCCGGTTTCCACTTCTGTTGCCCGGTGTGGTCCCTACCGCGCTAAAGCCAAACTAACTTCATCCACGAAGGACTTAGTTAGGCAGCAATCGCGAGCGCCTCGTTATCATTGGCACTTGTCGTTTTGAACGGTTTTACGACTCATTCAGGTCGGGCGACGACAACCGATTTTAACACACGTCGATCCTAGTTCGGCCCCGTCATGGCCCCCGATTTCTCGGGGGTTATGGTGGAGCCGCCGGGTACCGCCCCCGGGTCCGCTGCGCTTATTGCGCGGCCTCGTTTATCGCCATAGCCGGGCGAACCCGGCACAGCGGCATATAGGCGTTCGCCGATGAATGAAAAGTGACGAAGTTTCGGGACAGGCGCCGGACGGAAAATTCTGCACGAAACTTGCCGTTCATGTTCAAGACGCTAAGGACATGTGTGTTATGCTTACACAACGCTCCAGATATGCCCTGCGCGCCATGCTGATGCTCGCCCGCGAACAGGTGGGGCAGCCGCCAGTGCCAATGAGCCGTATCGCGAATGAGGCCCAGATTCCGCGGAAGTTCCTCGAGATCATCCTCGGCGAATTGCGGCAGGCCGGGTTCGTGCTGTCGACACGCGGGAAGTCGGGTGGATTTCACCTCTCGCGGCCTGCCCACCTGATTTCGTTCGGCGACATCATCCGCACGATCGAGGGGCCGCTGGCCCTGGTCCCCTGCGTCAGCCGCACCGCGTACCGCCGCTGCAAGGATTGCCGCAGCGAGGACGCCTGCGAAATCCGTCATGCGATGATGCGCGTCCGCGACGAAACCGCGCGCATCCTCGACGGCACGAGCCTGGCGAGCGCAACGGCGGAAGACCTGGTCGCAGCCTAGGCTGAAATTGCCCCTCCTCCTTTAGGGGAGGGGTTGGGGTGGGGAGTCTCAACGCTTCCCGAGCTTCGGTTCCCGCGGACAGTCCCCACCCCAACCCCTCCCCTGAAGGAGGAGGGGCTTAAGGCCTACTTCTTCAGATTGTCCCGGATTTCGCGCAGCAGCAGCACGTCTTCGGGCGTCGCCGCATCGTCGGTGCGCTTCAGCACTTTGTTGGCGGTGCGCACGATCATGAAAATGACCCAGGCCACGATCAGAAAATTGATCACTTCGGTGATGAAATGACCATAGGCGAAGACCGGCACGTTGGCCGCTTTCATCGCCGCCAGCGTTGCCGCCGTGCCTTCCGGAACGCTGCCGAGCGGCACATACATGTTGGCAAAATCGACGCCGCCGGTGACGAGGCCCAGGATCGGCGCGATGAAATCGTCCGTGAAGGCGGTCACGATCTTGCCGAACGCCGCGCCGATGATGACGCCGACCGCGAGGTCCAGCACGTTGCCCCGATTGATGAACGCCTTGAACTCCGAAACCATACTCACGATGTTACTCCCCACTTGATCGTTGCGCGACGGTAACATGACGAAACGACAAACGGTAGCGTGTGACAAAAGGTAACATTGCGTAACGCCGACACGTTCGTGTATTAGCCGAGCATAACACTGGAGGGACTATCCGCATGACATTGATCCGCCGACTGGCCTTTATTGCCCCGCTCGCTGCGGTTTCGCTCGCCGGATGCGGCATCAACTCGATCCCGACCGCCGAGGAAAACGCGAAGGCAAAATGGGCCAACGTCCAGGCCGATTACCAGCGTCGCGCCGACCTGATTCCCAACCTCGTCGCGACCGTGAAAGGCTTTGCCAAGCAGGAGTCGACCGTGCTGGTGCAGGTAACTGAAGCTCGCGCCAAGGCGACGTCGGTCCAGGTCAATGCTGCCGATCTTTCCGACCCCGCCAAGGTCGCCCAGTTTCAGCAGGCGCAAGGGCAACTGTCGGGATCGATCGGCCGACTGCTCGCCAGCGTGGAGGCCTATCCCGAGCTGAAATCGAATGCGAATTTCCTCGCGCTCCAGTCGCAACTCGAAGGTACCGAGAATCGCGTCAATATCTCGATCAAGGATTATAACGAGGCGGTGCAGGCCTATAACACGCGCATCCGCACGTTCCCCGATGCGGTCGGCGCCAAGGTATTTTATGGGTCGAAGCCGATGGTGACCTACACCGCGACCGCCCCCAACGCCGAAAACGCGCCCAAGGTGGATTTCAACTGACGACCCCTTCACGGGGTTGCGATCCCGGGCATGGTCCGGGGTCCACCCCCAAGCCGCGAGGTTCATTCAAGTGGCAGGGTCAATGCTGACACGGGTTCGGCATAACAGTGTCTGGGGAGCGGTCTTCGCTCTCCTGCTGCTGCTGTGCGCCTTCCCTGCTTTCGCGCAGACCTTCCCGGCGCTGACGGGCCGGGTCGTCGATGCGGCCAACCTGCTTCAACCCGACCAGAAGGCCGCGTTGGAAGCGAAGCTGGCGGCTGTCGAGCAAACGACGGGGCATCAGGTCGTGATCGCGACCATCCCCGACGTGCAGGGCTACCCGCTTGAAGACTATGGCTATCGCCTCGGCCGCACATGGGCATTGGGCGACAAGGCCAAGGACGACGGGCTGATTATCCTGCTCGCGCCCAACAATCCACCGGGCCAGCGTGGGCCCCGGATCGAGGTCGGCTACGGGCTGGAGCCGCTGGTCACCGACGCCTTTTCGAGTGTGGTCGCCAATTCGATCATGACCCCTATGCTGAAGGCGGGCGACATCCCTGGCGCGCTCAACGCCGGTGTCGATGCGATTGCCGAACAGATCAAGCTGACGCCCGAGGAAGCCGCCAAGCGCACGGCGGAACTTGCCGCGCAGCAGAAAAAGAGCAGCGGCAAGGTCAACGGCAGGGCTTTCCTGTTCTGGATCGCGATCTTCTTTTTCGTGATCATGCCGATGATCGGGTTGATGTCGCGCGGGCGGCGGCACAGCAGCGGCATGGGCGAAGCGATCCTGTGGACCGCCGTTAACGTGGCATCGAGCGCGCTCAGCAACCGCGATCACGATGACTGGGGCGGCGGTGGAGGCGGCGGCTGGGGCGGTGGCGGAGGCGGAGGCGGCGGCTTCTCCGGCGGCGGTGGATCGTTCGGCGGCGGCGGCGCGTCGGGGGGATGGTGATGCGCAAACCGACACTCGAAGAGCGCCAGCACGTCAGCGACGCGGTCCATGCTGCCGAGGGCAATACTTCGGGCGAGATCGTGACCATCGTCGCGGACCGGTCCGACGCCTATGAGGACATTGCGCTGGTCTATACCGGCCTCGCCGCGCTGTTCGTGCCGGCGCTGTTCGCCGCATGGCCCGCGCTGCCGCTGAACATATTGGCGCGGTTTACCAGCGGCTGGGGCGAGACCGAAGTCCGTGACCTGATGCTGCTGGCGTTTGCCGCCATGACACTCGTCTCCGCGATCAAGTTCGGCGCACTGCAGTATGAACCCTTGCGTATGTTTTTCACCCCGCGTGCCGTCCGCCGTCGCCGGGTTCGAAGGCGCGCGATCGAGCTGTTCAAGGTCGGTGCCGAGGCGCGCACGACCGGGCGTACCGGTATCCTCATTTACCTGTCGCTGGGCGAACACATGGCCGAAATCGTCGCAGACCAGGCGATCCACAGCAAAGTCCCCGACACCGAATGGGGCGATGCGATGATCGCGATGACGGCGCACGTCCGCGAGGGACGCATCGCCGGCGGCATGATCGCTGCGGTCGAGCGGGTCGGTACGATCCTGTCGACGCACCTGCCGCGTGCGTCGGACGATGTGAACGAGCTGCCGGATAGGTTGATCGAGCTGTGACCCTTCGACGAGCTCAGGGCAGTCGGCATGGATAAAGAGGAAGTCGTCTGGGCCGGCAAATACATCGTCGCGAAACGGCGCGGTCCGTGGGAATATGTCGGCCGGGCACGTGGCATCGGCGCGGCGGTCATCCTGGCGGTCGAGGACAGTCATGTCCTGCTCGTCGAGCAATGGCGGGTGCCGCTCCATCGCCGCTGCCTCGAGCTGCCCGCAGGCCTGGTTGGCGATGAGACCGAGGGCGAAGACGTCGCCACGTCCGCGGCGCGCGAGTTGGAAGAGGAAACCGGCTGGCGGCCGGACCGGGTCGAGATCGTCGGCGAGTTCGCTTCGTCACCCGGCATGGTCAGTGAGACATTCACCCTGGTGACGGCGCACGGCCTGACGCGGGTGAACGACGGCGGCGGGGTGCCGGGGGAAGATATTACTGTCCACCGGGTTGCGGTGGATGCGGTGGCGGATTTTATTGCCTTCAAGCGCGCCGAGGGCTGCGCAATCGACGTCAAGCTCTTGTTGCTGCTGGCGCCCTACTTAAAGTTATCTGCGTAAGCCTGGAGCTTTAGTACGCGCACCGGTGCCGGGATCACGCGTGCCGACACGCCTTCGCGAGCGGCATAGGCCTGCGCCGCAGCCCTGTCGGGAAACACCAGTCGCACCTGCTCGCGCGTGTCGCCGCTCCCTGCCCAGCCCGTTAGCGGATCAGGCTGCTTGGCCACGGCGGGCGCGTATTCGAGCACCCAGCGCGACGTGCGCGCACGACCCGACTGCATGGCGTTCTTCGGTTCCTGATAGATACGGGCGTCGGTCATATCTTTCTCAATACGCCCGGGCGATAGCGAATTCGACAGCCTCGATGAGGGCTGACTTCGCCGTCCCGCGTGCAAATGGCCCAAGCGCATCGATGGCGCGCTGGCCGAAATGGCGGGCGCGCTCGATGGTATCGTCGATGGCACCGGTTGCGCGCAGCAGCTGTGTTGCGTGCGCCAGATCGGCGTCCGACACCCGCCGCCCTTCGACCGCGTCCTTCCAGAACGCCCGGTCGGCGTCCGTCCCGCGCGCATAGGCCAGGATCACCGGCAGGGTCATCTTGCCGTCGCGGAAATCGTCACCGACTCCCTTGCCCATCGTTTCGGCGTCCGACGCATAGTCGATGGCATCGTCGACCAGCTGAAACGCGATCCCGAGATTGCGGCCATAGGCGTCGAGCGCTTCTTCGACGCTCTCCTCGCGTTCGGCGACGACAGCGGCAATGCGGCAGGCAGCAGCGAACAGCGCCGCCGTCTTCGAGCTGATGATGTTGAGGTAGCGCTCCTCGCCCAGCCCGACCTGACGCTGTGCGGTAAGCTGGTTCACTTCGCCCTAGGCAATGACGGCTGACGCGTGGCTCAGGATGCGCAGCACTTTCAGGCTACCGTCCTCGACCATCAGCTCGAAGCTGCGGCTGAACAGGAAATCGCCGACCAGCACCGTCGCCGGATTGCCCCAGATCATGTTCGCGGTGCGCTTGCCCCGGCGTAGGTCCGACCCGTCGACGACGTCGTCGTGAAGGAGCGTTGCGGTATGGATGAACTCAACCGAGGCAGCGAGCTTGTGGTGGCGCGTCCCCGGATAATCGAGCAGACGCGCACAAGCGAGCGTCAGCATCGGCCGCATCCGCTTGCCCCCGCCCGCAATCAGGTGACCAGCGAGTGCGGGAATCAGCGGAATTTCGGACTGCATCCGGTCCAGAATGACCTGGTTCACCTGCGCCATGTCGCCGGCGACAAGCGTCATGATCGGGTCGAGTGAGGGCGAAGCCCCCGCGTCTTTCGAAATGCTCGTTACCGTCGCGGTCATCGCCTGTTCCTCTGGACGGCACGCGCCGCTAAGGCAAGTCCAAGCTTGTTGGCATTTGGGGAAGAACGCACGTGATGGATAACCGGTTGCAGCATTACCGCCAGAGCATCGACAATATCGATGCAGCGCTGGTCTTCATGCTCGCCGAGCGGTTCAAGGTCACCCAGGCCGTGGGTGCCTACAAGGCCGAAACCGGCCTTCCTGCGGCCGACCCAGGGCGCGAGGAACGCCAGATTGCCCGGCTCCGCGCGCTGGCCGCGGAAGCCAACCTCGACCCCGATTTTACCGAAAAATTCCTGCGTTTCGTCATCGACGAAGTGATCCGCCATCACGAGGCGGCGAAGGGTTAAGCCGTTCTGGGTTGGCCGACGCCAACCCCGAAATAGCGCGGCTTACCAAACCTTGATGCGTGCTTCGGGCGGGAGGTAGAATTTCTGCCCGGACTTCACGTCGAACGCCGTGTACCAGGCGTCGACATTCCGCGCGACATAGGGTCGCCAAGCGCCCGGCGTATGCGGATCGGTCAGGATTTGCTGGCGGACGGCCGCTTCGCGCGACTTGTTCTGCCAGATCTGGCCGAAGCCGAGGAAGAACCGCTGGTCCCCCGTATAACCGCCGATTACCGGCGCAGCCTTCCCCTTCAGCGAAATCTTGTACGCGTCATAGGCAACGTTCACGCCGGCAAGATCGGCCATGTTTTCGCCCAGGGTCAGCTCGCCGTTGACGTGCAGACCCGGCACCGGTTCGTATGCGCCATATTGGGCAACGACCTTGTCGGTATAGGTCTTGAACCGCTTGATGTCCTCGGGCGTCCACCATTCCGCGAAGTTACCCTTCATATCGAACTTGCGGCCCTGATCGTCGAAATGGTGGCTGATCTCATGCCCGATGACCGCGCCGATCCCCCCGTAGTTGACGGCCGGATCGGCATTGGGATCGAAGAACGGCGGCTGCAGGATCGCCGCAGGGAACACCACTTCGTTCATCAGCGGATTGGCATAGGCATTCACCGTCTGCGGCGTCATGAACCATTCGCTGCGGTCGACGGGCTTGCCCATCTTGTCGAGCTGGCGCTGGTAATTGAAATCGGCCACGCGTTCGGCGTTGCCCAGCACATCGCCCGGCACGACCGCCAGCGTCGAATAATCGCGCCATTTGTCGGGATAGCCGATCTTCGGCGTAAACGCCGCGAGCTTGGCGCGTGCCCTGACCTTGGTTTCGGGAGCCATCCACGTCAGGTTCGACAGGCGGATATCCATCGCCGCGATCAGGTTGCGCACCAGTTCGTCGGCCTTTGCCTTGGCCGCGGGGGGAAAATACCGCTCTACATAGACCTGACCGATCGCTTCGCCCAGGCTGCTGTTGACCAGGTCGACGCCGCGTTTCCATCGGTCCTTCAGCTGCGGGGTGCCGGATAAGGTCGTCCCGTAAAAGGCGAAATTCTCGGTCACGAACGGCGTGCTCAACATCGGCGCGGCATTGGTGATGGTGTGATAGGCGAGATATTCCTTCAGCACCGGCATCGGCGTCGTATTCAGGATTTTGGCCGTTGCCGTCAGGGCGGAGGGCTGGGTCACAATGACCACCGGTTCCTTGGCCAGGCCCGATTCGGCGAGCATCGTCGTCCAGTCGAAGCCCGGCATCTTGGTGGGCAGCGATGCGGCAGGCATCGGGTTGAACAGCTTTTCGACCTGACGCAGTTCGGCTTTGCTCCACTGCACCTGCGCGATCGAATATTCGAAATCATAGATGCGCTTGGCCGCCCCATCCGGATCGGGAAGCCCGGCGAGTTTCAGCATGGCGGCGATATGCTTCAGGTATTTCGCGCGCGTTTCGACCGACTTGGCATCATCTTTCAGATAATAGTCGCGGTCGGGCATGCCCAGCCCGCCCTGTCCCGCATACACAGCATAGACAGTGTTGTTGGCGATATTCTGTTCAATGGCGAGGCCGATCGGCATTTCGATGCCGCGCCGGTTCGCCAGTGCAAAGGCCTGCGCCACATCGCGCGGGGTCGACAGCGCGGCAATCGCGTCGAGATAGGGCTTGAGCGGCGCCGCACCCTTGGCCTCGATCGCCGCCCCGTCCATGAACGTCGCGTAGGTCACGCCGATTTTTTCCATGACGCTGCCAGGCGACTGCTGTGCCTTGGCCGCATCCTCGACGATCGACCGTGTGCGCTCGTCGGACAGGTTGCGCAGGATCGCGAACGCGCCCCAGCTCGACCGGTCGGCGGGGATTTCGGTGCGCTGAGCCCAGGCCCCGTTGACGAATTTGTAAAAATCGTCGCCGGGCGCGACACGCTTGTCCATTGCCGTCTGGTCGACGCCAAAGGTGCCGAGTTCAGGTTTGCCAGCGGGCTTGGCTGTCGCAGGCTTCGCGACCGGTTTGGCCAACGCAGGTGAAAGAGCAAGCGTAACAACGGCGAGCGCAGTACCCGCGCGCGACAGGGTTCTCATCGGTCGTGAATCCTCTATGCGATAATGTTACTGTATGGTCCGCGTAACACGCCTGCGCAAGATAATTTCACAAGACCGCAGGTAGCTTCAGGCGTACGAGTAGACCGCCGAGATCTTCACTCTCGTCGAGTGCGACCGATCCCCCATAGATTTCGGCCACGTCGCGCACGATGGCCAGGCCCAGCCCGGTCCCGGGTTTGCCCGTATCGAGGCGGGCGCCGCGATCGAACATGTGCACGCGGTCGTCCTCGGGAATCCCCAAGCCGTCGTCCTCGATCTGGAACTCGACGAACGTGCCCGATTTGACGACGGTGATGAACACGCTGCCCCCGCCGTATTTCGCGGCATTCTCGATCAAATTGCCGAGCATTTCATCCAGATCCTGGCGCTCGACATGGACCGACGCACGCTTTTCTCCGTCAATGTCGATGCGGACGTGGCTGTAGAGACGCCCGACCGCGCGCTCGACCGCCTGGAGCGAGGGCCATACATCGGCACGGCTGTGGGCATGGCCGCGCCGCCCGACCGCGCGGGCGCGGGCCAGATGGTGATCGACCTGCCGCCGCATGGTCGCCGCCTCGCGCATGACGGTATCGGCGAGGTCTTCGCCGCCCTGACCATTGATACGCGCCGTCGCCGCGTTCATCACGACCGTCAGCGGGGTCTTGAGCGCATGGGCGAGATTGCCCGCGTGCCGCCGCGCCTCTTCGGCCTGCTTCTCGTTGTGCTCGATCAGGCCGTTCAGCTCGTCGACCAGCGGCGCAACTTCATTCGGCAGCCGGTCCTGGTCGATCCGCTGGGCACGTCCCGCGCGCATCTCTGCGATGGCCATCCGCAGCTTGCGCAGCGGCCAAAGGCCATAAAGCGTCTGCAAAGCCGCCAACACGAACAGACCGAGACCGAGTAGGGCAAAACTGCGCACCAGCGTCTTGCGCAGTGTGCCGATCTGGTCATCAAGGCCGCTGCGACTTTGCGCGACCTGAAACCGCCAAACGGTTTTCGACAGCGGCAGGGTGATGTCGCGCTCGACGATGCGGAGCTTTTCGCCCAGCTGGTTGCTGTCGTAAAAATGCGGCGCGCGGTCGCGGTGCGGCTGGCCGGGGGCAAGCGCATGGTCCCAGAGCGAACGCGAGCGGAACGGGTCTTCGCCTGTCCCGGTGATCTGCCAATAAAGCCCGGAATTGGGTTCGAGGAATCGCTGATCGCCGAGCGGGCGGTTGAGCCGGACTTCGCCGTCGGGGCCGGTTTCCGCACTCGCGATCATCGCGGTCTGCACATAGTCGAGCTGATCATCGAAATTCTGCGTGACCGCACTGACCAGCACCCGGTCGAGCGCAATGCCGCCCCCGACAAGGAGCAACAGCACCCACGCCGCCGCAATGCCGATCATGCGGCGCGAGAGCGAGCCGGATCGGATCGTCCGGCTCGGGGTAGTTACCGTCGGCTCCGGTGTGACGGCGTCGGCAGGCAAGCCTGCATCAGCCACTCGGATCGTCCAGCGAGTATCCCAGACCCCGGATCGTCGTGATCACATCGGCACCGAGTTTCTTGCGAATGCGCGTCACGAACACCTCGATCGTGTTCGAATCGCGGTCGAAATCCTGGTCGTAGATATGCTCGATCAACTCGGTGCGGCTGACCACCTTCCCCTTGTGATGGAGCAGGTAGCTGAGCAGCTTATACTCCTGCGCGGTCAGCTTGACCGGTTCGCCGGCCAGCGTCACGCGGCCCGAACGGGTGTCGAGGCGGACATCGCCCGCGATCATTTCCGCGCTCGCATTGCCTGCTGCGCGCCGAATGAGCGCGCGCAGCCGCGCGATGAGTTCCTCGGTCTGGAACGGCTTGGCGAGATAATCGTCGGCCCCCGAATCGAGGCCCGCCACCTTGTCCGACCAGCTGTCGCGCGCCGTCAGCACCAGCACGGGAAAGGTCTTGCCCTCCTTGCGCCATTTGTCGAGGACAGTCAGCCCATCCATCACCGGCAGGCCGAGGTCGAGGATCACCGCATCGTAATTCTCGGTCGTGCCGAGGTGATGCCCATCCTCGCCATCGGTCGCCAGATCGACGGCATAGCCCGCCCCTTCGAGCGTGTTCTTCAGCTGGGTGCCGAGTGTAGGTTCGTCCTCGACGATCAAAAGACGCATATTTTTGTCCTTGTTTGCGGCAATCGCCATTTCCTGAACGGCCTGAGCCCCGAACTCAAGACCCTGCTCAATCCCCGGCCCGCGCGACAATCGCGCCTGACCGGCCATCCACATCGACCCAGATCACTGCGCCGTCGCGCACGAATTTCAAACGGTAGCGGCCGGTCGAGCCGTCGAATTCGGCCCCGATATAATCGGCGCCACGGGCCTTCATCCTCGGCACGACCCCATTTTCGATAGCGCGCAGCGACATCAGCGCACCGTCGCGGCGTCCCTGGTAGGCCTCGTCCTGATCGCCGTGCCGCCATTGCGCCGCGGCCGGGTGGAACCCGGTCACGGTCCACAGCGCAAGTGCAAAGGCCGCTTTCATCGTCATGCCGCATCGCATAGGAGGCGCGCATTGAACAGGCCGTGAATGCGCTGTTCGGTTTCGTTCATCTTTTCAGTCGGACCCCATGGCCGCTCCCATTCTCGCTTTTGAAGACCTCGGCCTGGTACAGGGCAGCGGCTGGCTGTTCCGCGATCTCGACCTGTTCGTGGCGCCCCGCGACCGGCTGGCGCTGATCGGGCGCAACGGCGCGGGCAAGACGACCTTGTTCAAACTGCTCGCCGGTCAGATCGAGGCAGATGAGGGGCGACGCACCGTCGTGCCGGGTTCGCGCATCGTCATGCTCGAACAGGAACCGGCCCTCACTGGCTTTGCGACGTTGCGCGATTACGCCACGTCGGAGGATGTCACCGTCCATGAGGTCGAGGCGATTGCCGATCAGATCGGGATCGATCTCGACCGCGAGGCCGCCACCGCATCGGGCGGCGAGCGGCGGCGCGCCGCCATTGCCCGCGCTCTGGCAATGGACCCGGATGTGCTGTTGCTCGACGAGCCTACCAACCATCTCGACCTTGCCGCCATCGAGTGGCTGGAGGACTGGCTGGGCCGCTATTCCGGCGCGTTCATCGCGATCAGTCACGACCGCACTTTCCTGACACGGCTGACCAAATCGACGATCTGGCTCGACCGGGGCGGGATCCGGCGCAAGGATATCGGCTTCGGCGGCTTCGATGCGTGGACCGAGGAAGTCTATGCACAGGAAGCGCGCAATGCCGAACGGCTCGACGCCAAGCTGAAGCTGGAGGAGCATTGGCTGCTGCGCGGCGTCACCGCGCGACGTGCGCGCAACGAAGGCCGCAAGGCCAAGCTGATGGAAATGCGCGCCGTCCGCGCGCAGATGATGGGGCCGCCGGGCACGTCGAAACTGTCGATTTCGACCGACGACGTCCGCACGAAATCGGTGATCCGCGCCGAGCAGGTCAACAAGTCGTTCGGCGCCGGAGAAAATAGGCGCGCGGTCATCAAGGACTTTACGCTGCGCATCCAGCGCGGCGACCGCATTGGTGTCGTCGGCAGCAATGGCGCGGGCAAATCCACCCTGCTCAAGCTGCTGACCGGCGAACTCGCGCCCGACAGCGGCAAGGTGACGCTCGCCAAGACCCTCGATGCCGTCGTTATCGACCAGCAGCGCAGCCTGATGTCCCCCGACAAGACGGTGCGCGACGTCTTGACCCAGGGCGGCGACTGGATCGAGGTGCAGGGCGTCAAGAAGCACCTGATCGGCTATCTCAAGGATTTCCTGTTCGACCCCGGTGTCGCCGACGCGCCGGTCCGGAGCCTCTCGGGAGGCGAGCGGTCGCGGCTGTTGCTGGCCCGCGAATTCGCCCGCCCGTCGAACCTGCTAGTCCTCGATGAGCCGACCAACGACCTCGACCTCGAAACGCTCGATCTGTTGCAGGAAGTGATTGCCGATTACGACGGTACCGTCCTGATCGTCAGCCACGACCGCGACTTCCTCGACAAGACAGTGACGATCACGCTCGGTCTGGACGGCTCGGGCAAGGTCGATATCGTCGCCGGCGGTTATGCCGACTGGGAACGACAGCGGCAGGTGCGGACCGTAAGCCGCAAGACTGCCGCGAAAGCCGTGGTGGCCGAAGCACCGAAAGCGCGTGTGAAACTGACCTACAAGGACCAGCGCGATTACGACATGCTGCCCAAGCGGATCGAGGAACTCGAAGCCGCCATCGCGCGCGACGAGACCGCGCTGATGGACCCCGACATCTACACCAATGACCCCAAGCGTTTCGCCGCGCTGACTGCGGCGATCGCCGCCGCCCGCGCGGAAAAGGACGCGGCGGAGGAACGCTGGCTGGAAGTGGCCGAGATGGTCGAGGGTTTGGGGTAACTAACGCCCCGGCCGCGCCTTCATCCGGTCGACGAGATTCTGTCCCCAATGCCACGACCCAAGCCCCGATTGGGCGTTCAGATGCCCGCCCTCGCCCGCGTCGATCAGTTCGCTGCCCCATTCGCTGGCAAAGCGCGAGCCGCGCCCGAACGTCGCATAGGGGTCGTTGGAGCTGGCGACGAGGACCGAGGGGAATGGCAATCGCCCGCGCGCGATCAGACCGAAGCGGCGGATTCCTTCGACCGCGCCTTCTTGGGCAGGATCGCAGGGTGCCACCAACAAGGCGCCGAACCGCCCGTCCGCAGCCCGGCGGCTGAGCGCACCCCATGCGCCGACCGCCAGGCAGCCCAGGCTGTGCGCCGCAAAGACGACCGGTCCCGATAGCCCGGCAACAGCGTGGTCGATCCGCGCGATCCAGTCGAGCGGGTCGGGGTTGCGCCAATCGGCCTGTTCGATGCGCAGGCAATCGACGCGCTCTTCCTCCCACAGCGTCTGCCAGTGATCGGGACCGGAGCCGTTCAGGCCGGGTACGATGAGGACTTTTGCGGGCGCACTTGCCATTGCCATCACGTCTCCTCCTAAGGCCGCACCCCGACAAAGAGCGGTCCGCCGAGCGTAAGCCCGACTCATCGAGTAGAGTATTCTGATTGACTTGGGCAACAAAAAGGCAAGCTTCGCCGAAGCGTGAGAAATGTGCGGCGGAACCGGTGCGGGGCTACCCGCGCAGCGC
Organism: Sphingomonadales bacterium; assembly: GCA_038228865.1. GTDB lineage: Bacteria > Pseudomonadota > Alphaproteobacteria > Sphingomonadales > Sphingomonadaceae > Sphingomonas_O. The sequence goes on along the minus strand of JBBROX010000022.1, from coordinate 29,272 downwards.
CGCCCGCGTCCGCTCGGCAATCCGTGCTTCAAGGATGGTCAGCGGCATTGCGCCTTCCTTCAGCACGTCGTGGAACTGCTTGATGTCGAACTTTGCGCCCAATGCCTTTTGCGCATTTTCGCGGGCGCGGGTCCAGGCGATGTGACCGATCTTGTAGCTGCAGGCCTGCCCGATCTGGGTGCAGTAGCGCTCGACCTCGCGCTGGCAGCGCGGCTGCGCGAAGCCGGTGGTTTCGACCATATAGGCCGTTGCCTTTTCGCGGCTCCAGCGTTGCGAATGGATGCCGGTGTCGATGACCAGCCGCGCCGCACGGAACAGGAAGGACTGGAGGTAGCCGGCCTTTTCGATGCCATCATACGCACCGAGCTCGTCGGCAAGCTGTTCGGAATAGAGCGCCCACCCTTCCGAATAGGCCGAGAACCCGCCGATCTTGCGCAGCGTCGGAATATCCTTCGACTCCTGCGCCAGGCTGATCTGCAGGTGATGGCCCGGCAGCCCTTCGTGATAGGTCAGCGAGGGCAGCGAATATTTCGGCCAGTCGCCGGTATCCTTCAGGTTGATGAAGTAGATGGCGGGGCGCGAGCCATCGAGCGCAGCGCGGTTGTAATATCCGTTCGACGCACCGTCCTGAATCTCCGGCGGCACGCGGCGGATTTCGAGCGGCTGCGTCGGCAGCGTGGCGAACGCACGCGGCAGGCGCGCGGTCATTGCCTTGATCCCGGTGTTGAGGCTGGCGATCAGGTCGGCGCGGCCGGGGTCGGTATTGGCATAAAGCTGTTCGGACCGCACGTTGAGCGCCGACAGCCGCGCGCCGACCGTCCCCTGCGTCAGGCCCGCCGCCTTCAGGATGACGTCGAGTTTGGCGGTCAGCTCGGCGACCTGCGCCAGGCCGATCTTGTGCACTTCATCGGGTGTGAACCTTGTCGTCGTCGCCTGTTCCAGCGCGGCAGCGTAGATCGCGTCGCCCTCTTTCAGACGCCACGCCCCATCGCCCGCCGCGGTTGTCGGCCGCAGCGCCTTCATCAGCGCGATCTGGCGGTCGAGCGCCGGATAGACCTGGTCGGCGACGATCTTGCTGGCGCGCGTGCTCCAGTCGCCGGCAATGCCCTTGGCCGCGGCGCGCTTGACCAAAGATTCGACCATAGTGCTCGCCTCGGGTGCCGGCGCGCGCAGCTTTGCCATTTGGCCGAGCGTCAGGTCGATCGACCAGCCGGGCGCAAGGTAGCCGCGCGCCGCCTCAGCCTGCTGTTCGGTGCTGTCCTCGTCGAGCGCCGTGGCAAACAGCGCAAGGCGCGCCAGATAGGCCTCGCAATCGGCAGCGGTGTTGATGGTGTGCGCGGTATTGAGGAAATCGGGCAGTTCGAAATACGACCCGCCCTGTTGGAAGATGCGATAGGGGCGCTGAACCCCGTCGATGTCGAATTTGTCGGCGGCGACCATCCGCGATTCGATCTGGTAGATCACGACTTCGCGGTTGAGCTTTGCCGAAGGCGAGAGGCTTGCGGGGTCGACCGCGCGCAAGGCAGCCAGCGCCTTTTTGGTGCGCGCGAGCGACGCGCGGCGCTCAGCAGCAGTATTGGGCGACAGCATCGACTTCCACGCGGCGTTCGGCCCCTTGTCGAGGCCCAGCGAACTGGCGAGTTCGGGCGAATGCTTCAGGTTTTCCTGAAAGATGCTTTCGAACAGCGCGTTGATCGCGGTATCGCCGCTGGCACCCTGCGCAAAGGCGGCGGACGGCAGAATCGAAAATGCGGCGGCGGCGCCTGAAGCGGCGACGAACTGGCGGCGGTCCATGTGGGGAATCCTCTCAACTGAGCTATTGCCATTCAGCCTAGACTGCGACCCGCCCGCCCCGCAAGCTCAACGACATAGTGCCACGCGACCCGCCCCGACCGGCTGCCGCGCTGCGTCGCGAACTGCACTGCATCGGCGGGATCGAAAGGCAGATCGTGCGCCGCTGCATAGCCCTGAACCATCGCCAGATAGGTCGGCTGATCGGCGACATGAAAGCCCAGCGACAGGCCGAACCGGTCCGCAAGCGCCAGCGCATCGTCGGCCGCATCGCGTGGATTGATCGCGGTTTCCTGCTCAGCCATGTCGCGCTTGACGATATGACGCCGGTTCGACGTCACATAGAGCCTGACATTGCCGGGCCGCGCCGATGCGCCGCCGTCGAGCACCGAGCGCAGCACCCGCGCAGCCTGCACATCGTCGAATCCCAGATCGTCGATGAACACGATGACGCGCCGGTTCCATGTCGCCAGTTGCGCGAACAGCGCGGGCAAAGTCGCCAGATCGGTCGCCGCGAGTTCGACCAGCACCAGCCCCTCGGTCGCGCCGACGGCGGCCTTCGCCAGCGCCGACTTGCCCGACCCGCGCGCGCCCCAGATCAGCGCATCGTGCGCAGCATGGCCCGCCGCATGGCGACGGCAATTTTCGACCAGCATGCCTTTGGCGTCGTCGATCCCGGTCAGCAGGTCGAGCGTCAGCGGACGGAAATCGGCCGGCGTGAGTTTCGCACCATCCCAGCGATAGGCGGGCGCGGCAGAGATTGCCGCTTCGGGGTCCGGCGGGGCCAGCCGATCGAGGGCGTCGGCAATACGGCGGAGCGTTTCGTCCATAAAGGAACGCCTAGCTTCCGCTGCGCGCCTTTGCCAGCCGCGCGCGATAGGCCGGAATGTCGGGCGCCAATGCCACTGCCTTTTCGAGCAGGGCCACCGCCGTCGCCTTGTCTCCGGCGGCATGCGCGAACCAGCCGTAGCTGCCCGCAACCGGCGCGCTGTTCGGCGACAGCGCATAGGCCGCCTGCGCCAGCTTCAGCGCTTCGCCCGGTTGCCCCTGCGCCATCCGCACCCAGGCGAGATTGTTGAGTAAAGTTGCATCGCGGTTCCCGGTCTGGTGCCGCAGAGCATCGAGCAGCCGTCCGGCGCGGTCCCATTGCTTGGCCGCCAGCGCGCTGTCCGCCGCGAGCAGGCTTGCCGCACGGCTTTGCGGGTGCTGCGTGCGGAACAGGTCGGTCACCGCGACCCCCGCCTTGCCGTCCCCTGCCCGCTGCAACGCCTCGACCAGCCGCAGCATGGTCGGTTCGTCGAATTTCAGGTCTGCGGCACGCTGATAGGCATCGGCCGCCTCGCGCCACCGCCCCTGAAACGCCAGCGTATCGCCTGACAGCACCATGATCCACGCCGCACCGGGGCTCTCGCGTTCGAGCTGGGCGGCATAGGCCGTCGCTTCGCCCATCTTCCCCTGCACCGACAACAGCCGCAGGCGCGCAACCGGCCCGCCCCCCCAGCCAAGCGGTCCCGGTGTTGCGCGCAGGGGCTGTGCCGCCCGGTCGAGAAACGGTGCCGCCGCGATCCGGTCGCCCAGCCGTTCGTAAGCGCGCCCGACCATCGTCAGGATATAGGGATCGGCGTCGCCGCGCCCGGCAAAGGGGCGCAGTGTGTCGACAACGCCCTGATCGTCGCCGCCCAGCCGGAGCGCTGCCGCGAGCAAGCGCCGCGCTGCCAGATTGTTGGGCTGCCGGTCAACGAGCGGGCGCAGCTCGACCAGTGCCTGTTCGGCATTCCCCTGCGCGATTTCGACCGACCCGGCGAGCATCCTGAGCGCGGGGAAATCTCCCATCCGACCGCCGATCTTGTAGAGCAACGCCCGCGCCAGATCCCAGTCATGGGCGCGGGCGGCCAGCACCGCCTGAAGATAGAATGCGCGCGGATGGTTGGGCGCAACCGCAAGGACATCGCGGGTCTGGTCCAGCATGTCGCGCGCGCGGCCCAGATCGCCCAGCGTTGCTGCTCGATCCAGCATCGCGTCGATATTGTCCGGCTGTACCGCTAGTGTACGGTCGTACCATGGCAGCGCCGCGACCAGCCCATAGCGGTCGCGGATCAGCGCGCCCGACAGGATCAGTGCCTCGACATTCTTCGGATCGAGCGCCACCGCCCGCTCCGCCGCCGCCAGCGCGCCACCGGCATCGCCGCCTTCGCGCCGGAACCGCGCGGTATCGGACCAGGCGAAGGAATCATTCGGGGCAAGCTGCGTCGCCAACGCCAGTTCACGCCCCGCCGCCGCGCGATCGCCGCCCATCGCCGCCGCGCGCATCCGGGCGGCGTAGGCGGCGAACGGTTGCGGCACCTTGTCCGCCCGCGCCATCTCCAGTGCCTCGGTTCCGCGTCCCTGCAAAAGATAAGCGTGGGCAATGAGCGCGCGCAGCTCGTCGCGCGGTGTACCCCGGGCAATGGCCTGTTCGAACTTGGTCTGCGCCGCCATGCCCTGATAGGCTGCCAATGCCGCACGACCCTCGGCCACCAGCGTGCGCGCATCGGGGGGCACATCGGCGCGCGTCGGCGCAATGGTCAGCAGCAGCGCCGCGAGTGCCGCCATCCCGCAGAGCCGCCCCCCGCTAGACCGCGATGTCATAGTTCTTCAGCAGGTCGTACAGCGTCGGCCGGCTGATCCCGAGCAGCTTGGCCGCGCCAGAGATGTTCCCTTCGGTCCGCGCAATCGCGCGCGTGATCGCCTTGCGGTCGGCGGCTTCGCGCACGGCCTTCAGGTTGATGGCATCGTCCGCGTCGTCGCTAGGGACCAGATCGAGGTCGGCCGCCGTCACCAGCTTGCCGTCGGCCATGATGACGGCGCGCTTCACCCGGTTTTCCAGCTCGCGGACATTGCCCGGCCAGGCCCACGCGTCGAGCGCGGACATGGCATCGGGGGCAAGGCCGGTCACATCGCTGCGCATCGTCTGCGCCAGCCGCTGGACGAAGACGCGGGCCAGCAGGCTCGCATCGCCCGGCCGCTCGGCGAGCGAGGGGATGCGCACGACGATTTCGGCGACGCGGTAGTATAGATCTTCGCGGAAACTGCCGTGCGAGACCATCAGGTCTATATTGCGGTGCGTCGCGGTGACGACACGCGTGTCCACGACGATACTCCGCCGCCCGCCGACACGTTCGATGGTGCGTTCCTGGAGGAAGCGCAGCAATTTTACCTGCAAGCTGAGCGGCACATCGCCGATTTCGTCGAGAAACAAGGTGCCGCCATGCGCTTGTTCGATCTTGCCCTCAGTCGTCTTGATCGCGCCCGTGAAGGCGCCCTTTTCATGGCCGAACAATTCGCTTTCGAGCAGGTTTTCGGGGATCGCGGCGCAGTTGATCGCAACGAATTGCCCGTCGCGGCGGTCGCTGGCATCGTGAAGACCGCGCGCCAGCAATTCCTTGCCCGTTCCGCTCGCGCCCAGCAGCATCACCGATGCATCGGTTTTGGCCACGCGTTCGACAGTGCGGACGACCTTCAGCATTTCGGGTGCCGAAGAGATGATTCCGCCGAGCAAATTCGTCGCACTCGGCACCGACGCCAGCCGATGGTTTTCCGCTTCCAGCGCGTGCAAATGGAACGCGCGCGCGACGATCAGGCCCAGCTCGTCGATCTCGACCGGCTTGGCATAGAAATCATAGGCACCGGACCCGATGGCGCGCAGCGCCGATTCACGCGCGCCATGCCCCGACGCGACGATGACCTTCGTATCGGGCTTCAGCCGCAGCATGTCGGCGAGCGTCGCAAACCCCTCTTCGACCCCATCGGGTTCGGGCGGCAGGCCGAGGTCGAGCGTCACGACATCGGGTTCGTGCAGGCGCAGCATGTCGATGGCCGACGCCCGATCGCCCGCGACGATGACCTCATAATCGTCATAGGCCCAACGCAACTGGCGCTGCAGCCCTTCGTCATCCTCAACGATCAGGAGTTTGGGACGCTCTTCGGTCATGCCGCGATCCTCGTGCCGGTGGGTTCGGCGCCGGGCAGCCACAGCGTCATCCGCGTCCCCTCACCCGGTGCCGACTGCACCGCGATATGTCCGCCCATGGCCGCCACGATCGCGCGCGCTTCATAGGCGCCGACGCCGAAGCCGCCGTCCTTGGTCGAGGCAAAGGGCTTGAACAGCGATCCGTTGATGAAATCGGCGGTCATGCCCGACCCCCGGTCGGCGATTTCTATACCCGCCTCTGGTCCGGCGCGGACCATCGTGAGCGTGACGGGTTCGGCGTTGGGACTGGCGTCGATGGCATTCTGAACAAGATGCGACAGCGCCTGTTCGAGGCGCGCCGGATCGGCCAGCGCCGCAACACCCGGGCCGCCCGACACGACGACCGGATGGCGGACGCGCAGCGACCGCGCCACAGTGGCGGCGACGCTCCCCAGATCGACGCTGCGCGGTTCCTCGCTGCGGCCGGTATTGTGCTGCGACAGGCGCGCGAGCAGGTCGTTCATCCGCGCGGTCGAGGACTGCAGCGTCGCGATCATGTCCGCCCGGAACTCGGGCTTGTCGGCATGACGTTCGGCGTTGCGCGTGACCAGCGTCAACTGGCTCACCAGATTCTTGATGTCGTGCATGATGAAGGCAAAGCGGCGGTTGAACTCGTCGAACCGCGCGGCGTCGATCAGCGCTTCCTGCGCATGCGCCTCGGCCAGATAGCTTGCGACCTGTCGGCCCGCGAGCCGCAACAAATCGAAATCCTCCCAGTCGAGCGCGCGCGGGACCAGCGGCCGTTCGAGCAACACCGCACCCGTCAGCCGGTCGAGGTGAACCAGCGGCACGATCGTCCAGGTCGATGGGTCGGCCATGATCCATTCGGGAATCGCCGCCGCTTCGCGCGCGTCGCCGCGTTCACTGCGCAGCGCATCGAGTTCGACGATGCGGCCCCCCGCCAATATCCCGGCCAGCTGTCCGTTACCCGCGTCCAGCGGCGGCAGCAGCGTTGGCCATTCCAGCCGCGCACCCGTGGTCAGCGCCTCCCCCGTCGGCCGCAGCAAAAGGCCGCCCGGGGACTGCACGATATCGGCGATTGCCTTGACCACGCGCACGTCGAGCGGCGGCGCGCCGGGGCCGGGAATACCCAATGTATCCGTAAAACGCAGCCATTCGGCGCGGTAATCGTAGCGGTGCGCGAACAGATGCTTGGCCAGCATCACCATCGCCCAAGCGCGGGTACGCGGCGACAGCATGACGACACCGACCAGCAGCGCGGCCGCAAGCAGAACGAGCGACGGCACCAGCGGTGCCGCGCGACCGCCCAGCGCTTGCAGCGCGAACGCCGATGAAATGACGATGACGAGATAGCCCAGCGCCGCAACCAGCCCCACCGATCGGAAGGCAACGGTGCGCGACAGGCGGATCGACCATCCGGTGTTGCGCCGCGCCGCCAGCGCCAGCAACGGCACCAGCACGACCGCGACGATCCCGCGCGCCGCCGCGAATTCGGCGACCCATCCGGCCTGTGTCCAGCACAAGGCGTAGAAAGTTAGATCGACGGCCCACAACAGGCCGAGTGCCGCGAGCGGCAGACCGACGCCCGCCCGCGCGCCCGCCGCCGTCGCCGTGTAGAGATTATGGACCGCGACCAGTGCCCCGACCGCAAACGCCATGCGCAGGATGAACGTGGAGAGCAGCAGCGACGGCGCAGGGCTTTCGCTTGCCGGCGCAATCGACGCGAGCAGGTCGATAACCCCGTTGCCCGCCGCCGCGAACGCCAGCACCGCATAGAGGACGCCGAGGGCGCGATGTTCGCTTCCGCCCCGGCGGAGAAGCGCGTAGAGGAAACTCAGCCAAGCGAAATTGCGCACGCTTTCGCCCAATTGAGATGCCGGCGCCGCCACCCCGTTCGCCGCCGTCACTCCGGTCCACAGTGCCATCGCCAGGCATGCGACGATCACCGCGCGTGATGCGCGGTCGCGCCACCGGTCGGCTTGCCACGCCGCCAGGATCGCGAACGCCACGCTCGCCAGCGCATGGCTCCAGAAGAACACCCCGCTCATCGCGCGCCGTCCGGAAACAGCACGACGCGGATCGTCTGCAAGATGATCACGACATCGAGAAACGGCGTGTAGTTCTTTGCGTAATACAGGTCGTATTCCAGCTTGTGCCGCGCATCGTCGAGGTTCGCGCCGTACGGATAATTGATCTGTGCCCAGCCGGTGATGCCCGGCTTCACGACATGTCGTTCGGCGTAGAACGGGATTTTCTTCGCCAGTTCGGCGACGAATTGGGGCCGTTCGGGGCGTGGGCCGACAAAGCTCATCTCACCCTTCAGCACGGTCCACACCTGCGGCAATTCGTCGATGCGGACCTTGCGGATGAAGCGGCCGACGCGGGTGATGCGCGGATCGTCCTTTTCGGCCCACACTGCCTTGCCGGCGACCTCGGCATCGGTGCGCATCGAGCGCAGCTTCAGGATGCCGAACGATTGCCCGTAGAGCCCGGTGCGCGTCTGGCGGTAGAAGGCGGGGCCGTGCGATTCCATCTTGATGAACACGGCCGTCAACAGGATGACTGGCAGCGTCAGCGTCAGCAACAGCGCCGCCACGACGATGTCGAACAGCCTTTTGGCCGCCGACGACAGCCGCCGCCCGCTCGAAAACCCGTCGGAAAAGATCAGCCAGCTGGGGTTGAGGCTGCGCAGGTCGACGCGGCCGGTCTCCCGTTCCAGGAACGTCGAAATCTCGTTCACATGCACGCCGATGGTGCGCATGTGGAGCAGGTCGGCGACCGGCATCGCCTTGCGCCGCTCCTCCAGCGCCAGCACGACTTCATTGGCCCCCAGCGTTGCTGCATAACTGGCCAGATCTTCGATCGCGGCGCGCTTTACAGCGGTGCCGACGACGGCATCGCAATCGCCCATGTCGATATGGCCGACCACCGAAAAGCTGGTTGCGCGTTCCGCCCCCAACCGCCCGAGCCGCGCCGCGCGCTGTCCCGCGCCCAGCACCAGCACGCGCCGCTTGAACGCCTCGCTGCCGAACATCTGGCCCAGCACCATTCGCACCCCGACCAGCAGCACGAACGCAAAACCCATCGCATAGAGCGAGTTGGACCGCCACAGCGTGTACCCGGGCAGCAGGAAATACACGACCGACAGAAAAATCACGCCGAGGCAGATCGCCACGACCAGCCGCGCAGCGGCAAAGCGCATCGAATGGAAGGCGTCGGTCCCATAGACCCCGACTGCAATCATCGCGAGTTGGAGCGTCACGGCAAAATTGACCAGCGGCCAGTATCGCACCGCAATGGGATCGACCGTCATGCCAATCTGCCACGCACGGACCACCCACGCCATCTCGGCGGCGCACAGCAACAGCCCAAGATCGACCAGCGCCAGAAACAGCACCGCGTAAGGCACATAATGTTTGAACAGCCTGAACACGCGTGTTTGCTCGTCGTCCCACCTGAGTGTCAGATTTTCCGACACTGATGGACCCCTGTCGCCCAAATTGACAAAAATATGGTGAAGGACGGAGCAATGGACCTGTTGCTGGGTTGTGCTGGCGGGGCCGCGCCGCCCCGTCTAGGGAGTACACATGAGCCAACCGACACGAATCGTCCCCGTCATCCTGTCCGGCGGGTCCGGCACCCGCCTGTGGCCGATGTCCCGCCCCGAACGGCCCAAGCAGTTCCTGCCGCTGGCATCCAACGCGACGATGTTCGAAGCCACGCTGGCACGCGCTGCCGACGGGACGCGCTTCGCCGAGCCAATGGTCATCGCCAATGCCAGCCATGCCGCGCTGATCGACGCGCAACTGGCCGGGACAGCGGCAACGCTGGTCCTCGAGCCCGTCGCGCGCAACACCGCACCGGCGATTGCCCTCGCTGCCCTGCTTGCCGACCCGGACGCGCCGTTGCTGGTGATGCCCAGCGACCATGTCATCACCGACGAGTCGGCGTTCATGACCGCGATCGATGCCGCCCTGCCTTTGGTTGCCGAAGGCTGGCTGGCGACGTTCGGCATTACGCCCGACGGGCCGGAAACCGGCTATGGCTATATCCAGGTCGGCGACACGATTTCACCGGGCGTCCACCGCGTCGCGCGTTTCGTCGAAAAGCCCGATCTTGCCCGCGCAAAAGCGATGATCGCGGGCGGCGATCATGTCTGGAACGGCGGCATCTTCCTTTTCCGCGCCGACGCGTTTCTGTCGGCACTCGCAGCGCATGCGCCCGACATGCTGGCCGCAACGAAGCGCGCCGTCGCAGGCGCGACCCGCCACGGCCACCATATCCTGCCCGACGCCGACGCCTTTGCCGCCTCCCCGTCCGATTCCATCGACTATGCGGTCATGGAAAAGGCCGACAAGGTTGCCGTAGTCCCGGTCGCGATGGGCTGGTCTGACGTCGGATCATGGGACGCGCTGCACACGCTGGGCAGCGACGAGGATGGTCATGCACATCACGGCGACGTCATCGCCCTCGACACGAGCAACTGCCTGCTGCGCAGCGACGGCATCCGCATCGCCGCCATTGGTGTCCACGACCTGATCGTCGTCGCCAGCGGCAACGACGTCCTGATTCTGCCGCGCGGGCAAAGCCAGGACGTCAAGCGGATCATCGAGGCCATGAAGGCGGCCGACGCAAAGTGAGCGGAACTACATTCACTCCTCTCCAGCGAAGCGCAGGGGAGAAATAAAAAGCGTTAGGCCGCCACCTCCAGCTTGTCCTGCGTCCGCAGGTCGAAATCGCTGGCGTCGTGCCGCTCGTGCAGCTGTTCGGCCGGGTCGCCCATCGCGCGATTGACCATCCGGCCGCGCTTCACGGCGGGGCGCGCGGCAATCTGGTCGGTCCAGCGAAGGACGTTGGTGTATTCGTGTACCGACAGGAACTCGGCGGCATCGCCGTAGGCCTGCCCCGTAGCCACCGCGCCATACCAAGGCCACACGGCCATATCGGCAATCGAATAGCTGTCGCCCGCCAGATATTCGTTGTCGGCCAGACGGCGGTTCAGCACGTCGAACTGGCGCTTCACCTCCATTGCGAACCGGTCGATGGCATATTCGATCTTGATCGGCGCATAGGCATAGAAATGCCCGAACCCGCCGCCCAGGAACGGCCCGGCGCCCATTTGCCAGAACAGCCAGTTCAGCGCCTCGGCCCGCCCCGTCGGGTCGGTCGGCAGGAATGCCCCGAACTTGTCGGCGAGATACAGCAGGATCGACCCGGATTCGAACAGGCGGATTGGTGTGGGTCCACTGCGATCCATCAGCGCGGGGATTTTCGAATTGGGATTGATGTCAACGAACCCGCTGCCGAACTGGTCGCCCTGATTGATGCGGATAAGCCAGGCGTCGTACTCCGCGCCGGTGTGTCCAGCAGCGAGCAGCTCCTCGAGCATGACCGTCACCTTCACCCCATTGGGCGTGGCGAGCGAATAGAGCTGCAGCGGATGCTTGCCGACCGGCAATTCCCTGTCGTGCGTCGGTCCGGCGATCGGACGATTGATGCTGGCAAAGGGCCCCCCGTTTTCCTTGTCCCAGGTCCAGACTTTGGGGGGCACGTAGTCGGTGGCGTTGGTCATCGCTGGAACTCCGGGATGTGGTGGTCGGTTCGAATCCAACCTAGGAAGTCGGAACTAGAAAGCTACCCCCTTGGACGCACAATCAATATGGCGGCGGCACCTGCGCGCGCTGCAGGCGGGCCGCATTGGTCCACCAAGCAAGGTCGTCGGCAAAGCGCGGGAACGACTGCGCCAGCGCCGCACCGCCATCGCCCACCGGCTCGGCATCCGCGCTCAACGCCTTCCCGATGCCCCCTACGGCGAGCGGTGCGGATGTGACAACCATGCCCATTTCCGACAGCGTGCCGTGCCACGCGAGCGCCGCGCGTGCGCCCGCAAAACGCCCGGCCGAATAGCTCGCCACCGCTGCTGGCCGCCAAAACCATTCCTCCAGGAAATGGTCGGTCAGGTTCTTGAGGCCGGGCTGCACGCCCCAATTATATCCGCCCGTCACGAACACAAAAGCATCGGCGGTGCGGATTTTCTCCGCCAGCGTCTCCAGCTTTTCGGGCGCCGACCCCTTGGGATATTCCTTGTACATCCGGTCGAGCATCGGCAGGTCGATCGCCTTCGCATCGATCAGTTCCGCATCCGCCCCGCGCGTGCGGAACGCCCCGACCAGATAATCCGCCAGCCGGATGCCCTGCCGGTCGGACCGGTACGAACCGTAGAAGATCAGAATTCGGTCGCTCATGATCAGTAGTCCTGCATTACACGTCGGCGGCCAGTGTAAAAGGCGATGTCGCGCGCGTCTCCCTGCGTTATGGCGTCATCATGACCATCTTCGAACAAGCCAAGGCCCGCGCCGACGATATCGCCCCGCCACCCGCCGACAAGCCCTTCGCCGCTGCTGCAACCGCTTTCGGCTTCGGCCTGTTCGTCACCGGCCTGTTCGTGGCGCTCGAATGGCTCGACATCCCGGCATGGGTCGCATGGCTGGGGTCGGCGCTTGCCTATGGCGGCATCGCCTATGCCGACTGCCAGCTCGGCTGGAACCGCAACCGCGCGGAATATCGCGAAGCACTGGAGGTGCTGAAGGGCCAGGCGAGCAGACCGTCGGTGCATTAGGGAGGCGCGGCGCTAACGGCGATTGTGCAGCAGGATCCAGGTCGCCGCGGATGCAATGATCGCCAGCACGCCGGCCAGAAGCGTGCCCAGCGAGTCCTGCGCAAAGGGCAGCCCGCCCGTATTCATCCCAAAGAAGCCTGTAACTAGCGTGGCCGGCAGCAGCAGCGCGCTCATCACCGACAGGAAATAGAGATTGCTGTTGGTTTTCTGCACGGCGATCAGATCGAATTCCTCGCGTAGCGCACGGATCTGCGCCTGGATGGCCGTGATATCGCTGTTGATCCCGTCCATACGCTGGGCAAAACGGATGACGACCTGGCCGATGTCGTCCGACACTTCGGGCAGATCCTCCAGCCTGTGCAAGGCGGCACCCAAGCCGCTCGTCACCCGGATGATCCGCGCGGCCCGGCGGCGAAGGTCACGCACCTCATTCGCCGCCGCATCGGTCCGGCCGCTGTGAAAGCGATCGTCCGCTGCCTGCATGTCGACGTTCAGCTGACGCGCCATCGTCGAGAAGGTGCTGGACGCGCTGTCGAGCAGGACGGTCAGGGCGCTCGCATCATCCAGGGTCGGCGAACCGCCACGGTCCAGGCGTCGCCGAACGGCATCGGCCGTCTGTACCGGGTGATAGCGTCCGGTCACCATCACTTCGGGACACAGCGCCAGATGAAGCGATCCCAATTCCCCTGTTTCCCGGTCGAAATCGCGCTCGAAATCCTGAAAGACAAGACCGATCGAGTTACCCTCGGCAACGGCTTGTGGATGATGTTCGCGCGACACCAGCAATTCGGTCACTTCGGGCGGAAACATGTTCTGCCGCTGGAGCCAGCCGTGCGTGCGCTCGTCGGCAAGGTTCAGGTGCAGCCACCGGAATCCAGTCCGGTCCGCGGGAAGGTCATGGGCGACTTTAAGGCCGCCTTCCCCGCTACAACACGTCCAGATGACCCCCGGCTCCTCGAGCAACGCCTTGAAGCCGCCAAAATCCGATTCAGGATCGGTCCCGGCGTCGGTGGGGGTTTCCGGCCCGCTCAGAAGATCGCCGTCAGGATCATGTAGAGCGTTCCCGACAGCAGGATCGACACCGGCAGCGTCAACACCCATGCCATCAGCAGGTTGCGGACCGTCGACATCTGCAGGCCGGACCGGTTGGCCGCCATCGTCCCGGCGACGCCGGACGACAGCACGTGGGTCGTCGAAACCGGCAGCCCCAGACTGTCCGCGCCGAAGATCGTGCCCATCGCCACCAGTTCCGCCGCCGCACCCTGCGCATAGGTCAGATGGGTTTTCCCGATCTTCTCGCCAACCGTCACGACGATCCGCTTCCAGCCGACCATCGTGCCCAGCCCCAGCGCGAACGCCACGACGATCTTGACCCACAGCGGGATGAAACGCGTGCCGGAATCGAGCGACCCCCGGTAGGTACCGAGCGCCTTCACCTCATCGGGCGACAGGTTCAGGCTCTTCTCTTTCGCCAGCCGCTTTACCCCTTCCGACGCCAGATACATGTCGTTGCGCATATTCTCGCTCGCGGCGGCGGGCACCTTGGCCAGCGTGCCATAGTCGCGCACCTGCTTGTCGATCACCGCAACCATGCCGCCGACGGCGGACACTGTTGCGGGCCCGATCGACTTGTCAGCGATATAGCGTTCGACTTCGCGCCGCGCGACGACGGGCTTGCTCGGCGTTGCGCCGCCATGTGCCGCCAGCACCTGGTTCGTCGCCAGCGTATTGGCCGCAAACTGCGTTTCATATTGCGCGGGGACGGCGCGGTTGAGCGCATAGGCAGTAGGGACCGTGCCGATCAGGATCAGCATGATCAGGCCCATCCCCTTTTGCCCGTCGTTCGAGCCGTGGGCAAAACTGACCCCGGTGCACGTAAAGATCAGCAGCGCCCGGATCCACAGCGGCGGCGGCTCCTTGCCCTTGGGGGCTTCGTACAGCGCCTTGTTCCGGATCAGCACTTTCATCGCCAGGAACAGCAGCGCCGCAACCCCGAACCCGATCAGCGGCGAGACGACCAAAGCCTGGCCGATTTCGGTCGCCTTGCTCCAGTCGACCCCGGCCGTGCCGCTTTTGCCGTGCAGCATGGCGTTGGCCACCCCGACGCCGATGATCGACCCGATCAGCGTATGCGAACTTGACGACGGGATGCCGAGCCACCAGGTCGAAACGTTCCAGATGATCGCGGCGATCAGAAGTGAGAACACCATCGCAAATCCGGCGGAAGAGCCGACTTGCAGGATCAACTCGACCGGCAATAACGAGATGATGCCGAAAGCGACCGCGCCGGTCGACAACAGGACGCCGAGGAAATTGAAGAAGCCCGACCAGATCACCGCGTAATTCGCCGGCATTGAGTTGGTGTAGATCACCGTCGCCACCGCATTGGCGGTGTCATGAAAGCCGTTCACGAATTCGAACCCGAGCGCGATGACGAGTGCCAGAAAGAGCAGCAGGAACGGCAACAGCGCCAGCGGCTGGACACTCGCTGCCAGGGCGTCGGTGTAAACGCTATAAACGACGTAACCGAGCGCCGCGACGATCGCGGCGATCAGGCCGAACGTGCCCGCATTGCCCAGACCGGTGTCGAGATCGGGACGAAATTGCTCGTCTGCGGTCGCCGAAATTTGGGACATGAAGGCTTTCAGGCGAAGAGTAAATTCGGCGGTAAGGCAGTTATATGACAACTCGACTGCGATTGCGCAAAACCATCAACAGTGCCGCCTGCTTCAATGGCGGTTGGTCGAGCGCCGATGTCCATAGTGGGTGGGATGCATACCGGCCGCTTTGGAGCGCTGAACCACGATAACCGGACCTCCGTTCACCTAGCTTGCGCCAGGAATCCTGGTCGACCCGTACAGATTGCCAAAAGAAAAAGCTTTTCATCCAAAGGAACGCACGATAATTGAATTGAATTCAGTTTAATGATGAGTCGGGCGTTCGATGGTTATAGCTCCCAGCCGTGCAGAGAGATCGAGGTCGAAGCTGTTAGCTGCCGCGACGGCGGCTCTTGTTGAGGGCGACGGCGGATTCGAGCTTCAGGATGTTGCGACGCGCGCGGGCGTTTCGGTCGGCCTGGTCTCCCACCATTTTGGTTCCAAGGCTGGCCTGATCGCTGCGGTGGTCAACATTTTCTACGATGAGGCGGAACAGGCGCTCGATCTGCACGATTTCGCAAAGGGCGGCTGGAGCGCCCGCGAGCAGGAGCGGCTCGCGCGCCTGATCGACTTCCTCTACCGCGAGGAAACCGCGACCGTCATATTGTCGAAGCTGGTCCATTATCCCGATGTCGCCGCCATCGAAACCCGCCGGTGGAACGGGCTGATCGATGCCGCCGCGCGCAACATCATCAAGGGCCAGGCCCGCGGCCAGATTTCGGGCATTCAATCGCCGGACATCACGGCCGCGATGATCATCGGTGCGGCGCGCCATGCGATCGTCCAGGCGCTGACGTCTGCCGAACGCCCGACCAAGGCGCAGCTTGGCGCGGCAATCTGGACATTCATCACATCCGGCCTGCGGTTGCAGGCCGCAAAGGACGTCGTCGTGCCATTTGCGGCGCGGAAGAACGCAAACCAGACAAGAGAGGATAGCGGGAATGAGCAAGGGTAAGCGCGTCGTCATCATCGGCGCAGGCGTTGGCGGCATGTGCGCCGGCGCATTGCTGGCACGCCATGGGTATGCGGTGACCGTGTGCGAGGCGATGGGCGTTGTCGGCGGGCGCACGCGCACCCAGGTCATCGACGGTTATTCCTTGCCGCGCGGCGCCGTGTCGTTCCAGCTCAAGGGCATTCTGCCGGCGATTTGCGAAGAGGTCGGCGCCAAACTCGATCTTCGTCCTGTCAGCGAGATGTGGTTCTGGATCAAGGGAGGCGAGGGCTTTGTCCAGCTGCCCGCGAAGAGCGGCATCGGCAAGATGTTCGAGATGCTGTTGCAGGTGCAGGGCAAGGACAGCGTCAAGGCGGTGACAAGCGTTGGCCTGCAACTTTCCATGGCCAAGATCGGGCAGGCATTCAAAAACCCCGAAATGCGCGCCGAAGACGATGGCCCGACGTTCCGCGAATGGCTGATGCGCTATACCGACAACCCGGACCTGTTGGCGCTGTTTCACACGATTACGTCCGCCGTTTCGGCGCTCAACGATTTTGAATATCCCGCGCGGCATTGGTTTGCGCATTTCTCGTCGGCCGCGATGGACGCGAGGATGGACCAATATGCGCTTGTTGCCGACGGCTTCCAGGGTGTCAGCCGGGCCCTCGGCAAGGTGATTGTCGACAACGGCGGGCAAGTGCTGCTGAATACGCCTACGCGCGCCATCAACGCCGAGAACGGCCGGGTCACCAGCGTCACGACCGAGCAGAACGGCGAGACCGTCGAGTTACCGGCCGATATCGTCATCAGCAATACCGGCCCCTCGGCGACCCTCGATCTAACCGGCGAAGCCGCGCTCGGCCGCGACTTTGTCGCGCGCACGCGGCACCGGGTTCGCCCGACCCCGATCGTGGCGACCTACGCCGTCTCTGACGAGCCGCTGTTTGCACCGCGTGCGGCGTTTCTCGCGGCTGGTCTAGAACGCATCGTGTCTGGCGTGCCGTTGACCAACATCTGTCCCGAATGGGCGCCGGACGGCAAGCACCTGATTGCCTTTTATGGCACGCCCAAGAGCTGCCTGACCCCGATGGACAAGGACGACGAGCGGCGCGCCAACATTGCCGATGTGCATGCGCTGTTCCCGGATTTTGCGGCCAAGGGCGGCCGCATCCTTGACGTCCAGTTGCGTGACATCGACGACCCGGACGTCGTTGCACGCTCCTGGCCGGGACATAACGTCTCGGTTGAGACGTCGATTCCGAACCTGTTCAATGTCGGCGACGCCTGCGGACCCGACGGATTCATCGCGACGCCTGCTGCCGCAATGAGCGCGCGCAACGCCGTCGACAAGATTTTGGCAAAACACAACTGAGAGAGGACGATCTGATGGGCAAGGCTTTTGACGCGGTGCAGCGCTATATCGACGCCATGAAGGCGAAGGACCTGGAGGCGTCGCTCGACTGCTTCACCGACGACTGCATCTATTGGCTGCATGTCGGCACAAGGCCGTTCGAGGGCAAGGACCATATGCGCAAGCGGATCAACATGCTGTGGCCGTCGCAGAAGACCAGCCGTTGGCGGATCGTCAACCATGTCGAAAACGACGACATGATCTGTTTCGAGGGGATCGACGAATACGACCAGTATGACGGCGCCACGGTGACCATGCCCTATATGGGCATCTACAAGATCAAGGACGGCCGGATCTGGCGCGGACGGGACTATTTCGACATGCCCGGCTTCCTCGGCATGCAGCAGGGCAATCCCAATCCCTTGCTGCTCGAAGTAGCGCAGACGATGCACGAGAATCCTTAAGGCGCGAGGCCGACATGATCCTGCACGATGCCGCGACGATCGCTCGTTATCAGGCCGCTGGCTGGTGGGGGCAGGATCCGGTCGACAGCCGGTTTCGAGCCAACGTGGCCGCGGCACCGTCGCAGATCGCCCTGATCGACGCGCCAAACCGCGCCGGGTTTGCGCCGGGCGTTGCCAAGCAGTTGAGCTACGCCGAAACCGATGCGGCGGTCGACCGGCTGGCGGCGGTCCTGCTGGCGGCCGGAGTCCGCAAGGACATGATCGTCGTGGCGCAGCTGCCGAACTGCGTCGAGATCATCATTGCCTATCTCGCCTGTGCCCGCATCGGTGCGATCGTTTCGCCAATGCTGCTGGCCTATGGGGAGCGGGATGTGCGGCGCATCCTGTGTCACCTTCGCCCCGCGGCGATTCTGACGCTGGCCACCTTTAAGGACAGCCATCCGGCGGCGGCGGCGGCCCGGATCGTCCGTGAGGAGGCGCTTGAGACGCTGGTCTTCGCGCTGGGTGACGTCGCGGGAGAGGGGTTTCGGTCGCTCGGTGATCTGACTTGCGGACCCCTGAATCGTGTCGGCCTCGATGCGTATCTGGCCACGCTGCACGTTGATGCCAATGAGGTTTCGAGCCTGCACTGGTCTTCAGGTACCAGCGGCGAGCCGAAATGCGTGCCACAGACGCATAATTCCTGGCGGGCCAATGGCGGGGCCGTTGTCGATGCCGGCCAGATCCCCATCGGCGCACGCTTTCTGGCGCCAATGCATATCGTGCATACGGCCGGCCATGCCGGGTTCTTCATGCCGTGGCTCGAGGTCTGCGGGACGCTGGCGCTTCATCACCCGTTCGACATGGCGCTGTACGTCTCGCAACTGGAGGACCTGCGCATCACGCATACGGTTGCCGCGCCGGCGATGCTGAATGCGCTTTTGCGCAGCAATGTGCTGGACAATCACGACCTTTCCGCGCTCGACGTCATCCTGTGCGGCTCCGCGCCGCTGGACCCCTGGATGATCCAGGGGTTCCGGGACCGCTACGCCATCGAGATCGTCAACATCTTCGGTTCGACTGAGGGCATTACGATGCTGTCCGGCCCGACGATCACCAACGACCCGGAACGCCGGGCGCGCTATTTTCCCCGGTTTCAGAATGCGGCAGTGCGTCTGGTCACCAACGAAAGCTGGGACATCCGGATTGCCGCCGTGACGGAGACGGGGCTGTGCGACGAGAACGGCTCCGCGATTTCAGCGGCGAACACGCCGGGCGAATTCATCTGTCGCAGCCCTGCGGTATTCCCCGGCTATTACACGGCGGCGGGCACCCTGGACCGAAGGGACTTTGACGCGGACGGCTTTTTCCGGACCGGAGAAATCTTCGAAATCGCCGGGGATGGCGAGGACATGGACTATTACCACTACATCGATCGCCTCAAGGATGTGATCAACCGCGGTGGTCAGAAGATACCCGTGGGCGAACTGGAAGCTGCGATCCAGAGTCACCCGGCGATCGGCGAGGCCTGCGCGATCGCCGTGCGCGACGAACGCCTTGGCGAACGGGTGTGCGCGGTGATTGTCCCCCTGAATGGCGAGACGGTGACACTGGCCGGGCTTGTGGCGTATCTGCGCGGTGAGGGTATTTCGACTTTCATGCTGCCCGAACAGCTGGCTCTTGTGGACGCGCTCCCGCGAAATCCGACAGGCAAGATCTTGAAGCGGGTGCTGGCAACCCAGGTCGCCGCCACCGCCGACGTGTGACTGGGGGGCGAAAGCTGCCCCCTCAATCGCCCGCAAACACGAACGGGCTCACCCCCCGCTCGCGCTCGTTGAACACCAGCACCCGTGACGCAGGCGGGGCGGCGCGCTGCGGGCAATCGGCGCGGGTGCACGCGCGGCAGCCCAAACCAATCGGCGTGGCCTGCCCAAGTTTCAGGTCCAAACCCCGCGAGGCCGCCAGGGGCGCGGCGAGGCCGGCGTCGAGGCCCAGGCCGACCGCGAATTGCGCGCGAACCTGGCCCACGCGCCCCCCTTGCGGACTGACGGTGCGCGACATCGTGAACCAGCGCGTTGCGTCCTCCAGCTCCACAATCTGCCGCACCAGCGCGCCGGGGCGGTCGAACGCGGCGTGGACATCCCACAGCGGACAGCGCCCGTCGGCCTCCACCAGCGGCGAGGCGCTCGCGCCGACATAGCGTTTCGAGACCTGCCCCGCGCGGTCGATGCGCAGCATGAAGAACGGCAGCCCGCGCGCGCCGACACGGCTGAGCGTGGTCAGGCGGTGCGCGACCTGTTCGAACCCCGCGCCGAAGCGGCGCTGGAGCAGTTCGACGTCGTACCCCGTCGCCTCGCACGCGCGCAGGAACCGGTCGTAGGGCCTCATCAGCGACGCCGCGAAGCCGCCGGTCAGATGGCGGCGGTACAGGCGTTCGGACACCCGGTCGGCAAAGTTCGCGCCGCGGATCAGCGCCTCGATCTCATCTTTCGCCTCGATCTGGCCGAGCTGGAACGCGGCGGCAAACGTGCGGCTGGCGGGGTCGAGCAGTTCGGAAAGCTGCAACTGGCGCGCATGGAGATCGAGGCGGCGCAGCGTCCCCGGCATGACCTCGACCGGCAGGATGCGGATGCTGAGCTGGTGCGTCACGCGCAGTCGGTCGGCAATGGCACCATAAAGATCACCGGAGCCCATCCGCAGCTCGTCGGACAGCGTCTCGGCGAACGCCTCGAGATCGGGGAAATGGTTGCGCCACCGCTCGATCTCGCGCCGGACGGGGCCGACGGGATCGTTGGCGATGGGGGCGTTGCCCGCCGCGCCTGCGCCGCTGTCGAACAATCGCGCGAAGGCCTCGACCCCGCCGGGCGCCGCCGACAGCCATTCCTCGACCTCGGCGCGTTCGATTTCCAGATCGGCGAACATCGGGTCGGCCAGCCGCCGCCGGATCGCCTCCACCCCGCCGCCCGGCGTCGCTCCGCCCAGCCGTCGCGGGTCGAAATCATAGCGCTCGGCCATGCGCAACAGGATCGGCGCGGTCAGCGGGCGCTGGTTGCGCTCGATGAGATTGAGGTACGAGGGCGACACCGCCAGTGCCTCCGCCATCGCCGCCTGCGTCAGCCCCGCCGCGCGCCGCAGCCGCTTCACCGCATGCCCGGCAAACAGTTTCGCTTCAGCCATGGGAGGTGTTTGTCATATTATTTACAATACGACAATCCTTAACCCTGTAACTACGACCCCATAACAACAAACTTCACAGCTTTCGGTCGCTTGTGCTTATCCCTGTTGTCATTGGGATCCCATCAATTTGTCAATCACGTGAAAGCCTCCCCATGACCTACAGCACCGAAACCGCCCAGCTCCGCCAGCTGATCGACACCCAGGGCACCTGGAACGGCATCGACGCCGAGTCCGCCGCCCGGATGCGCCTCCAGAACCGCTTCCGTTCCGGCCTCGACATCGCGCGCTACACGGCGAAGATCATGCGCGAGGATATGGCCGCCTATGACGCGGATTCGGCCAACTACACCCAGTCGCTGGGGTGCTGGCACGGTTTTATCGCCCAGCAGAAGATGATCTCGATCAAGAAGCACTTCGGGACGACCAAGCGCAAATACCTCTATCTCTCGGGCTGGATGGTCGCGGCACTGCGTTCGGACTTCGGCCCGCTGCCCGACCAGTCGATGCACGAGAAGACGAGCGTCCCCGCGCTGATCGAGGAACTCTACACGTTCCTGCGCCAGGCCGACTCGCGCGAACTCAATATCCTGTTCCGCAGCCTCGATGCCGCGCGCGAAGCCGGTGACGCAGCGAAGGAAGCTGAATTCCTCGCCAAGATCGACGGCTTCGAAACGCACGTCGTCCCCGTCATCGCCGACATCGACGCGGGCTTCGGCAATGCCGAGGCGACCTATCTGCTCGCCAAGAAGATGATCGAAGCCGGCGCCTGCGCCTTGCAGATCGAGAACCAGGTCAGCGACGAAAAGCAGTGCGGGCATCAGGACGGCAAGGTCACCGTGCCGCATGAGGACTTCCTCGCGAAAGTGCGCGCCTGTCGCTACGCCTTCCTCGAACTCGGCATCGACGATGGCATCATCGTCACGCGCACCGACTCGCTCGGTGCCGGCCTCACCAAGCAGATCGCGGTCAGCAAGGAGCCGGGCGACCTGGGCGACCAGTACAACAGCTTCCTCGACTGCGAAGAGATCGACCCCGCGACGGCGCAGAACGGCGACGTGATCCTGAACCGCAATGGCAAGCTGCTGCGCCCCAAACGCCTGCCGTCGAACCTGTTCCAGTTCCGCCCCGGCACCGGCGAAGACCGCTGCGTGCTCGACAGCATCACCAGCCTTCAGAACGGGGCCGACCTGCTGTGGATCGAAACCGAAAAACCGCATGTCGAACAGATCGCGGGCATGATGGACCGCGTTCGCGCGGTCATCCCGAATGCCAAGCTGGTCTACAACAATTCGCCGTCGTTCAACTGGACGCTGAACTTCCGTCAGCAGGTATATGACGCGATGGTTGCCGAGGGGCTGGACGTGTCGGCTTACGACCGGGCAGGCCTGATGGATGCGAAGTACGACGAGACCGAACTCGGGATCGCTGCGGACAAGCGCATCCGTACCTTCCAGGCAGACGGCGCGAAGCGGGCGGGAATTTTCCATCACCTCATCACCCTGCCGACCTATCACACAGCCGCGCTGTCGACCGACAATCTGGCCAAGGAGTATTTCGGCGAAGCCGGGATGCTGGGGTACGTCGCGGGGGTGCAGCGCAAGGAGATCCGCGAGGGCATCGCCTGTGTGAAGCACCAGAACATGTCGGGCTCCGACATCGGTGACGATCACAAGGAATACTTCGCGGGCGAAGCTGCGCTGAAGGCGGGCGGCGTGCATAATACGATGAATCAATTTGGATAAGGCGCAGCGCGGGCACGATTTAGCGCGTCGCTAGATCGACCTCGCGTAAGCCCGGCCGGCGGCACAGCCGACCGACGACATGGGCTTTGCCCATGTCGGGCCGCGAAATTTGGACCGGACAGCGGCAATGCCGCCGTCTCGTCGGTCGGCTCTTCGAGCCGCCGTCCGGTCTTTCGGCGAGTGCGACGTAGCTAGCGCTACGACGTGCCGCCTCCAGACTTCCTGGGGAGGAAGGCGCCCGTCGGGGGAAACTCCGGCGGGCGTTGCTATCTTCGATAACAACCGCATTTCGCCCATTGCCGTTTGCCGCGCCGTTATTCAAAAGGCACGCCTGTGAACCGTGTTGACAAAATGACCAGCGCCATTGCCGCTTTCGACTGGGGAGCGACGCCGCTGGGGCGGAAGGACGACTGGCCCGCGGAATTGCGGACCACGATAGCCTTGTGTCTGGGCGCAAATTATCCGGCGGCCGTCTATTGGGGTGAGGACTGGCGCTTCCTGCACAATGATGCCGCCTTGTCGCTCCTCAGGCAGGACAAAAAGGCGCTGGGACAGCCCGCCGCGAAAGTGTGGGGCAAGGCGTGGCCAGAAATGGAAAAGGCTTTTGCCCGGATCGCCGCGACCGGCATCGGCATCACCGAATCGAACCGGAAGTTCGCGATTCGCGATGGCGGGGTCTGGCGCGATACGTACTGGAACTATAATTTTACGCCCGTGAGCGATGCGCAGGGGCGTGTCGTCGGCATTTTCGGCGGTGCGCGCGAAACGACCGACGAGGTTTTGCGTGCTCGTGCCGACGCCTTGATGGTTGCGCTCGACGACCGGCTGATTGCTGCCCCGACGGTCAACGACATGATTGAGGCGGCGCTGGCGGTCATCGGCGAACGCCTTGGTGCGCAACGCAGCGGGTTTGCAGAAATCGACGCCCTGACCGGAACGCTCGATATCAAGCGTTGCTGGTCACCGGGCACGATGCCCGACATCAGCGGCCATTACCCGCTCGGCATTTTCGGCCGGATTTCAGCGGAGCTCGCGGCGGGGCGGTCGGTCGTCATCGAGGACAATCTGACTGATCCGCGCACATCGGACCCGGCAACGGTCGAACGATATGAAAAGATCGGCCTGCGATCGGGCATCGTCGTCCCGATCCTCGACCGGGGCAACTACGCCGGCGGTGTCTTCGTGCAGGACAATGTGCCACGGCGCTGGCAGCCGCACGAAGTCGCTCTTGCCGAAGTCGCGACCCGGCGCTTGTGGCCGGCACTGGTCCGCAGTCGCGCCGAAATTGCACTGCGTGAAAGCGAGCAACGCTATCGCCTGATTTTCGAACAGGCCGACGACATCATTTTCACGGCCGACATCGATCAGCGCATTACCGATTGCAATGCGGCGGGGGCCGCCGCCATCGGCCTGCCCCGCGAAGAGGTTATCGGCCGATCGATCGCCGAGTTCGTCACCCCCGACGATTTCCGGCAGACGTCGCAGATGCTGCGGCACAAGATGGACGAGGGCGGCAACACGCGGCACGAGGTCGGCGTTACAGGTTCCGACGAGCGCAAGATGCGGTGGGACAATAATTCGACGTTGATCGTTGATCGCGACGGACACGCCATCGGCCTTTTGTCGATCTCTCGCGACGTGACCGAGCGACGCGCCTTCGACGAGCGGCGCGAATTGCTGATCCACGAACTCAATCACCGCGTGAAGAATACGCTCGCGCTGGTTCAGGCGATCGCCCACCAAAGCTTTCCGTCAGGTGACGTTGATGCCCCGCCGCGTGACGAATTCATCGCGCGCCTGCGGACATTGGCAAGTGCGCACGACCTGTTGACGCGCGAGCAATGGGAAGGGGTGACATTGGCCGAGTTGGCGCGGGCGGCAACCGCAAGCTTTGGCAGCGGGGCCGACCGGATCGTTATCGCCGGTCCTCCGATTTCGCTGTGTCCGAAGGCTGCCGTCGCGCTGGCGATGGCGTTCCACGAACTGGGAACGAACGCCGCAAAATATGGGGCGCTGTCTGTCGACCCGGGTCGGGTCGATCTGACCTGGACCACGACGAACGATGGTTTCGTCATCGAATGGAATGAGCGTAAGGGGCCAGCCGTGACCCCGCCGAGCCGCCGCGGGTTCGGCGTGCGGATGATCGACCGGGTTCTCGCCAGCGATCTGGATGGAAAAGTGGAAATGACCTTTGCCCCCGGCGGACTGCACTGTTGTATCGAAGCGCCGAACAAGGGAAATGTCGCATGACCGATGGCACGCAACCGACATTGCGGATGTTGCTCGTCGAGGACGAAGCGCTGATCGCCATGATGGCGGAGGATATGATCGACGGTCTGGGCCACCGCGTTGTACGCACCGCGACGACATTGGCGGATGCGCTGGCCGCCTGCGCTGAGAACGGTTTCGACGCGGCCTTGCTTGACGTCAATCTGAACGGCGACACCAGCATGGAAGTGGCGACGGCGCTGAAAGCGCGCGGTTGCCCCTTTGCCTTTACGACCGGATATGGAGCGGGCGGCGTCGATCCAGCACACAGTGACTGCCCGGTGCTGACCAAACCCTATGCGCTCGGCGAGCTGGAGATTTTGCTGACCGGGTTCGTCGCTCAGTTCGCTGGAACGAGTTCCATCACGTCGAGCGTCGATTCGAACCGCGGATAGGGCAGCACCAGCCGCCAGCGCTTCGGTCCGATCCGCTGGACCGCGCCCACCATATTACGGTCGGTATCGCGTCCGTAGGTGAGCGCGCGGGTCTCGTCGCCTAGCACCAACGTTCCCAGAAACACCTGTTGTCGCACGGATGCGCGATAGAGTGTGCCGGTCGGGCGCTGCGACCCGTTCAGCCGGACGAAGCGCGACACGGGGCCGTCGATGGTTACGCGGCAATCGAACGTGGGGTAAGCAACGAACGCAAGCCCGCCGCCGTCCTGCGACCCCAGCTTGATCGTGCGGCAGCGATAGGAACCGGCAGGCAGCGCAGCCCCATCCAACCCCGCGTCGGGTTCGAGCAAAGAACCTTCTTTTGCCAGATCTGCGTCGAATCCCCCGGCACGCGCTTCAGCCATGCCCTTGACGAAAGCATCGCGCCATCCGTGCAAGCGGGTGACGTCGGCCGGCGTCGCGACCGGTTGCCAGTCGCCGGTCGGCGCAACATCGGCGGGTTTGGCCAGACCCGCGCTCGCCGCGCACAGGGCAACCACCGCGAGCAACGCAATCCGCATCAAGCCGCCGTCCAGCCGCCATCCACGGACAGATTTGCGCCCGTGATCGATGCCGCCGCATCGCCGCACAGAAAGAGCGCCATCGCCGCGATCTGGTCAACGGTCACGAACTCCTTGGTCGGTTGGGCTGCAAGCAGTACGTCGTTCATCACCTGCTCCTTGGTCATGCCGCGTGCCTTCATCGTGTCTGGAATCTGTTTTTCGACCAGCGGCGTCCAGACATAGCCTGGCGAGATGCAGTTGGCGGTAATACCCAGTGTCGCCACTTCCAGCGCCACCGTCTTCGTCAGCCCGACCAGCCCGTGCTTGGCCGTGACATAGGCCGATTTGTCGGGGCTCGCGACCAGCGAGTGTGCCGACGCCGTGTTGATGATCCGGCCCCATTTCTTGGCCTTCATCCCCGGCAGCGCCGCTTTGATGACATGGAAGGCCGAGGTCAGGTTGATCGCGATGATCGCATCCCATTTCTCGTCGGGAAACTGATCGATCGGCGAGACGAACTGGATACCCGCATTGTTGATCACGATGTCGGGCCCGCCAAGCTGGTCCGCACAGGTCTTGACCATGGCCGCGATCGAGTCCGGCTTGGTCATGTCGGCATCGGAATAGAGCGCCTTGCCGCCCGACAGGGTTTCGAGCCCCGCCCGTTCCTTCTCGATCTCGGCCGCATCGCCGAAACCGTTGATCATCACATTCGCGCCCTCGGCAGCGAGCGCCTTGGCATAACCGAGACCGATGCCCGAAGTTGATCCGGTAACGAGGGCCGTCTTGCCTTTGAGAAACATGAAAAGCCTTTCGAAATTTATCGGGGCGTGAGGTCGAATGCGGCCGTCCGCCCGTCGCGAATGTTCTGCGCAACCAGCCCTGCGTGGCTGATCGTCTCCGCCACTGCCGCTTCGCCCGCCGCCCAGTGTTCGAGCATCGTCCGCGCGGAAAACTCATAGTCACGGGAACCGCCTTCCCAGGCGTTGGCGCGGTAGATAAGTTGGACGATATTCACCGGAAATTCGCGCGCCATGTCGGTCAAACGCACGACATCGGGATCGTTATGCATCCCCTCCGGCAATTTTCTGAGAACGCGGCGGATCGCCTCGCGCTCGGTCCGCAGCTTGATCATCTGGTCGCTGATCTGGCGCGTGCGGCTGGAGAAGCGTATTTCCTTTTCGCGCGCCATCACGTCCATGATCGTCTTGGGCCGTACCGCGCTCGCCGCGAACAGATCGACCTGGAACACCAGCAGGTCCGCATCCTGCGTATCGAGAACATGGCTGAGCGGCGTGTTCGACACCAGCCCGCCGTCCCACCAGAGCTTCCCGTCGATCTCGACCGGCGGCAGGCCGGGTGGCAGCGCGCCCGACGCCATGATGTGCCGCGCGTCGAGGCGCTCCTTGCGGTTGTCGAAATAGTGGAAATTGCCGCTTTCGATCTCGACGGCGCCGACGGCACAGCAAACCGGCCCGTCGTTGAGCAAATCCCAGTCGACCAGATCGTCGAGCGTCTTGGTCAGCTGTGTTGAATCGTAAAAGCTCATTGCCTGCATGGAGCCCGGAAAGGCCATCATCGGCGGCAGCAGGTTGGGCTTGAAGAACCCCGGCACGCCGAAGGTCGCAACGAAGGCGGCCGACGCCTCGTGCAGCCATTCGCGCCCGAAATCGCCGCCCCAGATCGGAAAGGTCGGCAGTGCCGCCGACATCCGGTCCCAGAACGCCCGGAGCGCCTTCACCCGCGATCGGGGCGGGTTGCCCGCGATCAAGGCCGCGTTCACCGCCCCGATGGAGATACCAGCGACCTGATCGACGCCGATCCCGGCCGCATCGAGCGCTTCATACACGCCCGCCTGATACGAACCGAGCGCTCCGCCGCCCTGAAGCACGAGGGCAACCTTGTCGGGAAGCGGGAGCGATGCCTTCCGACGACGGGGGGTAGAGTCGATGTCAGCCATATCGATTGCTCTGCGACGATGGGCGCTGCATTGCAACGAAGATGCGACCGGTGCATTTCAGTATCAGTATAGGGGAGACAGTCATGCGGCTCGACGATTCAGACAATCTCAATGTCGAGGACCAGCGCGGCGGCAATTTCAGCCAGGCGGGTTTCGGCGGCGGCGGCGGTCTGGGCCTTCTGGGGATGCTGGTGCCGTTCGTGTTCAGCCGTTTCGGCTGCGGGGGCGTCGTGGTCCTCGGGATCGTCCTGTTTCTGTTCGGTGGCCTCGGCAGCATCGGATCGCTGGTTGCGCCAACCGCAACGACGACGGCGCCGCGTCAACAAACGGGCGGCACGACGACGGCGCAAAGCTGTAGCGTCGATGCCGCCAGCCGCTTCTCTTGCAACGCACTCGCCAACGTCAACCAGACCTGGGCAAAGATCCTTCCGAATTACACCCAGCCCAAGCTGGTGTTCTATGCGGGTAACGGCCGGTCGGGCTGCGGCGCGGCGCAATCGGCGATGGGGCCTTTCTATTGCCCCGCCGATCAGGGCGTCTACCTCGACACCGAATTCTACGACGAGCTGAAGCAACGGTTCGGCGCGCCTGGCGATTTCGCGCAAGCCTATGTCATCGCCCACGAAGTCGGCCACCACGTCCAGACCCTGACCGGTACCGCCGACAAGGTGCGGTCGGCACAGCAGCGCGCGTCGCGCACCGAAGGCAACGCCCTGCAGGTCGCGATGGAGCTGCAGGCCGATTGCTACGCTGGAGTCTGGGCTGCGAAGAACCGCGACCGGCTTGAACCCGGCGACGTCGAGGAAGGGCTGCGCGCCGCGCAAGCCATCGGCGACGACACGCTGCAAAAGGCGGCGGGGCAACGCGTCGTCCCCGACAGCTTCACCCACGGATCGTCGGCGCAACGCCAGCAATGGCTTCAGCGCGGACTACAGACGGGCGATCCGGCGCAGTGCGATACGTTTGCAAGGAATTGAGGCCGGCGAGCCGAGGTTTCTGACGAGCGTTATTGGGTGGGGAGCGGACAGGCGGCTTTTGGATCGCCCCATAGAAAAGCCGACTATGCCCGGGCGAGCGAGAACCCCTCACCCGTTTCAATCACCTTTCCTTCAATGCGAAGGTCGTTCGACACCTCGTCCGTGAGCGCTACACCGCAAACATCGATCCGCGACCAATCCGGGTAATGCTCTTGGACGTTCCAGACAGACCGGACTATCGCCGCCCGCCCGATCTCTCCGCCGTCTGGAGTGAATACTGCGCTCCAATCGTCGAGGTTGGTCTGCCGCTCGAACCACCAGCGGTTCTCTTCGCTCTCCACGATCCAAACCGCGCCTGCTGCCTGACCTTGAAACGCTGTGTCGAAGATGATCGAGATTTCCATATCGGCAATCTGCGCGACGAACAGGCGGTTCGCAACGGCAGG
>JBBROX010000021.1:0-67880 GCA_038228865.1 Sphingomonadales bacterium | reverse complement strand
TTCGAATTGGGCAAAAATTCTCCTTCGTTGCTCGGATTGAAGTTCCTTTTTGACTTCACCTACCTTCAGTTCGAGGCCGCGATTGGTCCGGTTTTTCTGCGCGAGTTCCTTCGCTTGACGGCTTATGAAGCGTGAAAGGTCGCGCTTTTCCGATGGTCGCAGCTTATCGATCGGCGTGCCATCAAATCGCTCGTTAAGAGTTTCGACTAGGTCGTCGTAGTCTTGCGTTTCCTGATCCGCGAGCGACGACAAATATTTAAGATTGATATCGATATCGAGAATGTGGCTTTGCGGTGACCTGATGGTCACCACAGAATCTATTGTCTCAAGGACGGGCTTTTCACCTTGGAGGTACTGATAGTTACCCGCCAGAAGCTCCGCATCATTGTCCTCCCCAATCGTACGATCAATTCGGTCCCAGTCTAAGCCGTCTACTACGAACTTTTCGAGCTTCCGCATGGCCTTGTGGAAAAACCCATAGACGACTTCGTCGTCAAATGAACTGACGATAGATTGACTATCTGCCGCAAGCTCTCGGAACGCTTTATTGCGTTTCAGGCCCTCTCGACTCGATACAGGTTCAAATTTCTCGTCCTTGTCGGTTATCTGAATGAACCCAACTAGCTCGCGCAGGCCAAAAAAGCGGCGCTGACCCTGCGCCTTGCGCTTATCAATTCCCAGCCAATCATCGCCAATCGATCCGTAAGGAAAGACACGGAAACTGTTCAGAAATAAGAAAACGGAGCCGTACTCTACAGACCGATATCCAGTTCGCCTTTTAAAGAATGCTTTCGCCGGTTGGTTAAGGTAAAAAAGCTTAAGTTTGATATTGCGTAGGTGAGAATAGGGGTTTTTCTCGGTGCTTTTGAATAGAAAATCGCCATCGTGCCGCAACTCGAACGTTATAGTTTTGCCGTCAGGTGATATGTCGGCCTGAATCGAAGATGCGCGAAAATCGAGTTCTTCAAATATCTTGTTTTCGATCGAGCCGTTGATCGGATGCTTAGCGCTGTATCGCCAATGCGAAAAATTGACCGAAAACTCGTTGTTTGGGTCGATGATAAAGCGCTCGAGTTCCTTGCGGAGCGAGCGCAGGCGATCGGCGTCCCATTCGCTGCGCAAGCCTCGGATAGTGAGCACCGTTCCGTGCGAAGACCGTCCAAAGCCCATCGCTTTGCGGAATTGCTCCAGCGAGGGTTCGCGCGCAAAGAGCTCAATGCTGCCTATTTCCTGATCCCGCCCGTCGACTTCAAATTTGGTCCAGTCGACGTCTAGCTTGACCGGCTTCTGACCGTCCTTTCTGGTCATTATTTCTAGATTGGTGCCGAGCCGATCGCAGGAAAAACGGCCAATTCCTTTACTGCCGGCGTAAGCCCCTTTGGATGGAGCAGAATTCTTTTTTTCTGAGTAGGCGATGTTCAGCCATTTATGCTCGATGTCATCGAGCGTCATGCCGTGGCCATTGTCGGATATTACCAACTCGCTCGCATCGCTTGATCCGAACTGTCGAAACTCGATCCAGACGCTGGAAGCTCCAGCGTCTTTCGAGTTTTTGATCAGTTCAATTATCGCAATATCATCACTGATGATGAGGCCGCGACCTACAATGTCTTTCAGTCTCGCGTGCGCGCTGAATTTTAAGGGCGGGAGATCACTCATGCGACGCTATCTCAAGCAGGGTCTCGCCGATCGCCTCGGCAAGAAGCGGCGGCACTGCGTTGCCAACCTGCGTATACCGGGGGCATTCTTTCTTGCGACGGTGGCCGCCAGTCGTGTATTTTCCTTTGAAGCTAAACCAGTCTGGGAACGTCTGCAGCCGAGCATTTTCCCGCACCGTTAAAATCCTCGGCTCACCATAATGGATCATGTCATCCGGCAGCGTTGTGACCGTTCGCGCGAGCATCTCCGGATGCAAAGGTGTCAAACACTGCTTCTTTGTGCTGAACTTCTGTCGGTTCTCTGGGGATAGCGACCGACCTTGTGGGCATTGCTTTAGAATCCGAGCGAAACGAGCGACGACCTCCGGCGTGTGGTTAGGTAGGCGAAGGCTATCCGGCGAAAAGCTTTGCGTTACATTAGCGCGCATCAGCTGCTGGAATGCCGTCAACGGCCCACTACCATTGTAGCGAATTTGCTTGAACTTTTGATCACCTGCATAGTCGATCAGTGTTCCAAATCTATTTTCCAAATCTCCAATCGCCTCACGCACTCCAATTTTGTGGCCATAAAGCAAGCGACGGTCACGAAATGAACGGATATTTTTCGTTAGAGTTTTCAGCGGGTCATTGCCGCAATCGTTTTGGTCCTTGCGTATACACACCATGATAAAGCGCTTCCGCATTTGTGGAACGCCGAATTTGGACGTGTCTATTAGTTCCGAATATACCTCGTATCCAAATTCTCCAAGCGAGGCCAAATGCAGAGCGACTCGACGCGAATACGGCATTTCATCTTCGGAGAAGGGGTGTTGGAAGCCGCGCACATTCTCTAGCAGAATGTACTTAGGCTCTATCAACCGGACGATTTCAATATATTCTTCAGTGAGGCGGTTGCGAGGATCAACATTGCTTCGTAGGCCGGCCATTGAAAAGCCCTGACAAGGAGGGCCACCCGCTATAAGATCAACTTTGCCTCTCAGCGACCTTAGCTGCGGCAGATAATTTTCGAGAATATCTGATGTCGTCATAGCTTCGCATGGGAGCCAATCAGGCCACAAGAATTCATAGCGGCCGCCTACTTGACAGAGATTTTCCTTGAATGTCGCAAACGCGTCCTCCGACTTCTCTATTGAAAAAAGGCCTTTCCAGCCAGCCATTAACAACCCTAACGAGAGGCCGCCGCAGCCTGAGAATAAATCGATGAAAGTTTTCGAGCTACTTGGACTCTTGGTCAAGTTTGAAGGGGCAAGGCTCATTGCGCCACCAGCTCGTCTGCGTCCAGACTGCGATCCAATCGCCGACCAAGCGCCGCTGCCATTTTGTGCAGTGTAAGCTCTGACACTGCACCGCCCTTTTCAGCCTTTGAAACAGTGGCCCGATCTAGGTCTGCAAGCCTTGCAAAATGGTTCATCGACAGCTTTGCCTCGAGCCGAAGGCTTTTGATCTTGCTCATCATTGTGCCCCTCCACGGCCCATGCTCAACGTTCGCTTCTTACCATGCTAACGATATACGCCTAAATCATCATAAGTCAGCAAGGTTCATCAAGAATGAGCGGGAGCAAGATTTGTCCGTCCAGTGTTAGATCACGCTAATTCGCATTGGGCCTTGCCCAAAAACGGATTACCCGTCGATCAGGCTAATGTTTTTGAACCTGCCGCGCTGATTAGCCGTTTCGCCTTTTTACGACGCTACCGTTATCGCGGACGTGCTCCAACGAAACGCTTCGCGGCGGTTATAATCGGCTATATTCTTCGAATTGCCAGTCCGCCTTTGGCCAAAAGCGGTTGTGCAAATTGAGCGAAAAAAGTAACTCAAAACGGTCCTAGATCGACGAAAGGTCGGCAGTTCGGTCACAGCAAAGTACCAAATAGGCACATTGTTAAGGCCACGCCTAAAAGTTTGCGACTAAAAACTGCCGAATTCAGCGCCTTACGGGACAAACTCGAGTCCCTCTCAGGCACCAAAATACTTGCGAGCGTGCCCTCCATTGCCTCTCCAAGCCCCCTTTCCTAATCCCCACTTGAACAGGATTGGATGACCGCCGAAATAGGGTGCGGCAAAAGGATCAAGGAACGACAATCGCATGAGCACGCCCGACCACGCCGACATCATCGGCGGCCTCGTCCCCATCGTCATCGAACAGTCGACGCGCGGCGAACGCAGCTTCGACATCTACTCGCGCCTGCTGCGTGAGCGCATTATCTTCGTCACTGGCGGGGTTGAGGACCACATGGCCTCGGTGATCACCGCCCAGCTGTTGTTCCTCGAATCGGAAAATCCGAAAAAGGACATCTACATGTACATCAACTCGCCGGGCGGTGTCGTCACGGCGGGTCTCGCGATCCATGACACGATGCACTACATCCGGCCCGAAGTCGGCACGGTGTGCATCGGTCAGGCCGCGTCGATGGGCAGCTTCCTGCTGGCCGCGGGTCAGCCGGGCAAGCGCGTGGCGCTCACCAACAGCCGCATCATGATCCACCAGCCCTCGGGCGGGGCGCAGGGTATGGCGTCGGATATCGAGATCCAGGCGAAGGAAATCCTGCGTATGCGTCACCGGCTCAACACGCTCTATGCCAAATATACCGGCAAGACCGTGGAAGAGATCGAGCGCGCGATGGACCGCGACAATTTCCTCGAGGCCGACGAAGCCAAGGCGTTCGGCCTGATCGACGAGGTCATGGACAAGCGTCCGGCACCTGCCGAGGACGCCTAACAGCCAACCGGGTGGCATCCAGCGAACTGGCCGCGGTCCGTTCGCTGGACGCTCCAAAGGGCCTGTGATACGGGCGCGACCCAGTCATCACTCGGGAAATCTGCCTCATGGAACACGCGCGCATCCTTCAGGAAATCGGCGAAGTGATGGCGGATGTGTTCGATCTCGACGATCTGGCGATAACCGAAGCGACAAGCGCCAAAGACATCGAAGAATGGGACAGTCTGAGCCATATCAGGCTCGTCGTCGCCATCGAGCGCGAGTTTAATATCAAGTTTTCGAATTCGGAGATCGAGGGCCTGAAGAATGTCGGCGACCTCGTCGCGCTTATCGAGACGAAGACGCAGTCATAGAGCCGGCGGGAATTTCGATCGATGCTGTCCAATCTCGCCTGGCTTCCCGCTGCGCCCCAGGAATTCCGGGCCGAAACGTCGAAGATCAAGGCCGATCTGGCGGCGGGTTCGACAAGCGAGGCCTGGTCGCGCCTGCGCCTCCTTTGCGCTACCGCGCTGAATACCGATCAACTGTCGAACGTGGCGCGGCTGGTCGCCCGTCTGATCGAGTCCGGCGATGCCTCCCTACCGACGCTGAAGCTCGGCATTGTCGGCGATGCCACCTTGTCGTTCCTCAGCCCCGCGATTGCCGGATCATGCATCCGCTACGGCATTGCCACCGAAGTGGTGGAAGGGAATTACGGTGGCGCGGTCCAGGACGCGCTCGATGAAGGCAGTGCCTTACGGGCCGCGGGCCTCGACATGGCGCTCATTGTCACCGACGCGCGCATTGCCGGTCTGGATCGACCGCCATCGACCAGTGAGGCTGCTGCGCGCCAGGTCGACGCGGCACTCGCGCAGGTGCGGCTTATCGCCACGAACCTGCGCGGTTCGGTTCGCTCGGCCATTTTCGTCCAGACCATCGTGCCACCGCTCGAGCCGCTGTTCGGCAGCTTCGATCGGCTCGAGGCGATTTCCCCGCTATCGATGGTCGATGCGTTCAATCGCGGGCTGGCAGAGATGGCGCGCGGTGGCGACATCGTGCTGGTCGATGTGGCGCAACTCGCGAACACCGTCGGGCTCGAGCAGTGGCACGATGCCCGGCACTGGCATGCCTCCAAACTCAGCTTCTCGCCGTCGATGCTGCCCGTCTATGGCGAGATCGTCGCGCGGGTGATCGCGTCGGTGCGCGGGCTGGCGCGGAAATGCCTGGTGCTCGATCTCGACAACACCTTGTGGGGCGGGGTGATCGGCGATGACGGGCTGGCGGGCATTGCGCTCGGCCAGGGGTCGGCAACGGGCGAAGCGTTCCTCGCCATCCAGCAGCTTGCGCTCGATCTGCGCGCGCGGGGCGTCATTCTGGCGGTCTGTTCCAAGAACGAAGACGATGCGGCGCGACTGCCGTTCCGCGAGCATCCCGATATGTTGCTGCGGGAAGAACACATCGCGGTGTTTCAGGCGAACTGGACCGACAAGGCCACCAATCTGAAAGCCATTGCGCAAACGCTGAATATCGGGGTCGATTCGCTGGTTTTCCTCGATGACAATCCAGCGGAGCGCGAACAGGTGCGGCGCGAATTACCGATGGTGGCCGTGCCGGAGGTCGGCGACGATCCGACCTACTACCCCCGGATTCTTGCCGCGGCCGGTTATTTCGAGGCGGTATCCTTTTCGGGCGAGGACCGCGAGCGGGCCGATTTTTACCAGGCGAATGCCGAACGCGTAGCCCTGCAGAGCGGCGCGAGCGACATGGAGGGCTATCTCCGGTCGCTCGATATGGTGTGCCGCATCGAACCCGTCGATCCGGTTTGCCGCGCCCGGGTGGCTCAACTCATCAACAAGTCCAACCAGTTCAACCTGACCACCCGCCGCTATTCGGAAGCCGAAGTCGCAGCGTTGGAGGGGGACCCCGCTGTCCACCTGTTTCAAGTGCGGCTCAGCGACCGGTTCGGCGACAACGGGATCATTTCGGTGGTGATCGCGCATCGCGAAGGCGATCAATGGGAGATCGGCACCTGGCTGATGAGCTGCCGCGTGCTGGGTCGCCGCGTCGAGTCCGCGGTCCTCACGCACCTTGTGGCGGCGGCGCAGCGCGACGGTGCGGCGTTGCTTGTCGGGCGCTATATCCCGACAGCCAAGAACAAGCTGGTGGTGGAGCACTATGCCAAGCTGGGGTTCGAACAGGCCGGCAGCAAAGCTGACGGTACCACGATCTGGACGCTCGATCTGTCCCGCTATGAAGCGCCCGAGCTTCCCATGCAGGTGATCGACGAAAGGTTTGCATCACAGGGCGCTGATTGAGCCGTCCTTAACTTGCATTTCAGCATTGGACAGACAAAGGCACCGGCCAAAGGGCGGCGGTATCTCGGATGCTATTCAATTCGTTCATCTTCATTTTCGGCTTCCTGCCCGTTGCGCTGTGTCTGACCTATGCGCTCGGCCGATGGAAAGTCGTCGCCGCCAAGCTGACGCTGACAATTCTGTCGCTGGGCTTTTACGCCTGGTGGAAACCCATCCACCTGCCGCTTCTGATGTCGTCGATCCTATTCAACTTCGTGATGGGCGGCATCATCCAGAAGCAGGTCCGTGAGGGGAGAGCACGCGCCGTCCGACTGCTCCTGGCATTCGGGCTGGTCGCCAACGTCTCGCTGCTCGGCTATTTCAAATACGCCAATTTCGTCGTCGACAACACGAACGCACTGCTCGGCAGCAATTTCACGCTGGCCCACGTCGCGTTACCGCTGGCGATCTCGTTCTTCACCTTCCAGAAAATCGCCTATCTCGTCGACAGTGCGCGGCGCGAGGCCAAGCAGATGAAGCTGCTCGACTTCGCGCTCTTCGCCTCCTTCTTCCCGCAGCTGATCGCAGGGCCGATCACCCATTACGGAGAGATCGTTCCGCAGTTCAAAAGCCGGTTGTTCGGCACGCTGATCTGGCGGAACATCCTGGTCGGGCTGGTCATCTTCAGCATCGGGCTGAGCAAGAAGACGATCATTGCCGACACGCTGTCGGATTATGCGAACCCGCTTTATCAGCATATCAACCAGGGCGGTCAGGCGGACCTGTTGACGGGCTGGCTCGCCTGCCTGACGTTCACCGTGCAGATCTATTTCGATTTCTCCGGCTATTCCGACATGGCGATCGGACTGGCGCGAATGTTCGGGATCAAGTTGCCGCTGAATTTCCATTCGCCCCTGCGTGCGCCCAATATCATCGATTACTGGCGGCGTTGGCACATGACGCTGCAGCGCTTCATCGTCTTGTACATCTACCGGCCGATCGCGCTGCCGCTCAACCGGTTTGCGGCCAACCGGCGACTAGAGGGCTGGTCCGCCTTTGCGCTGGAGATCGGGCTGCCGACTTTTATCACGTTCGTGATTTCGGGCATCTGGCACGGCGCCGGCTGGACCTTCGTCGTCTGGGGCGTGATGCATGCGCTGTATCTGGCCGGTAACGAAGTCTGGCGGGAACGGGGCAAGCGCCGCCGCCGCGCGGCGCGGCGGGCGAAGCAGGTTTTGCCGGAGCCGGGCGTCGCGGTGATGGCCAGCTATCACATCCTGACATTGCTCGCCGTCTTCTTTGCCAACGTCATGTTTCGCGCGACGACCGTCCCCGATGCCGTTGAAATCTGGCGGGGCATGGTCGGCCTTGGCGGCATCGGGAGCGTCGTCGGCAATCCGCATGTCGACCTGGGCGTGCTCGTCGCGATTGTGGTGGGGTTTCTGATCATCTTCCTGCTTCCCAATACGCAGCAGATCATGCGCCGGTTCGATCCGGCGCTGAACTGGAACGAATGGCGCGATGTGGGGCAACCTGTCATTAGCTGGACGTGGAAGCCGACGACGCTGGGGCTCATCATCGTCGGGATCAACCTGTTCCTGGGCATCATGTTCATCCAGCGCGGGCAGGCGATCTTCCTGTATTTCAACTTTTGACGGGGCGGCCGATGCGTTTTGACGCGTTCAGAAAGACGTTGGTGATCCTCGGCGCAGCGATCGTCTGCGCCGGGCTCACCCTGTTGCTGCCGACCGACCGGTACCAGCAATGGCAGTTGCTGAAAGGCACGATGCACGCGCGATCGAAGTGGATCTACGAGCGGGTCCATTACGATCCGAAACCGATCGACGTCGTTTTCGTCGGGTCCTCGCGGTTCGTCCTCGGGATCGACGCGCCGAGGATCGCCCAAGGGCTTCGTGCGCGCGGCATGAAGGACGCGGAGGTCGTCAACTTCTCGCTCGCGGAGGCGGGCAGGGATGTCCACGACGCCATCGTCGAGGAAATGCTGACGGCGAAGAAGCCCAGACTGATCGTCATCGGCGTCCAGGACAAGCCGTCGCGCTTCGGCCATCCCGCCTACAAATATCTCGCATCCGAGCGCGATCTGCTGAATCCCGGCTACGGGCTCAATGCCAACTATCTATCGAACCTGGCATATCTGCCTTTCCGCCAGATGAAGCTTTTCGCTGCCGACCTGTTCCCGTCATGGTTCGGGCTGACCAGGACGTTCAGCGCCGTCGACTATGAAGGTTCATCGATCGACACGACGTACGTCCAGAAGGCGGACGGTCGCTGGGTGCAGCACGACAGACCGGGTAACATCGAAGACATCATGCGGTCGGTTCGGTACGTGCAGCAGCATACCAATCCGCCGCTTTTGTCGAAGCGTTACGCCGATCTCGAATTCGGCGACGAACGTCACTATATTCGCTCGATCGTCGAAAAGGCGCGCGCGCGGGGTATCAAGGTCGTCTTTCTGGGGCTTCCTGGTTACCTCGGCCAAACGACACTGCAGGAGCAGGCATTCTATCAGCAATACGGAGATGTCTGGAACCGGCCGGAATACAGCAATCGTCCCGAACTCTATTACGATTTCCTGCACCTCACGAGTCAGGGCGCGGACATGCTCTCTGACAGCCTCGTCGATCCGATTCTGGGCGAACTGAAGCGCCGACCCGGCGAGGAGACAGCGACTCGGCCACGGATTTAGTCGGGCGCCGAGATGAGAGGGATTGTCAGCCTACCCGGTCAACGGTGTTCGGGGGGCGATATTGGTAATCTTGCGATGGCCGTTGGCGTAGCGCCCCGGCATCACTAACTGTAACAATGCGGTCAACGTAGCTTGTGTTCGTCGCATGGTGGCGACATATCTTGCACGAGGGACCAGAACGACCGGTGGCAGTACGCACCGCGAACGAGGTAATTGATTGATGACGAAACTCACCGGCAGCGACTCAAAGAGCACGCTCTATTGCTCTTTCTGCGGCAAGTCGCAGCATGAGGTGCGCAAGCTCATCGCGGGTCCGACCGTATTCATCTGCGACGAGTGCGTCGATCTGTGCAACGACATCATCCGCGAGGAGACGAAGTCGGCGCTGGTCGCCAAGAAGGACGGCGGCGTCCCGACGCCGCAGGAAATCTGTGACGTCCTCGATGACTACGTCATTGGCCAGAAAAAGGCCAAGCGCGTCCTGTCGGTCGCCGTTCACAATCATTATAAGCGCCTGAATCACGGACAAAAGGGCGCAGACGTCGAACTCGCCAAGTCGAACATCCTGCTCGTCGGGCCGACCGGCTGCGGCAAAACCCTGCTCGCCCAGACGCTCGCCCGCATCCTCGACGTGCCGTTCACCATGGCCGACGCAACCACGTTGACCGAAGCCGGCTATGTAGGCGAGGATGTTGAAAATATCATCCTGAAGCTGCTTCAGGCGTCCGATTACAACGTCGAGCGCGCGCAGCGCGGCATTGTTTACATCGACGAAATCGACAAGATCAGCCGTAAGGCCGAAAACCCCTCGATCACCCGCGACGTGTCGGGCGAGGGCGTTCAGCAGGCCTTGCTCAAGATGATGGAAGGCACGGTCGCCAGCGTGCCGCCGCAGGGCGGGCGCAAGCATCCGCAGCAGGAATTCCTGCAGGTCGACACGACGAACATCCTGTTCATCTGCGGCGGCGCGTTTTCGGGCCTCGAAAAGATCATCGGCGACCGCTTGCAGGGCAAGAGCATCGGTTTCGGCGCGCATGTTGCCGCCCCCGACGAGCGGCGCACCGGTGAAATTCTGCAGAAGTGCGAACCGGAAGATCTGCTGAAGTTCGGTCTAATCCCCGAGTTCGTCGGTCGCTTGCCCGTCATCGCGACTCTCGAAGACCTCGACACCGAAGCGCTGGTCAAGATCCTGACCGAGCCCAAGAACGCGTTGGTTAAACAATATCGCAAGCTGTTCGAGATGGAAGACGTGGAACTCGGTTTCACCGACGACGCACTGGTCACGATCGCGAAAAAGGCCGTCGAACGTCGCACCGGTGCGCGCGGGCTGCGCTCCATTCTCGAGGGCATATTGCTCGACACGATGTTCGACTTACCCAGCATGGACGGCGTCGACGAGGTCATGATCGACAAGGACGTCGTCGCGGGGACCAAGGAGCCGGTGCGCGTCTATACCAAAAAGAAGGAAACGGCCGGGGAGGCCGCATAGGATGCGGCGGTTGCGGAGGTTCGGCTTCGCCACCGCCTGCTTCCTCGCCGGTCCTGCGCTTGCGCAGGCAACGCCGTCGCCCTTCGACCTGCAGGCGGGCCTGGCTGGCAAATGGGTCGGTGCGCTCGGCTATCGCGATTATCAGTCGAACAAGCTCTTCGAACTGGCCATGAAAACGGACATTCAGGCGCTACCCGACAAGGCGACGGTCATCCGCGTCACGGCGTTCGACGACGGCCCGAAGGCTGGTCTGGTGTATATCACGGCGGCCAGCCTGTACGACACCGCGAAATCGGCCGTATCTACAACGACATTGCGCAAGGGCCGCACCGTCGAAACGTCGACGGAAACCGTGACGACATTCGCTTATGCCGATCCCACGCATTGGGTTGTCAGGTACGAAGAAGACGGCACCGACGATGACAAACCGGCACTGCTCCGCACCACCGAAACCCGCGATGGCGACACGGTAAAAACCATCAAGGAAGTTATGCCCAAAGCCGAAGCCGCCAAGGGCTGGCAGTTTCGCAACCAGACGAGGTTGACCAAGGCAGTGGGCTGATCCGCTTTGCCGACGACCGTTGTCTAATTTGCGCATCTGAAATCATTGCGGATAAGTGACGTCTCCACGGGCGCGGGATCGCGGGAGTGTGATTTCGGTATGAGTGGCGGCGGCTCCGGACCCCAAAGTTCGGAAACGTAAATGACTGAAGTCGATGTCACCGAACAGCGGCGATCGTCCGAACAGGCTTCGCTGTTGGCAATGTACGACCCTCTGCACGCTGGATGGTATCGATGCCGACATTCGAGACCTACAAGGGCAAGCTGGGCCAGATCGCGGCTTAGCGAAAAGGTGGTTCGTTGAACGCGCGCAGCTTGCGCGAGTGCAGCTTGGCCCCTTCGCGACGAAGCTCGTTGCAGGCTTCGATCCCGATCCGCATATGCTCGTTGATCGCTCGCTCGTAGAACCGGTTTGCCTGCCCGGGCAGTTTCAGCTCACCATGCAGCGGCTTGTCGGACACGCAGAGCAAGGTGCCATAGGGCACCCGGAAGCGATATCCCTGCGCCGCAATCGTGGCCGATTCCATGTCGATCCCGACCGCGCGCGACTGCGAGAAGCGGAGCGCTGATTTCGAGAACATCAATTCCCAGTTGCGGTCGTCGGTCGTGACGATCGTACCGGTGCGCAGCCGGCGCTTGAGAACATCGCCGGTCTCGCCCGACACGGTTTCCGCCGCACGCGCCAGCGCCTGCTGCACTTCGGCAATCGCAGGGACGGGTATTTCGGGCGGCAGGACATCGTCGAGCACATGGTCGTCGCGCAGATAGGCGTGCGCCAGCACATAATCGCCGATCCGCTGGCTGGGGCGCAGGCCGCCGCAATGGCCGATCATCAGCCAGGCCTCGGGCCGCACGACGGCCAGGTGATCGGTTATTGTCTTGGCATTGCTCGGCCCGACGCCGATGTTGACCAACGTGATCCCGCTGCGGTCGGGCGCGCACAAATGCCAGGCCGGCATCTGATGCCGTCGCCACGCGTCGCCCGCAATCACGCTTTCGGCATCGTGGGTATCGCGCGTCACCTTGATCCCGCCGGCGCCCGACAGATGCGTATAGGGCGAATCCCCACCGAGCTGGCTGAGGGCCCAACGCGCGAACTCGTCGACGTAACGGTGGTAATTCGTGAACAGGATGTACCGCTGCACATCCTCGACCGGTGTGCCGGTATAGTGCCGCAGCCGCGCCAGCGAGAAATCGGTGCGCAGGCCATCGAACAGCGCCAGGGGGCGGGGGCTGTCAGGGGCCCCGAAACTTCCTGCTCCAAAAATCCCGTCGGCGATCTCGTCCCCGATATGGGCCAGTTCGGTTGCCGGGAACCAGCGCGCCAGATCGTTCGGGCTGATGTCGCCCAGCTCCATCTCGGCATCGAGCACATAGGGAAACGGGATTTCCTGCGCCGACGGCCCGACTTCGACTGTGACATCATAATCGGTCATCAACAGGTCGAGCTGTTCGGTCAGGTAATCGGCGAACAGGGCAGGGCGGGTGACACTGATCGCGTAATGTCCGGGCTGGGTCAGCCGCCCGAACGAGCGCATCGGTATCTGTCGCTTCTCGTCATCCCCGGCATAGGTGACGCGGATCTCGGGATAGGCGAAGCTGCCGTCACTGCGCGCCGAAGGATCGGGGCGGGTGCCGTGCGCCACATAGGCCGCGATGGCGGCGCGCAGCCGCGCCGTTGCGGCGGTGAAGAGAATGTCGAGTTGGGCAACGATATCGCGCCCGGATTGCGGTTGGCTTTTCTGTTCTGACATGGACCATCGCTACGCGTGCGAGGTGTCAGTCGCAAGACTCAGGCGGCAAAGATGAACTTCGACCCCACGTAGGACCGCACGATCTTTTGCGGCATCAGGCGCAATGCCTCCTCGATGAACACTTCGCCGGTGCAGTGCATCGGGATGATATAGGCCGGGTCGATCCGCGCGAATTCGGCAACGGTGCGCCGTGCCTCGTCCTCGGTGCGCGGCTTGACGAGATGAAACCCGCCGATAACGGCATGGACTCGCTCGATACCCGACACGGCCTGCGCCCGCCGAACCGAATTGAGAACGCCCCGATGGCTGCACGATGCGATGACCACCAAGCCCAGTCCCTTGACCGCATAACAGGTCGCCAGCTCGTGCTCGCCGTCGTCGGTAATCACCGTGGCGTCGCGCTTGGCGGGATCGAGCAGCTTGCGGTCGCAACCGACGCCGGGGTGCATCCGGGTCGGGATCGCGGCGCGCTCGAAACTGTTCAGCGGAATGATGCCGGTCGTGAAGGCATGATCGGCGACGACCATCGGTTTGGGCTCGATGCGCACGTCGAACCCCGCTTGCGACAGCGCCCCCCGGTCGAGCGTGCCCATGATCGGCGGCGGGTTGCCGACTAGTGCGAGCCGCTCGCAAAACGTTTCTTCACCCCCGACGATCAGCGGCAGGCGGTGGGATCCGTTGCGTCCCGCCGCATCGAGTCCTTTGAAGCCGCCGTAATGATCGAGGTGGCCGTGGCTCAGCACGGCTGCATCTATTTTATCTGGATCGATGCCGAGCAACTCGAGATTGTTGGCAAGCACCGGGGCGGAGTAACCGAAATCGACTATCACGTTCCGGCGGACATTGGCCCGATCGGACGTACCGAGGATGGACAGGCCGAATTCGCCCAGCAGGGCCCCCGGCAACATGCGCGGCCCGGTGCCGCCGCCATTGCCTGCGCGGATCACGGTCATCCCCGGCAATGTCAGTGGGTCGAGGAA
This sequence comes from Sphingomonadales bacterium, assembly GCA_038228865.1. Taxonomy (GTDB): domain Bacteria; phylum Pseudomonadota; class Alphaproteobacteria; order Sphingomonadales; family Sphingomonadaceae; genus Sphingomonas_O. The sequence goes on along the minus strand of JBBROX010000021.1, from coordinate 53,741 downwards.
GGGACCGAATGTGCCGCTGTCGGTGACGACCTGAAGGGTGAGCCGGTCGACTGTGGGAACGGTCATCACGGGCGTCGCGGCTCGGCTAGGTAGTGCCGCGGCGACAATCCCCGCACCGCCCGCTGCCATCAATGTGCGTCTGGTTAGCATGATCCGACTCCCTGACGGGCTATGCCTAGCACGTCAGGGAAGCGGTCGCGCGTCCTTACATATGTTCGAGCATATATTCCGCGCTCGACACGCGGAATTCGCCGCCGGCCTCGACGTACAGCGCCTCGACGGTGCCGTCGTTGACAACCATCGAGAAGCGCTGGCCGCGCGTGCCCATGCCGAACTTGCTGCCGTCCATCGTCAGGCCCAGCGCCGTCACGAATTCGGCATTTCCGTCCGCCAGCATCGTAACCGCATCGGCACCGCCAGTCTTGCCCCAGGCGCCCATCACGAACGCGTCGTTGACGGCGGTGCAGGCGATCTCGTCCACGCCCTTAGCCTTCAGCGCGTCGGCTTGTTCGACGAATCCCGGCAGATGCTTGGCCGAACAGGTCGGCGTGAAAGCACCGGGGACGGAGAACAGCGCGATCTTGCGACCCGCAAAAAAGTCCCCGGTCGATACGGCTTCCGGGCCACTGGTCGTGACTTTGGTCAGCATGGCAGCGGGGATTTTGTCTCCAACGGCGATCGTCATGTTGTCAGGCTCCTGTTTTATGATCTCGTCCCCGCATCGCGCGAGGAAATTCTTAATGCAAGGTCATTAACCGTAACGATCAAGGTTTGCGGAAGGTCCGCTTGCGACCATCGGCATGCCAATTCTGGCAAGGGGGTTCTCTAATGAAAAAGGCAATGATGGTTGCGGGTGCGCTGCTGGCTTTGGCATCGACCCCGGTACAGGCAGCGTGCTGGACGCCGAATGAAGTTGCCGCGGCAAAGGTCCGCGATTTCGATACGATGCTGATGGTTTCCGGCCTGCGTTGCCGGTTTCAAAGTGCGGCACTCCTCAATACCTATAACCAGATGGTGGTGCGGCACCGTGCCGCGCTGACGGAAGCAAACATGGTGCTGAAAGGGCATTTCACCAAAGCCATCGGCGGCGCGAATGCACTCGACAGCTATATCACCAAGGTCGCGAACCGTTACGGCGCGGGGGCGGACAATTTGAGCTGTGATTCACTTCAGTCGATCGCGCTTGCGGCGATGGCCGAGGAATCCTCGCTTAAGGCGCTCGTGGCCATTGCGAACCGGGCGGAAGTCTCACCGGTTCTGCCCGAGGGCGCGTGTGTAGCGCCGCTTCAAATTGCAGCGCTCAAATAACCTACATATAAAGATGTCTTTATATTCGATTTGACGGATACGCGACGTCCAGCTAGGGGCCACGGCAACCAATCCAAACCGGAGTTTGCTGCCGTGGCCACTGCTGCCGTCCCCAATACACCTAGCGACAAGAATGATTACGTCATCGCCGATATCGCGCTCGCAGACTTCGGTCGCCGCGAAATCCAGATCGCCGAAACCGAAATGCCCGGCCTCATGGCGCTGCGCAGCGAATTCGGTGCGTCACAGCCGCTGAAGGGCGCGCGAATCGTCGGGTCGCTGCACATGACGATCCAGACCGCCGTGCTCATCGAAACACTGACTGCGCTAGGCGCTGAAGTCCGTTGGGCGACGTGCAACATTTTCTCGACGCAGGATCATGCTGCCGCCGCCATCGCCGCTGCGGGCATTCCCGTCTTCGCTATCAAGGGTGAGAGCCTAGCTGATTATTGGGACTATGTCGGTCGCATTTTCGACTGGGGCGACATCACCTCTAACATCATCCTCGACGACGGCGGCGACGCGACCATGTTTGCGCTCTGGGGTGCCAAGCTCGAAGCCGGGCATCAGCTCGGCGAGCCCGAGAATGAGGAGGAAGTCGAGTTTCAGCGCGCGCTGAAGGCGTTCGTGAAAGCGCGTCCCGGCTACCTGACCGAAACCGTCAAGAACCTGAAGGGCGTGTCGGAAGAAACCACCACCGGTGTCCACCGCCTGTACGAAATCGCCAAGAAGGGCGAGCTGCCTTTCCCCGCCATCAACGTCAACGACAGCGTGACCAAGTCGAAGTTCGACAACCTCTATGGCTGCAAGGAATCGCTGGTCGACGCGATCCGTCGCGCCACCGACGTCATGCTGGCCGGCAAGGTCGCCTGCGTCGCGGGCTTCGGCGACGTCGGCAAGGGGTCGGCCCAGTCGCTCCGCAACGGGGGCGCGCGCGTGATGGTGACCGAAGTCGATCCGATCTGCGCGCTCCAGGCGGCGATGGAGGGCTTCGAAGTTGTCACGATGGAAGAGGCCGTAACCCGCGCCGACATCTTCTGCACCGCGACCGGCAACGCCGACGTCATCACCGCCGATCACATGAAGGCGATGAAGGCCAACGCCATCGTCTGCAACATCGGCCACTTCGACTCCGAGATCCAGATCGCGGCGCTCAGCAACTACAAGTGGACCGAAGTGAAGCCCGGCACCGACCTGGTCGAATTCCCGGATGGCAAGCAGATCATCGTGCTCGCCAAGGGCCGCCTGGTGAATCTCGGCTGCGCCACCGGCCACCCCAGCTTCGTGATGTCGGCCAGCTTCACCAACCAGGTGCTGGCGCAGATCGAGCTGTGGACCAAGAGCGAGCAGTACCAGAACCAGGTCTATGTCCTGCCCAAGCACCTCGACGAAAAGGTCGCGATGCTCCACCTCGAAAAGCTCGGCGTGAAACTCACCAAGCTCAGCGAGAAGCAGGCCGGCTATATCGGTGTCAGCACCAGCGGCCCGTTCAAGCCGGATCACTACCGCTATTGATCCCACGCTCCGGCGCAGGTTCACCTGTGCCGGAACCGACTGCCACCCCTGCGCATTACCCTTCCACATCGGAACGGGAGCGATACGGACATGGCAGCACGCCCCTATTGGCAGGGTCAGATCAGGCTCGCGCTGGTCTCTATCCCCGTGCAAATCTTCACCGCGACCAAGAGCGGGTCGAGCGTTGCCTTTCGCCAGATCCACGAACCGTCGGGCAAACCGATCAAATATGAAAAGGTCGTGCCGGGCATCGGCCCGGTCGACACCGACGAAATCCTGAAGGGGTTCGAATACGAGCGCGGCAGCTATGTCCTGCTCGAAAATGACGAACTCGACGCGGTGCGACTCGAATCCAAAAAGACGCTCGAGCTCACCCAGTTCGTCGACGCGCACGAGATCGACGTGCTCTATTACGAAAAACCCTATTATGTGGTCCCCGCCGACGATCTGGCGGAGGAAGCCTTTGTCGTCCTGCGCGAGGCGCTCCGGCGCACCAAGAAGGTCGGCCTCGGCCAACTTGCGATGCGCGGACGCGAATATGTCGTCAGCATCAAGCCGTGCGGCCGCGGCCTCATCATGGAAACGCTGCGCTACGCCGATGAGGTCAACAAGGCCGCAGGCTATTTCCGCGACATCCCCGACACCAAGCCCGACGAGGAACTGCTCGAACTCGCCGAAACCCTGATCGCCAAGAAGACCAGCAAATTCGCTGCCGAGAAATTCCACGACCACTATGTCGAGGCACTGAAGGAACTCGTCGCGCGCAAACTGAAACTCAAGGGCGGCAAAGTTACCCCCGACGAGGAGGACACGCCGAAGAAGGGCGGGTCGAACGTCATCGACCTGATGGCCGCGCTCAAGAAATCGATCGAAAAACCTGGCGAAAAGCCCGCCGCCGCCGAGAAACCTGCGCCCGCGAAGAAACCGGCGAAAAAACGTGCCGCGGCCTGATCCGCTCGACAAATACAACGCCAAGCGCGACTTTTCGAAGACCGCCGAACCTGCCGGAAAGGCGGGCAAGGGCGCGGGCAACGTCTTCATGGTGCAAAAGCACGATGCCACCCGCCTCCACTGGGACTTGCGGCTGGAGGCCGACGGCGTGCTCAAAAGCTGGGCGGTGACGCGTGGGCCCAGCCTCAACCCCGACGATAAGCGCCTGTCGGTCCGCACGGAGGACCACCCGCTCTCCTACGCCACCTTCGAGGGCACGATCCCCGCCAAGGAGTACGGCGGCGGCACGGTCATGCTGTGGGATCGCGGCACCTGGGCCCCGATCGCGGGCAAGAGCGCCAAGGACATCGACGAAGGCCATCTGCACTTCATCCTCAACGGCGAGCGGATGAAGGGCGAATGGATGCTCATCCGCCTGAAGCCCAGGGGCAAGGAACGCGGCGAGAACTGGCTGCTGCGCAAGGTGAACGACGAATTCGCGGGCGGCAGCGACGATCTGGTCGAACGCGCGGTCACCAGCGTTGCCACCGGGCGCACGATGGAGGAAATCGCCGTCGGCAAACCGCCCCCGCGCGCCGAAAAGCGCACGTCCAAAGCCGCAATGCCCAAATTCCACGCGCCCCAGCTCGCCACCCTCGTGGACAGCGTCCCCACCGGCAGCGACTGGATCCACGAGGTCAAATACGACGGCTACCGCGCGCAAATCGCCATCGCAGGCGGCAAGGCGAAAGTCTTCACGCGTTCCGGACTCGACTGGTCGGCGAAATTTCCCGAAATCGTGGAGGCCGCCGCCGCGCTCGACGTCGACAGCGCGCTCATCGACGGCGAAATTTGCGCGCTCGATGCCGACGGGCGCCCCGATTTCTCTAACCTGCGCACTGCGATCAAGGACGCGGGCAGCACCGGCCTCACCCTCTTCGCCTTCGACCTGCTGAGCCTCAACGGCAAGGACCTGACCAAGCGGCCCAACGTCGAGCGCAAGGCCATACTCGCCCCGCTCCTTCCCGACAGTGGCGTCATCCGCTACGCCGACCACATCGTCGGCGCGGGCGAAAAGCTTTTCGAGGCGATGTGCGGCGCGGGCTATGAAGGGATCGTCTCGAAACGCGCCGATGCCCCCTACAGCGGCAAACGCACCCAGGCCTGGCTGAAGGTCAAATGCACGCGGCGCCAGGAATTCGTGATCATCGGCTGGAGCGCCAGCGACGCGCGCACCCGCGGCTTCAAATCATTGCTCCTCGCGCTCAATGAGGACGGCAAACTCCGCTACGCCGGCAAGGTCGGCACCGGCTTCGATGCCGACCTGCTGACCGACCTGCGCGCGCGGCTGGACAAGATCGCGACCGACAAGCCCCCCGTCGACTTCCCCCGCGTCGCCGCACGCGGCGCGCACTGGGTAAAGCCCCAACTCGTCGCCGAAATCGCCTTCGCCGAATTCACCGCCGACAATGTCGTCCGCCACGCCAGCTTCATCAGCCTGCGCGAGGACAAGGCCGCGCGCGATGTCGTCAAGGAAGACGTCGCCCCGGCGGAGGCCGGAGTCGCCCCCGTCGGCAGCGCAAAGGCCCAGGACACCGGCATCAAAATCACCAACCCCGACCGCATCATCTTCCCCGGCGACGGCATCACCAAGGGGCAACTCGCCGTCTATTACGCGAAGATTGGCCCGGTCATGCTCCCCTGGATCGCCGACCGCCCGGTCAGCCTCGTTCGCTGTCCACAGGGTCGCGCCAAACAATGCTTCTTTCAGAAACACGACGCTGGCAGTTTCGGCGACGCGGTGCACAAGGTGCCGATCCGCGAAAAGGACGGCGGGACCGAGGATTATCTGTGGCTCGACAGCATCGACGGGCTGGTCGCCGCCGTGCAAATGGGCTCGATCGAGTTCCACGGCTGGGGCGCGCGCGCGTCAGACGTCGAACGCCCCGACCGCCTCGTCATCGATCTTGATCCCGATGAGGGGCTGGGCTTCGACGCGGTGAAGAAGGCCGCCATCGACATCCGCGGCCACCTCGCAGACCTTGGCCTGGTCAGCTTTGCACTGCTGTCGGGCGGGAAGGGGGTGCACGTCGTCGTGCCCCTGACGCCAGAGGCGGAATGGCCCGCCGTCAAGGACTTCGCCTCCCGCTTCGCACAGGCCCTTGCCACCGCCGAGCCCGGCCGCTTCGTCGCGACCATGTCGAAGGCAAAGCGAAAGGGCCGCATTTTCATCGACTGGCTCCGCAACCAGCGCGGCGCGACCGCCGTCCTCCCCTACGTCATCCGCGCCCGCCCCGGCGCGCCGGTCGCCGCGCCGATCACATGGGAAGAACTGCGCGATACGGACAGCGCTGCGCGGTTTCATCTCGGCGATGCCGATGAACTGATCGAGCGAGCCGGGTCGAAGAACCTGAAAGGATGGGGAATCGCCACGCAGGTGTTGCCGGGCTTTTGAGGGCGGTCTTGTGACGAAGGTCCAAGGGATGGTACCTTCTAAATTATGAGCGAAACATTCGAACGCCCTTCCAGCGACGATCTTGCGCACATCGTCCTTGATGCAATCGCATCCGACGATGGTGCGGCTGCTCAAGAGCATCTTATGGCAGGCTTTCCCGTCTATTTCAGCGAAGCCGACACTCCCGAAGGGATGGTTATTAAGGCGTACCCCGATGGCCGTCGTGAATTCGTCCGATTCGATATCAACGGCGAGCATCGCGTCCAAAAGGCCGCGTGACTGGACGACAGCTTTGGGTGTTTGCCGGGCCAAATGGAGCGGGCAAATCCACCCTTGTCGACCGATACGTCCGTGAACGCATTCCGGTCGTCAACCCGGATAACATTGCCCTGACGTTGCCCGGATCTCTGTCGCCGGCGGCGCGAATGCTGCTCGCCGGACGACTTGCTCTGAAGAAGCGGGCGGAGCTACTCGACGCGAGGACGAGCTTCGGCATCGAAACGACGCTGACCGGGAAGAGCGAAACTGGCTTGATGGCAGCGGCTAACGCTGTCGGATACAAGATCAATTTGGTTTATATCGGCTTGCGCGAAGTCAGCCATTCCATCGGTCGGGTGCAAGAACGTGCCGCACGCGGCGGGCATGACGTGCCTATCGGCGATTTGTTGCGGCGGTTCGACCGCAGCCTTGCAAATCTATCGGATGCGGCAGTTATCGCGGACAGGTTCATCCTGATCGACAACAGTGGGTTACGCCTCCGCCTGATCCTTATCAGCGAGAGTAGCACGGAAAGACTGCCAACAGGATCGCTGCCCAATTGGGCTAATCTCGCGCTGGGACGTAGCGCAAACAACCGATAACCCCATTCGACAACGCCCCCCAATGCGCTAATGCCTCCCCAATGCCGCGCGCCGTTTTGACCCCGACATGCTGACGCTTTCGACCGGTGCTGCCGTGCTGGCGGGGGTCGTGCTGGCGCTGTGGCTGGAGGCGGGCGCGTGGGCGGTGATTACCGGCCTGTCGCTGCGCAAGAAGGCCGTGTTTGCCGAGACGCAGGCGGACCGGTTGGCCGCCCTGTTGGAGACCGCGCCTGCGCTGCCCGTGGTCGTGCGGCCCGACGGGCGGGTGGAGGCGCCGGCGCGGCTGGGGCAATGGCTGGGCCTGCCGAAGACGCCCGGCTTTATCGTCGATTTCGCGGGACGGAACGTCGGGCTGACCGATGCCGATACCGCCGATCTGGGCCGCGATGTCGCCGCCGCGCAGCGGACGGCGGCGCGGTTCGTCCGCGCCGTCCGGGCGGCGGGGTCCGAACGGACCTTGCTCATTCGCGGCGGGCCGGCCCCCAATACGCTGGGCGCGCCGGGCAGCGTCATTTTCTGGGTGTTCGACGCCACCGAAAGCCAGGCTGAGATCGGCCAGCTTGCGGGCGAAGTCGACCGGCTGACCCGCGCGTTCGAGGCGCTTGCCTTGCTGATCGAGGCGGCGCCCATCCCGATGTGGCATCGCGGCCCCGACCTGCGCCTCACGCTCGTCAATCGCGCCTATGTCGAGGCGGTGGACGGCTCCAGTGCCGAGGATGTGGTCGGGCGCGGCCTCGAACTGGTCGAGGCGCTGGGCGGTGTTACCCCCATTGCCGCTGCCGACATGGCACGCTCCGGCGGTGTTGCCGCCAGCCGCGATGTGCCCGCAACCATCGGCGGCAAACGGCGCTCGGTGCGCGTCGTCGATGTGCCTTTGGGTGCATCTGGCGTGGCGGGCTATGCGCTCGACAATGACGAGCTCGACCGCGCCCGCGCCGAGCTCCGCCGCTTCGGCGAGGCGCAGCGCGAAACGCTCGACCGGTTGTCGGCGGGCGTCGCCCAATTTGGTGCCGACCGCGCGATGACGTTCTGCAACACACCGTTCCAGGCGATGTTTGCGATGAAGCCCGAATGGCTGTCCGACCGGCCCGAGTTCGACCGGGTGCTCGACCGCATGCGCGAAGCCGGACGCGCGCCCGAAATGCGCGATTTCCCGGCATGGAAAGCCGAACGGCGCGACTGGTTCACCTCAGGCGACGGGACCGAGGAAACCTGGCTGCTGCCCGACGGCACGCATTTGCGCGTCGTTGCCCAGCCGGTCCCCGATGGCGGTCTGCTGGTGGTGTTCGAGGATCAGACCGAGCAGCTTCAGCTGGCGACGGCGCGTGACACATTGCTCCGCGTGCGGACGGCGACGTTCGACAATCTGTTCGAGGCGGTTGGCGTGTTCGCGGCCGACGGACGGCTGAACCTGTGGAACAAGCGGTTCCGCGACATCTGGGGCTTCGACGAGAATTTGCTCGCCCGTCATCCGCGCGTCGATACGCTGGCAGAGGCGGCGGCGGGGACGCTGACTACGCCCGGGCGTGCGGCGCTCATCCGCGATGTCGTGCGCGCCGCGACCGTCGAGCGCACCTCGCGGTCGGGCCGGGTCGCGATGAAGGACGGGCGGCATTTCGAATTCGCCGCTGTGCCGCTGCCCGACGGCAATGCGCTGTTCACGATGCTCGATGTGACCGACAGCCGGCGTGTCGAACGCGTGCTGCGCGACCGGGCCGAGGCGTTCGAGGCCGCGGACAAGGTCAAGACCGCGTTCGTCGCCAACATGAGTTACGAGCTCCGCACCCCGCTGACCTCGATCGGCGGGTTCGCCGAAATGCTGGCGAAGGGTTATGGCGGCGATCTGCCCGATGGGGCGAAGAGCTATGTCGACGCCATCCTCGAATCGGTCGGCTCGCTGGGCTCGCTGGTCGATGAAACGCTGCAATTGACGCAGAAAGAAATCGGGTTGGCGTCGGTGGACCGCGAAACGGTCGATCTGCTAAAGATGCTCGACCGCGCGGTGGCGGCGACCGAGGACGCCGCGCTGGCCAAGGACATCGATTTCGCCAGCGACCTGCACGTCTCGATCGGGCGGGTGGAGGGCGATGCGCGCCGTCTGAGCGATGCCGTCGAGAAACTGCTGGCCAGCGCAATTGCGGAGACGCCGGCGAAGGGCCGCGTGCTGCTCCATGCCAGCGGGACGACCGAGGGCGCGCTGGTCGTGGTGTCGGACAATGGACCGGGCGTAGAGGCCAAGGGGAATGAGGCCGTTGCGGGCGCGCGCGAGACAATCAAGGCGCACGGCGGTGCGCTGTCGGTGATCGCCGAGGCCGGGCAGGGGACCCTGGTGCGGATCGACTTGCCGCGATGATCGTGCTGAGTTCGCCGGAAGAAACCCTCGCTTTCGGGGCGCGGCTCGGCGCGATTTTGCAGATCGGTGATGTCATCGCGCTGTCGGGGCCACTCGGTGCAGGTAAGACACTGTTAACAAAGGGTATTTTGTCCGGCCTCGGCTACGCCGGCGACGTCCCCAGCCCCAGCTTCCCGCTCGTCATCCCCTACGACCCGCCCGCCGTCCGCATCCCCCTGACCCACGTCGACCTCTACCGGATCGACGACCCCGCGGACCTCCCCGAACTCGGCCTCGACGACGCTCGGGCAGAGGGGGGCCTCGTCATCGAATGGCCCGACCGCCTGGGCCCCCAGGCCTGGGACGATATGCTTGTCCTTCTTCTCGAACCAACCTCCGAAACCACCCGCGCCTTGACAGCGCAGGTGCCGCCCGCTTGGGAAAGCCGATGGCCGCCGAGATGACCCCGCCCGCTGCGGCACCCGCTTTCCTTGCCCGTGCCGGTTGGGGCAATGCCCGCATCGTACCGTTGGCCGGTGACGCCTCGTTCCGCCGCTATTTCCGCGTGTTCGATGCCGACCGCCGCGCTGTCCTGATGGATGCACCGCCCCCGCATGAAGACCCGCGCCCCTTCCTCAACATCGCCCGGCATCTGTGCGCACAGGGCTTTGCCGCGCCCGCGATCCTCGCCGAAGACCTGAGTGAAGGCCTCATCCTTCTCGAAGACTTTGGCGATACCCGCATGCGTGAAATGGTCGACGCGGGCCAGATCGACGAGACCGAGACGTATGCGGCGACGGTGGCGCTGCTCGCCGAACTTCATCGTCATCCGCCTGCAACCGTGCCGCCCTATTCGCGCAAGGAACTGCACCGCGAGGCCGGATTGTTGACCGAATGGTATTGCCCCGCCGTGGGCCTGAGTGTCGACATCGATGGCTATCGCGCCGCCTGGGATACCGTTTTCGACCGCATTGACGATGCGCCGCCGGTCACTGTCCTGCGCGACTATCATGCCGAAAACATCATGCTGCGCGAGGGGCTGAGCGGCCATGCCTACCTCGGCCTGCTCGACTTCCAGGACGCGCTCGTTGGGCACCCCGCCTACGACCTTGTCTCGATGTTGCAGGACGCCCGCCGCGACGTGCCGCTCGATATCGAGACGAAGATGCTGGTGGCCTATCAGCGGCTCGCCCATCCCGGACCGTCGTTCCTCGACAGCTATGCGATCCTGGGCGCGCAGCGGAACGCCAAGATCGTCGGCATCTTCACCCGCCTGTGGCAGCGCGACGGCAAGCCCCGCTACCTCGATTTCCTGCCGCGCGTTTGGGGTTATCTCGAACGAGACCTGTCGCATCCTGCCCTTGCCGAAGTCAGGGCCTGGTTCGATGCGCACATCCCTGAAGACCGACGCGACGGCTATTTGAAAGCATCCGCATGACCAGCGTTCCCGTCCCGACAACCGCGATGGTCATGGCGGCGGGCCTCGGCAAGCGGATGCGCCCGCTGACCGCCACACGACCCAAGCCGCTCGTCGAGGTTGCCGGAGCGGCGCTGATCGATCACGTTCTCGACCGGCTGGCAGCGGCGGGGGTGACGCGCGCCGTCGTCAACGTCCACTACCTCGCCGATGCGCTCGAGGCGCATCTGAGGCGGAACGATCACGGCCTCGATATCGCGATCTCGGACGAGCGCGCGAAGCTGTTGGAAACCGGTGGGGGCCTGATCAAGGCACTGCCGCTGATCGACACCGATCCGTTCATTCAGGTGAACAGCGACAATTTCTGGGTCGACGGCCCGGTTGATGCACTGAAGCTCCTCGCCGAACGCTGGGACGACGCCACGATGGATGCACTGCTGCTCCTCGTCCCGCTCGCCCGTGCCAATTGCCACGGCGGCAAGGGCGATTTCCACATGGATGCCGCTGGACGCATTTCGCGGCGCCGGGTCGGACGCATTGCGCCCTTCGTCTGGACGGGGGTGCAGATGCTGTCGAAGCGCCTCATCACCGAACCGCCAACCGATGTCTTTTCTACCAACGTCTTCTGGGACCGCGCGATCGAATCCGGACGTTGCTATGGCGTCGTGCATCAGGGCCTGTGGTTCGACGTTGGCAATCCGCCTGCCATTGCCCGGACCGAGGCATTGCTTGCCGATGCCTGACCCTTCGACACGCTCAGGGCGAGCGGGTCCGAAGGTATTTTCCGTCCCTGTGTACCGGTCGTTTGCCGACGCGCTCGTGACCGGGCTGCTCGCACAGCACGGCCAGGACCGGATGGCGCTGGCGCGGGGGATGATCCTTGTGCCGAACAACCGTGCCATCCGGGCCGTGACTGATGCTTTCGTCCGCCGCGCCGAGCAGGGCCTGTTGCTGCCACGTATCGTCGCGATCGGCGACGTTGGCGAGGCGCCGGGAGTCGCCCTGGATGCCATCGACAGTGACATTCCGCCTGCGGTCGATCCGCTGACTCGCCGCATGATCCTCGCGCGGCTTGTGCAGCAGGAGCGCAGCCTGGTCGGCCAGCGTGTCGGCGCGGCGGAGGCGGTGCGGCTCGCGACCGAACTGGGCGGCACACTCGACGAACTGATTGCCGAGGACCGCACACCTGCCGACCTGCGCGCGCTCGATGTCGGGCCGGAACTGGCCGACCACTGGCAGAAATCGCTCGATCTGTTCGCAACCGTCATCACTCGCTGGCCCAAAGAGCTGGCGAAAATGGACCGCATCGACCTCCCCGAAAGGCGCAACCGCCTGTTGCGCGGATTGGCAAAGCGGTGGCGCGACACGCCACCGGATCATTTCGTGATCGCAGCGGGCGTCACCAGCGCAGCCAAGGCAATCGCGGACCTCCTCGGCGTCGTCGCGCGGATGCCGTCGGGGTCGGTCGTCCTCCCGGGTCTCGATCTCGCCAGTCCCGATGTGGAATGGGATACGATTGCGGGCGATGACGATCATGCCGCCATCGAAACCCATCCGCAGCATCATCTGCGCCTGCTGCTCGACCGTATCGGCGTTGCCCGCGCCGAGGTCGTCCGCTGGCGCTGGGGCGATGGCAAGCCGCGCAAAGCCGTGCGGGGCAGGGCGGTCTCGAACGCCTTTGCCCCGGCGCGTTTTACCAGCAAATGGATCGACCTGCCGTCGCCACAGCGCGCGCTGAAGGGCGTCCGTCTTGCCACTTTCGCTGCCCCCGCGGACGAGGCGCAGGGCATTGCGCTTGCGTTGCGCGAAGCCTTGGAGACACCGGGGCGGACCGCCGCACTCGTCACGCCCGACCGTGGGCTTGCGGGTCGCGTTGGGGCGCATCTGCGCCGCTGGGGGATTGAGGGCGATGATTCGGCGGGGCAGCCGCTTGCCGCCATGCCGGTCGGCGTGCTGATTCAGGCGATTGCCGCGCTCGGCGTCGAACGGTTTGCGCCGACTGCGTTACTGGCGATGCTAAAACATCCGCTTGTGCGGAGCGGTGAAGACCGGCTTGCGTGGCTCGACGGCGTGCGTCGCCTCGATATTGCCCTGCGCGGCCCGCGTCCGGCGCCGGGTCTCGGTGGCCTTGCGGCATGGTTGCGCACCGGCACCGAGCGCGAGCGCCCGATCCGCGACCGCGCGGCGGCATGGTGGACCGAAACCGCACCCCTGTTCGAAATATTCGAAGCTGCTTTCGCAATGCCCCGCGCCTCGTTCGGCGATCTTCTTGCCGCCATCCGGGCGCTGCTCGAATCCTTGGGAGGCGACGCGGTTTGGGCGGGCCCCGCAGGACGCTGTGCCGCCGATCTGTTTGCCGATCTCGAAAGCCGCGCCCCAGACGGACCCACAGATTTCACCCTCGATGACTTGCTGCCTCTGCTGCGGCAGTTGCTCGGGGAACAGGCGATCCGTCCGCCGCAGGGTGGGCACCCGCGCATAAGCATCTACGGCCTTATCGAAGCACGATTGCAACAAGCCGATCTGCTGGTGCTGGGCGGTCTCAATGAAGGGAGTTGGCCTGCCGCGACCAGCGCCGACCCGTGGCTCAGTCCGCGTGTCCGCCGTGAACTCGGGCTTGCCGACCCCGAACGTCGCGTCGGCCTCGCCGCGCACGATCTGGCAGTGGCGCTGGGTGCCGGGGAAGTCCTGCTGACCCGCGCTAGCCGCGATGCCCGCTCGGCGACGATTGCCTCACGCTTCCTGTTGCGGCTGGAGGCAATGACCGGCGGGCTCGACAAGGACGAACGGCTGCCTGCGCTCGCCACGGCCATCGATGCCAATCCCGGCGCGCCCGAACCGGTTCACCGTCCTGCGCCATCTCCGCCGGTTGCCGACCGCCCGCGCCGCATTTCCGTGACCGATGTCGACCGGCTCAAAGCCGACCCATACGCCTTCTACGCAAAAGCGATGCTCCGCCTGTCGCCGCTCGACCCGGTCGATGCCGAACCCGGTCCCGCGTGGCGGGGCAGCGCCGTCCATGCTGTCCTCGACCAGTGGATGCGCGAGGACGATCTGCACCTCGATAAGTTGCTGCCCCGCATCGCGGCGCTGCTCGCCGAACCGGGCGTCCACCCCATCGTGCGAACCCTTTGGGAGCCCCGCTTGGTCGAGGCGTGCCAATGGGTTGCCGACCGCATTGCCACGCAGCGCGCAGAGGACCACCGTGAGCCGTTCAGGTCGGAGATCAGGGGCCGTGCCACGATTGCCGGGATCGAGCTGAGCGGCATTGCCGACCGTATCGACCGGCTCGACGACGGCACGCTCGCCATTGTTGACTACAAGACCGGCAGCGCGCCTAGCGGGCAGAACGTCGCGGCAGGCTATTCGATGCAACTCGGTCTGCTCGCGGCCATTGCCGAACGCGGCGGATTCCCGGAGGTTACCGGTAAAGCTAGCGAATTCGAATATTGGTCGCTCACCAAGAATGGCGAGAGCTTCGGCAAGGCCACATCGCCAGTCGGCGGCAGGGCACCCATCGCCAAGGACGACTTCGTCGCGCACGCGATCGTCAAATTCACCGAAGCGACGGAGCGGTGGTTGACCGGCAGCGATGCATTCACGGCCAAGCTGGTGCCCGAATATGCGCCCTATGAGGATTACGATCAGCTGATGCGGCGAGACGAGTGGTATGGCCGCGAAGACTGAACCCTTTTCGGTCCTGAAGGATGCGCAGGCGGCGGCCTCGTCCCCCGATCTGGACGTGTGGCTGTCGGCATCGGCCGGAACGGGCAAAACCTATGTGCTGGCCGCGCGGGTATTGCGCCTGTTGCTTCGTCCCGGCGTACGGCCCGATTCGATCCTGTGCCTCACTTTCACCCGCGCCGGGGCGGCGGAAATGGCCGAACGCGTGCACAGCCGCCTCGCCTGGTGGGCGCGGCTCGACGACAATGCGCTGCGTCGCGAACTGACCGCGCTGGGCGAGGACAATGGCGACGCCGCGATCAAGAAGGCGCGGACCTTGTTCGCGGCGGTCCTCGAAGCACGCGGCGGCGGCCTGCGCGTGATGACGATCCACGCATTCTGCCAGACACTGCTTGGGACGTTTCCGCTAGAGGCAGGACTTACTCCCGGTTTTCGTGCGATCGAGGGGCGCGAGCAGGCGGCGCTGGCGTCTAACGTGTTGGGCGCGCTCGCCGAAGGGGCCGAACGAGAAGGCGATGCACGGCTGATCGCAGCCCTTCGCGCACTGTCACGGCGACTGGGCGAAGCGGGGACGCAGAGCTTCCTGCTTCGTGCGGCGAAGAACCTCGATGCGCTCGAATCGCTGACCGACGGCATCGAGGCGAAGGTTCGCCGCGCGCTGAATGTCCCTGCCGATTTCTCATCTGCCGATATTGTCGAGGCGTGCGAAGAGGACAATTTCGACCGCGAAACCCTGTTCGAGCTGGGCCAAGTGCTGGCAGACTGGGGCAAACGTGGCGAGGAGCGCGCGACTTGGATTTCCGAGTGGTTCCACGAAGAGCCTGAAACCCGCGCCGCCCATCTTTTCAAACTTCACCTCGTCTGGAACAAGGCCGACGGCGACCCGCGCACCGGCAAGGGGCAGGTACCGACCGATCCCGACTATGAACCGCTGGCCGCGCAGATGCGCGAATGGTGCGGCAACTTGCTTGGCTTGCAACAACGCGCGGCGCTAGCCGAAGACATCGCCCACGGCCTCCACGCGGCGCGGCGCTACGCGCGCGCCTATGCCGATGCCAAGCGCGCGGGCGGTCTTGTCGATTTCGACGATCTGATCGCCAAGGCCGTGGCGCTGCTCACCGAACCCGGTATGGGCGCATGGATCGCTTACAAGCTCGACCAGGCGACCGACCACATCCTTGTCGATGAGGCGCAGGACACCAATTCGCGCCAGTGGGACATCGTGAAAGCACTGGCCAGCGAGTTCTGGACCGGCGACGGTGCGCGGGCTGGGGTGTTGCGCACGCTATTCACCGTCGGCGATTACAAACAGGCGATCTTCGGCTTTCAGGGCACTGATCCGCGTTACTATGCCGAGGCTGGAACCGAGTTCGGCGAGGCCGCGCAGGCGGCGGGACGCGAACTCTCGCGCATGTCGCTCGACCGGTCGTTCCGATCTACCCCGCCCGTGCTCGACGTCGTCGATGCGTTGCTCGACGAACTCGGCGAGGACGCGTTCGGCGAACAGGCGCTCGACCGCCACGAAAGCGCGCGGGGCGGGGCCGGGAGCGTCACCCTGTTGCCCCCCGTCCGCGCGCCCGAAGGCGAAGAGGAAGACGGCGAGGAAGGCTGGGTACCGACCGCCACGCGTGTGCTGGCCTCGCGTATTGCCCAGCAGGTCCGCGACTGGATTGCCGAAGGACGGATGCTGGAGGCCAAGGGGCGTCCGCTGACGGCCGGCGATGTCATGATTCTCGTCCGCAAGCGTGGCGACCTCGCTGCCCTGCTGGTCGCGCGGTTGCAGAAAGAGGGCGTTCCGGTTGCCGGGGTCGACCGCCTGCGGCTGGCGTCGCCGCTGGCGGTCAAGGACTGCCTTGCCGCGATGCGTTTTGCGGTGCAGCCCGACGACGACCTGACATTGGCCTCGCTCCTCGTCTCGCCGATCTGCGGATGGACGCAGGACCAGCTTTACGACGTTGCCCATGTAAAGCGGACAGGGTCGCTCTGGGCAGAAGTGCGGGCGCGGGATGACGTGGGAATTCTCGGCAAGCTGCTCAACATGGCCGACTATGTCTCGCCCTATGTCTTCCTCGAAACCATGCTTTCGGGGGACATCGGCGCGCGCAGGAATCTCCTCCGACGTCTCGGCAACGAGGCCGCCGACCCCATCGACGAACTGCTGAACACCGCGCTTCAGTTCGAACGCGAAGGGGTGGCGACCTTGCAGGGCTTCCTCGACTGGTTCGACCGGGGCGAGGGGGAAATCGTGCGCGATGCGGGAGGGCAGGGCGATGCCGTTCGCGTGATGACCGTCCATGCCGCAAAGGGGTTGCAGGCCCCGCTCGTCATCCTCGCCGATGCGACCGGCGATCCCGACGCGGCGAACGATCGCGATTTCGAATGGGTACTGGACGAGACTGTCGTTCCCCTGTTCCGCCCACGCGGCGCCGAGCGCAAGCTGGTCGAGAGTTTGGAGGCTATGTCCCTATACCGCGAGGCAAAGGCGCTGCGCGAACACTGGCGCTTGCTCTACGTCGCGATGACCCGCGCCGAAGAACAGCTCGTCATCGCCGGATCGCTGTCGCAGCGGCAAAAGACGGTTCCCGAGGACAGCTGGCACAGCGTCATCGAGCGCGCGATGATGCGCATGGCCGCCGCGCAAGTCGATCTGCCCGATTGGGGAAGCGCGCGTGTTCATGCGGTCGAAGGTCGGAGCATGGCCAAAGTTGCCAAATCGGTAGAGTCTTTGCCCGTCGTAGCTCGACCCGACTGGCTCGACCGTCCAGCACCGCCCGAGGCACGCCCCCCACGTCCGCTTAGTCCGTCGTCGTTGGGGGCAGACACCGTGGCTGACCCGCCGCCGACGCCCATCATGCAGGCTGCGGCCGAGCGTGGCCGCCTGATCCACGCCCTGTTCGAACGCATGCCGCAGCTCGCGCGCGAAACCCGTGCCACCGCTGCCGACCGCTGGCTCGACCGGTCGGCGGGGATCGCGGACGCATCGCTTCGGGCCGAACTCGGGAGTGCGGTTCTCGCTGTTATCGATCGCCCGGATTGCGCGCACCTGTTCGGACCCGACGGTCTCGCCGAAGTGCCGGTCGCGGGCGTGGCCAATGGCGTCGTCATCTCGGGCACCGTAGATCGCCTGATCGTCGGCGTGGACACCGTCGATATCGTCGATTTCAAGACTGGCCGCCGCGTCCCGGCTGACGCCGCCGCCGTGCCCGATGCCTACAAACGCCAGATGGCGGCCTATGCGGCGGTACTGCGCGGCGTGTTCCCGGATCACGAGGTCCGCGCGGCGTTGCTCTACACGGCCGGACCGAAGCTCATCGCGCTGACGGCCGCTGATCTCGACGCGCACAAGCCCGGCTTGCAGGCGGCGCAGGAAGTCTTGCTGTCACCAACCGGTTGAGTCCGCCGAACTTCGCCTTACGTTAGCACCCGACACACAGGAGATTCCCATGGCCACCAAATCCATTACCGACGCCAGCTTCGCCACCGACGTGATCGGCGCGAACGGCCCCGTCCTCGTCGATTTCTGGGCGGAATGGTGTGGGCCGTGCAAGATGATCGGGCCGAGCCTCGAGGAAATCTCCGAAGAACTCGGCGAGCAAGTGACGATCGCCAAGCTCAACATCGACGACAATCCCGACGCCCCCGGCAAATACGGCGTGCGCGGTATCCCGACGATGATCCTGTTCAAGAATGGCCAACCGGCTGCGACGAAGGTTGGTGCAGCGCCGAAATCGCAACTGAAGGCTTGGCTCGAGAGCGAACTCGCCTAACAACACCGTCATGCTGAACCTGTTTCAGCATCCACCTGTCCACAGGAACGACGGTGTCGGCGGAGAAGTGGACCCTGAAACAAGTTCAGGGTGACGCAGAAATCAGCTGCGATAGTCCGCGTTGATCGAAATATAGCCATGCGTCAGGTCGCACGTCCACACGGTCGCGCGGCCTGATTCTAGTCCGAGATCGACCGCGATGTCGATGTCCGAGCCTTTCAGATGCGTCGCGACCGGGGCTTCGTCATACCCATCGACCACCAGCCCCTCACGGGCCACTTCCACGCCGCCGAAGCTGATCGAGAGTTTGTCACGGTCTGCGGGCTCACCCGCCTTGCCGACTGCCATCACGACGCGGCCCCAATTGGCGTCCTCGCCCGCGATGGCGGTTTTCACCAGCGGCGAATTGGCGATGCTGAGCGCAATGCGGTGCGCGCTGGCGTCGTTCTCCGCGCCGGTCACGCGCACTTCGATGAACTTGGTCGCCCCTTCGCCGTCGCGGACGACCAGGTGCGCAAGCTGGCGGCACAGGTCGGTCAGTGCTGCCTGAAACGCATCCGCGCCTGCGTCATCGAATCCGGTCAGCGGCGCATTGCCCGCCTTGCCTGTCGCGAACGCCAGCACCGTGTCGCTCGTCGACATATCGCTGTCCACCGTGATGCAGTTGAAAGTCGTGCGGTTCGCGGCACTCAGCATCGTTTGAAGGAACGCCGGCTCGACGGCGGCTTCGGTGAAAATGAACCCCAGCATCGTCGCCATATCGGGCGCGATCATGCCGCTGCCCTTGATGAAACCGACCAAAGTCACTGTGCGGCCATCGACGATGGCGGTCGTCATCGCCGCTTTCGGAAAGGTGTCGGTCGTACCGATGGTATTGGTCGCTTCCTCCCAACTCGCGGGGGGGGCGACGAACGCCGCGTCGAGGCCTGCCTCAGCCTTGGGGATCGGCAACGGCACCCCGATCACGCCGGTCGAGGCGACGAACACGTCCGATGGCTGACACCCCAGATGCCCCGCGACCCGTGCTGCAATCGCTTCCACCGCGGCCCGCCCCCGATTGCCTGTAAACGCATTGGCATTGCCCGCATTGACGACCAGCGCCCGCGCCGACCCCAGCGTCAACGCCGCGCGACACCATTCGACTTCGGGCGACGGGCATTTGCTCTGCGTTGTGACGCCCCCGACGGCGGTGCCCGGAGTGAGTTCGGCAAAGGTAAGGTCGCATCGCCCCCAATCCTTGTACCCCGCGCGCGCGACGCGGATGGAGACGCCGGCGATGGGCGGCATGGTGGGGAAAGGCGTGGCGAGGGGAGAGCGAGTAGATATCGACACATTGAACCTCTAATAATAACCTGCTTACCTTTCTGGACTTCTGGTGAAATAGGCAATGTTTCTCGCACTACTCCTTTCGCAAGCGGCCTTGCCTCCTGAAACCACATCAAGAACGCAACGAATCGAGCTTGAGGCTGGGACGCCGCAGGAATGTGAGATTGGCGGGCCCCCGCGCCAGTGGGTGAAAAACTCAGATTACCCAGAAATTGCACGGCGTAATAAGATGCAAGGGAAGGTCAGCTTCACCCTTGAGATATCAGACAGAGGATGCCCGGTGGCGTGTAATATTGATATCTCGTCGGGATGGGAGTTGCTCGACAAGCATACCTGTCAATTGCTTCTGATTCGTGCGCGTTTTAAGCCTGCGGAAGACAAATCCGGAAAACCAATAGCCGCGATCTGGAGCGGCAGATTCAGTTGGGTGGACAAATAAGACGCCTTCCTTGCGGCGGTCGAAATTCGTTGGCTTGGGCGTGTGCCGATATGTTCAATTCTCAGACTGTTAAGGTGGACGAAAGCGCCGCGCGCTATTACATGCGCACAACGATGCGTTTGCTCCTGCTCCTTTCGGCCTTCCTGACCGCCATGGTCGGGGTCGGCACGCCTGCTGCGGCGGCCGTGCGTCCGGCATGCGAGCTGACGGCGACGGCGAGCGTCCGCGCCGAGCGACAGGCACCGCGTATCGCGGTTGTACCGCCGCACAAATCGGGTGTTCTGGACCGTGTCAACTTCGTTGCCGCCGCGCTCGATGGTGCGCCCGCACGGACGGTGCCGCTCTATGCACAGCGGTTGCGCGTCTAGGTTTTAGCGCGCCTTTTTCGCTGATTTCTCTTGCCCGTGCCGCGTGCCGGGTTCTCCTTATTATTACAGGAATTTCCTATGCTGGGCGGCATTGCCAAGGCCATTTTCGGCTCGTCGAATGATCGTTACGTCAAATCCCTGGGCGGCATCGTTGCCAAAATCGCGAGCTTCGAACCCGCGATTTCGGCGATGACCGACGCCGAACTTGCAAACCAGACGGTGCTGTTTCGCGCGCGGCTGGCCGAGGGCGCCACGCTCGACGATCTGTTGCCCGAAGCGTTCGCGACCGTGCGCGAAGCGGCCAAGCGCGTGCTGGGCCAGCGCCACTATGACGTCCAGATGATCGGCGGCATCGTCCTGCATCGCGGCGAAATCGCCGAAATGCGGACAGGCGAAGGCAAGACGCTGGTGGCGACGCTTGCGACCTATCTCAATGCGCTGCCCGGGACCGGCGTGCACGTCGTGACGGTCAATGATTACCTGGCTCGTCGCGACGCGGAATGGATGGGCCAGGTGTATAAATTCCTAGGCCTCAGCGTGGGCGTCATCGTGCCCAACATCGGCGATCAGGAGCGTCGCGATGCCTATGCGTCGGACATCACCTACGGCACCAACAACGAATTCGGTTTCGACTATCTGCGCGACAATATGAAGTACGACCGCGCTGATATGACGCAGCGGCCTTTCAATTTCGCGGTCGTCGACGAGGTCGATTCGGTCCTGATTGACGAAGCGCGGACGCCGCTGATCATTTCCGGCCCGACTGACGACAAGTCCGAACTGTATCTGCAGGTCGACGCCATCGTGAAGAAGCTGGTCCCCGAGGATTACGAGCTCGACGAAAAGCAGAAGTCGGTGATCCTAACCGAGGACGGCACCGAAAAGATGGAGCGGATGCTCGAGGATGCGGGCCTGCTTGAGGGGACCAACCTCTACGACTTCGAAAATACGCAGGTCGTCCATCACCTGAACCAGTCGTTGCGCGCCAACGTCATGTTCCGCAAGGACACCGACTATATCGTGAAGGACGGCAAGGTCGTCATCATCGACGAGTTCACCGGTCGCATGATGGACGGCCGCCGCTGGTCCGACGGTTTGCATCAGGCGGTCGAGGCCAAGGAAGGCGTCGAGATCGAGCCCGAGAACCAGACCATGGCCTCGATCACGTTCCAGAATTACTTCCGCATGTATCCCAAACTGGGCGGCATGACCGGCACGGCCGCCACCGAAGCGGCCGAATTCCACCAGATCTACAAGATGAATGTCGTCACCATCCCAACGAACGTCGCCGTGGCGCGCGTCGATGAGGAGGACACGTTCTACAAGGATACCAACGACAAGTTCCGCGGCATTGCCAAGGCGATTGCAGAACAATCAGCCAAGGGTCAGCCGGTACTGGTCGGCACGGTTTCGATCGAAAAGTCGGAGCTGCTCAGCGAATTCCTGACCGAAGAGGGAGTCGCGCATAATGTGCTGAACGCGCGCTTCCACGAGAGAGAGGCGCACATCGTCGCACAGGCAGGCAGCATCGGCGCGGTTACAATCGCAACGAATATGGCCGGTCGCGGCACCGACATTCAGCTCGGCGGCAACGTTGAGTTTCGCGTCGAGGAAGAGCTTGCCGATATGCCCGAGGGGCCGGAACGCGACGCCGCCATCGCGAAGATCAAGGCCGAAGTTGCCGAGAACAAGGCCAAGGTCATCGCGGCCGGCGGCCTGTTCGTCCTCGGCACCGAACGCCATGAAAGCCGTCGTATCGACAACCAGCTGCGCGGTCGTTCCGGCCGTCAGGGCGACCCCGGCCTGTCGCGCTTCTACCTGAGCCTCGACGACGAATTGCTGCGCATCTTCGGCCCCGACACGATGTTTGCCAAGATGATGCGCGCCAATCTGGAGGACGGCGAGGCACTGCCCCCGTCGCGCTGGATGTCGAAAGCCATCGAAACCGCGCAGAAAAAGGTGGAGGCGCGCAACTACGACATTCGCAAGCAGGTCGTCGAATACGACGACGTCATGAACGACCAGCGCAAGGTTGTTTACGAACAGCGCGCCGACATCATGGATTCGGAAACAGTCGATGATGTCGTTGCCGATATGCGCGCGGAAACAGTCAACGGCCTGATCGCCGACGCCTGCCCGCCGAACACCTATCCCGAGCAGTGGAACATCGCGATGCTGAGCGAGCGGACGCTTGAGACTTTCGGGCTCGATCTGCCCTATGCCAACTGGGTCCAGGAAGAGGGGATTGATCCCGAAGTCCTCGAAACCCGGCTTCAGGAAGCGGCGGATGCCACCATCGCGGCCAAGATCGAGGAAATCGGCAAGGACACCTGGGGCACGGTCGAAAAGAGCGTGCTGCTCCAAAACCTCGATCACCATTGGAAGGAACATCTGTCGACGCTCGATGCGCTGCGTCAGGTCATCCACCTGCGCGCCTATGCGCAGAAGACGCCGATCAACGAATACAAGCAGGAGGCGTTCGCGCTGTTCGAACGCATGCTGCAGGCGATCCGCGAAGATGTGACAAAGTTGCTCGCCCACGCCCAGTTCATGGCCCCGCCCGAACTGCCGCAGATGCCCGACATCTTCACCAACCTCGACGCCTTTCCCGAAGCGGGCGGCGGCTGGCCCGAAACTAACGCCTTTGCCGACTACACCGGCGGCGGCGCTGGGACGCTGACTATGGCACCTGCGACCGCGGCGGTTCAGCTCGGCAGCGATCCGGCGGGATGGGCCGGGCAGGTCAGCCGCAACGCGGCATGCCCTTGCGGGTCAGGGAAGAAGTACAAGCATTGCCATGGCGCGCTGTAATCTGAGCCTCGCGTGACCTTCCTCGCCGCCGCCTTCTTCCTCACCGCGTTGCTCTACGCGAGCGTGGGTTTCGGCGGTGGATCGACGTACATTGCCCTGCTGGCCCTCGCCGGGGTCAGCGCGCACCTTGTGCCGGTGGTTGCACCGCTGTGTAACATCGTTGTGGTGACCGGCGGCACGATCCGCTTTGCGCGGGCCGGCCTTGTGCCTTGGCGGCGCGTGTTGCCGCTGGTCATCGTTTCGGCACCGCTCGCTTATCTCGGGGGCCTGACGCCGATCAAGCAGGCGACCTTTATTGCGGTCCTCGGGGTTAGTCTATTCGTGGCCGGGCTGCTTCTGCTGTTCCAGCGGACACGAGCTACGGAAAATCTCCGCCAGACCACCACGGCAACCGATGCGGCACTCGGCGGTGCCGTGGGCTATCTTTCCGGCCTCGTCGGGATCGGCGGCGGCATCTTCCTGTCGCCGCTCCAGCATCTGATGCGCTGGGCGAACCCGCGCCAGATCGCGGCGACCGCCAGCGTCTTCATCCTCGTCAATTCGATTGCGGGGCTCGCCGGACAGTTGACCAAGCTCGGCACCAGCGGTCTGACCAGCCTGGTCCATTTCTGGCCGCTCCTCCTCGCCGTTCTTGTCGGCGGGCAGATCGGCAGCCATGCGGGAATTCGCCTGTTCAGCGAACCTGCGGTGCGGCGCGCGACCGGCGTGCTGATCCTCTATGTCTCGGGCCAGTTGCTGTGGAAAACCTTTAGCGGTTGACGTGCGCGTCAATCGGACTGACATTGCTGTCAATAAAGGAGAGCGACGTGGAACATGTAGACGTCTTGATCGTCGGGGCCGGCTTGTCGGGCATCGGCGCCGCCTGGCATCTGCAGGACCGCTGTCCGGGCAAGAGCTACACCATCCTCGAGGCGCGCAATGCCATCGGCGGCACGTGGGACTTGTTCCGCTATCCCGGCATACGGTCGGACAGCGACATGCACACGCTCGGCTATCGGTTCCGCCCCTGGACGGCGGCCAAGGCCATCGCCGATGGCCCGTCGATCCGCCAATATGTCCGCGACACGGCGCGCGAGGCGGGAATCGACCGGCACATCCGTTTTCACCACCGCGTCGTTTCCGCCAGCTGGTCGTCGGTCGAGGCGCTGTGGACGGTTACGGCCGAACACGATGGACAGAGGGTCGAAATGACCACCTCGTTCCTCTTTTTCTGTTCCGGCTATTACAGCTACGACGAAGCCTATCGGCCGAAGTGGGACGGCGAGGAAGCCTTCAAGGGAAAGTTCGTCCACCCCCAATTCTGGCCCGACGACCTCGATTATGCGGACAAGCAGGTCGTCGTCATTGGCAGCGGCGCAACCGCCGTCACGATCGTTCCGGAAATGGCGCGGACCGCGGCGCACGTGACCATGCTGCAACGCTCACCCACCTATGTCGTCTCGCGACCTGGCGAAGATGGTATTGCCAACCGCTTGCGCCGCCTGCTGCCGGCGAAAGCCGCCTATGCCGCCACGCGTTGGAAAAACGTGCTGTTCGGCATGTTCTTCTTTCGTATGGCGCGCAAATCGCCCGCCAAGGTCAAGGAACGCCTGATCGGCATGGTCACCGCCGAGCTGGGCCCCGATTATGACGTCGGCACCCATTTCACGCCGAGCTATAACCCCTGGGATCAGCGACTGTGCCTCGTCCCCGACGCCGACCTGTTCGCATCGCTGCGCGAAGGCAAATCCTCGGTTGTGACCGACCATATCGCGCGATTCACGTCTGAGGGGATCGAGCTGACGTCGGGCAAGACTTTGCCCGCCGACATCGTCGTCACGGCGACGGGGCTGAAGCTCAACATCCTCGGCAGCGTTCAGGTCTCGGTCGATGGCCGTGCCGTCGATCCGTCGAAGGAACTGACCTACAAGGGCATGATGCTGAGCGATGTCCCCAATGCGGCGTTCGCATTCGGCTACACCAATGCGTCCTGGACGCTTAAAGCCGATCTGACGTCCGAATTCGTCTGCCGCACGCTGAACTATATGGACAAGCGCGGCGTGAAGATCGCGACGCCGGTGCGCACCGATCCGGCGATGAGCGAGGAACCCTATCTCGATTTCAGCAGCGGCTATGTGCAGCGCGCGCTCGACATCCTGCCGAAACAGGGTGCGAAGGCACCGTGGAAGCTCAACCAGAACTACGCGCTCGACCTGATGACGCTGCGTTTCGGCAAGATCGACGACGGGACGATGCGGTTCACCAACCCGGTGGCGGTCCAGAAGGCGGCTTAGGCGTTACGCGTCGCGGCCGCGCTCGTCCCACACTGCGCGCGCTTCTGCCCATGACGGCACGGCGGACGCCATAAAGCCGATGGTCTTGCCCGTCGCGATCCGTCGGAAAGCGCGCATCGCCTGCATATGGGCACCTGCGACCAGATAGGCACGCATGGCCGCTTCGTCGGTCCAGACGGTGAGGGTATGCTGGACGCCATCGATATTGCGCGCATCCACGCTGATATTCCCCGGTGCCGATCGCGCCTGCGCCATCGAACGCAACGCGTGCCACCAGAAGCGAGGGGCAGCTAACGGCCCCTTGAGGCGGAGGCCGGTGATCGAGACGTAGAATTGGTCGGGCATCGGATGGGTGGCCTGCGTCGTGTCGCGGCAAGCCGCGCCGTCGGTCGTTGAGCTCCGCTAACGCCGGCCGCGCTTGCGCGTCTCGCAAATAGCTTCGCTATTTTCGTGCGCGCTGCGCGGTGGCTCCCTGAGTAGGATTCGAACCTACGGCCATTCGATTAACAGTCGAATGCTCTACCGCTGAGCTATCAGGGAATACCGCTGCGGAGAGCGGGCGTATAACGACGCAGCGCGGCTTTGCAAGCCGCGGAAATCAAGTGGCGAACTGTTCCATGACGATGCGGTCGTCGAGCGCGTGTTCGGGGTCGAACAACAGCTTCAGCGTCTGGCTCTTATCGATCGAGACGTGGATCGTCGCTACATCGCGGACTTCGCGCTGGTCGGCGACGGCGGACACCGGGCGCTTGATCGCATCGAGTACGCGGAACGAGATTCGCGCGCTTTCGGTCAGGATCGCACCCCGCCAGCGACGCGGGCGAAACGGGCTGATCGGAGTCAACGCGAGCATCGCGGAGCCGAGCGGCAGGATCGGCCCCTGTGCCGACAGGTTATAGGCCGTCGATCCCGCCGGGGTCGCGACCAGCACGCCGTCGCAGACGAGCTCGGGGATAACGACCCGGTCGTTGACGCTGACTTCAAGCTTTGCGGTCTGGCGGGTTTCGCGGAGCAGGGAGACTTCGTTGATCGCGGGAAGGGTAATCTGCTCGCCGTCGATCGTCGTGGCTTCCATCTTCAGTGGCGTCACGTTGAACAGCTTTGCGCCGTCGATTCGCTCGTCGAGCCTTTTGTCGCGCCACTCGTTCATCAGGAAGCCGACCGTGCCCAGGTTCATACCGAATACCGGCAGGATGCGCCGCCGTTCGAGCATCTGGTGCAGCACCTGCAGCATGAACCCGTCGCCGCCGAGCGCGACCACCATTTCGGCCTGATCGAGTTCCACCCAGTCGCGGCGTTCCTTCATGCGCACGGCGGCGTCCTGCGCGGCATCGGTCGGCGAGACGAGCAACGCGCGCTTCGGTTCGGCTTTCATCCGCCGGTCACACTCATGTGCCGGGCGGTGGCGGGGGTGGCGAGATCGAACTCATGCCGTGCCGGCTTCAGGCGCAGGGCGCGATCGATGGCGGCATCCAGCGCATGATCGTCGCCCGAACGAAGTGCCGCGCGCAGATCGACATTATCCTCATGGCCCAGGCACATATAAAGCTGCCCCGCCGCCGACACGCGAATACGATTGCAGCTGTCGCAGAAATTACGGGTCAGGGGGGAGATCAGGCCGAGTGTCACGCCGAGTTCCGGCACTTGCCAGTAACGCGCGGGTCCACCCGTCCGCTGGGTGCTGGGCACCAAGGCATATTCGGCCTCGATCCGCGTCTGCGCTTCGGTCAGTGGGAAAAACCGGTTCTCGCGGTCGTCGTCGATCTGGCCTAGCGGCATCGTCTCGATCAGCGACAGCCCGAACCCGCGCGTCCCGCACCAGCGCAGCATCGGCACGATCTCGTCGTCGTTCAGCCCTTTGAGCGCGACCATGTTGACCTTGATCGCAAACCCCTGCGCGCGCCCGGCCTCGATCCCGCCCAAGACCCGTGCCAGGTCGCCGGTGCGCGTAATATGGCGAAACCGGTCGGCGTCGAGTGTATCCAGGCTGACGTTGATCCGCCGGATGCCGGCTTCCCACAGGCCTGCTGCATGCTCGGCCAGTCGCGTGGCATTGGTCGTCAGCGTCAGTTCGTCGAGACCGCGCCCGATCAGGTTGCCGATCTCATGCGCCACATCTACCGCGCCGCGTCGGGCAAGCGGTTCCCCGCCGGTCAGGCGAATGCGCGTTACGCCGCGCGCGACGAACCGTCGCGCCAGCTCGGCGATTTCCTCCAGCGTCAGCACCTCGCTGCGCGGCAGGAAAACCATTTCTTCGGCCATGCAATACCGGCAGCGCAGATCGCAGCGGTCGGTCAGTGAGAGGCGCACATAGTCGATCCGGCGACCCAGGCCGTCGTGCATTGCCGTAGCGGCCTGCGTGCTCGTGTCTGCCATGTTCCTGTGCCTGTTACATTTACCCTTGGCGCGCGACAAGCGGCGCGGCTACCGTAACAATTGTTAAGGGAGAGACTCTGACCCACGCCCCAACCGATCCGACCCGGCCGACCGTGCTGGCGATGTCGAGCGTCAATCGCAATGCGCTCGTGACCGCGCTGTCGCGCAGCGGGTGGAACGTCGTCGGTGCGCGCGGCTTCGACAACCCGCTCGACCGCGTGCGCGAAACGGGCGCGGCGGGCGTTATCGTCGATCTGCGCGACGACGGCATTTCTGCGCTCGCCGCGATTCGTGAACTGGCGGGGCAGGCGCTGGTGCTCGCTATCGTGCCGGGGCGCGACATCAAATGGATTACCGCCGCCATCGATGCGGGCGCCACACACTATCTGACGAGCCCGTTCCCGCAGGTCGAACTGACCCAGGCAGTGCGGCTGATCGTTGGGTCGGTCGTGCAGGGGCGTGCCGCCTCGCAAGTCGCGGGCGGTGTGATCCTGGAGGGCGCGAAGGCCACCGGCGAGATCGATCGGCGGTTGAAAGCGGGCCGGGTGTCGGCGCTGCTGGTTGCCGCCACACGCTTCGAATCGGTCAATGCCGCCTACGGGCGCGAAGTGGGCGACGAATTGCTCGGCGCCGTTGCGCAGCGCATTTCAGGGGCGGTGCGCGAGGTCGATCCGACAGCGACGATCGCGCGCGTATCGGGTGCCGAGTTTGCCGTCGTCGTGCCGCCGGGCAGGGGTGTGGCGCTGGCAACCGACATCTGCACCCGGATCGACCGGCCGTTCATGATCGGCGGACAGATCGTCGCCATCGGCTGTCGCATCGGGGTCGTGGAAAGCGCGATTGCCGAGGATTCGGTCGGCTTGCTCCGCCGCGCCAGCCTTGCGCTGTCGGAGGCGCGCATGTCGGACGTGTCGCCCATCCATGCGATCGGCGCGGAAGAAGACGGGGCGGCGCTGTTCGATGCCAGCCTCGAATCCGATCTGCGCCGCGCCCTCGACGAAGGCGAGATCGAACTGCTGTTCCAACCCCAGATCGAAGTGTCGTCGGGTCGGATGGTCGGTGCAGAGGCCCTCGCGCGCTGGCGGCATCCCGTGCATGGCGATTTGGGCGCGTCGACCCTGTTCTCGGTGGCCGAGCGGTCAGATTATCTGCTGACCCTGTCGCAGCATGTGCAGCACCGTGCGCTGACCATCGCTGCCGCCTGGCCCCCGGGATTGGTCGCCCAGCGACTGTCGATCAACCTCACCGCGACCGATATTGCGCAGGACGGGTGTGCCGAAGCGTTTCTGGCGATGGTCGACGCCTCGGGCTTTCCGCGCAAGCGGCTGACGGTCGAAATCACCGAGAGCGGCCTGATCGACAATCTGGAACGCGCCGCCGACGTCTTTGCGACCCTGCGCGCCGGCGGTGTGCGGGTTGCCATCGACGATTTCGGCACCGGCTATTCGAGCCTTGCGTGGCTGAAGGCGCTCCCGCTCGATTACCTGAAGATCGACAAAGGTCTGGCACAGGACATCGCCGGCACCACGCGCGACCGCATCGTGGTGCGTGGCGTGATCGACATGGCCCGTTCGCTGGGTCTCGCCGTGGTCGCGGAAGGAATTGAGACGGAGGAACAGCTTTCACTGCTTGCCGCCGAGGGCTGCAATTACTGGCAAGGCTTCCTGTTTGCCGAGGCCGTCAGTGTGGACGACCTGCTCGCCCTGCTGATCTGGCCGCCGTTACAGGGCGCGCCAACGCATAAGAGCAGCTAACCCGCGATCTTCGCCAACCCCTTCGACAATTGCAGTGCGCCGTTCAGCCGTGCCTTGGGCGTGTCCCATTCGCGCATGATGCTCAGCTTGTTGTCGGGGCGAAGCTTGGCGGTCCCCTTCAACCGGTCGACATAGCCGAGCAGCCCCGGGATATTCGGAAAGCTGTCGTTCCAGAAGCTCACCAGCGCGCCCTTTGCGCCCACGTCGATCTTCGCGATATGCGCGTCGCGGGCGTTGAGCTTGATCGACATCAGCGTCAGCAAATTCTCGGTCGCATCGGGCAGGGGACCGAAACGGTCGATCAGTTCTGCGCCAAACGCTTCGATCCGTTCCGCCTCGTCGAACTCGTTGATCCGGCGATAGAGCGACATGCGCAGGTCGAGGTCAGGGACGTAATCCTCCGGAATGAGGATCGGGGCGTCGACGGTGATCTGCGGCGACAGATCGGCCTTGCGCGCGGCGACGATGCCACCCGCTTTCGCCTCCATGATCGCCTCCTCGAGCATCGACTGGTAGAGTTCGAAGCCGACTTCGCGGATATGCCCCGACTGTTCGTCGCCGAGGAGATTGCCGGCTCCCCGAATATCGAGGTCGTGCGAGGCGAGCTGGAACCCGGCACCCAGGCTGTCGAGATCGCTCAGCACTTTCAGGCGTTTCTCGGCGCCCTCGGTCATCGACCGGTTCGCCGCGGTCGTGAAATAGGCATAGGCGCGGGTCTTGGCGCGGCCCACGCGCCCGCGCAGCTGATAAAGCTGCGCCAGCCCGAACCGGTCGGCGCGGTGGATAATCATCGTATTCGCGCTCGGAATATCGAGCCCGCTTTCGACGATCGTCGTCGACAGCAGCACATCGTATTTGCGGTCGTAGAACGCCGACATGCGGTCTTCGACTTCGGTCGGCGACATCTGGCCGTGCGCGGTGACGGCTTTGATCTCGGGGACTTCCTTCGACAGGAATTCCTCGATGTCGGGCAGGTCGGCGATGCGCGGCACGACGAAGAAGCTCTGTCCGCCACGATAATGTTCGCGCAGCAACGCCTCGCGCAGCACGACCGGATCCCAGGGGATGACGTAAGTGCGCACCGCGAGGCGATCCACCGGCGGCGTCTGGATCACCGACAGCTCGCGCAGGCCCGACATCGCCATCTGCAAGGTACGCGGGATCGGCGTCGCAGTCAGCGTCAGCATGTGCACATCGGTCTTGAGCGCCTTCAGCCGCTCCTTGTGCGTCACGCCGAAACGCTGTTCCTCGTCGACGATGACGAGGCCGAGCCGTTTGAACTCGACCGACTTCGCCAGAATCGCGTGCGTGCCGATGACGATATCGAGCGTGCCGTCAGTAATCCCGGCTCGAGTCTCGCTTGCTTCCTTCGGCGCGACCAGCCGTGACAGGCGACCGATCTTCAACGGAAAGCCCTGATAGCGTTCGACGAACGTCTTGTAGTGCTGGCGCGCGAGCAGCGTGGTCGGGCACACCACCGCAACCTGCTGCCCGGCCATGGCGGCGACAAACGCGGCACGCAGCGCCACTTCGGTCTTGCCGAAGCCGACATCGCCGCAGACCAGCCGGTCCATCGGCTTGCCTGCACCCAGATCGTCGATGACATCGGCAATCGCGCGGTCCTGATCGTCGGTTTCCTGATAGGGGAAACGGTCGACGAATTCATTGTACGCGCCATCGGGCGTCATGACGTCAGCGGGCCGCAGCGCACGTTCGGCAGCCACCAGGATCAGCTCACCTGCGATTTCGCGGATGCGGTCCTTCATCTTCGACTTGCGGCGCTGCCAGGCTTCACCGCCGAGGCGGTCGAGCGTGACCCCGTCGCTCTCGCTGCCATAGCGCGACAGGACGTCGATGTTCTCGACGGGCACGAACAATTTGTCGCCGCCCGCATAGGTCAGTTGCACGCAATCGTGCGGCGACTTGCCGACCGGGATCGAGGTCAGCCCCTCGAACCGGCCGATGCCGTGGTCGCGGTGAACCATGAAATCGCCCGGCGACATCGTCGCCAGTTCGGACAGGAACGCATCGGCGGACTTCTTGCGCTTGGCGCGGCGGACGAGCCGGTCGCCGAGCAGATCCTGTTCGGTGACAACCGCAAGGGCAGGGGCAACGAACCCACGGTCGAGCGGGACGACCGCGAGCGCGACCTTGCCCTTCGCTGCCAGCCCCTGTGCTTCCTGCCAGGTCGCGGCCATCGCGATTTCGGTCAGGCCATGGTCGGCGACGAGGCCGGCGAGCCGTTGGCGCGAGCCGCCCGAATAGCTGGCGAGGACGAGCCCGGTCTTCTTGAGCGATTTCCGGTAGTCGGTCAGCGCTTCATAGACGTTCTCGGAACGGCTGCGCTCGGCACCGAAATCGCGCGGGCCGTCGATACCGAAATCGACGACCGTCGCGGATTCGGGTTCGTGAAATGGCGTGACGAGATGCGCGCGGCGTTCGCCGAGCAGCCCGTCCCATTCCTTGCGCGACAGGTAGAGCGCATCGGCAGCGAGCGGACGGTAGCTGCCGGGGTCGCTTGAGGCGGCGCGGACGCGATTGCCGTGGTAATCGGCGATCCCTTCGAACCGCGCATCGACGGCGCCCGGCGACCCGGCATCGCGCACGATGATGTCGTCGGTGCCGATGTGATCGAAGAACGTCGCGAGCTTCTCTTCGATAAGGGGCAGCCAGTGGTCCATGCCCGCCAGCCGTCGTCCCTCGCTGACCGCCTGATACAGCGGATCGCCGGTCGCAGTCGCGCCGAATGTTTCGCGGTACCGGCTGCGGAATCGCTTGATCGATTCCTCGTCGAGCAGGCTTTCGGAGGCAGGGAGCAGGGTGAAGCTGTCGACGGGTCCGATGCTGCGCTGATCGGCGGGGTCGAAGCTGCGGATGCTTTCGATCTCGTCTCCGAAGAAGTCGAGGCGCAGCGCATGGTCCATGCCGCTGGGAAACAGATCAACCAAGCTCCCGCGCACGGCATAGTCGCCCGCGTCGGCCACGGTTTCGGTGCGGACATAGCCATTGGCCTGCAGCAACTTGGCCAGATCGTCCCGGTCGATGCGCTCGCCCGGCGCGAGTTTGGCCACCAACTGACGCAGACGGAACGGCGTCAGCGTGCGTTGCGAGGCCGCGTTGACGGTCGTGACCAGCAACTGCGGCCCGTCCGCCTTGTCCTGCAGCGCCGACAGCGTCGCCATGCGTTCGGACGTGGTGCGCAGCGATGGCGAGGCACGGTCGTAGGGCAGGCAATCCCATGCCGGGAACGTCAGCACGCGGACCTCGGGCGCGAACCAGTGCGCGGTATCCGCCACGCCGCGCATTTCGGCCTCATCCGTGGCGATGAACACGGCGCGCTTGGACGCCGCCCGCGCAAGATCGGTCATCAGCCACGGCAGGAACCCCGTCGGCACGCCCGCCAGCGTCAGCGGTCCCGCCGCGCGTGTAATCCGTGAAATATCGGTCATTCGGGAATCGGAATATAATCGAGCCGCTGCATCGCGGTCAGCATCGGACCGGCCATATGCGACGGCGCGGGAGCGGTGCCGGTCGCCCAGGCCATGATATCTACGTCCTGTTCGTCCATCAGCATTTCGTACCAGGCGATTTCGGTCTCCCCCCATTGGTCGGAAAACCGGTCGAAGAATCCGCCGACCATCAGGTCCGCTTCCTTGGTGCCGCGATGCCAGCTGCGAAAACGCAGACGCTTGATACGGATTTCGCGGTCCAACTCGTGTTTCCTTGTTCGCGGCAAACGCCGATTGGCCGACGGGCATTTTCATTGCCTGCCGACTTCGTGATAGGCACCCCCTAGCCATGCGCCCCGATCTGCTCAACCCGTTGTTCGCGGAAGTGAACGTGCTGAAGGGCGTGGGGCCTGCGCTCGCCAAGCCGCTCGAACGGCTGGGCCTGTCGCGCGTGGTCGATGTGCTGTTCCATCTGCCGACCGGATCGGTCACGCGCCACCGCGTCGAACGGCTCGACGATGCCGTGCCAGGCGAGACGGTCGCCATCGTCGTGACGCCGGTCGACTATCGCGGCGGCCGCAGTCCGCGCAGCCCGATGAATGTGCATGCGGTCGATGCGGCAGGCGATTACATCAGCCTCACCTATTTCGGCGCGAACACGGGCTATGCGAAAAAGCTGTTGCCGCTGGGCGAACCGCGCCTCGTTTCGGGCAAGCTCGAACTCTATGGCGAAATGCGGCAGATCGTGCATCCCGAGATCGGCGGGCCGGATGAGGCGATGGCGTTGCGCGAAGCCATCTATCCACTGTCGGAAGGGCTGACGGGCAAGAAGCTCAACCAGCTGGCGGCACAGGCACTGGAACGCGCGCCGGACCTCGCCGAATGGATCGAACCCGGCTTGCTGGCGACGCGTGGCTGGCCGTCATGGCATGAGGCGATTGCCACCGCCCATACCGACCCGGACGACACCCGCCCGCGCGACCGGCTCGCCTATGACGAGATTTTCGCCAATCAGCTTGCGCTGATGCTGGTCCGTGCCTCGACGCGGCGGCGGCGTGGCGCGCCGCTCAAGGGCGACGGGCGGCTGCGTTCGGCGCTCAGGCTCCCTTATGCACCCACGGGCGCGCAGACGCGCACGATCGGCGAGATCGAGGGCGACATGGCGCAAGCGACACCGATGGTGCGCCTGCTGCAGGGCGACGTCGGGTCGGGCAAGACTTTGGTCGCACTCAACGCCATGCTGATCGCGGTGGAGGCGGGCGCGCAGGCCGCGATGCTCGCGCCGACCGAAATCCTCGCCCGCCAGCATTACGACACGCTCTCGCGCCAGCTTGCGGGTGTGGATGTGCGGATCGCGGTGCTGACCGGACGCGACAAGGGGCGGGCGCGAGAAGCGACGCTGATGGGACTTGCCGACGGCAGCATCGACATCCTCGTCGGCACGCACGCAATCTTTCAGGAAGCGGTGAGCTACCGGCGGCTGGGCCTCGCCGTGGTCGACGAGCAGCACCGGTTCGGCGTCGCGCAACGCATGCTGTTAACCGCCAAGGCAGAGACGCCGCCGCATTTGCTGGTGATGACCGCCACCCCCATCCCGCGCACGCTGACCTTGACCACCTATGGCGAAATGGACGTCAGCCGCCTCGACGAAATGCCCCCCGGTCGGACGCCGGTCGAAACGCGCGTCATCTCGGGCGAACGGCTCGACGAAGTGGTGGAGGGTATCGGTCGGCATATTGCCGACGGCAAGCAGGCCTATTGGGTTTGCCCGTTGGTCGAGGAAAGCGAGATCAGCGACCGTGCGGCCGCAGAAGCGCGCGCGGCGGGCCTGAAATTGCGCTTCGGGGAGCGCGTCGGGCTGGTCCACGGGCGGATGAAGCCGCCGGATAAGGACGCCGTGATGGCCGCCTTTGCGAGCGGTTCGCTGTCGGTGCTGGTCGCGACGACCGTGATCGAGGTCGGCGTCGATGTCCCCAACGCCTCGCTGATTGTTATCGAGGAGGCCGACCGTTTCGGCCTGGCGCAGCTCCACCAGTTACGCGGGCGGGTAGGGCGGGGGGCCGAACGCTCGGTCTGCCTGCTCCTCCGCGGCAATGCCCTGTCCGAAACGTCGCGCGCGCGCCTTGCGCTGATGCGCGAAACGAATGACGGCTTCCGCATCGCTGAAGAGGACCTGCGCCTGCGCGGCGGCGGCGAAGTGCTCGGGACGCGCCAGTCGGGCGAGGCACGCTTCCGGCTGGTCAGCATCGAACAGATGACCGCGATGATCGCGACCGCCACTGACGACGCGCGCTTGCTGGTCGATCGCGACGGCGGGCTGGAAGGGCCGCGCGGACAGGCGGCGCGGACGGCGCTTTACTTGTTCGAACGCGATGCGGCCGTGGGGTTACTGCGGGCGGGGTAGATCGTCCGTTTCGCGCGTGACATCGCGGACGATCGCGGCCATTTGCTGCGGGGTCAGCGACACCCGGAATGCCGCGCCGATCCGCTCGCCCAGCACCCATACGATATCGGCCCGAACCCAGCCGACGATCGGCATGTCGATGCGGATCGGCTCGCGTTCGCACTGATCCATGTCGGTCACTGCCATGAACCCGTCCTCGGACAGGTTCAGCAGCCGCACGCCCGACAACCGCCCTTCGCGGTCGGTCATCAACGTATCGGCCTGAATGTCCTGACGCGCCGACCGGCGACGGTTGACGTTTGCGACATGCGCGGCGAGCGGCTCGGAGGAGGCGGTTTGCATGGCGACGTTTTCGCGCCTGCAGCACAATTTTTCCGTGTACAATCAGCGTTTAAACGGCGTTTACCTTCACCCCACGATCAGGCCGTGCAGCTTCTTGCCGGCCGATACTTTCACCGGCTCCGCACCCGGTGCGATGACTGCAGATTCGTCGGTCACCTTCTCGCCGTCGATCCGGGCGCCGCCGCCCGCGATCAGGCGGCGGGCCTCACCCTTGGAGCTCGCGAACTTCAGCGCGATCAGTGCGTCGACGATCGTGATGCCGTCGGTCGCAATCGCGTGGGTGGGCAGGTCGTCGCCCTTGACCGCGTCGCCGTGCGCCAGTGCCGTCGCCGCATCGGCCAGCACTTTCTTGGCGTCGTTCAGCTCTTCGCCCTGCAACGCCGCGAGCCGCGCGATTTCGTCCAGCGGCAGGTCGGTGAACAGGCGCAGGAACCGCCCGACGTCGCCGTCCTGCGTGTTCCGCCAGAAGGTCCAGTAATCGTACGGGCGCAGCGCGTCGGCGTTCAGCCACACCGCGCCGTTCGCCGTCTTGCCCATCTTGCCGCCGTCCGCCGTGGTGATCAGCGGCGTGGTCAGCCCGAACAGCTGCGTCGAATCGATGCGGCGGGTCAGCTCGATCCCGTTGACGATATTCCCCCACTGGTCGCTGCCGCCCATCTGCAACCGGCACCCGACGCGCCGCGACAGTTCCAGGAAGTCGTACGCCTGTAGGATCATGTAGTTGAATTCGAGGAAGGTCAGCGGCTGTTCGCGCTCCAGCCGCAGCTTCACCGAATCGAACGTCAGCATCCGGTTGATCGTGAAATGCCGCCCGACGTCGCGCAGGAAGGGCACATATTCCAGCTTGTCGAGCCAGTCGGCGTTGTCGATCATCACCGCATCAGTCGGCCCGTCCCCGAACGACAGGAACCGTTCGAACACCCGGCGGATGCTCGCGATATTCGCGGCAATATCGTCGTTGGTCAGGATCTTGCGCGATTCGTCCTTGCCCGACGGATCGCCGATCTTGGTCGTGCCGCCGCCCATGATCACTACGGGCTTGTGCCCGCTTTGCTGCAGGCGGCGCAGCATCATGATCTGGATCAGGCTGCCGACATGCAGCGACGGCGCCGTCGCATCGAAGCCGATATACCCCGGCACTACCTGTTTCCGGGCGAGCGCGTCGAGCGCGTCGGCATCGGTCACCTGGTGAATATAACCGCGGTCTTGAAGCGAGCGGAGCAGGGGTGAAGCATGGGTCATAGCGTCGCCGCGCATAGCAGATTGCGGCAGTGCGTCATCCCCTACACCGAGTCGAGTCGCGCCCTTGTGGATAACTTTACGATTCGTTTACGATTTATCGCTTAAACTAAGATGGTTAACCGGAGAGGTTGACTCGACTCCGAGTTGTCTCAATCATCTCCCTGTATTTAGATTGACATCGACATCTCGGGGGCGGCGATGGAATCGGATTATCGGTATTATCAACGGCGCGCAGCGACGGAATGGGCAGCGGCCGAACGGGCGATCACGCCGCAGGCGCGCACCCGTCGTCTTGAACTCGCCCGAACCTACCGCATGAAGGCGGAGCAATGCGCCCAGACCGAAGCCGGCTCGCTCCTGCTCATCTGAACTCAGTTCTTCCGCGTCAGCGTCCGCATCGCATCGTCGAGACCCGTCAGCGACAGCGGGTACATTCGCTCGTTCATCAGCTCCCGCATCAGCGCGATCGACTGCGAATAGCCCCAGTGCGCTTCGGGCACCGGATTCAGCCACGCCGCTGCCGGATAGGTCGTGGTCAGCCGCTGCATCCACGCGACGCCCGATTCCTCGTTGAAATGTTCGACCGACCCGCCGGGATGCGAAATCTCGTACGGTGACATCGACGCGTCCCCAACGAAGATCAGCTTATAGTCGTGGCCGTATTTGTGCAGCACGTCCCAGGTCGGCGTCCGCTCGGCAAAGCGGCGCCGGTTGTCCTTCCACACGCCCTCGTACGGACAATTGTGGAAGTAGAAGAATTCCAGGTTCTTGAACTCGGCGGTCGCCGCGCTGAACAATTCCTCGCACAGCTTGATGTGCGGATCCATCGACCCGCCGACGTCGAGAAACAGCAACAGCTTGACCGCATTGTGCCGTTCGGGCCGCATGTGGATGTCGAGCCAGCCCTGCCGCGCGGTGCCGCTGACCGTGGCATCCAGATCGAGCTCGTCGGCGGCCCCCTCGCGCGCAAAGCGGCGCAGCCGGCGCAGCGCGATCTTGATGTTGCGGGTGCCCAGCTCCTTGGTCGAATCGAGGTTCTTGAACTCGCGCTTGTCCCAGACCTTCACCGCCTGCTTATGCGTCGATTCGCCGCCGATCCGCACGCCTTCGGGATTGTACCCGCTGTTGCCGAACGGCGAGGTGCCGCCGGTCCCGATCCACTTGTTGCCGCCCTCGTGGCGTTCCTTCTGCTCGTCGAGCCGCTTTTGAAGCGTCTCCATCAGTTCTTCCCACGACCCCAGCTTTTCGATCTCGGCCATTTCCTCGGGCGTCAGGAATTTTTCGGCCACCGCGCGCAGCCACTCGGCGGGGACCTCGGCACCCTGTTCGCCATAGGTTGTCGCAATGCCCTTGAAGACCTTGGCAAAGACCTGATCGAACCGGTCGATCAGCCCCTCGTCCTTCACATAAGTGGCGCGCGCGAGATAATAGAATTCCTCGGGTGTCCGGTCGATGACCTCGCCGTCGAGCGCCTCCAGCAGGACGAGATGTTCTTTCAGGCTCGCCGGAATACCGGCGGCGCGCAGCTCATCGAGAAAGTTCAGGAACATGCGTTCTGGACTGCCTCATCGGTGGCGGCGTTGCAATCCTCCCGCCAAACCTTCCCTAATGCCTAACGCGGTCTCAACCACGTCTTTACGCCCTTCAGTTAGGGGACGTGGTCCATGTGCGGTGGGTACACGGATCGAGTGAGAGGTCGTCGATGGTCGAACTGTCTGCAGTGACGCTTGCTCAAAGCGATGCCGCGACGACGTTTGCCACCCTTGTGACGGGGGAGGCCAGTGCCGCGCATCCCTATGTCCGGACCCTGTTGTCGCTCGACAGTGCCGACGCCACGCGCAATGCCGGCGATGCGATCCACCATCTGTCGATGCTGCATGGCCGCTATCCCGGCGTCATCGACCATGCCAGCGCGCGCACGGCATCGGACGCGGCGCGACGCGCGCTGTTCAAGATTGCCGACTCGTTTGCGCAGGAACGCGAATTTCTGGCCCGGCTCGTCGTTGCCGTCGGGCCGATCCCCAGCACCCCGGGTCAGGCCGAAACGGAGGCCAGCGTGATCGCCCAGCGTCACGCCATCGAAATGCTGGCCCAGTCCGACCGACAGGGCTGTGCGATCGGTGCCGCGCTGGCGATGGCGTACGACTGGCATGCGATCCGCCCGGTGCTGGATGTTGCGGCCAAAAGGTTCGGTATTGAGTCCCGTGACATGACCCTGGCCGATCCCGAAGAATTGCAAGAGATCGCCCGCGTCGCCTGCACCACGCCGGCGACGGAACGGGCGATGTTGTTCGGTGTCCAACAGATCGCGACCCAGCATCGCGGCCTGTGGGACCTGCTCGAAGTCCGCGCCAAGGCCCGTCACGGCTCCTGAAGCATTGATTTAACCGCTCGGAACAGCGGCCAACTGTCCCATTCCTGATCAGTGCCGGCAAATATTGTCACATTTTCATTCGTATCGCCCACGAAACATCGCCTAGCATCAGTCTCTTTTGTTGGGGCTAAACCTTGGGGGTAATGATGCGCATCCTGAACCGTAAACTCGAACTTTGCCTCGTCAGCGCGGCGATTGCCTGCGCGAGCCCGGCGTTGGCGACAACGCTGGTCACGCCCCAGTTAGGCGGCAACGAAAACGACGGTGTCATGTTCGATGTTCAGACGGGCGGGAATGCGCTCACTCTGACATCCCTCGGTGCCAATATCATCGGCACGGCGAGTTATCAGGTCTATTACAAGACCGGAACGATCAACGACAGCATCACCGTACCCGTTCCCGGCGGCGGCAATGTTTCCAATCCGGCGGCCTGGACGTTGCTCGGCAGCTTCAGCAATGTCGTCGGCTTCGGCGCGGTCTCTGCCGATCCGGGCGGTATCGTGGAATTCGACATCGCCGATGTGGCGCTTGCTGCGAACTCGATTTACGGCCTGTACATCACGCAGACGGTCAATAATCTTGGATTGGGTTCCGGGGTCCGCTTCACAAATTCAGCGCCAGGAAGCACGGTCGCGTCGGACAGCAACCTGACCATCAAGAACAGCCGTGGCGCATCCTACGCGTTCAAGGGGATCTCCAATAATGGCAGGTCATTCAACGGTTCGCTGACCTACACGGTCAACGCGGCGGTTCCCGAACCGGCGACCTGGGGCCTGATGATTGTCGGCTTCGGCCTGGCCGGCGCAGCGCTGCGGCGTCGCGGGGCGGTCACCGCAACCGTCTGACCACGCCAGCGATGATCCCAAGGGCGGCGGGGGCAAATTCGGCGTCCCACGGTCCATAGCAACAACACCCCAATTGCATTGGAGCAGCCGTTCCCCCTTGCGGCGCGCTGCGCACCCCGTCATTGCTCTTTACGTTCACGTCAAAGGGCAGGGCAGCGTCATGAAGTTTACTGGAACCGCCGATTATGTCGCCACCGACGATCTGAAGGTCGCGGTCAATGCTGCGGTCACGCTGCGCCGTCCCTTGCTGGTGAAGGGTGAGCCGGGGACGGGCAAGACTGTCCTTGCGCACGAAATCGCCCGCGCGGCCAACGCGCCGCTGATCGAATGGCATGTCAAATCGACGACCAAGGCGCATCAGGGGCTTTACGAATATGATGCGGTCGCGCGCCTGCGCGACGGACAGCTGGGCGACGAGCGCGTCCACGACATCCGCAATTATATCCGCAAGGGCAAATTGTGGGAGGCCTTCACCTCGCCGCAGCTGCCCGTCCTGCTGATCGACGAGATCGACAAGGCCGACATCGAATTCCCCAACGACCTGTTGCAGGAACTCGACCGGATGAGCTTCGACGTCTACGAAACGCACGAGACGATCGCGGCCAAGGAACGCCCCATCGTCGTCATCACGTCGAACAATGAAAAGGAATTGCCCGACGCGTTTCTGCGCCGGTGCTTCTTCCATTACATCAAGTTTCCCGACCGCGCGACGATGCAGGCGATCGTCGACGTCCATTTCCCGGGCATCCAGAAAATCCTGGTCAACAAGGCGATGGATATTTTCTACGAGGTCCGCGAAGTCCCTGGCCTCAAGAAAAAGCCGAGCACCAGCGAGCTGCTCGACTGGCTGAAACTGCTGCTGGCCGAGGACATGCCGCTCGACGTCCTCCAGTCGCGCGACCCCAGCAAGGCCATCCCGCCGCTGCACGGCGCGTTGTTGAAGAACGAGCAGGACGTGATGCTGTTCGAGCGTCTGGCGTTCATGGCGCGGCGTCAGGGTGCGAAGGGATAACGCTGCCCAGTCCGTTGCGCGGTTCGATTGAAACCGCAGCATCGTACAGCTCGGCGCCACAGAGACGTCCTCCCGGTAGTCAGAGCAACGATTCCTGTGCGCCATTACGGCCAATGTCTTCGGCAATAATGGCGTCACAGCAATGTCACGGATGAGCGCCACGTTTCATTAACGACGATTCGGTTGAGCTTGGTCCGAGCGTCCGGGGGGCTGGCCATGACTGTCACAACCATTTCGAACACATCGACGACTGCACAAACAATTCTGGGCGATGATCAGCTGTTCATCACCTCCGCCGGCGAACTTCGTCCATTTGGCCCCGCCGTTACCTGGAACATGGCAACGCCGGGCGCCAACGTTTTCATTACTAACAGCGGGATCATCGCGCCCAGCACTGGTCGTGCGATCGATACCACCGGCACCGCAGGTGGACCTGCTCGCATCGCGTTGAGCAACAACTATTTTGCTACCATCACCGCTGAAAACAATATCATTCGGTTGCAGCAATCGCTCGCAGGCGGAAGCTGCTATGTAGACAATGCAGGGACTATGACGTCGACCGGCGACCGAGGTTTCGACCTGCAGAATTACAGCAATCTCGCGAGCTTTACATTCGTCAACCGGCTGGGCGCGACGCTACAATCGACAGACGATGCGATCCGCCTGACTGCTCCGGCAGAAACGCTGTTTACGGGCGTGTTTGTGCTCGAAAACTCAGGAACGATAAAGGCAACCGGCGCGGGACAGGCGTTGGATCTCAACGATTTGAAACTCGACTCGCAGTCGACGGGCAGAGTGTTTGTAGTCAACCGGTCCTCCGGTGTAATTGAGTCCGCCGACGCGGACGCGATTCGGGCAGGCCAAGGCACTGACATCGGCAACTACGGCACGATCCGCAGCCGTAATGCGCAACTCACATCGACCGGCAACGACGCAATCGATTTCCAGGCGAACAGCGGGAGTGTCGGCAATTCAGGCCTGATTGAAGGGGCGCGTCACGGTATCGCGGGCTCCCAGCCAGTTCAAATCAACAATCAGCCGAGTGGAACGATAACCGGACTGCT
Source organism: Sphingomonadales bacterium (assembly GCA_038228865.1). Classification (GTDB taxonomy): domain Bacteria; phylum Pseudomonadota; class Alphaproteobacteria; order Sphingomonadales; family Sphingomonadaceae; genus Sphingomonas_O. The sequence goes on along the minus strand of JBBROX010000021.1, from coordinate 11,394 downwards.
TGGTAGCGGGGTGAATCTCGCTACTGCGCCGAACACGGAATCGCGGATCATCAACCTTGGCACGATCATCGGTCATGCCGGTGGGGCGACCGATGGCGATGCGGTCGATATCGACGGATTGGGACGCGTCCTCAACTATTCAGGGGGGACCATAACTGCCCTCGGCACCTCAAGCGCCGGATTGACCGAAGCGGTCGCTATCGGCGGCGGCACGATCAATAATTCGGGGCTGATCATCAGCAGCCAGCGCGCCATCACCGTCGACGACAGCAATCTGGGCGGTGCCTTTGCAGCTGTAAGCATCACCAACTCTGGCACGATCACTGGTGCGAACGGCGAGGCGATCGCCATCACAGGCACATTCGGCGACACGATCATCAACCAGAGCACCGGTACCATCAACGGCGGCATCGTGACCGGCGGCGGCAATGACAATATTGTGACCATCGGTACGATCAACGGCACGATCCAGATGGGCGAAGGAAACGACGTCTTCCGCTACAGCGGCGGATCGTTCGGTGCAGTCGATATGGGCAGCGATGACGATAACGTCTTCATCGACACAATTATTGCCGGATCGTTCGAGGGTGGAGCAGGCACCGACACGCTGAACTTTGGTCAGAATGGCACGGCGCAATTTGGTAACACGGTCGGATCAGCGGTTTTCACGGGTTTCGAAACGGTGTTCGGGACACTGAACGGAACAAGCGGAAATGATGTGCTCGATTTTTCAGGCTTTTCGGCAGTTTCAGGCAATCTCAGCATCAACGGTGGTGACGGCGTCGACATCCTAACCGGCGGATCGGAAATCGATTTCATCACCGGCGGTAGCGGTAATGACTTGCTTAATGGCGGCGGCGGCATCGACACGGCCTTTTACCAAACGGTGTTAACGACAGCCAACATTACCGCATCGGGCGGAGGCTGGCTTGTCGATGCGGGCAACGATGGGACCGACTTTTTGCTCAACATTGAGCGCATTGGTTCGACGAGACCCGGTCGGACATTGCTGGTCGGCAATGGCGGTTTTGCAACGATCCAAGCGGCGATCGACGCTGCAGAGGCCATGGATACGATCCTGATTGCCGGCGGAATCTATGTCGAGCAGTTGACAATCAACAGTAAGTTCGGTCTCCGGATCGAAGCGGCAAACGGCGCGACGGTCGAGGTCAAGGCGCCTGACCTACTCGCGGTCAACGGCGTCTCCGATCACTTCGGCAACAACGTGGCGCGGTCGTCAGCGTCATCGGATCGCTCGCGGTGGTCCTAAAGAACATCACCGTTGACGGGGCGTTTGCGGGCGATAGCACGCCCGGCAGCAACGGCGACGAGCTTTCGGGCGTCGCTTATCTCAATTCGAGCGGGATCATCGATGGCGTCACGGTCAAGAACGTATCGAACAGCGTCGGCGGCGGCCTGTTCGGGCTTCAGCACGGATCGGGCATCCTGATCGACGGCACCGGCAGCAGCACGGTCGACGTGATCGGTTCGACGATCAACGATTTCCAGAAGACCGGCATCCTCGTTGTCGATGCGACCACCAACCTGACCGCCAACACGATTACCGGCATCGGCGCAACTGCCCTGATCGCGCAGAACGGCGTGCAGTTCGGCAATGCCAAGGGCAGCATCATCGGCAACACGATCTACGAACTCGGTTACAGCGGCGGCGGCACTTCGTCGTCTGGCATCATCGCCTACGGGCTGACGGGGCCGCTCGCAATTGAGACGAACACGATCCAGGGCGAAGGCGCGGCGGGCAGTTTCACCGGTATCGATCTTAGCGACACGGGCTCAAACGCGGTAACGTTCGTCGCCAACAGCGTAATCGATGCCGATTACGGCATCTATGCATATACCTTTACCGGCGGCGCGACGGGTCTGGCTCTCGAGCCTGACATCGACATCAGCAACAGTTTCAACAATATCGCGGTCGAAGCGATCCACGTCGCTCCCGAGGAAAGCTATGGCGCGCCGTTCACCACGGCAAGTGTCTTTACCCTTACCGGATCGTCCAGCGCCGACTATCTGGCGGGATCCGCGGGGAATGACGTTCTGGACGGTGGCGCAGGCAACGACACACTCGTCGGCAACGCTGGCAACGACAATCTGATCGGCGACGACGGCAACGACATGCTCACCGGTGGGTTGGGCAACGACATCCTCAACGGTGGCACCGGGATCGATACGGCAACTTACGTCAATTCAGCCAGAGGCGTCGTCGTCAACCTTGCGCTTACGGCTGCTCAAGGCACATGGGAGGGCCGCGACACGCTGATTTCGATCGAAAACCTGATGGGATCGGCTTTTGGCGATGGCCTGCGCGGCAACGCGGTTGCCAACACGCTCGACGGCGGTCTCGGCAACGACAATCTGTTCGGCTTTGGCGGCAACGACCTGTTGATCGGGGGTGAGGGCAACGACCGGCTCGACGGTGGTGAGGGTGCCGACACCCTGCGCGGCGGCTTGGGACGCGATATCCTGATCGGCGGGGCGGGGGCCGACACGTTCGTGCTCGATTTTTTCATCGGCACGCCACAGCCCGACACGATCAACGACTTTGTCTCGGGTGAGGACAAAATCGCACTTTCGAAATCCGCCTTCACCGCCTTCGCTGCCAATCCGCTGGGAACGCTCGCCCCCTCGTCGTTCTTCACCGGCACCAAAGCGCAAACGGCCGATCAGCATATCATCTACAATGCGGCGACCGGCGTGCTGTTCTACGATGTCGATGGGGTCGGCGGAATCGCCCAGATTCAGGTCGCGATTCTCGCTGCACACCCTTTGCTGGTTGCCAGCGATCTTTCACTCATCGGATAGGTCGTCAATCCACCCGGTACGCGACCTCCAGGTCGCCCCAGCGCTTCCCGCCGACGACAAACGGCACGTACACGTTCCGCACCACGTGGAATCCGCCGTCCTCGCTCTCGCGGCGATAGACCGCCACGTGGAACGGCTTGGTGCTGGTCTTGGCGATCAGGTCGGTCGCGTCCAACAGGATGCGGCGGTTCCGGCAAAAGGCGGCGTCGTGATCGGGATTGCCGGTCGGCGAGCGGCTGTATTCGCTGGTGTGCGTCGGCAGATAGCCGTTGCGATCGGTGCACGCCGTCGAGATGATATAGGGGTCAGACCCACCGATACGGTCAAGTTCGGGCCGCCAGTACATGTCGGCAAAGGCGTTGAACCGGCAGTCGAAGCGTTCCGGGTTCGACCCCGGGATCGGGCGGTAATCGCTGTCGAACATGGTCGCCATATCTAGCCTGCCATCGGCAATCGCCTGTTCGGTGAGTGCCAGAATCTTGTCGCGCTCGGCAATCGCGATCTGCACGAACCGCTGGTCGGCGAGCGCAAAGCCCGAATGGACCATCGTGTCGAACATCTCGTTGGCTTGCCCCTCGAGCTCGACCATCGAACTGCGCGCAGTCCCCAACAAGCTGCTGTTGGCGCCGGCGGCGCTCGAAAAGCCGTCGAGTTCGTCGCCGACGCGGCACACGCTGTCATGAATCAAATTGGTGGCGCGCGCGATGTCGGCGGCCTGGGCGTCGACCTGATCGACGAGCCGCGTCACGTCGCCCACGGTTTGCGTCACTTGCGAGAATTTCGCTTCGGCGGCGCGGCTGCGGGTCATGCCGTCTTGCAGATCGGCCATGAACCCTTCGCCTTCGCGTGTCAGCGAGTCCATGGTCGCACCGATTTCTTCGGTGGCGACGCGGGTATCGAGCGCAAGCTTTTTTACTTCGGCGGCGACCACAGCAAAGGTGCGCCCGGCATCGCCCGCGCGTTCCGCCTCGATCGCGGCGTTGAGCGCCAGCATATTGGTCGTGCGCGCGATGGTGTCGATGGTGTCCGCCGTGCGGCGGACCTGCTGCATGGCGGTGGCAAAGCTGCTGATCTGTTGCCCCAGGCGCAGGACAAGCGCGGTCAGTTCGCCGAACTCCTCGATCGAGGCGGCAATCGTCCGCCCACCCTCGGCCAGACGGGTACGCGCTGATTCGGCGAGCAGACGCGCTTCGTCGGTCGCGTCGGTCACCTGCCGCTGGTCAGTTTCGAGCGAGGCCATGACGGCCTGCAGCTCGTTCAGGATCGCGATCTGCCCCGAAATGCTGTCCGCGACCTGCTCGACGACACCCCCCGCTTCGCTACAGCCAACGGCGACGACACCGCATTGCCGCGCGACACGGTCGACGGCGTTGGGGTCTGCTGGCTCGATCCGTCCTTCGTACATTGGGATTCCCGTGCGACTGGTCACCGGGGATCGTAGCTGACAGGTCTTGCGGAGCCGTTAACCGCAATCGGTCAAAGTGCGGCAAGCACCGCATCGCCCATCTGCGCCGTCGACAGCGTGCCGCCGATGTCGCGCGTACGGGCCCCGTCATCCAGCGCCTGCGTCACGGCGGCGAACAACCGGTCCGCCGTTTCCGCCCGACCGAACGACCAGCGCAGCGCCATTTCGAACGACAGGATCGCCGCCAGCGGGTTCGCCACGCCAAGCCCTGCAATGTCGGGGGCGGAGCCATGGATCGGCTCGTAGAGTCCGGGTTTTCCCTTTTCGCCGAGCGCCGCCGAGGGCAACATGCCGAGCGACCCCGTCGCCTGACTTGCCGCGTCGGACAGGATGTCGCCGAACAGATTGTCGGTCAGCAGCACGTCGAATTGCGTCGGCGCGCGGACGATCTGCATCGCGGCATTGTCGGCGAGCATATGGTCCAGCTTCACGTCGGGGAATTCGCGCGCGTGCAGGGCGGTCACGACTTCGCGCCACAGCACGCCCGATTCCATGACGTTCGATTTCTCGGCGCTGGTCACCCGGTTGCTGCGCCCCCGCGCCAGCTCGAACGCCACGCGCGACACCCGCTCGATCTCGCTGGTCGTATAGACCTGCGTATCGAACCCGCGCTTCTGCCCGTCGGGCAGTGTCTCGATCCCGCGCGGCTCGCCGAAATAGACGCCGCCCGTCAGCTCGCGCACGATCATGATGTCGAGCCCGGCGACGACCTCGCGTTTCAGGGTCGACGCATCGGCCAGCGCGTCGAAGCACAATGCCGGGCGCAGGTTCGCAAAAACCTGCATCTCCTTGCGCAGCTTCAGCAGCCCTGCCTCGGGGCGCAGATGACGCGGTGCATCCGCCCACTGCGGGCCACCCACGGCGCCCAGCAGCACCGCATCGCTCGCCAGCGCGCACGCGAGCACGTCATCGGTCAGCGGCGTGCCGTGGGCATCGTAACTTGCGCCGCCATAGATCCGCGCGTCGATGGCGATATCGGGCGTCAGCGCGGCGGCAACGCGGCGCACCTCGGCACAGACTTCGGGGCCGATGCCGTCACCGGGGAGCAGCAGGAGGGTTTGGGTGGTCAAGGACATTGCGCGCCGCCGCTAACGGGTGCGCGGCGCGCGGGCAAGGGCAGGGGCGGGCCAAACCGCCCCCGCACGCCTTACATCCCGCTGTCGCCCATCCCGTCGACGGCCTTGCTGACCATGATGTTCACCGCGACTCTGCGATTCTGGGCCTTGCCCTCGGGCGTGCTGTTGTCCGCGGTCGGGTCGGCGGCGGCCATCCCGGTCGGGGTCAGCATGCGATACGGCTTCCAGTGGCAGGCCTGCTGCAGGTAGTTGACGACGCCGGTGGCGCGCTTTTCGCTGAGCGTCTGGTTGAATTCCTGGCTGCCCGTCGAATCGGTGTAGCCGATGACCAGCAACAGGGCGTTGTTCGTCTGCTGCGCCTGGGTCGCGACATTGCACAGATCGGCCTTCGCCTGCGCCGACAGCAGGTACTTGCCCGTGTCGAAGTTCACGTTCGTCACGCCCTTGACGTTGTAATTGTCGATATCGGCGACGCGGCTGCGCAGCGCCTCGGTCGCGGCGGTCTGTTCGTCGAAGCGCTGGTCGGTGCCGTTGCGGATCATCGCCGCAAACTTCAGGTCCTTGTTCTGCAGCGTGATCTTGCTGGCGACGAGGGCATTTTCCCATTGCGCGGTCTCGACCGTGACGGGCAGGCCGTTCAGCAAGTCGTTCACGCTCAGGTCCTTGGTGCTGGCGCCCAGAAAGCCGCCGCTCGACCTGATTTTGGTTTCATCGGACACGGTAATGATCGTCTTGGCACCGCCGGCGACCGTGATCCGCACCTGATTGCCCTTGCGCGCCGAAATCATACCCTTGATCACCGGGCCCTTGGGCAGCACCGCGAGCGCGGGCGGGCGCGTGCCGGTGACAGTGATCTGCGGCACGGGCGCGGGGTCGTCCTGCTGTTGGGCTGACACGCTGCCCCAGGCGGGGACGGCCAGCGTGGCAATCAGGGCAATCATTTTGGTCTGTCTAGAAATGACGGGCATTTCGGTTCTCCTTGAAATTCCATCGCGGCGTGTTCGGAAATACCTTTCACTCCGATGAACGGTCCCGATGAACCAGCGTTTGAGCGGTTAACGAGAGCGCAGAGCGGGACGAACCGTTGCGGAGCCGGTACGCACAAAGCGGGCACCAGGGCATTCCTACCTGGGCCGAGCGACCAGCGCTCACCCCTGCATGAACCCAATCGGTTACTTTTTCCTTGACAAAGGACCGGAATGGAACATATAGCGAACAAGCGTTCAACAGCACGAGTCCGCCCCCATGAGCGACCGCGATTTTGCCCCCGACACCCCGCGCCCTGCCGGGCACCGTATCCGCCGCTGCAGCGACGGTCGCCCCCGCGTCGTGTTCACGCGCGGCGCGCAATGGTCCGACGAGGCGGAGGAACGGTTCTTCGACGTGCTGGGCGAAACCTGCAATGTGAAGCGCGCCGCCAAGGCCGCGGGCGCATGGCCGCACACAGTCTACCGTTTTCGTCAGGAGCGCGCCGATTTCGCCGCCCGGTGGCAGGCCACGCTCGAGGCTGGCTATGCCCGGCTCGAACTCGCCCTCGTCGGCGGTGCCACGGACGCCGTCGAACCGCGCAAGCCGCGCGACCCCGAAAAGCCCCCCAAGCGCCAACCCCTCGCGCCGATGACTGCGGCGGACGCCATCCGCGTCCTCGCCATCCACCGCGCCGAGGCAAAGCAGATCGGCAAACGATCCGGCCAGCCTGCGCGCATCCGCACGCTCGACGAGGTTCGCGACAGCATCATGAAAAAGGTCGACGCCATCCTCGCGGTGCGTGGCACGCCGGACGAGATCACCGAATGACCGATCTTGACCCCCAAGGCTTCCCCGTCATCGCCGCAACCCTCACGCCGCCCGAGCGCCGCCGCTTGCTTGCCAGCCTGATCGAAACCGAAGCGCAGGCCGTCGAGCACGACTGGGACACCAGCTGGGCGCACGGCGGCCAGAAAACGCCCCCCGGCGACTGGCAGACCTGGGTGATCATGGCCGGGCGCGGTTTCGGCAAGACGCGCACCGGCGCCGAATGGGTCGCCCGGCAAGCCCGCGCCGATGGCACGCTGCGCATTGCCCTCGTCGCTGCCACGCTGGAGGAGGCGCGCCGCATCATGGTGGAGGGCGAAAGCGGCCTCATCGCCGTCGCCGCCGACCGTATTGCCGACTGGTCGCCCAGCCGCCGGATGCTGCGCTTCGTCGGCGGGGCAGAGGCGACCCTGTTCTCCGGCGCCTCGCCCGGCCAGTTGCGCGGGCCGCAACACCACATCGCCTGGTGCGACGAACTGGCGAAATGGGAAAAACCGAGGGAGACCTGGGACATGCTGCAACTCGGCCTGCGCCTCGGCACCCACCCCCGCATCCTCGTCACCACCACGCCGAAAACCGGGGCCGTGCTGGAATGGATCAAACAGCAAAGGGGCGTCATCGCCACCGGCGGCAACACCTACCTCAACCCGCACGTCTCGGACGCCTACAAGGACACGATCCGCGACTTGTACGAAGGGACCCGGCTGGGCCGACAGGAAATCGACGGCGAACTCCTGCCGCCTGCCGGGGCGCTGTGGACGGTTGAGATGATTGAGGCGTGTCGGATGCTGCAAAGCCCGTCCTCCTTTAGGGGAGGGGTTGGGGTGGGGAGTCCCAACGCTTCCCCAGCCTCGGCTTTCGCGGACAGTCCCCACCCCAACCCAGTTCGGCCCGTCTTGGGTCGTCCGGGGGACGACCTGGGCCGAACTCCTGAAGGGGAGGGGCTAAGAACCTTCACCCGCACCCTCATCGCCGTCGACCCACCCACGGGCGAGGGCACCTGCGGCATCATCGCCTGCGCGCGCGACACGCGCGGCCATGTCCATGTCCTTGCGGACCACAGCGTCACCGGCCGCTCGCCAGAGGGCTGGGCCGCCGCCGTCGGCCACGCCGCCGCCGCGCACGACACGCGCGAAGTGATTGCAGAGGCGAACCAGGGCGGCCGCATGGTCAAATCGGTGCTGCTGACCGCCGACCCGACGCTCCACGTCCGCCTGGTCCACGCCCGCGACGGCAAAGCCGAACGCGCCGACCCCGTCGCCCATCTGTTTCAGGCGGGCAGGGCATGGTTCGCCGGCCGCTTCCCCGAACTGGAGGCGCAATTGCTGGGGCTGATCGCCGGCGGCGGCTATGACGGACCCGGCCTGTCCCCCGACCGCGCCGACGCGATGGTTTGGGGGCTGAGCATGTTGACGAAGGAGGAGCGGGTGTTCCGCATCAGCACGCTATAGCCCGCGGGGTCGAATCCCGCTTGACCTATGTTCCATGTTTGTTCTTACTAGCGACATGTCCAGAATCGATAGCGCAGCGCTCGCTCACCACCTCGAAGTCGCCTTGACCGTGACGCCTTCAGCTGTTCTCACCGGCCTTCAGGAAAGGGACGGCGCCGTCCGGCGCGCCGCCACCGCGCGGCTCGCGCGCCATCTGGCCGACCGGCTCGATTGTTTCGACATCGAGTTTGCCGAATGGCAACCGGCCGTTGGGGATCAGCCTTCGCTCTTTGCGGAGTGAGGTGTGTGCGGTCCACGGTTGGACGGCAAAGCCAAACGCGCCGAACCGGTCGCCCATCTGTTTCAGAAGGCAGCTTTCGCCCCAAAATAGGCCGTTCGGGCTCCGAATGTACGGTCTCCAGAGCGGCCATCGGTTATGACGGCAGAGGAAGTTCGATAATCGGCGGAAACATCCGATCATGCGGACTATCTCGTCACAGACTGTCGTGATCGCATGCTGCCGTTCTTCGCTGCGGAATTCCTGTCAATTGCCAACTGCGAAGGGAAGCCGGCCCGTTGCAAGCTTGGGTGCTTTCAGGACGTCGAAAAATGCTTCGTCCGAACTTCCAAAGATCGCAAAAAGCGTTGCGCGCGTATCCTGCAGGTTTGCGATAGGCGCAGGACGATCCATGTCGATGCCTACGTAAGCGGGAATACGCCGCCCTCGCGCCATTAGGGCATCATAGCCGGGATCACCGGCGCGATAATCGGTTCGGCCCTCTGATTGACCACTTCCAAAGAAGTGCCAGGGGTGAAGCGCCTCGGAAGGGGTCTTCATCCTGATGATGGCCGCGCTCGCCTCGGCCGGATCCCTCACGGGCACCAGCCCGGCAGCGCGTGCGGCCTGCTCTGACAGGCCGAAGAGCCAAACTCTTTGGCCGCGTTTCAATGGCGCCGATTCCTGCTTGTCACTCAAGCGCGTGATCGACCTTCGCTGCGCTGCGTTTGCCAATCGCGTCGCGGCGGGTGTGCCGACCATCTTCGCAGTGTGGTCAGGATCGACATAGGGATAGTCGAACAGCCCCAACGCGAACTTCACACGCAAGACGTGCCGCACGGCGTCATCGAGCCGGGCCGGCGTGACATTTCCCGCGCGAATCGCGTCAAGTATCGGCCGGGGCTCATCCAGGCCACCGATCTGATCCACGCCTGCGGACAAGGCTTTGCCGATCCGCTGTGGCATCGAGAGGCGTTCCACGCCCCAAGGCATCCCAATTGCCCTAGCAGTCTGTGGCGCATCCGAAGTCGGTGCGATGCAAGCCTCAGGGCAGTCGTTGACGATACCCCAGTCCGACACAACAAGTCCGCCGAACCGCTGGTCGCGTCGAAGCAGGTCGCCGACCACTTGCCTGCTGAAGCCCGCGCCGACGAGCTCGACGGGCTCGCCGTCAACGCTCACTCCTGACAAGATGCCATAAGTGGGCATCACCCCTGCCACCTTGACTCGAAAAGCTCCCTTGAAGGCATCAACGTGCCGGGCGAGCTCGGCATTCGTCAGGACAAGTTTGCGGCCATAGGCATTATGCGCGTCGAAGCCGTCGGGGCCGGTGCCGTAGCCGATCCAATGCTTGACCACGGCGGCAACGCCGTGACGCTGAAGCCCGTTTCGGCCGCCCTGTAGCCCTTCGATTTCGGCGCCTACGAGCCGCGCGACGCGTTGCGGATCTGAGCCGAACGTGGCGGCAATGCGCGGCCACCGCGGATTAGTGGCAAGGTCGGCCTGGGGGGAAAGCGCCATGTGGATCCCGGTGGCGCGATATTCGCGCCGGACGATGTCGCCGAACCTGCGCACCAATTGTTCATCGTCGATCGCGGCCAGCCCGATTGGATTTGGCCAAAGCGAAAAGCCGTTGGCCTTGGTGCTCGCCCCGCGAACTTCCTGGAACTGGTTTCGTGGGTCGGTGCTAATCGTCACTGGAATGCCCAGACGGCCCCCCTCTGCAATTTGCTGAATGGCATTGTTCATGCGCGCGAGCACTTCGGGATCAACATTGAGCCTTGTTATGAAGCTGGTCACTCCTCGCAAGAGGATCGCACTGCTAGCGGCATCTAGGTCATAACCCTCGTTCGATGCTCCGAAGGGTGAGCCAATGCCCGGCAAGTTGCCGTGCGCAAGCATCGCGGCCTTCTCTTCGATCGTCATTTGCCCGAGCAGATTCTCTACGCGTCTGTCGAGTGGCGCTCGGCGATCCTCATAGGGATCAAGCCGCCCGTTGTGATTGAGGTCGCGCCACGACGGCCGGGGTGCCGCCGCCTGCGTGGCGCAGGCGAAGACCAAAAAGACGGCGGGCAGGCCGGCAAGCACGCGTGACATTCGTTTGCCGAGCCCTCTTCTCGCCTATTTCTGGGTCGCCCCGGGATCGACTTAAAGACCCACAGTAGCCGTTGCAACGGCGGCTATCCACTACCGACTGCCCCGAAGCTGCCGGACCGCTAGCCACCACTTGCGGACGTTTACCAATGTGCGATCATAGGCGCATGAGCCGCAGCAAGCACCAAACTTTAAAGAGCGTAATGGGCGGCCAGTCCAAAGGGCAGATCGCAACGATGTTCGTTGAGCGTGATCACGACGCTATGGAGTGGGTGTCAAAAGGCGCGATAAAGCGCGACACCCTACGCGGCGTAGCTCGCATTTATGGGAAAAAGTGCAATAAAATCAGTGCAGGAGATGCTGGCAGAGCTTCGCAGCGCGGGTGCTGGCGATAGCTGTGCGGTCCCCGAAAAAGCCCTGATTTTGGGGACTTCTGGC
>JBBROX010000020.1:0-69276 GCA_038228865.1 Sphingomonadales bacterium | reverse complement strand
GGGCAGGCCGCACTGGTGCAGCTTCAGCTCCGGACCCGTCACGATGACCGAACGCCCCGAATAATCGACGCGCTTGCCGAGCAGGTTTTGGCGGAAACGGCCCTGCTTGCCCTTGAGCATGTCGCTGAGCGACTTCAGCGGGCGCTTGTTGGCACCGGTGATCGTTCGGCCGCGGCGGCCGTTATCGAACAGCGCGTCGACGGCTTCCTGCAGCATGCGCTTTTCGTTGCGGACGATGATGTCCGGCGCACGCAGCTCCATCAGGCGCTTCAGGCGGTTGTTACGGTTGATCACGCGGCGATAGAGATCGTTGAGATCCGACGTCGCGAAACGGCCACCGTCGAGCGGCACCAGCGGGCGCAGTTCCGGCGGAATGACGGGGACGACTTCGAGAATCATCCATTCGGGACGGTTGCCCGAATCGATGAAGCTCTCGACGACCTTCAGCCGCTTGATGATCTTCTTGGGCTTCAGTTCCGACTTGGTGACGGCCAGCTCGTCGAGCAGGTCCTTGCGCTCACCTTCGAGGTCGAGTTCCTCGAGCATGCGGCGCACCGCTTCGGCACCTATACCGGCGCTGAACGCGTCTTCACCATACTCGTCCTGCGCTTCGAGAAGCTCGTCCTCGGTCAGCAGCTGGAACTTCTCGAGCGGGGTCAGGCCCGGCTCGATGACGATATAGGCTTCGAAATACAGCACGCGCTCGAGCTGCTTCAGCTGCATGTCGAGCAACAGGCCGATGCGCGACGGCAGCGACTTCAGGAACCAGATGTGCGCGACCGGCGCGGCCAGCTCGATATGGCCCATGCGCTCACGGCGGACCTTCGAGACGGTGACCTCGACGCCGCACTTTTCGCAGACGATGCCCTTGTACTTCATGCGCTTGTACTTGCCGCACAGGCATTCGTAATCCTTGATCGGACCGAAGATGCGCGCGCAGAACAGGCCGTCACGCTCGGGCTTGAACGTGCGGTAGTTGATGGTTTCGGGCTTCTTGATCTCGCCGAACGACCACGAGCGGATACGTTCGGGGCTCGCGATTCCGATCTGGATCTGGTCGAACGTCTCGGCCTTGGCGACCGGGTTCATGAAGTTTGTCAGTTCGTTCATTTTTTCATCCCTCAGCAGGGTAAATGTCTAGGTGCGGACGTTGCGGAAACGCGGCGATGGATCGCCGCGCTCTGCAATGTCACTCCGCCGCGATCGCCGGTGTTTCATCCTCATCAGGCACCACGTCGTTCATATTCAGTTCGACGTTGAGGCCCAGCGAGCGCATTTCCTTGACGAGCACGTTGAAGCTTTCGGGAATGCCGGCCTCGAACGTGTCGTCACCCTTGACGATCGCCTCATAGACCTTGGTGCGGCCGACGACATCGTCGGACTTCACCGTCAGCATTTCCTGCAGCGTGTACGCGGCACCGTAAGCCTGGAGTGCCCAGACCTCCATTTCGCCGAAACGCTGTCCGCCGAACTGCGCCTTACCACCCAGCGGCTGCTGCGTGACGAGCGAGTACGGCCCGATCGAACGTGCGTGGATCTTGTCGTCGACCAAGTGATGCAGCTTGAGCATGTAAATGTAGCCCACGGTCACCTTGCGGTCGAACGCATCGCCCGTGCGGCCGTCGTACAGCTCGACCTGACCCGACGTATCAAGCCCTGCCAAGGTCAGCATCTCGGACACATCGGCTTCGCGCGCGCCGTCGAACACCGGCGTTGCCATCGGCACACCGTTCTTCAACAGGCCCGCCATATCGACGATTTCCTCGTCGCTACGCGCCGTAATTTCCGCGTGATACTTCTCGCCATAGACCGTCTTCAGCCGCTCGCGGACCGCTTCAGGCGGCTTGGCCGCCTTGGCATCCGGATTGGCTTCGCGCCATGCTTCAAGTTCCGCCGTGATCTGCTTGCCGAGACCGCGCGCGGCCCAGCCCAGATGCGTTTCGAAGATCTGCCCGACGTTCATGCGGCTCGGCACGCCCAGCGGGTTGAGCACGATGTCGACATGCGTGCCATCCTCAAGGAACGGCATGTCCTCGCACGGCAGGATGCGCGAAATCACACCCTTGTTGCCGTGGCGGCCGGCCATCTTGTCACCCGGCTGCAGCTTGCGCTTCACCGCGACGAACACCTTGACCATCTTGAGCACGCCGGGGGGCAACTCGTCGCCGCGCTCCAGCTTCTCGACGCGGTCCTCGTACTTGGCGTTGATGATGCCGACGGCTTCATCATACTGGACCTTCACGGCTTCCAGATCGGCCTGACGCGCATCGTCGGCCACCGCGATCTTCCACCATTCGAACTTTTCGACGAGGTCGAGCGCGGCATCGTCGATGACGGCGCCCTTCTTGAGTGCCTTGGGTGCCGCGCTAACCGTCTGGCTGAGCAGCATTTCGCGCAGACGCGACCAGCTGGCCCGGTTGAGGATCGAGCGTTCGTCGTCGCGATCCTTCGCGAGGCGTTCTTTTTCCTCGGCCTGGATCGCGCGGGTACGGTCGTCGATGTCGATGCCATGACGGTTGAACACGCGCACTTCGACCACCGTCCCGGCAACGCCGGGGGGCAGGCGAAGCGAGGTGTCGCGGACATCCGATGCCTTTTCACCGAAGATGGCGCGGAGCAGTTTTTCTTCCGGCGTCATCGGGCTTTCGCCCTTCGGCGTGATCTTTCCGGCGAGGATATCGCCCGGCTCGACCTCGGCCCCGATGTAGACGATGCCCGCTTCGTCGAGGTTGCGCAGCGCTTCCTCGCCGACGTTGGGAATGTCGCGGGTGATGTCCTCCGGCCCCAGCTTGGTGTCGCGGGCCATCACTTCGAACTCTTCGATGTGGATCGACGTGAACACGTCGTCCTTTACGATGCGCTCGGAGATGAGGATCGAATCCTCATAATTATACCCGTTCCACGGCATGAACGCGACGAGCGTGTTCCGGCCCAGTGCCAGCTCGCCGAGTTCGGTCGAGGGACCGTCGGCAATGATCTGGCCCTTCACCACCGCTTCACCGACCTTCACCAGCGGACGCTGGTTGATGCAGGTGTTCTGGTTCGAGCGCTGGAACTTCATCAGCGTGTAGATGTCGACGCCCGAATGGCCGCTGTCGACCTCTCCGGTCGTGCGGATGACGATACGCGTTGCATCGACCTGATCGACAATACCGGCGCGACGCGCACCGATCGCGGCGCCCGAGTCACGCGCCACCGTTTCTTCCATGCCGGTGCCCACGAACGGGGCCTCGGCCTGGACGAGCGGCACAGCCTGACGCTGCATGTTCGATCCCATCAGCGCGCGGTTGGCGTCATCGTTTTCCAGGAACGGAATGAGCGATGCGGCGACCGAAACGAGCTGCTTGGGGCTGACGTCCATCAGCGTGATGATGTCGCGCGGCGCCATCAGGAATTCACCTGCCTGACGCGACGACACGATGTCCTCGACAAAGCCCTTGTTCGCGTCGAGCTCGGCGTTGGCCTGCGCGATCGTGTGCTTGGCCTCTTCCATCGCCGACAGATAGACGACGTCGTCGGTGACCTTGTGGTCGACGATCTTGCGGTACGGCGTTTCGATGAAGCCATACTTGTTCACGCGGCTGAAGCTGGCGAGCGAGTTGATCAGGCCGATGTTCGGCCCTTCCGGCGTCTCGATCGGGCAGATACGGCCATAGTGCGTCGGGTGAACGTCGCGGACTTCGAAGCCTGCGCGCTCACGCGTCAGACCGCCCGGCCCGAGCGCCGACACGCGGCGCTTGTGCGTCACTTCGGACAGCGGGTTGGTCTGATCCATGAACTGCGACAGCTGCGACGAACCGAAGAATTCGCGGACCGCGGCAACCGCCGGCTTCGCGTTGATCAGGTCGTTCGGCATGACGGTCGAGACGTCGACCGACGACATGCGCTCCTTCACGGCTCTTTCCATACGAAGGAGCCCGACACGGTACTGGTTTTCGAGCAGCTCGCCGACTGAACGCACGCGGCGGTTGCCGAGGTTGTCGATGTCGTCGATTTCGCCCTTGCCGTCCTTCAGACCGACCAGCGTCTTGACGACGGCCAGAATGTCCTCGGTACGCAAGGTTGTGTGATCGTCCGGCGCGTCGAGGTCGAGGCGCATGTTGAGCTTGACGCGACCAACCGCCGACAGATCGTAGCGGTCGGCGTCGAAGAACAGACCCGCGAACAGCGATTCCGCCGTCTCGCGCGTCGGCGGTTCGCCGGGGCGCATGACGCGGTAGATGTCGCTGAGCGCATGGTCGCGGTCCTCGGCCTTGTCGGCGCGAAGCGTGTTGCGGATCCAGGGGCCCGTATTGATGTGGTCGATGTCGAGCAACTCGAGCCGGTCGAGACCCGCCTTGTCGATCTTCTCGAGGTTTTCGGCCGACACTTCGTCGCCCGCCTCGATGTAGATTTCGCCGGTCGCCTCGTTGATCAGGTCGAGCGCTGAATACCGGCCGAAGATTTCCTCGGTCGGGATCAGCAGCGCTTCGAGGCCGTCCTTGGCGGCCTTGTTGGCGGCGCGGGGCGAAACCTTCTGGCCGGCGGGGAACACGACTTCGCCGGTCTTGCCGTCGACAACGTCATAGGTCGGCTTCTGCCCGCGCCAGTTCTCGGCAACGTAAGGAACCTGCCAGCCGCCGGTACCGCGCACCCAGGTGACGGTATTGTAGAATTCGCTGAGGATCTGCTCGGGCGTCAGGCCCAGCGCAAACAGCAGCGCCGTGACCGGCAGCTTGCGCTTACGGTCGATGCGGACGTTGACGATGTCCTTGGCGTCGAATTCGAAATCGAGCCACGACCCGCGATACGGAATCACGCGCGCGGCGAACAGATACTTGCCCGACGAGTGCGTCTTGCCGCGGTCGTGATCGAACAGGACGCCCGGCGAACGGTGCATCTGGCTGACGATCACGCGCTCGGTACCGTTGATGATGAAGGTGCCGTTCTGCGTCATGAGCGGCATGTCGCCCATGTAGACGTCCTGCTCCTTGATATCGAGAACCGAACGGGTTTCGGTCTCGGTGTCCACTTCGAACACGATCAGGCGCAGGGTGACGCGCATCGGCGCGGCATAGGTGATGCCGCGCTGGCGGCACTCGTCGGTGTCGAACTTGGGATCTTCCAGTTCGTAATGGACGAAGTCGAGCTCGGCAGTGCCGGCGAAATCGCGGATCGGGAAGACCGAACGCAGCGTCTTTTCCAGGCCCGACACATAACCGATCGCCGGGTTCGACCGCAGGAACTGTTCATAGCTCTCGCGCTGAACCTGGATCAGGTTCGGCATCTGCGTGACTTCGTGGATGTTGCCGAAGACCTTGCGGATGCGGGGGCGGTGGTCGGTGGGGGCCGGTTGGGTTGCCATCGTTTTCTGTGCTCGCCTTATTAGCCTTGGGGGCAAAAAATATGGGACGCAGCGACGACTGTTGCCCGCGCGCATCGCTGCCGCAGGCTCTGTTCAGTGTCGCTTGGAAACCTGGCCCCGATCATCCGTATGAGCGTGCTGCGCGACGGCACGCTATGTCTCGAACGGGAAGGTGAGGGGCGCATATAGGAAAGCGGCCAGGACTTGTCCACCCCGGCAGGGAACCTTTTTGACGCATTTTCGTGCGTTCCGCTCGTCGTTTGTCCGCGCCGCCTCGCCGCGAATCCGGTGGAAGGGCGCGACCGAACATGGGGTCGGCTCGTTGTCCCGCCGTTATGAAAAACACATCAACCGCTCGCCCCCGCACCCTCGCGCTGCTTTTGGCCGCGACCGTGCTCCCCGTAACCCCCGTGCTCGGTCAGGAGACTGTTGCACCGCCGCCGGTCGCTGCGACGACGCCGCAGCCCGAGACACCTGCTGCGCCCCCCGCAGCAGCCACGCCTGCACCAGTCTTCGCGCCGCGCGCCGAAGTCGTGCAGCCCTTGCCTGTGCGTCCGGCCCCTGCGCCCGAAGCTGCAGCGACTGAACCTGCACCACGTGCCACGGTAACGCGTAATGCACCGCGTCAGCGTCCCAATGTTGCGGCGCCCGTTGCCGTGACACCGGCCCCCGCTTCCACGCCCGAAGTGGCACCCGAACCCGCTGCGCCGGTCGCGTTGACTGCGCCTGAAACCCTTCCAGCAACCCCGGATGCCACGGAAACATCGACGACCACAACGACCACCCCGTCACCGTGGATGTGGATCGTTGGCGGTTTGATTGCGCTGGGTGCCATCATCGCTCTGATGTTTTCGCGTCGCCGTCGTCCGGTGGACGAGGTCATCTATGAAGAGCCGGTCTATGTCGCGCCGACAGTCGCTGCGGCACCGGTAGTCGATCCTGTCCTGACGGTGCCCGTCTACACGCCGCCGGTCGCGCCGAAGGCGGTAGCACCCGTGGCAGATGACGAGCGGCCGTGGATCGGGCTCAGCCTGCAGGCGACCGGTTCGAATGCCCGCGGTGAGGAAGATCTGGTCGAATACAATCTGATCGTCGAAAACGCCGGTGAGGTGATGGCGAACGACGTGCGCATCTCGACCTTCCTGATCGACGGTCGCACCAATTCGTCGGGCTCGGAAACGGTGCTGATCGACGCGGTGGGTGAAACGCAGTCACGCTTCATCGATCTGGCACCCGGCAGCAGTGTGCCGATTGCCTCGACGCTCTCGGTACCGCACGGTGTCGACCCCTGCATCATGGCCGAGGCGCACTATCCGCTGCCCGGCGGCGGGGAAGGCCACATCGCCGCCCGGTTCGTGATCGAAAACGGCAAGGGCGACACCATCGAAGCCCGTCTCGACGACGTCCTCGAACGCGTCTGATCTTGAGGTAACAATGAAGGGCGGCACCCCATTTGGGGAGCCGCCCTTTCGTTTGTATGGCTGACACGGGCGAAGCCCGTGTCGTCGGTCGCGGCTACAGCCGCGCCGGCCGGCCTTGCGCGGGTCCGATTTAGCTTCGCTAAATCGAGATCGCGCTGCGGCTTACTTGAGTTCGACGGTCGCGCCGGCTTCTTCGAGCTGCTTCTTGAGCTTCTCGGCTTCGTCCTTGTTGATGCCTTCCTTGACGGCCTTCGGCGCCGACTCGACCAGCGTCTTGGCTTCGGTGAGGCCCAGACCCGTGATCGCACGGACTTCCTTGATGACGTTGATCTTCTTGCCACCGTCGCCGGTCAGGATCACGTCGAATTCGGTCTTCTCTTCGGCGGCCGGGGCAGCAGCGCCACCGCCGGCAGGCGCGGCAACCGCAACAGCTGCGGCAGCGGACACGCCCCACTTTTCTTCGAGCAGCTTCGAAAGTTCTGCTGCTTCGATAACGGTCAGTGCCGACAGGTCGTCGACGAGCTTGTTCAGATCAGCCATTTGATATTCCTTCAGAAAAATAGTCGGTTGAAATCGGTGTCGGTGTTATGCGGCTTCTTTCGCTGCATAGGCGCCGAGGACGCGGGCAAGCTGCCCGGCCGGTGCCTGAACGACCTGCACGATCTTGGTCGCAGGTGCCTGAACCAGGCCCACGATCTTGGCGCGCAATTCGTCGAGCGATGGCAATGTTGCCAGGCCCTTGACCCCGTTCACGTCGAGGATGGTATCGCCCATCGCACCGCCCACGATTTCGAACTTGTCGTTCGTCTTCGCAAAGTCGACCGCAACTTTCGCTGCGGCAACCGGGTCGGCAGAGGTGGCGAGCGCCGTAGGACCGGTCAGAAACTGAGCGATCCCTTCATACGACGTACCCTCGATCGCGCGCTTGGCCAGGCGATTCTTCGCCACGCGGTAGCTGGCCCCGGCGTCACGCATCTTGCCCCGAAGGTCCGTCGATTGTGCGACCGTCATGCCCAGATTGCGGGTGACGACGACAACGCCGACTTCGGCGAAAGTTACGTTCAGCGCGTTGACCAGATCCGCTTTTTCAGCACGATCCATGCCATTACTCCACTTGCGGCGCGTGCGGAATTGCCCGCGCCGTACATGAGCCGGGCGGCACGCTTGCGCGGGCCGCTTACGGCCCGTCCGAGGGGTTGGTCGCGGGCGTCGCCGGCGCGCAATGGGTGCGCGGCGCGAAGCCGTTAAAACTGTTCCCCGTCTCGGCGAGAAATCAAGCCGGGCAGATCCCCGGCACTCGCTGTCTCGAACGGTACGTCCACAGGCGAACCCGTGAACGAAGGGCGCGTCTATAGCGAGGTTGGCGTGGGGGTCAAGGTTTCAAACCTTATCAGCGTACAGCATCCGCCCCGGCCCCAGCAGGCTGAGCACTGCCTCCAGCATGTGCGGGGCCACGACGAAACACCCTTCGGACCGTCCCAGCTTGCCCCATTTGCCGATATGGTCCTCGGTCGCATAAGGCGCGCTGTGGATCACGATGGCGCGCGGGTCGGCGAGGTCGTTGGTCGGATCGAGGCCGATCAGGCGCATGGCGCGACCATGGACGCCCTCGTACATCTCGCCGGTCTTGTACGTCCCCGACGACGTGGCGAGCGAGCCCATGTCGTTGGAAAACCGCTGAAGCAGGCCGGTGTGTTCGGGATCGCTGCCCTTGCCGTGCGCGACGAGGTAGGACCAGCTTTGCCCGCTGATCAGGTCGACAATGTGGAAGCGCATATTCTTCGAGGCGACGGTGAAATCGGCGAGCGCCACCCGGTCGCGCAGGTCGAACTGGCTGTGATGGCGGTCCATCGCTGCCTTCGCGCGGTCGAGCAGGGGCAGATATCTTGCGGTCGAAATGCTCGGCGGCGGCGCGCCGGTCATCACTTGCGCACGGGCGAGTGCACCCGGGAGGGCCGCTGTGGCGAGTGTCGCCGTCAGGAAATGCCGCCGATTCATGGGGCTAGTATAGCATCGCCCGCGGCCGATCGCTACTTTGCGGGTGCCGTCTGGTTCCCCGACACGGGCGCTTCGTCGGGCAAACGCGCCGTCATGCCGCTCGCGTCGGCGTCGTCCTGCATCTGCTGCGCGTCGGTGAAGCCGGGGGCGGGAGCGGCCTTCTCGGCGACATTGGTCGCATTTTCGACGGGCGGCGCAATGGCGACGTTGGCGTTTTCGGTTGCGTTATAGACCTCGACGACATTGTCCTCGGGCAGGGTTTCCGGTGGCTTGCTGCTGCACGCGGCAAGCGCGAGGGCCGTGGCGAGCGTCAGCATGGCGGCTTTGCGCATGATCTTTTCCTAGGGGTTGGTTTTCGGGGTTTGAACGCTGTTGACGGCGACCAGCGTGGCGGCGGCACGCTTGCCCGCTGCCTCGATCTTGGTCGCGAGCAATTTGTCCCAGCCATAGGGATCGGCGCGAAAACTCATCGAGCCGTTGCCGTTGGCAAACGCGGTCCAGTAGAGCAGGTAGACCGCGACCTTGCCGGGCAACTGCACCCGCTGCGTCTTGCCCGTGTCGATCAGGGTCTGCACCTGACCGCTCAGTTTGGGGTCCGCCTGCAGCATCAGCTCGGCGAGCGGGATCGGCTTTTCCAGCCGAATGCAGCCGTGGCTGGCCAGCCGGTCGAAACTGGCGAACTTGGCACGGCTCGGGGTATCGTGGAGATAGACGGCAAAGGGATTGTCGAAGTCGAACTTCAACTGGCCCAGCGCGCTATTCGGCCCCGCCGGCTGCACGATGCGCTCACCGGTCTCGGGCGTGCCGACGATCTTGTACCCTTGCGCGATCAGCGCCGCACGCCCCTTAGGCCACAGTTCGCGCTTGGCAATGCTCGATGGCACATTCCATGGCGGGTTGACCACGATCGAATGGATCGCCGACGACAGCATCGGGGTCTGGTTGGTGGGGCTGCCGGTCACCGCGCGCATCGACGCGATCGGGGCGTCGCCTTCGAAAACGGTCAGGACAGCGGCGGCGATGTTCACCTGCACCCGGTTGACCGGCAGGTCGCGCGGCATCCAGCGCCACCGCTCCATGTTCGCCAGGATGGAATCGATGCGTGCCGCCACCGGCACATTGAGTTCGGCCAGCGTGCGCGCGTCGAGCAGACCGGTGGGGTTCAGGCCATAGCGCCGCTGCGCACGCTGCAGCACCGCAGTCAGCTTTTCGGTGGACGCGACACTGGGGTCTTCCAGCGCGAGCCGCGCCCGTACACTTGTGGCGTCGGATTTCGCGGTCAGCGCCTTCCACCCACCCGCATCGCGGATCGTCTCGTAATTGGCGAGGCCGGCTTTAAGCCCTTCATACCCCGAATAGCGCGGCGTCATCGTCGCCGCCCATTGGGGCAGGCGGTCTGCGGCAACGGCGGCGGCAAAGGCGGGCAGAGGGTCGTAGGCGGCGGGGCGCAACGCCCAGACTTCCAGGAAATCACCCGTCCCGATCCGCCCGGTGCGCAGCGCGCGCGCACGGTCGAGTGCAGCGCGGACCAGCGCCTCACCGGTCGGCGCATCGGCCACCGACCCGATGACATCCCTGTCGGCTGTCAGCCCTTGTTCGCGTCCACCGCTTAGCCAAGCGATTGTCCAGGCCGCCTGCGCAGGAGACAGCGTCGGCAGCGGAATGACGGGGACGGGCGGCACTGTCGGAACGACAACGGGAGGCACTGTCGGCTGGGCGACGGGGGCAGGGACCGGCACGGTCGCGGCAACCGGCGCACGGTCGATCGGTACCATTTGGGCCATGGCGGGGGCGGCGACGGCAAGCAGTACAGGGGTAAAATACTTCATTTGGTGGTAAATAGAGCGTCTGGCGCGCCGATGAAACAGGCTTTTGTATTTTAGGCATGTGGTGTTCATTCGTCAGCGACGCGGATGCCCTATGCTGCTTGCTGCGCTTCCGCGGCATGTCCCGACAAGACCGACGACCCCGCCAGCATCGCAGACACCTGTGCTTCGGGCACGGGGCGGCTGAAATAATAGCCCTGAATCTGGTTGCAGCCCTGTTCGCGCAGGATGTCGAGCTGGTCGATGCTCTCGACCCCCTCGGCGGTCGTTTCCATGCCGAGCGCTTCGGCGAGTGAGGTGATCGACTTGATGATCGCCGTCGCGCCTTTGTGCGCCAGCAGATCCTCGATGAAGCTGCGGTCGATCTTGATCTTGTCGAACGGAAAGCTGCGCAGATAGCTGAGCGACGAATAGCCGGTGCCGAAATCGTCGAGCGCCACCCGCACGCCCATATTGCGCAGCGAATGAAGCGAGGCGAGCGTCGTCTCGACATTCTCGATGAACAGGCTTTCGGTGATCTCCAGCTCCAGGCGTTGCGGATCGAGGCCGGATTGGGTCAGCGCCTGCAACACGATGCGGTTCAGCGTGTTGCTGCGGAACTGCACCGGCGAAATGTTGACAGCGATACGGATGTGGCTGGGCCAGGCTGCGGCGATCCGGCACGCCTCGCGCAGCACCCATTCGCCGATCGGCACGATCAGGCCGGTTTCCTCGGCCAGCGGAATGAACTGGACCGGCGACACCATCCCGCGCGTCGGGTGGTTCCAGCGCAACAGCGCCTCGAACGCCGTGACCCGGTTCTGCGACAGCGCGAACAGCGGCTGGAAGAACAGCTCCAGCTGGCCGTCGCGCAACGCATCGTGCAGGTCGATTTCCATAGCGCGGCGTTCCTGCGCATCGGCATCCATCGCCGCTTCGAAAAAGCGGAAAGTGCCTTTGCCGTCGTTCTTGGCGCGATAGAGCGCGAGATCGGCGTTCTTCAGCAACGTTGTCGGATCGTTGCCGTCGAGCGGGGCGATGGCAATGCCGATGCTCGATCCCGAAACGACGCGGTGACCGTTGACGCTCAGCGGTTCGGTCGCGGCGTCGGCAATCGCGCGGGCCAGTATCGTCGCCCGCCGGGCATCGCCCTCCACGAACACCGCGAACTCGTCACCGCCCAGACGGGCGACGAAGCCGTCGGCGGCCAACGTCTGCAACCGCGCCGCCATTTCGCACAGCAACGCGTCGCCGGTCGGGTGGCCAAGTGTGTCGTTGACCGATTTGAAATTGTCGAGGTCCAGGCACAGTAGCGCAAAATTCTTGTCGGCGCCGCTCTTCACTTCCTGCGCAATGTGTTCGCGCAGCAACAGGCGGTTGGCGAGGCCGGTCAGCCCGTCGTGGAATGCCATATGCGCGATCTGGCGCTCGCGGTCCTCGATGTCGTGGACCATGCGGTTGAAGCTGCGGGCGAGGCGTGAAATCTCGTCGTGGGTCTCCACGGCGACTTGCACGTGCTGACCCGAACCGACCGATCGTGCGGCGCGTTCCAGCGCAATCAGTGGTCGCGATAATTGCCGCGCCAGCAGCCAGCTCCCGCCGATCGCAAGCACGACGCCCATGACGCCGAAGCCCAGCAGCGCAATGAAGATCGGCCCATATCCCGCCAGTGCTGCTGTCAGGCTGTAGGTGAGCAGTAGTGCCTGCGGGTCGCCGGGGATGAAGCTTTGCACGGGACTTGCCTGAATCAGCATCCGGGTGCCGTCGACATCGCGTTCCACCGCTGCAACGCTTCCCGCCTTTGCCGCCGCGATCCCCTTGGGCAATTTGCCCAATGCGACGATTTCGGGGTGCAGGTCGAGCGCGCTCAGGTCGGCCAGGCTGCGCAATTCGCGCGAGCCCAAGTCGCGGGTGAACACGACCCAGCCGATGAGTACCGGGGTCTTGATCGGCGCGGCCGCGAGCATCCGGTTGCGGCCGTCCAGCCGCGCAATTCCCCGGGTACTGCCGCCGTCGAGCGCGGCGAACAGCCGTTCCTTATCTTCCGTCGGGAGCGGTTTGTTGAGGCCGATGATCGATCCGTCCAGCCCGACGACGAACGAATCCGACAGGCCCAATCGCGCCTTCAGGCTGACCAGTGCGGAGTCGATCGTCGGCGCGTCGCCCGTGGCGGCGGCGGACCGAAAGCCGAAATCGGCGGCCAGCACGCCACTCGCCTGCGCCAGCTGCTCGAACTGCATCGTCGCAATCCGGTCGAACACCGCCCCGCCGGAGGTCATTTCCTTGTTGATCGACGTTTCCGCATAATGTTCGATGGCACTGCGCGCGCCGACCAGCGTCAGCACGGTCGCCAGCGTGAACATCGCCCCGTAAAACAGCGTCATCTTGATCGACAGCCGCGACAGCAGCTTCACGATCATGCGCCGCATGCCAAAGGGGAGGCGCAGGCGCATCAGCGCAGGGTCAGCGTGACGGCGCGGGCGACCGCGCCTGTTGCACTGAATGATACAGTCAGTACCGTCTCGTTATCCCTGCCGCGCGCTTCGGGATGCCAGACCGTTACCTGCGCCGCGCCAGCGGCCAGCCCCGCGATCCGCACCCGCCCGTCGGCACCGCTTTTGGCGGCGAAGGGTGTATCGACGACCTTGATGAACCCGCTCATCGAATCGTGGATGTTGCACCCCAGCGCCACGGCACCTGCGCTGACAAACCGGTAACTGCGCGTCTCGTCGCGCGCGAACAGCTTAATCTCGAACTTCGCCGGTTTGGAAAAGGAATAGACGTGGTGGCGAACCTTGTCCTTGTTGGGAAAGCTGACCGTGGCACCGACGGGAACGATCAGGACATGGGGGGCAAAGGCGATGTTCTGCTGCACCATCGTGTTCCCGCCCGGAAAGGCAGCGGGCAGGCGCGGCACACCCGACGCCGGATAGACGGTGACGACAGCGTCGGGGACGGGACGCCCCGCGCCGTCGAGGACACGGAGATCGAGGTCGCCCGCCAGTGCGGGGAGAGGTACCGACAGCGCCAGACTCGCGCCCAAATATGCCCACTTCATGCGGTGGGCGTTAGGGCGGGCTGGTCAATATCGGCTTAACGCCAACCGGGTTTTTGCACAATTTGTATAAATAAACCGGGCGTTTACCATCGATATTTATCACGACCGAATGCTCGGACACCTCGTCAATCTGGCCTGCCTGATCGCGGCGGCGGCATGCCTGCCGACGGCGGCAGCCGCAAAGGATGTGCGTCCCGGCGGCAAGCTGTTGCTGACCAATGGCATCACGTCGGTCGAGGGCACGTCGGGCGGCGGCCTGACGCCATGGGCAGTGATCGCAGGCAACGAGACCGAAAACGGGATCGGGCTGTCCGCGCACGCCACCATCGTCGAGCTGAAAAGCTATGATTTTCAGACCGCCGGGGTCAGCATCGGCCTGTTCGACCGGGTCGAGCTGTCCTACGCGCGCCAGAATTTCAACACGAACGAGATCGGCACAGCGCTTGGCCTTGGGGCCAACTATGCCTTCAACCAGGAGGTGTTTGGCGCGAAAGTGAAGCTGGCGGGCGATCTCGTCTACGGCCCCTCAGCCCTGCCCGCGATTGCGGTGGGCGTGCAGTACAAGAGGAACCTGAATGGCGCCGTCGTGCGCGCCATCGGTGCGACCGACGATACGGGCGTCGATTACTACGTGTCGGCCAGCAAGCTGTTCCTGTCGCGCTCGATCCTTGCCGGTGTGACGGTGCGCGCGACCAAGGCCAACCAACTCGGCATTCTGGGCTTCGGCGGCGACAAGCGTCGCAGCTACAGCGTTCAGGTCGAAGGATCCATCGCCTGGCAATTGTCGCCCAAATTCGCTGTCGGCGGCGAATACCGGACCCAGCCCGACAATCTGGCGATCGCACGCGAAGACGATTGGTATGACGCCTTTGTCAGCTACGCGCTCAACCGGCATCTGACCGCGACAGTCGCCTATACCGACCTCGGGTCGATCGCGACGGTTTCCAAACAGCGCGGCGTGCTGGTGTCGCTGCAAGCCTCCTACTAGGAACATCGAAGAGACATGTCGGCCATCCTGCTCGCTTTCCTGCTCCAGGGCGCCATGCCCTCCGCGCCGCCCGTTGCGCCTTATGCGGTGTCGGGCGAGGACAGCGTCGATCCCTACACCGTCAGCGACCGCAACATCGGCGCGGCCCCGTTCACCGGCGACAGCATGGCGCGCGCGTTCAAGGGTCAGGCCGGCATCCGCCGCATTGTCGACCGGCTGGTCGCCGACGCCTATCGAGACCGCATGATCGGCGAGATTTTCGAAGGGCATGACAAGGTTCGCCTGACCCGCACGCTGTTCGAACAATTCTGTGCGATCCTGAATGCCGGATGCACCTATTCGGGCCGCGACATGGCCGCATCGCACAAGGATATGGGCGTCCAGCAGGCCGACATGAATCGCCTCGTCGAAATCCTGCAACGTGCCATGAAAGCCGAGGGCGTGCCGTTCGCGGCCCAGAACCGCTTCCTGTCGAAGCTGGCCCCGATGCGGGGGGATGTGGTCAAGCGATAGCCGACGGCGCTCGAACGGGCCGCCCTATGCGTGCGCCTGCGTCTGCAACACCGTAATCGCCGCCTGCGCCGACAGCGCGGCCCCCTCCTGCCATGCGGGCAGATAGCTCAGGTGCTCGCCCGCAAAGACCACGCGATTTTCCGGGCTGCACAGCAATTTGTAATCGGCCCCGCGGCCGCCGTCGCGCGTCTCTTCCCAGAACACCGCGACACCCTTGGCCCAGGGGCATTGTGCCCAGCCGACCGTCAGCGGCTTGTTCAATTCCTTGCCACGCCCCGGGTGCAGGCGTTCGATCGTCGCCGCCGAAATCGCGATGCGTTCCGCCGCCGGGCGGTTGCTGAATCGTAGCGCGTTCTCGCCACCCGTGAATCCCGCCGCGTAAGCGCCGACGATCACGCCCTTTTCGCTGTTGAACCCGCTCGACGGATACCAGACGACCTCGTTCTCCGCCTGCGTCCAGGCGAGCCCGCCATAGACATGGTCGTCCTCTTCCCAAAAGCGCCGCGCCTCGAACGCAACCTTGGTCGACGGAGCCATCGGCGTGCGCGCGGCGGCCGTCTTGCGCTCGGCACTGAAATCGCTGTCGAGGCGCGACAGCATCGACACGGGCAGCGTGCAGACCACGTAATCGACCTCGACCGCGCGAGGGCTCGCAGCGTCGCCGACATGCAGGGTCACGCCGTTCGCCGTGCGCCGCAACCGCCGGACCGGGCAGTTCATCGTGACGCTCGAATTCACCTGTTCGTAAAGTGCGTGGGCGATCCGGTCCATGCCGCCGACCGGCTGGAACATCGGTGCCTGCTGGTCGAAGATCTCTTCGAACGCGAGCCCCGCGCCCCAGAAATTGCGGTCGACCACGGCTTTCAGGTCGAGCGGCGCCACCCGTGTCCCTGCCTTGTCGTACCCGCCGGGCAGGTCGGTGAAGCCTGATCGTTCTGTCCCGCGAAACCGGTGCAGCTTGTCGAGGTCGCCATAGCCGTCGAGCTGCGCCAGCAACGCCTGTTTGTCGATGCCGGTCAGTTCCTTATCGAGCGCCCCCTTGTCGACGGCTTTGGCCAGCAATTCGGACAACAGCCCGCGCGTGTCGTTCACCGCCTGCCGCTCGGTCACGGACTTGCCGAAATCGAAGTTCGCGCTGCGGTTGACGTTGACCATCACTTCCAGCGGCACGTTCAGCGACCGCGCATAGCCGTGGATCGCATGGTGATGCGTTGGAAGGCGCGCCGCACCGGCGTTGAGGTAAAGCCCGGGGTCGAAGCTGCACTGCTGGTCGGGCCGCCCGTCCTGCACAACAGTATCACCACCACGCACGGTCCAGACCCGCCCGCCGACGCGGTTATTGGCCTCGAACACCTGCACCGCATAGCCCGCGCGCTGCAGCTCATAAGCAGCGACCAGCCCCGCGATCCCCGCGCCCAGGATGCCGACCCTGATCGGCTTGCCGTTCGCCACACCGCTCCCGGCCGGCAGGGCAAAGGGCCGGGCAGGGGCAGCGGTCGCAGGCGCGAGCAAACCCAAAGTCTGCATCGCCGTATAGACCGCGCTATAGCCGCCGACGCGACCGATCCCGTGAAGAAATTGCCGCCGCGTCGTCATCGCTGTGCCCCCATTGCCCGCGCCGACGCTAACTGTTTCGGTAGCGGTGCGAAAGGGGGCTGCCCAACGAAAAAGGCCGGAGCGTTTCCGCCCCGGCCTTTCGTGTATCGGTAAAGATCGAACGGGTTACGCGGCGACTTCGGCCACATCCACCTTGATCCCCGGGCCCATCGTCGAGCTGACGGCGATCTTCTTCAGATACTTGCCCTTGGCGCCCGACGGCTTGGCCTTGACCACGGCGTCGAGCAGCGCGTCGAAGTTCGCGCGCAGGTCGGCGGCCGGGAAGGAGGCCTTGCCGATGCCCGAATGGATGATGCCGGCCTTTTCGACGCGATATTCGATCTGGCCGCCCTTGGCTGCCTTCACTGCTTCGCCGACGGCCATCGTGACCGTGCCGAGCTTGGGGTTCGGCATCATGCCCTTGGGGCCGAGAACCTTACCCAGGCGTCCGACGAGGCCCATCATGTCGGGCGTCGCGATGCAGCGGTCGAAATCGATGGTGCCGCCCTGGACGATTTCCAGCAGGTCTTCGGCACCGACCACGTCGGCACCGGCTTCGCGGGCTTCGTCGGCCTTGGGGCCGCGCGCGAAAACGCCAACGCGGACCGTCTTGCCGGTACCCTTGGGCAGGGTCACGACACCGCGGACCATCTGGTCGGCGTGACGCGGATCGACGCCGAGCGCGAGCGCGACTTCGATCGTTTCGTCGAACTTCGACGTCGCGTTGCCCTTGGCCAGCGCGATCGCTTCATCGACGCCATGCAGCTTCAGCGTGTCGACGGTTTCGGCCAGCTTCTTGGCCTTCTTGCTCTGGAATGTCATCGGTTCAGCCCTCCACCACTTCGAGGCCCATGGCGCGGGCGCTGCCTTCGATGATCCGCGTTGCGGCATCGATGTCGTTGGCGTTCAGGTCCTTCATCTTCAGCGTGGCGATCTCGGCAACCTTGCTGCGCGCGATCTTGCCCGCACCGACCTTGCCCGGCTCTTTCGAACCCGACTTAAGTCCGGCCGCCTTCTTCAGCAGGAAGCTGGCGGGCGGCGTCTTGAGCACAAAGCTGAAGCTCTTGTCGGCATAGACGGTGATCGTCGTGGGGATCGGCGTGCCCTTTTCCTCACTGCCGGTCTGCGCGTTGAACGCCTTGCAGAATTCCATGATGTTCACGCCGCGCTGGCCCAGGGCCGGACCGATCGGCGGCGCCGGTTTTGCGTCGCCGGCGGGGACGTGCAGGTTGATATACCCGCTGATCTTTTTTGCCATTTGTCACTCACTCTCTAGTTGGGCTTTGCGAAACATCGCGACGCCCGGTTCAAGTTTAGCGGTACAAGCGGCGTGAGCCTCCCGCAGACCCTGCCATGCAGCAGGACGCGCGCCCTTAGCCAAGCCGCCCGCAAAACGCAAACATGCTCTTCCCATGCAGTCGCTATTCGGCGGGTGGCAGCGGGAGGATTGGGAGTGGCGGGGGCGGAGGTAGAGGGCCGGTCTCGATTCGGGACATCGGCCTGAAACTAGACGCTGTTGTTCAAACAACCGCATGATACATTCTTACAAAGAATTTAACCCAAGTGCGAGTCGCCGCGCTTCAGTTCGTCTTTGATCATAAATATAGCCAGGGGATTTCTGATGCAAAAGATTGCTATTGCAGTCGCTCTCGCGACTGCCACCGTCGCAACGCCGGCGCTCGCCGCCTATCAGGTGACAGTCTACACCGGAACGGTCGGCGCGGCATTCAACGCAACGCTGGCAAATGCCAGCCTGTTCGCCAGCGGCACCAACAATGCCTCGAAAGCGACGTTTACGTACAATGGCGCGCTGAACTTCAGCAACACCGGCGCGCAGAACAGCACCAATGCTGGCGACCTCAACGGTTCGTTCTTCACGACACCGGCCAACATCTCGAATTACACCTATGTTTACGGCCCTACATCGGCTGCCTATATCGGTGCGGGCGGCGGCTTTCAGGATCTGACCAAGTTCCTCGCCACGAGCGGAAGCGTCAACGGCTATGGCTGGGGTTCGCTGTATTCGTTCACGTCCGACACGGGCTCCTACGGCGGCCAGACGCTCACGATTACGCATGACGACGGCGTCAGCGTCTATCTGAACGGGTCCTCGACGGCGATTGGCGGGTTCGTTGCCGGCCCGACGAACGCGATTACCGAGTCGGTGGTCCTGCCGAGCGGGACGACGTCGTACACCATTGCCTATGGCCGCGAAAATGGTTCGCCGTCGGTGCTTAAACTCTCGCTGTCGGGTGCGGTGCCTGAACCGGCAACCTGGGCGATGATGATCACCGGATTCGGCATGATCGGGTTCGGCATGCGTCGCCGCACGGCGATCGGTACTGCCCGCGCCGCCTAAAGTTCGTATTTTAAATAACAGGTTCGTATTCTAAAAACGGGAGCGGCGCCCACCGGGGTTGCCGCTCCTTTTTTTCGACTGCGGTTTGCCCATTTCATGGGGCGCGCAGGTCGCATATGACGACGACCATCATCGTGGTCGCCATCGTCTAGCGGCCGCTGGGCCGCACGACCTTGCGGATCTCGGCCTTATCTGACGGATGTACGCGCCAGAGGCTGTGGGGGCGCAGTGAGATTATCGGATTCAGTAAACTGTCACCGAAATCGTCAACGAAATCCCTGCACGGATCTGCGGGCGCTATGTAGGGGGCGACGCCGTATGCGATGACGCGCACAGGTACCGTTTCGGCGGACGGCGTGGTCGGCGCCCCGTTAGATCCGGGGCGCCGAACAGAATTTACGCCATCACGCCGCTACGGACCGCATTGCGCCGCCGCATCGTGCCGCCCATCAGGCCGAACCCAACGATCATCATCGCCCAGGTCGAGGGTTCGGGGACGGCGCCGGGCGTCCCAAGGCCGCTCAGGAAAGTGCCCGACGCCGACGTGAAGGTGACGTTGGTGGGCAGAACAAAGCTCAGGCTCGAGGTATTGCCGTAATTGAAACTGGCGCCGGTGCTGGCATAGGCACTCAGGCTGTTACCGATCCCCAATGTCTGGGAAATCCCGCTCAGCGCATAAATACCGGTAAACTCTGTCAGACCCGGTGAGATCGTGTCCCAGCTATAGCTTACCCAGCCGTTCTGGCTGGTTCTCTGGTTCAAAATTTGATCTTCTTGACCGTATCGGCGATTCGCAGCGATTTGTTCGAAGGATACTGTCCCGGTTGCGCTGCCAAAGCCAAAGGTGTCATTGATCGTGGCATACGGGGTTCCCAGTCCGTTGGCGCCATGGGCCGCCGGCGTGGACAAGCTGCCGTCGAGCTGGAATTTGACGATGATGTTCGTCACCGTCGACGCCTCGGCGCCGCCGACGTTGAAATTCAGGGTGTCGGCGAAACGCGCGACCGTGAACACCGTCTGATAATAATCCGTGCTGCCGCTGGTGCCGAGCTTGCCGGTCGCAAGGTTGGCGTAAGTGGAACCAGCGGCCGTCCAGGGGCCATACCCGCCATCGTAGACCAGGCCGGAGTTGCTGGTGCTGAACGTCTGGTTGAAACCAGGTCCGGTCGTGCCGCCATGCGATGCGGAAATACAGCCTGTGGGACCCGACGGTACACAATTGTCGAAACTCACGGGGGCAACATCGCTCATGGCGGTGTAACTGCCGGACGAATCCTGACCCATGCGATAAGCGGAAACGCTGGAGGCCACGCCGCCATAGTTGTCGAGATATTGGCCGGTCGCCGCCGAGGTGCCAACGCCATAGCCGTTCGTGCTGTCGGCCATCGCCGGTGCGCCCGTGGCCAGTGCCGCGACTGCGCTTGCCGTTGTCATCCAGAATTTCATGCTCTTACCCCTGTGATAGCGAGTGGCGCGTGAGCGCCGCGAATGGATTGCGCACCCCGCACCTTGTGGCGCTGGAACACGAATGGCTGCGACCATACGGGGACGAACCCCGTCACATCCCAAAACGGAATCGCGGGTGAAACCGGGCCAGTTTTTTAAGGAATTTTTAGGGCTATTTGCCCCGTGCCACTTTGGGACAGGTCAAGCGCAGCCTTTGAGCCGGTTCTTGAGCTCTTTCAGGTTGAGGTCTTCGTCCCATTGGGTCAGCGCACCGAGGCTTTTCATCCGGTCGTAAAGCGCCAGTGTCCCCCGGTCGGTGGCGCATTGATCAGCAGTCCGCTTGGCATGGCCCTGCGCCTCGCCGATCAGCGCGCGGACCTGGACATAGGCGCGGAAGGCGACCGGGTTTTTGGGATCCGCGTCCCACTTCACCCGCAGGCGGTCCCCCCACCCGCGATAGACCGCCAGCGCGTCGTCGGTACGTCCCATGAAACCCAGCGTCTGCGCGCGTGCCAGGTCGATCGACTGCCACTGCGCCTGGGTCCAGCGGTCGGCCGGTTCAAACGCGATCTCGGCCAGCGCTTCCCGGTTCGCCTGTTCCAGCACCGCCAGCGCCTGCGGCAGACGGTGCAGCGACGTCAGGATCACGCCCTGGTTGAGGCGCGCGTACATCAACCGGCTTTTGATCATGTGATTGTCCGGCCATCGCCGCGCCGCCGCTTCGCCCAGCGCGACCTGTTCGGTATAGACCTTCAGCGTCTTTTCGCCGCCCTTTGTGTTCAGCAAGCTGTCACCCTGAATGTCGAGCAGGCTGTCGCGGACAGCATAGGCCTTCAGCGGATCGGCAGCCTGCGGCAGCGCGAGGCCGGCAATCGCCGCCGTCATCTCTTCGGCATAGCGCCCCTGCCAGCTGCGCAGATTGGCCAGCTGATGCTGATAGATTTGCGGCAGGATGGGTTCGGCCTTCGCCGCACGCGCAACGATCGGCCTTGCCTGTGCCAGCAGTCTTTCCGCGCGATCGAGATCATTGTCGGCATTCGCCGCCAGGCTGACCTGGTCGAGCAAGATATGGGCGCGCAGAATGTCGGCGGGCATGCCGGACAGCGTTGCGGTCATCGCCAGCGCCGTCGCCAGGTTCGCCTTCGCCTTGTCCGCTTGGCCAAGGTTGGGGTGGCCCGATTTCGACTGAAACTCTGCCAGCCGCCAGAACCCGCGTGCGGTGTCCAGGCGCGTCGCTGCATCCGCATTGGGCACACGCGACAACCGGTCGAGATAGTGCTGCGCGGTCTCTGCCATATTGGTACGCATGGCGAGCGACTTCGGCTGGTTCGCCATCTGCTCCATCAGGTCGAACATCAGATAGGACGAGATGCCCCGTGCATCCTCATAACGCGCGGCGGCGTTCTGCCGCTCACGCTCGGCCCGGACCGCGCTCATCGTTGCAAAGGCGGTCGTCCCGATGAGCGCGATGATGGCCAGGGCCGATGCGGTGACGCCGGCCCGGTTGCGCGCGACGAACTTGCGCGTCCGGTATGTCCAGCTGTCGGGCTGCGCGATGACCGGGCGTCCGGCCTGCCACGCCTCCAGATCCGCCGACAGCGCCGCCACGGTGACATAGCGGTCGGACTCCGCCGCCGCCGTCGCCTTAGCGACGATCGCGTTCAGGTCGCCGTCTTTGCTCTGCCCGACGATCAGCGCCAGCATCCGCCCCAGCGCAAAGACATCATCGGCGATCGACGGCGCGGCCCCGGCCAGCCGCTGCGGACTGGCAAATTCGCGCGTCATCGCGCCCGTCGGCGGCGTCGCTTCACCCTCCCCCGACAGCAGCCCGGCAATCCCGAAATCGAGCAGGCGTACCCGCCCGTCACGATCGACCAGGATGTTCGACGGTTTCAGATCGGCATGGGCAATCAGGCGGCTGTGCGCGAACTGCACGGTCGCTGCGGCCTGCCGGAACAGGCGGATGCGCTGGTCCAGCGGCAGCGGGGCGACCGCCGCGTCGAACGGCACGCCGTCGACATGATCCATGATCAGGTAGTGCAGGCCATCGTCGGTCGCGCCACCGTCGGTCAGGCGCACGATGTCGGGATGATCGAGTTTGGCGAGGATGCGCCGCTCCGCTTCGAATGCCTGAGCTGCGCTCGCGCTCAGGTGGCGGTGGATCAGCTTGATCGCCACCGTCTGGTCGAACAGGCCGTCGTCGCGTTCGCCGCGCCAGACATCCCCCATGCCGCCATAGCCGATCCGCTCGGTCAGCCGGAACGGACCGATCCGGCCCGGCGGGTCAACCAGCGGCGCGGCCATCCAGTCGGGCATTTCGGTCGGCATCGCCGCGCGCGCGGCATGGCCCGCCTCGATCTGCGCCAGGCACGCCATCACCTGCGGACTTTCACGCTTTAACAGGCGCTCGCGAAACCGGCTGTTGCCGGGCCAGGCCATCAGCCGCTCGAACAGGTCGAGCGCGCGCAGCTCGGCTTCAGGCGGTGGTTTCAACGGCCTGCCCGTTCAGGTGCGCCAGCAACCAAGCACGCGCCGCCTGCCAGTGGCGTTTCACGGTGCGTTCGGGGATGCCGGTCGCTGCCGCGGTTTCCTCGACCGTCATGCCCAGCATAAAGCGCAACTCGACGATCTGGGCGCGGGCAGGGGACAGCGCAGCGAGGGCCGCCAGCGCGGTATCGAGGTCGCGCAGGTCGATGGCCGCATTCGCTTCGTTCCCCGGCCACAGGGTCATCAACGTCGGCGTATGTCGCTTTGCCGCCATGCCTTTGCGCGCTTCGTCGACCAGCAATTGCCGCATCGTCCGCGCCGCAACGGCCAGCAAATGCCCCTGATCGTGCACATTCTCCAGATTGGCGCGGAGCAGGCGGACGGCGGCTTCATTGGCAAGCTCGGTCGGTTGCAGCACGCGGCCCAGCGCATTGCCCGCCATGATCCGCCGCGCCATGCGCCGCATCTCGCCATAACAATCGGCCAGAGCATCGGCAGGAAGGCCGGGAGTGTCGGATTCGCCAGTGAAATACCCCATCTATTCGGAGCATCACGTCGATCTAAGGATGTTGCAAGACCGTTATGAAATTCAGCCGCCGATCGGGCTGACGCATCTTACTTGCACCGTACGACCTGCTCGAACTCGAGCTTGAGCGGCGTTGCGCCGCGCTTCTCGACGAACCAATCAATCATGCGATTTCCAGTTGACGGCTACATCTGTAGTCGTCATATAACCACATGTGTAGTCGATGGAGCGACAAAGTGGCAGAGCGGATCAGTGAGGGCGAGCAATCGATCATGGAAGTGTTGTGGGCGGCCTCCCCATTGACGGCCGCCGAAGTTGCCGAGCGCGTGACGGATCGCGACTGGAACGACAGCACAGTCAAGACCATGCTCAGCAGACTTCTCGCGAAGGGCGTGCTCACGCACGAGGCTACGGGTCGAAAATTTGTCTATCGCCCGGCCGTAAGTCGTGACGCCTATGTCGCCGACGAATCTGGCCGACTGGTGGATCGCCTGTTCGGCGGACGTGCGACACCGCTTGTCGCGCACCTCGCTGGCCAGAATCGCCTGACTTCGCAGGATATCGAAGAACTTGAAGCCCTGCTGAAAGCGCTGAAGCCATGACCGCGCCGACAAATTGGCTTGCCGAAGCACTGTCGGCGTCGGGGCTGCTTATGGTTGCAGTTCTCATTCTTCGTAGACCGGTTGCGCGCGTGTTCGGTGCCCGAATCGCCTATGCAATGTGGGCGATCCCTGCATTGCGGATGATCCTTCCGGCCCTTCCAAAAAGTTGGGCAGGGGCGGGATCGGTCGCTGTCCTCGCACCCGCCGAAATGACGGGCGGGGCGGGAGCAGACCCGGCGTTATCAGTGGCCACGCCCGGGGTCGCGGCAGCGCCGCTCGACTGGGTGGAAATCGCCTTTTGTGTCTGGATCACGGTCGCGGTCCTGGTCTTCGTCTGGCAGATCTTAAACTACCGTGCCTTCCTGCGCCGTTCGCTTGCCGACGCCATTTTGCTGGCGCGGCCGGGCGGGATCGAGGTTCTCCAATGCCCCGCCGTCGAAAGTCCGATGGCTGTCGGCATGATCCGGCGTCGGATCTTGCTGCCGAGCGACTTCGATCGTCGCTATTCGCCGGAAGAGTGTCGCCTCGCGCTTGCCCATGAAACCGCCCATCATCGTCGCGGCGACTTGGTTGCGAATTTTGCCGGACTCGCGATGCTGTCGGTCCACTGGTTCAATCCGCTTGCCTATTGGGCCCATCGTGCCTTTCGCGATGATCAGGAAACGGCATGCGATGCCACTGTTCTCAAGGCGGAAGCCGCCGACCGGCGTCACTCCTACGGCAGCGCCATACTGAAATCAGCCAGCTGCCGGGTGCCCGGCGCGGCATGTGCCCTCAACCATGCGGGGGCGTTGAAAAGGAGGATCATGATTATGATCGACGGAGAGAAAAGCACAGCGCGGCGTGCAACGGGCACAGCGCTTGCCCTGATCCTGTTGGCCGGAGGACTGGTCGGCACGGCCTCGACAATCGCGGCGACGGAAACGGTGGGCCATGTGGTTACGATCGAACGTAACGGATCGACCGTGACCGTGACCCGCGATGGCGTGACGCGGCCAGCAACACCTGCGGAAATTCGACAAGTCGAAACTGCCGACCGCCAGGCGAGAAGCGCCGAACGGCAAGCGCGCCGTGCCGCCCGAACCGCCGTACAGGACGCCCGAAGGGCCGTTGAAAAGACCGCCTGGCCACAGGCCCCTTTGCCGCCGGTCGCGCCCGTCGAACCAATCGAACCGATTGCGCCACTTGCGCCACTTGCTCCCCCGGTACCGGTATCAATCGCAAACCCGGTAACGCGCCCGTTTGTCGACCGGGAACTCATTCGGGCACAAGTGCGCGCCTCGATGAGCGCGGCCCGTGTCGAGATTGCGCGTGCCCGCGCCGAGGGTTTCCGCGAACGTGATGAAGCCCTCGTCGAAGCTGCGGTGATGCGTCGGCAGGCGCAGGTCGAGGCGACGCAAGCAAGGCACGAAGCACGTGCCGAAGGCGAGCGCGCTCGCCGCGAAGCGCTTGCCGAGGCCGCACGCGCCCGCCACGAAGCCCGGCAATATCGCTAAATCCTAACCCGCGCCATTTGTAGCCTCCCCAAACAGTTGCCGAACGACACGCGGCAACTGACCGGCAACGCTGTGCCTGCGCGCCAATCCCGAACCCGTCTTCAGGAACCGATATGACCCGTACCCCTATGTCATTTTCCGCCCTGTTGCTGCTTGGCACAAGCATCAACGCGTGGGTTCCGCAGCCTGCCGTTGCCGAAGCCGGCCCCGCAAAAGCTGTCTATCAGGCCGCGTATTTTGCGAAGTTCGCCCCTTCAACGGCGCTGCAGATGATCGAGCGGGTTCCGGGATTCACCCTTGAGATCGGCGATCAGGACGTTCGCGGGTTTGGACAGGCAGCGGGCAATGTCGTCATCAACGGCCAGCGCCCGAGTTCGAAAAGCGACACGCTCGACACAATTCTCGCGCGCATCCCGGCGAGCCGCGTCGTGCGCATCGAAGTTGGACCGGGAGAGCAATTCGGCTCGGAATTTACCGGAAAACCGCAAATTGCCAATCTGGTCCTGACCGATGCCGGCGGCATTGCCGGTACGCTTGAAGTCCAGGCCCGCCGCTCCTTTACCGGCAAATACTATCCGCAAGGCAGTGCGTCGGCATTGCTGCGGACCGGCAAATCGACCTTCAACGCTTCGGCCAATTTCTACAACAACCAGACCACCGAGGAAGGCACGGACACCCTCACCGCCTTGCCAAGCGGGACGCCGATCGAGTTTCGGCGCAAGGTCAACACGATTGACGACCCCAATGGCGATCTTTCGGCATCCTGGGCCTACGACGACGGCCCCAACAAGACGGCCCATCTCAATGGCCGATTTGCCCTCGACCGGTTTGCGCTGACGCAGAACAACGCCGTTTTTCCCGCTTCCGGCGCCAACCGGAACGACATGTTGACGCAACGCTATCGCCAGCGCGAGTTCGAAATCGGTGGAGACCTGACCCGACCGCTGTTCGGCGGCGCGATCAAGTTGTTGGGACTCGCCACGCGTCGCCACCGCGTGAACAGCGATTTGTCCGCCAACCGGGTCGGTAGCGTCGTGATCGGCGGGTTTGCCCAGACTCTTGAAGACCAACGCGATGAAACGGTCGGACGACTGGTCTGGAACAAGGCCGATGTCCTCGGTTGGTCGCTCGAACTGGGTGCCGAGGCCGCGCTGAACCGGCTCGACAGCCAGGTGAACCTGTTTTCGATCGATGGCACAGGCGCGCAGACGCGGGTCGATTTGCCGGTGGATCAGGCTCTGGTGACCGAATATCGCGGTGAAGCCTTTATCAATGCGGGTCGCGTGATCGGAAAGGGACTGCGGCTCGATCTCGGGCTGGTTTATGAAAAATCGCATCTCACCGTCACCGGGGATGCAAACGCCCGCCGCACGCTGAGCTTTCTGAAGCCGAAAGTCTCGCTCGACTGGCGCCC
Organism: Sphingomonadales bacterium; assembly: GCA_038228865.1. GTDB lineage: Bacteria > Pseudomonadota > Alphaproteobacteria > Sphingomonadales > Sphingomonadaceae > Sphingomonas_O. The sequence continues at coordinate 42,223 of JBBROX010000020.1, read as the reverse complement.
CGACGGTGGCTGGCATGTCCAGCTGTCGGTTGCGCGAACGGTCGCGCAGCTTGAATTCGAGGACTTCATTGGCGCTGCCGAACTCAGCAACGACCGCATCAACGGGGGCAATACCGACTTACTGCCACAGCGCGCCTGGGAATCGCGGCTGACCGTGGAGCACCCGATTCTGGGGGATGGCAGGGTAAGGTTCGAACTCGGCTATGACCGGATCGCCCTTGTTCAGGACCGCGTCCCGACACCCGAAGGGTTCGATGCGCCGGGCAACCTGGGCAAGGGTGTTCTTTTGAAAGTGCAATCGACGCTCGACATCCCGCTTGCCAAACTTGGTATCAAGGGAGGACGTCTGACCGCCCGCGGCACGATTGATAAAACGTCGGTGCTTGACCCCTATACGCGCCAGTTTCGGGCTTTTTCCTATTACTCGCTGGCGAGCTTTGACATCGGCTTTCGTCAGGATCTGAAGTCGTTTGCTTGGGGTGTATCGCTCAGCGGGAATTCGCCATCCACGGCATTTCGCCAAAACGAGATCGACACCGCCGGTCGCGATACGCCCTATGTCAAAGCGTTTGTCGAATATCGGCCTTCGCCCAGGACGACGCTGACACTCGGTTTGGATAACGCCACCGGTATTGCAGCCTATCGCCAGCGCACGTTCTTCGATCCGGACCGGACCACGACCACCCCCAGCGCCTTCGAACTGCGCGAACGCAACCGTCACATTGTCCCCTATCTCACGCTCAAGCACAGCTTTGGCGCATGACTGATCGGTGACCGGTCACATTTGGCGTGTGCCGCTTAACCGCCGCAGCGGCTAAAGATCTGCTCGAACGGGACTCTGAAACTGTGGCCGCAACGCGGTCAAAGCCCGCGTCTTCAGCCTGTCCCCGCGAAGCGGGGGTGGGGGGCGGCCACCTTCGCCTTACTTGCTCCGCTCGACCTGCTCGAACTCCAGCTCGACCGGCGTGGCGCGGCCGAAGATGCTGACCGATACCTTGACGCGGCTGCGGTCGAAATCGAGTTCCTCGACGATGCCGTTGAAGCTCGCGAAGGGGCCTTCGAGCACTTTGACCGAATCGCCGATTTCGTAATCGACCTTGATCTTCTGTTTGGGCGCGGCGGCCGCTTCTTCCTTGGTGTTCAGGATGCGCGCGGCCTCGGCCTCGGTGATCGGCTGCGGCTTGCCGCTGCTGCCCAGGAACCCCGTCACCTTGGGCTGGTTCTTGATCAGGTGATAGACGTCGTCGGTCATCGCGAGCTTTGCGAGGACGTAGCCGGGGAAGAACTTGCGTTCCGACTGCACCTTCTTGCCGCGACGAACTTCGGTGATGGTCTCGGTCGGCACTTCGACCGACTCGACGAAGGGCTCGAGGCCCATGCGCGTCGCGTCCGCCAATATGGCTTCGCGAACCTTGTTCTCGAACCCCGAATAGGCGTGAATGATGTACCAGCGCGACATAGCAGTCCTTGTAATTTGATCGATTAGGCTTTGGCGACGAAGCCGAGCAGGAACTGGACGATCCCGCTGAACGCGCTGTCGAGCGTGAAGAAGAACAGCGCGAGCAGGACGCACATGATGACGACCATCATCGTGGTCATCATCGTCTCGCGCCCGGTCGGCCACACGACCTTCTTGGTCTCGGCCTGGACCTGACGGACGAACTCGCCGGGGGATGTGCGTGCCACAGTCTAATCCTTCTCATGCGCATCCGGACAGCCGCCCGGCCCCGCTGCTAGCGGAAAAGGGAGGATCGCCGATGTCGCGAAGAGGGGCATGTAGCGCGGCCGCGGGGGGATGACAAGACTGGCAGAGTTACTGGCAGGCCGACTGGCAGGAGTGAGGGGACTCGAACCCATGACCCTCGGTTTTGGAGACCGATGCTCTACCAACTGAGCTACACTCCTGCACACCGCGCCCCTATCCTCGTCAATTGTATTGCGCAATGCTTGTTAGGCTGGCCAGCGGATCAGGCGACCTGACGCTTCGTACCGTTGAATAGGGCAAGCGCATCGGAAGCGACCATGGGACGTCCAAACAGATAGCCTTGCACTTTGCGGCAACCGAGACGGCTTACGAGCTGATATTCCGAATCGGTTTCGACGCCTTCGGCGGTGGTCGACATGCCGAGACTGTCGGCCATTGCCACAACCGCGCGAATAATCGCCAGTGCCTCGGGGACGTTCTTGGCCGCCCCTTGCACAAAGCTGCGATCGATCTTGATCGTCGAGAATTTGGTCTTTGAAAGATAGCCGAGCGACGAATAGCCCGTCCCGAAGTCGTCGAGCGCAAGGCGGATGCCGAGTTTCAACAACTGGTCGAGGACGGCAACTGCACCCGTACCTTCGCGCATGAACACGCTTTCGGTGACTTCGAGTTCGAGCCGGTGCGCGGGAAGGCGGCTATGTGCCAGTGCAGAAACGACCGCGGTCACGAAATTGGAATCGGCGAGTTGCTCCGCCGAAACATTGACCGCTATTCGGACTGTGTCGGGCCAGCGCATCGCCTCTTCGCAAGCGGAGCGGAGGACCCATTCGCCGATCGGGCCGATCAGCCGGGCCTCTTCGGCAACAGGCACAAAGCGGGCAGGGCTGACGTTGCCCAGCTCCGGGTTGTTCCAGCGAAGGAGCGCTTCAAACCCCTCAATCTTGCCGCCTTCGCTGCTGACGACCGGCTGATAGTGGATCTGGAACTCTTTGCGTTCGAGCGCCTTGCGGAGGGCAATTTCGAGTACGCGACGTTCTTCGGCATGGGCGTGCAATTGCGGCTCGTAGGCGTTGTGCGCCCCGCCGCCGTCGTCCTTCGAGCGATAGAGGGCGAGATCGGCGGACCGGATCAGCATTTCGACCGACCGACCGTCACGCGGCCCGATGGCCGTGCCAACCGAGGCGCCGATGTAGAGCGTGTGCTGATCGACCTCATAGGGTTTCGAAAGCGTTTCGATGATGCTGCGTGCGAGGCGGGCGAGCTTGGCGGAATCGCTGGCATCGCGGACCACGATCGCAAATTCGTCGCCGCCCAAGCGACCGCACATGTTCTTGTCGGTCATCAGGCCTTGAAGGCGCTCAGCGACGCGGGTCAGCAACCGGTCCCCGATCGGATGGCCCAGCGTATCGTTGACAGCCTTGAACCGGTCGAGGTCGATCATCATGAACGCACAGCGCCCGCGCCAGCGCTCGGCCTCTGCCATCGCTTCACCAAGGGCCTCGGTTACTTGCAGGCGGTTGGGCAGGCCGGTCAGCGTATCGAACCGCGCCATGTGATTGATCTTGTCGGCAGAGCGACGCTGCGCGGTCACATCCGACCCGACACCGCGAAAGCCGAGGAACGATCCGCGTTCGTCATAGCGCGGTGAGGCCGACATTTCCCACCAGTGCGAATCACCGTTGATCGTGATCGGCAGGATCAGGTCGGAAAAGCTTTCCCGCTTTTTCAGGCGCTCCGCCAGATCGCGCAGACCGGCGGAAAAATTGCCTGCTTCCCAAGTTTCACCGGCAAGAATCTGCAGCAGCGGCTTCGCCTCCAGCTGGTCGCTTTCGACCCCCAGGGCATAGGCGAAGCGCGGGCTGACATGCGTCAGGCATTTCGACGCATCGGTCTGCCACATCCAGTCACCGCCCGAATCATCGAACTCACGCAGAAGCAAGCTGACGACTTCGTTCTTTTCGGCGAGCGCCAGTTCGGAAGATTCGTGAATAACGAAGGTTCGCCCGGCGTTCAGACAGGCACCGACGAACCCGCCCGTAAACATGACCGCAATGAACGAGACGAGCAGCAGGTTGCTGACAAACATCGCGTAGGCGACGGCCCCGCCGACGGCGAGCAGGAAGATGGACGTGGCCAGCGGAACTGCCGACAGGGCAAAGGCAGAACTCGCCATCAGCGCCGTCATCAAGGCCCACAGTAAAAGTAACTGCGATGGTCCCGCGCTCGGGGTAAAAAGGACAAAGGCAGAACCCCAGGCGATGCCCAGCAGGCTCGACCAAAGAGTTTCGCCGAGAAGTTCCGAACGCGTGGCTGTCTGAACGACAAATCCATGGTGCCGGAGCTTTGGATAGGCCGCGAGCGCAACCAGCGTGCCGCACCCGAACGCCCATCCATAAAGATGGGTCAGCGGGACATGGCCCATCATGGCCAGGACCACGATGGCGATCCCCATCAACGAAATCACGATGCGAACCGGCGCCAATCGATGGATGACATTGAGCTGTGCGCCGCGCACGCGCCCCCAGTCGAGCGACGCTGGCTCTTTGAGACCGAAAATGGTCAGCCAATCCAGCGGAACGCCGGTTTGCGAGGCAGAAATAGAGGTGGTTTTCTTGGTCACCCCCGACCGATAGCCGCCAACCCGTTAGCGTTCGGTAACTTTGCGGGTTCCGAATTTTCGTTTCGTCGCATCTTCATGATGTTATGCGGCAAGCGCGTAGGGCTGAATTTCACCGGAAAGGTAGAGAATACGCGCCTTGGCGCGGCTTAGCTTGCCCGAACTCGTTCGCGGCAGGGTGCGGGGCGGCACCAGCTCGACGACACAGTTTATCCCTGTGATTCCACGCACTTTTTCGCGGATTGCGTCGCGCAACCGCGTGCGTTCGGCGTCGTCGGTCGTCCGGCACTGGACGAGAACGGCAGGCGTTTCCTCGCCGCCGGGAGTCGTGATCGCAAACGCAGCGATATCGCCGGGCTTGAACCCGGGAAGCTGCTCAACCGCCCATTCGATATCCTGGGGCCAATGGTTCTTGCCATTAACGATGATCATGTCTTTGGCACGGCCCACCACATAGATGTACCCGTCGGACATATATCCCATGTCGCCGGTATCCAGCCAGCCGTCCTTCATGCACGCCGCAGTCGACACTTCGTCGCGATAGTAGCCGGTCATGATCGACGGGCCGGAACACCAGACCTTGCCGATCGCACGCTCGGGAAGGAGGGTCCCATCCTCCTCGCGAATTTCGATGTGCATGTCCCGCGCGGGTTTGCCGCAATTGACGATTGCGCGATATCGCTGTGGCCGTTTGCCATCTTCGGGCATCCCCGAAAGGTCGGTTTCCTCGACCAGTTCGACGACGATTCCCTCGCCCGGCGGCATGATGGAGACAGCCAGAGTCGCCTCGGCCAGACCATAGCTGGGCAGAAAGGCGCTTGCCTTGAATCCGGCAGGTGCAAAGGCATCGACGAATGCCTGCATGACGTCAGGCCGGATCATGTCCGCGCCATTGCCCGCAACCCGCCAGCGCGACAGGTCGAACCGGTCGGCCGTGTTCGATTGCGAAGAGATACGGCGCGCGCAAATGTCATAGCCGAACGTCGGCGAATAGCTCAGTGTCGTGCCCGGGTTACGGCTGATCAGGTCGAGCCAGGCCAGTGGGCGGCGCGCAAAATCCTCGGTCTTGAGATAATCCGCCGACACCTGGTTGGCCACGGGCGAGAGCAGGCACCCGACGAGTCCCATATCGTGGTACCAGGGCAACCAGGAAACGCAGCGGTCGCCGGGAACCACTTCCATGCCGTGCGAATGGGCCGCCAAGTTGTTCAAGAGTTGTCCGTGCGTAATGACGACGCCATGCGGAAACCGCGTAGATCCGCTGGAATACTGCAGATAGGCGATGTCACCGGGCTGCGCGACGTGTCCGGAAAATTCGCCAACGGGTCGCTGGGCAAAGGATGCCCAGTCGATCGCGACAAGCCCCGCCGCCTTGGCCGCGTCCCCGGCCATGTTTGCCAGTTCGGCAGGATGGAGCAGTAAGGCCGGTTCGGCGCTTTTCATCTGCACCGCCAATTGATCGACAAAGGCATCGCGACCGCCGAACGATGTCGGCAGGGGCAGCGGCACCGGCCATGCACCCATGAGCACACAGCCGAAAAACAAGGCCGCGAAATCGGGGCCGGTTTCGGCAATCAGGGCCACACGGTCGCCCGGCCGGATACCATAACCGACAAGCCGGGTCGCCATCGCGCGCGCATCGTCGCGTAACTGGCGATACGGATATGCGCGGACCAGAGTGCCGCGCGGATCGTGAAAATTCAGACCGCACTCGCCCTCCGCCGCATAATCGAGCGCGGCACCAAGTGTATCGAAATCGGAAAATCGGCGCGGTCGTCCGTCATCGCTCGGGGTCGGCGCAAGGGGAATCCGCGTCGTCACTTCAGCAATATCCGGCAAATCTTTTGGCTCCGTCTGCGACTGACTTTGGGCACTTGTAACAAGTCTTTCTCATTCCGGTTCGACTGTGGCACAAAAACGGCGCTTTGGCCCGTTCAAGTTCCTCTCGTCCAGCGCGCCCGCTCGATCCGACCCGCCTCGAGGCGCTGGCGGTTCATTATCTGGGACGGTTTGCGACTACGGAGAAACGGCTTGCCGACTATCTTCGCCGCAAGATCGCCGAGCGGGGCTGGAGTGGCGATGAACCGGCGCCAGTCGAAGCGATCGTGGCGCGCTGTGCAGCGGCCGGATATGTCGACGACCGCAGCTTTGCCGAGACACGGGGCCTCTCCCTGACCCGTCGCGGCTATGGTCAGCGGCGGGTTGCCCAGGCCCTGCACGCAGCAGGCATCCCCCGCGACATCGCCGAGTCTGTCGCGCCGGATAAGGATGCGGCGTTCCTTTCGGCTGAATCTTATGCGCGGCGACGTCGTTTCGGTCCATTTGGGGACGGTCTGGCTGACCCAGCCCAACGTCAGCGTCAGTTTGCCGCGATGATTCGAGCAGGACATGACTTTGATCTTGCCCGACATTTCGTAACTTCATTACCCCAAAATGGTGGGGATGATATCAATTGTGACTAGGCCCGGTCGCTCCGCACGTGAAATGTTACGAATCACACCTCATTATGCTAGACAGGTACTGGGGGATTGCGTGTTCTGATGACGTTAGTTGCATCCGATTTGGGCGGAATTTCCAACGATCCGCGCGTCGAGAGCGATGCCAACACTGGTGCTGTGCGTTGCGTCGGCGCGATGAAATGGTTCGATTCCACCCGTGGGTTCGGGTTTGCCGTTACCGAGATCGGCGATGTCCTCGTTCATTTTTCGTTATTGCGCGATCACGGACGACGGACATTGCCCGATGGGACAGAGGTCGTTCTGTATGCCGTGAACACCGACCGTGGGTGGCAAGCGTCCCAGGTCGTGTCGATCGACTTGTCGACGGCAACAGGCCCGGATGCCGATGCCCGTGCCGCCGAACGGCGCACACGAGCCGATCCGCGTTCGATGCTGGAAGATGCCGGACCCGTGGAACCGGTTGTGGTGAAATGGTTCAATCGCCTGAAGGGCTATGGTTTTGTCGTAAGACCGGGCGGCACCGAAGATATTTTCATACACATGGAAACGCTCCGCCGCGCAGGCCTAAACGATGTTTCGCCGGATCAGCCCTTGCGCGTTCGCATCGCACAGGGTGAGAAGGGGCCCCTGACGGTCGAAGTGGAGACGGAGTAATGCGTAGATTGATGACGATCCTGATGCTCGCTGTGGCAAGCGTCGGCCAAATCGGTTCCGCCAAAGCGCCATCGACCAAGGCGGATTCCCGTCTCGTCCCGCTGACCATCACGACGGCAACGCGCACGCATCAATTCAAGGTCGAAATGGCCCGGACCGAAACCGAACAGGCGCGCGGCCTGATGTTTCGCACGCATCTGGCGCCCGATCGCGGCATGATCTTTCCGATGGTGCCGGCGCGCTCTGCCAGCTTCTGGATGAAGAACACGCTGATCCCGCTCGACATGATCTTCATCCGCTTCGACGGCACGATCGCGCGCATTGCGGCGCGCACGACGCCGCAATCGCTGGCACCGGTCAGTTCCGGCGAACCTGTGGCAGCGGTGCTCGAAATCGCGGGGGGACGTGCCGCGCAGCTGGGCATTTCCGTGGACGACCGTGTCACCTGGCCGCGTTGAGCATTGCACCTGCGCCGCGTGCGCCGTAAGCGGCGGAATATGGGACTTCTCGGCAAAATCTTCACGTGGTGGGACGGTGCGACCATCGGCACTTCGTTGAGCCTGATGGGAACAAAGCGCGTCGGCGAAGACGCGCTGGGCGGCGTCTATTTCGAGGGCAAGCCCTTGCCTGACGGCCGTCGCCGCCGATTCGTACGATACAAAGGGGCGAACGATGCGAGCCGTGTGCCGCCCGAATGGCATGGCTGGCTGCACCATCAGGTCGATGACTTGCCCGATGCGAGCTTGCCGCCGCCCCGTCGCTGGGAAAAGGAACCCAAGCCCAACCTGACGGGTACAGCCGCCGCCTATCGACCCGCAGGCGCGATGGAATCGGGTGGCAAGCGCGCCCCCGCGACCGGCGACTACGAGGCCTGGATCCCGGACGCGCAATGAAACGGACCGCCGTGATCGGCGTCGTGCTGGCGGCGGTCGGGGTGGCGGTTGCGGCCCCAATGGTCGGTAATCTGACATCGCCCGCCAACAGCGCCGATCCGGCACCTGACTCGATAAGCCCCAATCCCGCGCCGAAGACCGGCCGTCAGGTCGAGGAACTTCCCAAGCCCCAGGCCGGGGATACACCGATGGCCGAGCGTATTGCTACCCTGGGTATTCTCAACAAGCGCAATGGTTTATCCCGCGATCTTCGCATGAAGCCGGGGCAAGCGGTACGCATCGGCGATCTTGTCGTCCGGCTGAAAGCCTGTGAAACGACGGCCGACTGGGAGGCCGATCAGCTCACAGGTGCGTTCGTCCAGGTCATCGTAAAGAACACGACCGGTCCGAACTGGCGAAAGGTCTTCTCCGGCTGGCTCTACAAGGAATCGCCGTCGCTGAACATCGTCCAGCACCCGGTTTATGACGTCTGGACCAAGGCCTGTACGATGCGCCATGCCGATGTCGGGCCGGATACGGTCACCGTTGCCGCCGAGTCCGGCGGCGGGTCGGGCAGACGATCGAGTGCGCCGAAATCAGCCGATGCGGGCGCTGACACCGTCATGCCCCCCGCCGAAACCGCCGGGTCCAGCAACGCCATGTAAGCTGCCCGGCTGATCTCAACCGCCCCCATCGAAGCGAGGTGATCGGTCATGAACTGGCAGTCGAGCAGAGTGAACCCACCGCTTCTCAGGCGCGCCACCAGATGCGCAAGCGCAACCTTGGACGCGTCGGTAGCGCGGCTGACCATCGACTCGCCGAAGAAGGCCCGGCCGAGCGAAATGCCGTAGAGCCCGCCGACCAGCCGCCCGCCTTCCCACGTCTCGATCGAATGCGCATGGCCGTGGGCGTGGAGCACCTTCACGGCGCTCTCGATCTGGCTGTTGATCCACGTGTCGGGCCGGTTTGCGACCGATTCGGCGCACATCCGGACGACGCCGGCGAAATCGCGATTTGCCGTCGTCTCGTATCGCCTGGACAGCATCGTCTTCCGAAGCGATTTCGACAGGTGAAAGTGGTCGAGCGGCAGGATGGCCCGCGTCTTGGGCTCGACCCAATAGACCGACTTTGCGTCGCGGCTGTCGGCCATCGGAAACACACCGACGGTGTAGGCACGCAGCAGCAGATCTGGATCCAACGCCAACGCGTTTTCGGGCGCGTGCCCGCTCAAGTGCCCCGAACCCGCAACAGCTTGCGTTCGACGCCGGTCCACAGCCGCGCGAACGCCTTGCCTGCAGGCGAACTCGCGGCAAAAGTGCCGACCGGCGCGCGGCGGACCGACATCTGCTCGATGGCACTCGCCATCGGGATCACCGGCCATGCCGCATCGCGCTCGGTTGCCTCGCGGTGGAGCAGGCGGCGGCGGTCGACCATCGAGTAGACCGGCAGGACAGGCGCATGCTTGCCGTGTTCGCGGGCCAGATAGGCCACGACCTCGTCGAGTGCGCGACGTGACAGTGGCGAGGGGATGACCGGCACCAGAATCAAGTCAGCGGCGCGCATGACCTGTTCGCTGGTTTCGGTTAGCCCTGGCGGGCAGTCGAGCACGATCCGGTCATAGGTTTTGTCGAGGTCGGCGAGCAGCTTCGCCAGTCGCCTGCGCTTGCCCAGCTCGAAGAAGAACTGGTCGAGTCCCCGCAACGAAGTGTCGGCGCGCAAGAGATCGAGGCCGGGGATCGCGGTCGGCACGACCAGCTTTGTCGGGGAGACGTCGCGCGCAAACACCGACTGCGCCGCATCCTTTGCCTTTGCCCCGGTGTCGAGCAGCCAGCTCGAAGCTGCCTGCGGATCGAGATCCCACAGCAATGTGCGACGCGACGACTGGACAGCAGCCGACCATGCGAGGTTTACCGCCAGCGTTGTCTTTCCAACGCCGCCCTTCAGCGAATAGACCGCAATTGTCGCCATGCGGCGGATGCTAGCGCGTGGCGGGCAGCTTTGCGAGCCAGAGTTTGAGGTCGTTCGCGCTCTTGTCCGGGATTTCTTCCATCATCAGGTGACCGACGCCGGGATAGATGACGACCTGTGCACCGGGAATCTTTTGCTTGAACCAGGCCGCCGATGCGACAGGGATCAACTTGTCCTCCGCGCCCCACATGATGAGCGTCGGGATCGGGCGGGGCAGGGGCGTGATCACCGGTTCGTCGCGCGGGGTGCCGAAGCGCATGATGGTGGCCGTGCGGTTGCCGGGATAGCGGAGGAGCTCCCAATAGCGGTCGATGTCGGCCTCGGTGACCTGCGCCGGATGGGCGACCGAACTGCGCAGGCCATCGGCGATCAGCGAGCGCGGGGTGACATAGGCCATCAGGTCGCTGATCACAGGCATGCGTGCCAGACGAAAGCCGAGCGGCGGCGACGAGTCCCCCGGTTCGGGCTGGCCGGTGGCATCGATCAGCACCAGCCCGGTGAGCTTGTAAGGATATTTGTGCGCATAAGCCCAGGCGACGCCGCCGCCCATCGAGTTGCCGCCGAGCACGAACCGACTGACGCGCAGCTTCCGCAAGACCCGATCAAGGACATCGACATAAGCGTCGCGCGAATAGCCCCGCTCGCGGTATTCGCCGGTCAGGCCGTGCCCCGGCAGGTCGAGCCGGACGACGCGGTATTGCGGGGTTAGCGCGCGGGTCCACTCGTCCCATGTCTGCAGGAACGAATTCGATCCGTGAACGAGGACAACGACCGGTGCATCGCGCGGCCCTTCATCCCTAACATGAACGACGAACGCGTCCCCCATGTCGATATACTGCGAGGCAGGCGACCCGTATTTGGCGCGCATGGCAGCCTTGTCGGTATCGGGGGTCCAATAGATCACGATGAGCGCAACGATGGCCACCAGCAGCAGGGCGAATGCCCATTTCAGAAACCGGATCATTCTACCCCTCTTTTCGCTCGTACCAGTCGAAGCGGATGCGCACCCAGGCGCCGATGATCGGCTTGCCGCCGATGCGCGGCGGGCGGACCTTGAACTGCCACGCGGCTTGACGCAACGCACTGGCGAGGCCGGAACCGGGGGGCGTTTCGCCCAGCCCACGGCAATTCTCGACGCGGTAGTTGGGCGCGGTCTGGCACATGATCAGCGCTGAGCCGGGGCGCGGACCGCCCTTTGGCAGGTAGAGCGCGAGTTCGCCCGGCGTCGGCTCGCGATACCATTCGGCATTGTACAGCGGCGCACCGTTCGGCCCTTCGCCGGGGCCGTAAGACGTTCCCGCCGTCTGGGTGCCTGTCTCTCCCTCGCCCTTGTGTGAGGAAAGCTTCGAAATATCTCCGGCGGCGAAGTCCTCGCGACTGAGCGGCACGAAACTCGGCGGCGGGGGCGGGGCATTGGGATCAGGTGCCAGCGGGCGGGGCGGGGGGGCCTTACTTTGCGCGCTTTTGGCCTTGGCAGTCGCACGGGTCGACGATTGTGCCTTTTCTGCAGGGCGCAGCGCCATCGTCGTCATCGCGGGTTCGGTCTTGCGCTGAAACGGGCTGAACGGCGTCAGAAAGGCAAGGAGGAACAGCACCTCGAACGCAAGCGCCAGGACGAACGCGATGACGCGGCGCCGTTTGGGCGATGAGGGGAGCGACAACCCGCGCATTCGCGGCGCGCCTAGACCCGTAGGTCGGGCGCGACAACCGCGATTGCGCCGGTGCGCCTACAAAATCTCGCGCACGACATCCTGCGGGCGACAAAGACGGACGCCCTTGTCGGTTTCGACCAACGGGCGGTTGATCAGCACGGGATGCGCCATCATCGCGTCGAGGATGGTGTCGTCATCGGCGTCAGCGAGGCCGAGTTCGGCGGTCAACTCGGCCGCGGGCGAGTTATGCGTGCGCAATCCCTGTCGCGCGGTCATCCCCGCGCGGGCGTACAGTTCGATCAACCGTTCACGCGTCGGCGGCGTTTTCAGATACTCGATCACGTCGAGCTCGACGCCCGCCGTTTCCTGCAAAATCGCCAGCGTCTTGCGCGACGTTCCGCAGGCGGGATTATGGTAGATGGTGGCTTTCATAACGATTGCTCCTGTTCGGCGGTCAGCCAGCCGCTGACGAGATATCCGGCTGCGGCCCCGGCCAGTTGCGCAATCACAAAGCCAGGCACGTCGATCATCCTGATCCCCGCAAAGCTGTCAGTGAAGGCCCGGGCTACGGTGACGGCAGGGTTGGCGAAGCTGGTCGACGAGGTGAACCAGTATCCCGCGACGATCCAGGCCGCGACCAGGACAGGGACGCCGTCGGGGCGGTAACGCACGCCTAGACGGATGGTGAGCAGAAGCCCAAATGTCGCAACGAACTCGCCGAGCCAGATCGCCGGACCCGTCCTCATCTTGACCCCGGCCTCAAGCGCTGCGTGCCCGAACATCGCGTGCGCGAGGACGGTTCCGGCGACCGCCGCAGCGATCTGTACGGCGATGATCGCGCCGCGCGACCGGGTGCCGAGCAGCAGCGTCACTGCCGGGTTGAATTGCGCGCCCGAGATGGGGCCGAACAGCGAGATCAACACATAGAGCATCGCCGCCGTGGCCGCAGTATTGCCAAGCAGCGCGACCGCATCGTTGCCGCCCGCCAGCCGCTCGGCCATGATGCCCGAGCCGATGACGGTGGCGACGAGCAGCATCGTGCCGACCGCTTCGGCCGCAAGGATGCGCTTCACGCGATTTTCGGGGCGCAGCAGGTGGTGGCTGATGCGTTCGCTGATTCGAGGGCATCGAGATTGGCGTGCGCGTTAGCGACCTGCAGCTTGTCGCCATAGACGGTCGATTCGCCACTGGTCAGGAATGCCTCCCATACGACGCCGTCGGGGTCGGTGATCCAGCTCTTTTCCGACCGGGCATAGCAACAGGTCGTTGCCCCTTCCTCAAGAACCGGGCGCCCTGCGACTTGCAACCGGCTGTAAACCTCGCCGAGTTCGTCGAGCGTTTCCGCCTGGATGCCGATGTGCTCGATACCCTTAACCGCGTCCTGCTTCGCCGAGATCGCGAAGTTGACCGGCATTAGGTAGCAAAAGCAGAAACGGCGCAAATCCGCCATCTGCCAGACCTGCCGGTGCCGCTTCTTGAAGGAGAAGCGACGTGGAATTTCAGGGTTTTTTGTGGGCGGCTGCGTTGGCGATGGGGTCACTCGATCAGTCCGGGCATGGTCTCCCAAGGGACCATTTTGAAATCGGCGCTAGCAAGCGATTCCGTGAAGTCGATCAGTCGCTCGCCATCCATTTTAGCGTCATAGATTTGGTAGAACACGGCAGTAGTGCGCCATTCGTCCGAGAAGGTCGTCTTATAGAATACGCTTACAGTCAGATAGGCATCGCTCACGGTGATGGGATCGCCATGGTGCTCAACCCAAGCGTCAAAAGTTTCGCTCTCCCCTTGGAAAAGGCTGCGCTCCAAGATGAAAGCCTCCTTACGCAAATGGGAAAAATCAATATTCAACTGAATGTCGGGTTCGTATCCGATGACGAGATTTGGAATATAGCTTATGGCAACAGCGGGCGAATTGCCTTTGTTCGTAACGCGGATTCGCAGAGGGATACGAGGCGATCCCTTCGCAATCGCCATCCGGGGCTTGTTGATTATTTCGACTTGAAGCCACGGCCTAAGATGCGTTTCGTTAGTTTTGCCCGCCTCTATCAACGCGTTGTCCGCCGCGTCCGCACTCCGCTTGGTTTCGTCAGCGGCTCGCTTCGCGAACCAAGCGGCGGCCCCAGCGGCGAACAACGTGAACAGCCCCAGGATGACTCCTGCCAACGCGAGAACGGATTGTGTGTAGTTGAGAAAAACGCCCTCGCGAGCCGCGTCGGCAGCGCGAGTTTGTTGGACCAGATCGTCGCGCTGCAAGCGATGTTGCTCGGCGGCATCGTCGCAGGCATCGCGTTTGCTGAGACTCTGCGCAGGGGGCAACTTCGCCAATATCTCTGGGGCGCATTCGCGACCACCAGCGCGATAGTCAGCCTGTGCGGCCTTGGTTTGTTCGTATCGGGGAAGAATTGGCTTAGCGGGCTTTAGCGCGAACCAAAGAATGCCCGCTGCTATCAAGCATCCGATAACCGCAAAGACGAAGCCCCGATAGATTCCATTGCGGCGATCAAAAACCATGCTGGAAACGCCCCCCGGTTAATCTTGACCGTGATGGACCCTTCTGATTCTGGCAATCCCATTGCTGTCAGGCGTTCGGCCAGCTCTTTGTACCCGACGCCAGCGCGCTTCAGTTCGGATTTCAGGTATCGCTTTGCGCGCTCGGCAAAGTCGGCACTTGTCGCTGCCATGTCAGGTTCCTTTGTGTGTGAAACCTAACATAAATGTTATATTTCCTATTGCAAGCGTTAGCCCAATACCTTACACATCCGTTATACAAGCTAACGGATACGACATGGCACAGCACTTTCTCCTCTCTTCCAAGGCTCGCACGATCAGCCTTAAGTCCGTCTATCAGATGGGCGAGGACAAAGCCTATGCAATGTTCCGCTCGCTGCGCTGGCCTGAAACCGAGGGTGAGCCTTTCTGCCCGCGTTGTGGCTGCCTTGATGCCTACGACATTCCAACCCGCCGCAAGTTTCAGTGCAAGGGCTGCGGCCACCATTTCTCTGTCACGAGCGGCACCTTGTTTGCTGCTCGCAAGATGAGCTTCACCGATCTGTTGGCGGGCATCGTGCTATTCGTGAACGGGGCGAAGGGCGTATCAGCATTGCAGATTAGCCGCGACCTGGATTGCCAGTATAAGACCGCCTACGTGCTGTGCCACAAGCTGCGCGAAGCGATGGCTGGCGAGCAAGTCGGTCGGTTGCTTGACGGTATCGTGGAAATCGACGGCGCGTATTTCGGAGGCTATGTGAAGCCCGAGAATGTGAAGGCTGACCGCAAGGACCGGCGCTTACTCGCCAACCGCACCGGCAAGCGCCAGTGTGTCGTCATTATGCGCCAGCGCGGCGGCAAGTCGCTTCCTTTCATCGTCGCCAATGAGGGTGATGCGGTCCCCTACGTCCGCGATCACGTTGCGAACCTTGCTACCATCCATGCCGACGAAGGTTCGGGCTGGGACGCACTCCATGCGGGCTGGGATACCAAGCGCGTCAATCACAGCGTCCGCTTTTATGACGAGGGCGCTTGCACCAATCAGGCAGAGAGCTTCTTTAGTCGCGTCGCCGGATGGAAGTTGGCACGCATCACCATATCGCAGGGCCGTATCTCAATGGCTATGCGCGCGAAGCGTCGTGGCGTGAAGATAATCGCCGCGTTCACAACGGCGGCCAAGCGGCGATGGTAGCTGGTGCAGCTATGTTATCGCGCCAGTCGCGCCAATGGGCGGGGTATTGGCAGCGGGCGGCATAAGGGTCAGACTGTTGATCGAAAGAATCGGAGGGAGCATGGACGGAAGCTCAATCGTAACTGCCGTGAGCAGCTTGGAGGCAACTGGCCGAATCTTCAAAGCCCTGTTCGATCTCAATTTGAACGCCAAAACAATTGGGCAAATCAATCAACTGCAAACGGCCATCTTTGAGGCGCAGCGAAGCGCACTGACGGCTCAAGCTGACTATGTGGCGCTGGTTGGCCGCGTAGCAGATTTTGAAAAGGAGATTGTGCGCCTGAAAGACTGGTCGGCAGAGCGACAGAATTATCAACTTGCCGATCTCGGAAGAGGATCGACCGCCTACGCTTTGAAGCCAGCCGTGAAGCAGGACCAAGAGCCTCATTGGCTTTGTACACATTGTTACAACAATCATCGGAAGAGCCTTCTTCAGCCGCAGGGAAACATTGATGGCGAAACGACGTGGCAATGCCCTTCCTGCAAATCGGCGCAGAAGGTGCCCAACAGGGCGACGCCTCGGACGGTTTTTGAAGGGCAGAAGCTCGCTAAGCTCGGGCCGGGCGAAGAATGCCCTCGCTGCCGAAACCATGAACTAAGGACGGAAAGCGTTCACAGTCCAAACGAACACGCTCTTGAGATGCTAGGTGTTCAAATACACCACATGAAATGCGGACACTGTGATTTCGCTATGGAAAAACAGAAGCCGGGCTGATTCTAACGCGCGATCGCCCATAGGAGCAGCCCGCACTTTGTCGGCTCCGTAGACGTCACCAACCCGCGATCCCGACAGTTCCGCAGCGCGGCCCCGATGCGCTTATGCATCGCCTTTGCGAGCGTTTTATCGGCAAGGTTCAACTCCCGCTCCGCCATAAGCCGGATCGTGATGGCCTTGGCGTCCATCGCGCCCTCCGCACGCAGCATCGCTAGGATGGCGCGTGTCACCTGCCCCTTGAACGCATGGTGGCGCGGTGGCAGCGGCTTTGGCTTTATCTCGTCCAGGTCAATATCAGGGTCGAATATGCGCAACGTGCAATCGACATGATCTATCTCGATCATCCGCTCGCGCAGTTGGTCCTGTAGCCCGTCGATCATGCCCGCCAGTTCGGCGCGCTTTGCCTTCAAGGCGCTCAAAACATGTGTGTCTGTCATCGCCCGAAATTAGCGACAGACACGCTTTTTGGCCCTCGAAATCTTTCTGCGCTTGCTACCTAATGCCGAAGTTGACGCGCGGGTCGTCGAGCATCCATTTGGCATAATCGGGCTTGGTCACCGTCGGCACCGCGCCGAACAGGCCGGTGTAAAAGGCGATCGAGGTGTCGAGGTCGCTGACCCCGACGTGCAGGTGCATCCGTTTCATGCGGCATTCCTTTCCACTTGGGGTTCGCAAGCGGGCGCACAGGCTGTGCCGCCGCCGCAGCAGTTTTCCATGAGATAGCCAACAAGCGTGTTCATCGCGGCGAAGTCGGCAGAGTAGATAATCGACCGGCTCTTGCGCACGCGCATCACCAGTCCGGCGCGTTCGAGCTGGGCCAGATGGAACGACAGCGACGAGGCGGGGATGCTGAGATGTTCGGCAATCGCGCCAGCCGCCGCGCCCGCGCTGCCCTGCTGGACGAGGTAACGGAACGCTTGCAGGCGATGTTCCTGCGCGAGCGCGCCAAGGGCATTGATGGTGCGACTTTCATCCATAATTCGATAACTATCGAAATATCGAATTGGAGTCAATCGGCGGCGGCCAGACTCTTTTGCATATACACCGTGTCGAGCAGCCGCCCGAATTTCTGGCCGACTCGCTCCATGCGGCCAGCATGACGAAAACCGGCTTTGGCATGGAGGGCGACCGAGGCAGGCTCGCCGCCACCGATGACGGCGATCATCTCATGGAAATTGCTCGCGACCGCCACTTCGCACAGCGCGCCGAGCAGCGCCGTGCCGATGCCGTGCCCGTGGTGGTCGGCGCGGACGTAGATGCTGTCCTCGCAGGTGCGGGCATAGGCGGGGCGGTCGCGAAATTGTGTGGCGTAGGCGTAGCCCACGACTTCGCCCTCATTTGCCGTGGCGGCTTCGGCGACGAGGAACGGCCAGTTGCGCACAGCCAGTGTCTCGATCTTGTCGGTCCAGAATGCGACAGCCGGTGGATCGGTGTCGAAGGTCGCGGTCCCGGTGAGCACATGATGCGCGTAGATCGCGGCGATCGCGGCCGCATCCTTCACCGCAGCCGGTCGGATGCCGATCATTCCCGGATGATCACACCGACGACAGCGCGCCGGGACAGCGTTAGGCCGATTTCGCCAGCCACTCTTCCAGCCACTTGATCGTATAGTCGCCGTTCTGGATGTCGGTTTCGTTCAACAGCGCCCGGTGCAGCGGGATCGTCGTCTTGACGCCCTCGATCACCGTTTCTTCGAGCGCACGCTTCAACCGCATCATCGCGGCTTCGCGCGTCTTTCCATAGACGATCAGCTTGCCGATCATGCTGTCGTAGTAAGGCGGGATGCGGTATCCCGCGTAGAGACCACTGTCGAAGCGCACGTGCATGCCGCCGGGGGCATGGAACGCTTTCACAAGGCCGGGCGAAGGCGCGAAGGTCTTGGGATCTTCGGCGTTGATGCGGCATTCGATGGCGTGCCCGGTGAACTCGACCTCATCCTGCGTGACGCTGAGCGGCAGCCCTTCGGCAACACGGATCTGTTCGCGGACCAGGTCGATCCCGGTGATCATTTCGGTCACGGGGTGTTCGACCTGAAGGCGGGTATTCATTTCGATGAAGTAGAATTCGCCGTTTTCCCAAAGGAATTCGATCGTCCCCGCGCCGCGATAGCCCATGTCGGCCATGGCCTTCGCCACGATGCCGCCCATGCGCGCGCGTTCGCTGGCGGAAATCGCGGGGGAGGGGGCCTCCTCCAGCACTTTCTGGTGGCGGCGCTGGAGCGAGCAATCGCGCTCGCCCAGATGCACCGCATTGCCCTGTCCGTCGCCGAAGATCTGGAATTCGATATGGCGCGGGTTGCCGAGGTATTTTTCGAGATAGACGGTGGCGTCGCCGAACGCGGCCTTCGCCTCCGATCCTGCCTGCTGCATCAGCGTTTCGAGCTGGTCTTCGGACGTGCAGACTTTCATGCCCCGCCCACCGCCGCCCGATGCCGCCTTGATGATGACCGGATAGCCTGCCGCAATGGCGATGGCTTTCGCTTCGGCCAGATCGCTGATCGGTCCGTCCGACCCCGGCACCAGCGGCAGACCGAGAGCGCCTGCGGTGCGCTTGGCCTCGATCTTGTCGCCCATCGTGCGGATATGCTCGGGCTTCGGCCCGACGAAGATAATGCCGTGCTCCTCGATGATGTCGGCGAACCGCGCGTTCTCGCTGAGGAAACCATAGCCAGGATGGATCGCGTCCGCGCCCGAGATTTCGGCGGCGGAAATGATCGCGGGGATGTTCAGATAGCTGTCGGTGGCGGACGGCGGCCCGATGCAGATGGCTTCATCGGCCAGGCGAACGTGCATCGCGTCGGCATCCGCCGTCGAATGCACCGCAACTGTCTTGATCCCCATTTCATGTGCCGCACGGTGGATACGCAGCGCGATTTCGCCGCGGTTGGCGATCAACAGTTTTTCAATCGCAGGCATCAGTCGATCACGATGAGGGGCTGGTCGTATTCGACGGGCTGGCCGTTTTCGACGCAAATGCGCGTTACCTTGCCTGCCTTGGTCGCGGCAATCGGGTTCATGACCTTCATCGCCTCGATAATGACGAGCGTCTGGCCCTCGCTGACCGTGTCGCCAACGTTGACGAATGGTTTCGCGCCGGGTTCGGGGAACAGGTACACCGTGCCGACCATCGGCGATTTCAGCGCGTTGCTGCTGTCGCTGACCGGGGCAACGGCCGGCGTTGCGGCGGGGGCGGCCTCCGCCGGGGCGGGCGCCGCCGGAGCGGCCGCAGGCAGCGAGGCCATAACCTGCGCCGCTTTGCGCGCCACCTTGATGCGGCGTTCGCCGTCCTGAACCTCGATCTCGGTGAGGCTGGTTTCGTCGAGCAGTTCGGCCAACTGTCGCACGAGCGCGGCATCGACCTGCATCGCGCCTGATTTTTCCGTCATACGGTCCCCTCGTTGGATTTTAGTGCCAAATGTCAGAGACGCGCGGCCGCGTCCAGCGCGAGCGTATAGGACGCCGCGCCGTGCCCGGCAAAACAGGCAACCGCCGCCATGCCGATATAGCTCAGGTGCCGGAACGTTTCGCGCTTGTGCGGGTCCGACAGATGCACCTCGATGACCGGCACCTTGATCGACTTTATGGCATCGTGGATCGCGATCGAGGTGTGGGTATAGCCGCCTGCGTTGAGCAGCACCGCCTTCGCCCCGATTGCATTCGCCTCGTGCAGCCAGTCGATCAGATGGCCCTCATGGTTCGACTGGCGGACATCGACGGTGAGGCCGAGTCCGAGTGCCTGATCCTCGAGCCGCCCGGCAATATCGTCGAGCGTGTCATGCCCATAAATCTCCGGCTCGCGGGTGCCGAGCAGGTTGAGGTTGGGTCCGTTGAGGACGAAGATTGTATTTTCACTCATGCCAATGCCGCCTCGACCTGCGTCAATCGTTCCTTGCCCCAGAACATTTCCTCGCCAACAAAGAACGTCGGCACTCCGAATGCGCCGCGCGCCGCCAGGGCTTCGGTGCGCGTGACGAGGGCATCCTTGATCCACTGTTCGCCTGCACGTGCGACGAGGGCTACGCCGTCGAGTCCTGCTTCGTCGAGCACCTCAGCGATCACGACCGGGTCGCCGAGATCGCGCCCCGCTTCCCACATCGCCGTCATGGCGGTAGGGACGAAGCGGTCGAGCGAGCCTTCCTCTTCGCAGGCGACTGCCGCGCGCATCAGCGCGACGGTATTGATCGGAAACGCCGGGTTCATTCGGAACGGAATGGCGTGCGCGGCGACGAAACGGTCGAACTCCAGCTGTTCATAGGCCCATTTGGCAGGGCTGTCGGCGTAACGAAACATCGGCGCGCGGTTGCCGCTGAGCTTGAACAGGCCGCCAAGGAGGACCGGGCGGTAAATCAGCGTTACCCCCGTGCGTTCGAGGATGCCGGGCAGCACTTTCCACGCCAGATAGCTGTTCGGACCGCCCGGATCGAACACGAATTCCAGAATTTTGGGCATCAGAAACTCTCCGTCCAGGGGCGCAGGTCGAGTTCGTGCGTCCAGGCGCTGCGATGTTGTTTGTGGAGCATTACATAGGCGCGCGCGATTTCGTCGGGACTCAGCACGGCGTCGGCTGCGCGCATCGCGTCGATGTCGGGAACGCGGGTGGCGATGAAATCGGTGTCGATGGGGCCGTCGATGATCGAGTGCGCGACATGGATATTTCTCGGTCCCAGTTCGCGTGCCATGCTCTGGGCCAGCATCCGGAGGGCGGCCTTGGCACCAGCAAATGCTGCATAGCCGCTGCCGCCGCGCAAGGATGCGGTGGCGCCGGTAAAGATGATCGTGCCGCGTCCGCGGGGCAGCATGACCTTTGCTGCTTCGCGGCCCACCAGGAACCCGCCGAAGCACGCCATTTCCCAGACCTTGCGATAGACTCGCGCAGCCATTTCGGTGATCGGGAAATTGACGTTTGCGCCGATATTGAAGACCGCGACCTCGATGGGGCCGACGTCGCGCTCGATGGTTTCGACCATGGCGACGACCTCTTCCTCCTCGCGCGCGTCGCCGGGATAGGCGCGAGCCTGATGCCCTTCTTCGCGGATCGATGCGGCGAGCGCCTCGAGCTTGTCGGCATTGGTCGCGCGGCGGTTGACGCAGGCGGTCAGCCCTTCGCGGGCAAAGGCGCGGGCAATTGCGCCGCCGGTAGCATCGCCCGCGCCGACGATCAGTGCTGCGCCGCTCATATGTGCCTCCCCGGTTGCCGCATTCCGGCATGGCTCCCTATATGCGCCTGACATCCACACGCAAAGGCAGCTCATGACCGCAGACGGCACGATCAGTATCCGGGTGAACGGCGAGCACCGGCGCGTGATGGCAGGGATCAGTTTTGCCGATCTGGCGACCGAACTCGGGCTTGAGCCGACGCGGGTGGCCGTTGAACGCAACCTTGAAATCGTGCCGCGCTCGACGCTGGCCAATGTCGTCGTGACAGACGGGGACGAGATCGAGATCGTGACGTTCGTGGGCGGGGGCGATCACGAACTGGACGACAGCTGGACCGTTGCGGGTCGTACCTTCACCTCGCGGCTGATCGTGGGCACCGGCAAGTACAAGTCGTTCGAGGAGAACGCCGCGGCGGTCGTGGCCTCGGGGGCGGAGATCGTCACCGTGGCGGTGCGGCGCGTGAACATCAGCGACCGCAATGCACCGCTGCTGATGGACTATATCGACCCCAAGAAGATCACCTATCTGCCCAACACCGCCGGCTGCTTCACCGCCGACGATGCGATCCGCACCTTGCGGCTGGCGCGCGAGGCGGGAGGGTGGAACCTCGTCAAGCTCGAGGTGCTGGGCGAGGCGAAGACGCTCTATCCCGACATGCGCGAGACGCTGAAGGCGACTGAAGTGCTGGTGCGCGAGGGGTTCGAGCCGATGGTCTATTGCGTCGACGATCCCATCGCCGCGAAGCAGCTGGAGGAAGCAGGCGCGGTCGCGATCATGCCGCTGGGCGCACCGATCGGGTCGGGGCTGGGTATCCAGAACCGCGTGACGATCCGCCTGATCGTCGAAGGCGCAAAGGTGCCGGTGCTCGTCGATGCGGGGGTCGGCACGGCGTCCGATGCGGCGGTTGCGATGGAACTGGGCTGCGACGGCGTGTTGATGAACACCGCGATTGCCGAGGCGAAAGACCCCGTCCGCATGGCGCGCGCGATGAAACTGGCGGTCGAAAGCGGGCGGCTGGCGTACCGCAGCGGACGAATGGGCCTGCGCCGTTATGCCGACCCGTCGTCGCCCTTGGCCGGATTGATTTGAGGGAACCAGTTTCAAACTCGTCCGTTTTCTTCCCTGACACCATTCTGGTGCCGAGTAATTTGGAGAAACGTCATGGGCGAATTGATCGACAAGGCGAAGGGCTATGCCAACGAAGCCGCTGGCAAGACCAAGCAGGCTATCGGTAACGCCACCGACAACGAAAAGCTTGAGGCCGAAGGCCTCGCTCAGGAAGCCAAGGGCGACCTGCAGAAGGGCGTCGGCGCCGTAAAGGGCGCCTTTAACGACAAGATCTAAATCCGCACCCCCCTAGCGGATGGCGAAAGGGCCGTACCGGAAATCGGTGCGGCCCTTTTTGGTGTCAGCGTGCGCGCAGCGCCGAAACCGTTGTCCCGGCCGAAATGCGTTCCATGTCGGTTTTGAGATGGAGCAGTTTGACCCCGGGCTGCCCGAGCGCACGGTCGAGAGCAGGGGCGAAACCGGCTGTTGCATCTACCGTCTCTGCCCAGGCACCATAGGCGCGGGCGAGGGCCGCAAAATCCGGATTCTTCAGCGCTGTACCGCTCACTCTTGAGGGGTATTCGCGTTCCTGGTGCATGCGGATGGTGCCGTAACCGCCGTTGTCGATGACGAGAACGATCATGTCCGCGCCGTGCTGGACGGCGGTGGCCAGTTCCTGCCCGTTCATCAGGAAATCGCCGTCGCCGGCCAGCGCCACCACTTTGCGTTGCGGATGGCGGAGCGACGCCGCGACTGCCGCGGGAACGCCGTACCCCATGGCCCCCGCCGTCGGCGCGAGCTGGCACGACTGCCCGGCGTAGCGCCAGTAGCGGTGCCACCAGCTGCTGAAATTGCCCGCGCCGTTGCAAATAAACGTGTCGGTCGCCATCCGTTCGCGCATCACCGCGACGCACATGCCGAGGTCGAGCGGCGTGTCGAACGGGGCGGGGGTGCTCCACGCCTTCCATTCCTCGTTCGCTTCGTCGCCGTCCTTGAACCGGATGATGTCGTCGTCCCACAGTGATGCCATTTCGGCGAATTCATGCGGGTAGGCACAGATCGGCAGGTCAGCCCTGTAGACTCTATTTAGTTCGGTCGGGTCGGGGTGGACGTGAATCAGGATCTGGTCGGGATGATCGGGCGTGATCAGCGTATAGCCATCGGTCGTTGCCTCGCCCAGTCGCGCGCCGAGGACGAGGATCAGGTCGGCATTCTTGATCCGCTCGACCAGCTTGGGATTGGGACCATAGCCCAGATTGCCCGCATAGACCGGGCAGGCATTGTCGATGGCGTCCTGCCGCCGGAAGGCCGCTGCCACCGGTAGGCCGATCCGCGTCGCGAATTCGGCAAAATAATGCCCGCAACCCGCGTCCCACCCGCCGCCACCGACGATGGCAACTGGCGCAACCGCGTCTTTCAGCAGCGCCATCACCTGTTCCATCGCCGCGCCATCCGGATCTTGCTCGGGTGGCGTGATGCGTGGGCGGTCGCGCGCCTCGACCACGTCGCACAGCATGTCTTCGGGCAGCGCCAGCACAACCGGGCCGGGACGTCCGGCCATCGCCGTCGCATAGGCGCGCGCGACATATTCGGGGATGCGCGCCGCATCGTCGATCCGCGCCGCCCATTTGCACAGCGGTCCGAACATCGCGGCGAAATCGACTTCCTGAAACCCTTCACGGTCGCGCATCCCGCGGTCGACGTCGCCGATGAACAGAATCATCGGCTGCGAATCCTGCATCGCGACATGCACGCCGATGCTGGCGTTGGTCGCGCCCGGTCCGCGCGTGACGAACGCCACCCCCGGTCGCCCGGTCATTGCGCCATCGGCGCACGCCATAAATCCGACGCCGCCCTCCTGACGGCACGTCACCGTCTGAATCGACGGCGTGTCGTGCAGCGCGTCGAGCACCGCGAGAAAGCTCTCGCCGGGAACATGGAAGATGCGGTCGCAGCCCTGAAGGACAAGCTGATCGACGAGAATGCGGCCGCCGGTGCGGGGGGAAATGGTCATGCCTGATGAATTGCCTTCACCACCATGTAACTGTCCAGCCCCTCGCTGCCGCCTTCGCTGCCGAAGCCGCTGTCTTTGACCCCGCCGAACGGCGCGTCGTGGCTGGAAATCGCGAAAGTGTTGATGCCGACCATCCCGCTTTCGATCGCATCGCCCAGCAGGTTTGCGCGGCGGCCGTTCTCTGTGAAGGCGAAGGCGGCGAGGCCGAAGGGCAGGCGGTTGGCTTTTTCGATGGCGTCGTCGAAATTGTCGAAGCGCGCGGTGACCGCAACGGGGCCGAACGGTTCGTTCGACATGATGTCGGCGGTGTCCGGGACATCGGCGAGCAGGGTCGGCTGAAAGAAGAAGCCCCCAGTGCCGCGTTCACCGCCGGCAAGTACCCGCGCGCCTTTCGCCTTCGCATCGTCGACCAAAGCACCGATGGCGACCGGGCGGCGAACATTGGCGAGCGGGCCCATTTTGGTCGCGGCATCGAGGCCGTCGCCTGTCTTCACATTGGCGGTGCGTTTCGCGAATCCGTCGAGGAATGCGTCGTAAATCCCTGACTGGACATAGAAACGTGTCGGGGAGACGCAGACCTGGCCGGCATTCCTGAATTTCTGCGGCACGACCATGTCGAGCGTCTTTTCGAGGTCGCAATCGTCGAAGATCAGCACCGGCGCGTGGCCGCCCAGCTCCATCGTCACGCGCTTCAGCCCGTCCGACGCCAGGCGCATCAGATGCCGACCGACGGGCACCGATCCGGTAAAGCTGATCTTGCGGATAATGGGCGATGCAATGAGGTGGCGGCTGATCGTGTCGGGCACGCCGAAGACCATCTGGCACACCCCGGCGGGCAATCCCGCGTCGATCAGACAGCGCATCACGGCAGTGGTGCACCCCGGCGTTTCCTCGGGCGGCTTGGCGATGACCGAGCATCCGGCGGCAAGCGCCGCGGCGAGTTTCTTGCACATCAGGTACACCGGGAAATTCCACGGGCTGAACGCCGCAACCGGGCCTACCGGCTGCCTCAGGACCAGGGCCCGCTGGCCGGTGGGGCGGACGAGGACGCGCCCATAATTCCGCTTGGCCTCTTCGGCATACCAGTCGAACAGGGCCGCGGAACTTGCGATCTCGCCGCGCGCTTCGGCAATCGGTTTGCCCTGTTCGAGGGTCAGCGTCAGCGCGATGCCTTCCGCCCGTTCGCGCAGCAGTGCGGCCGACTTACGCAGGATCGCCCCGCGTGTTTCGACATCGGTCGAACGCCATATTCTGAAACCCTTGTCGGCCGCCGCCAGCGCCTCGTCGAGGTCCGCCGTGCTGGCCAGCGGCAGTTCGGCAATCGTGCCGCCAGTCGCGGGATTGACCACCGCGTGCGCATCGCGCCCCTCACCAATCCGCCAGCTGCCACCGACGAACAGGGCGAGGTCGGCGGTATAGTTGGTCATGCATCGTTCCTAATGTTTGCGTGACGGGCATGTAGGACGTGCTAGCCTGCATTCAAACACGCAAATGGGAGAGCACGCATGACCTGGGAAACAGTAACGACAGGGCTGCGCTTCCCAGAAGGTCCGGTCGCCTGTGACGATGGGAGCGTGGTCGTGGCAGAGATTGCAGCCGGGCGGATCACGCGATGTTTACCCGATGGGTCGACGGAAACCGTTGCCGAAACCGGCGGCGGGCCGAATGGCCTCGCCTTCGGACCCGATGGCATGCTGTACTGCTGCAACAACGGCGGGTTCGAATATAAAGACGCTGGCGGCTTGTTGATTCCACACGGCATGGCGTCGGATTATTCGGGCGGCCGGATCGAGCGCATCGATGCCACGACCGGTAAGGTCGACGTTCTGTATAAATCCGGCGACTTCGGTTGCTCGCTCCGCGGGCCGAACGACATCGTGTTCGATGCGCACGGTGGCTTCTGGTTCACCGATCACGGCAAGGAGGATTTCTCGGCACGGACGCGCGACATGACGGGCATCTTTTACGCCAAAGCCGATGGGAGCCACTTGCAGGAAGTCGTTTGGCCGAGCGAGAATCCCAACGGCGTCGGTCTCTCGCCCGATGGAACGATGCTCTACGCGGCGGAGACCTACACCTGCCGACTGATGGCCTTCAGCGTGACGGGGCCAGGTGAGGTCGATCTGACGGTGGGCCTCGGCGGTGCAGGCATCCCGCTCTATCGGCCCGCCGGATACAAATTCTTCGACTCGTTGGGGGTCGAGGCGGGCGGCAATATCTGCGTCGCGACCATCGGTGAAAGCGGGATCAGCGTGGTGTCGCCCCGTGGCGAGCTGGTCGAGTTCGTCACGACCGACGACCCGTTCACGACCAACATCTGCTGGGGCGGGGCGGACATGATGACAGCCTATGTCACGCTGTCCGGCACGGGGCGGCTGGTGAAGCGGCAATGGGCGCGGCCCGGCCTGAAGCTGGCGCACTGAGATGGCCCGCCACAAGGAATCGCACCTTATCCAGCGCATCGGCTGGTTGCGCGCTGCCGTGCTGGGCGCGAACGACGGGATCGTTTCGACGGCCAGCCTGATCGTTGGTGTGGCCGCCGCCAATGCCTCCCAACAATCGATCCTGATCACCGGCGTGGCGGGCCTTGTTGCGGGCGCAATGTCGATGGCGGCGGGGGAATATGTCTCGGTCAGTTCGCAATCCGACACCGAAAAGGCCGACCGCGCGCGCGAAGCGACAGAACTGGCGACGGTGCCGGAGGCCGAACTTGAGGAGTTGGTCCGCATCTATCAGGGGCGCGGACTCGACCGAGCGCTCGCCGAACAGGTCGCCGACCAGCTGATGGCGCGTGATGCGCTCGGCACGCATTTGCGCGACGAACTCGGGTTGTCGGAGACGACGACCGCGCGGCCCATCCAGGCGGCGCTGTCCTCGGCGGGCAGTTTCGCCATCGGCGCGGCAATGCCCTTGCTGATGGTGTTTCTGGCACCGGGCGGGATGCTCATCCCTGCCGTGGCGGTGGCGTCCCTGATCTTCCTTGGCGTTCTCGGCGTCGTCGGTGCAAGGGCGGGGGGCGCGAACGTGTGGCGCGCCACGCTACGCGTCACCTTCTGGGGTGCGCTCGCCTTTGCGCTTACCGCTGGGATCGGGCGGTTGTTCGGGGCTGCAGTCTGATCTTCAGTGCGCGATGAATAGCGGAACCTGCGCACTTTCGAGCAGATAGCGTGTGACGCCCCCGAACAGGATTTCCCGCACGCGGCTGTGGCCATAGGCGCCCATGACGACCCAGTCCGCGCTTAACGCCTGGGCCTCGTTTTCGAGCGCTTCCTCGACGGTCAGCCACCCATGGTCGGCGATCTTGAGTTCGGCGTGAATGTTGTGGCGGGACAGATATTCCAGCACCGATTCGGCCTGCAGGTCGTGCGTGTCTCGCTCGATGCGGACCACCCGGACGGACTTGGCGAGCGCAAGCAGGGGCACGGCGGCCTTGACCGCCGCAGCGGATTCGCGGCTGTCGTTCCAGGCAATCATGACGGTGCCGTCGATCGCGAGTGGCCTGCCGCGCACCAGTGCCAGCACGGGTGCGCCACCGGCAAGGGCGACCGCGCCGACCATCGACGTCTGGGGTCGCGCGAATTGTGACACATCGTCCAGGTCCATGACCACCAGATCGGCGAGCCGGGCCGATGCCGACAGGGCGTCGGCAGGTTCGACCTCGCTGCGCTCGACCGTGAACGGCACATCTTCGTGTTCCAGCCGGGCTTCCATCTCGCTGACGA
The DNA here is from genome assembly GCA_038228865.1 of Sphingomonadales bacterium. Classification (GTDB taxonomy): domain Bacteria; phylum Pseudomonadota; class Alphaproteobacteria; order Sphingomonadales; family Sphingomonadaceae; genus Sphingomonas_O. The sequence goes on along the minus strand of JBBROX010000020.1, from coordinate 13,924 downwards.
GGGCGGCTGCATCAACCTGCGCTTTCGCAATCAGATCGGTCAGCGGATACACGCCACCGAAGCCGTCCATTGCGAATAACCGCCCGATCGGGGTGTTGATGTGCGCCGTCAGATGCCCGCCGAACCTGCGCGCAATGTCGAGCCCGGTCTGAAGGCGATTTTCGCCGGCGGGGCTCTGGTCGGCATGGACAAGGATTGAACGCATTGCGGGTCTCCTGTGGCGTACCGCCTGCGCCGGATGACGTCGCGGGTCGGGGGCTCAACGCCTTGTCGACCGTTTCGGGGCCGGACGCATTGATCGGCGTCAAATGATCAGCGTGAAACCATGCGCGGTTGCCCGTGAAAGCTGTGCCTTCTAAGGAGCGGTCAACTCCCGCTGTGACGAGGGCATATGAACAAGATTTTCCCTGATGCCACCGCCGCGCTTGCCGGCATTTTGCGCGACGACATGATGATCTGTTGCGGGGGGTTCGGCCTCTCGGGCATGCCCGAACGGTTGATCGATGCGATCGAGGCGTCGGGGGTCAAGGGGCTGACTATCGCCAGCAACAATGCGGGCATCGACGGGGTCGGCCTCGGCAAGTTGTTGCGCAGCCGCCAGGTCAAGAAGATGATCTCGTCCTATGTCGGCGAAAACAAGGAGTTCGAGCGGCAATATCTGGCGGGCGAGCTCGAGGTCGAATTCTGTCCGCAGGGAACGCTTGCCGAGCGGTGCCGCGCGGGCGGGGCGGGGATACCGGGCTTCTATACGAAGACCGGCGTCGGGACGCTGGTCGCCGAGGGCAAGGAAGTGAAGAATTTCGACGGCGAGGATTACATCCTCGAACGCGGGATTGTCGCCGACCTGAGCATCATCAAGGGCTGGAAAGCCGACGAGTCGGGCAATCTAGTGTTTCGCAAGACCGCCCGCAATTTCAACCAGCCGATGGCGACCGCGAGCCATATGACAGTCGCCGAAGTTGAGGAAATCGTGCCGGTCGGGTCGCTCGATCCCGACGCGATCCATATCCCCGGCGTCTATATCAAACGGCTGATCTGCGGCGCGCCTTATGACAAACGGATTGAGTTCCGGACCGTGCGCGAGAGGGAGGCCGTATAATGCCGTGGACCCGCGACGAAATTGCCGCCCGCGCCGCCAAGGAGCTGAAGGACGGTTATTATGTGAACCTGGGCATCGGCATCCCGACCCTTGTGGCAAATAACATTCCCGACGGGATGACGGTCACGCTTCAGTCGGAAAACGGGATGCTTGGCATCGGCCCGTTTCCCTATGATGAGGACGTCGACCCCGACCTCATCAATGCGGGCAAGCAGACGATCAGCGAGCTGCCCTCGTCGAGCTATTTCGGGTCCGAACAGTCGTTCGCGATGATCCGCGGCGGGCATATCGACCTGACGGTGCTCGGCGCGATGGAGATTTCCGAAGGGGGCGACATCGCCAACTGGATGATCCCCGGCAAGATGATCAAAGGCATGGGCGGTGCGATGGATCTGGTCGCGGGCGTCAAGAAGATCATCGTCGTGATGGAACACAATGCCAAGGACGGTAGCGCTAAGTTCATTCCGGCCTGCACCTTGCCGCTGACGGGGAAGAATGTCGTGGATATGATCATCACCGACCTCGCCGTGTTTCAGCGTCCCGACCACGCCACGCCGTTCAAGCTGATCGAAATGGCACCTGGCGTGACCGCGGATGAGGTCGCGGCGAAGACGACGGCGCATTACCTGACCGCCTGAGCTGCGCATGACCTACACGCTGATCACCGCGAACCGGAATTATTCGAGCTGGAGCCTCCGGCCGTGGTTCCTGATGACCGCGCTCGGCATTCCGTTCGTGGATCGTATCGAGCCCTTCACGGCGCAGGTGAACACGGCGTTCTCGTCATTCTCGCCGACGGCAAAAGTGCCGGTGCTGATCGATGGCGACCGCACGATCCACGATTCACTGGCGATCGTGATGTATCTGGCGGAGCGGCACGGAGGCCTGTGGCCCACCGACCCCGATGCTCGCGCCTGGGCGCTATGCGCGGTTGCGGAGATGCACAGCGGCTTCGGCGCGCTGCGCAATGATTGCACGATGAACGTCGGTGTGCGCGTCCGCCCGAAGCCGATGTCCGATGCCCTGCGTGCCGACGTCGCGCGGATCGCTGCGCTGTTTGCCGAAGGTCTGGATCGGTTCGGCGGGCCGTGGCTGGCCGGCGACGCGATTACCGCTGCGGACGCCTTTTTCGCGCCGGTGGCCTGGCGGGTGCGGACTTACGGGCTCGATGTCGGGGCAGGGCAGGTGTGGGTCGACCGGATGATTGCTCACCCGGCGATGCAGCAGTGGGAAGCCGATGCGCTCGCCGAAACGTGGCGCGAGGCCGAACACGAGGGGGAATTGCTAGCGTGTGGCGACATCACGGCGGACTTCCGCATCCGCTGAGTTGCTCGGTTGATACCGTCCGACCCACGCTTCATCGATATTGAGACATGCAAATTTGCATTTTCGCTTGCGCGCTTACCAAATGACTGATTCAATTGGTTAACGGGTTTGGGTTAAGGTCGCATCATGACAAGTCACCGTTTTGCACGAATCGGGGCGCTGGCCGCGATCGCGGCGGCTGGCGGCATGTTTGCCGCTTTCGGCCATGCGTCGGTGCCGGGTGCCGCGAATGCCTATCGCACCTGGGGGCAGCCTGCGACCACGTATCTGGCACCCAGCGTCGACACCCGTTTCCGCAGCCGCATCAATTATGGCGACTTCGACCAGCGCATCGCCGGCATCATGTCGGACCCCTCGATGGTCGGCCTGTCGGTCGCCGTGATCGAGGATGGTCGGATCGTCTTCGCGCGCGGCTATGGGACCACCCAAGCGGTCGGCGGCACGCCCGTCGATCCACGTACGGTGTTCCGCTGGGCGTCCCTGTCGAAGGGGGTTGCCGCGACGATGGTCGGCGAACTGGCGGCCGAAGGGAAAGTTTCGCTGCAGGCGCCGTTGTCCGCCTATGCGACGACGCTGCGCTTGCCGATGGGGAATGAGACTCGCGCGACGGTCGACGATTTGCTGTCGCACCGGCTGGGTCTGGTCCGCAATGCATTCGACAACCGGCTGGAGGCGGGCATCGATCCGCGCGTTCTGCGCCCGCAACTGGCGACGGCGCAGCTGCAATGTGCGCCGGGAGCCTGCCACACCTACCAGAACGTCGCGTTCGATGCGGCGAGCGAGATCGTCCAGAACCTGACCGGCAAAACCTATCAGTCGGCGGTGCAACAGCGGCTGTTCGGGCCGCTGGGCATGGTCGATGCAAGCGTCACCCGCGCCGGGCTGATCGCCTCGCGCAGCTGGGCCAAACCCCACGTCGGGCGGCGCACGGTGACGGTGAACGACAATTACTACCGCGTACCGGCAGCGGGCGGCGTCAATTCGTCGATCCTCGATCTCGCGCGCTGGATGCAGGCGCAGATGGGTGAAGCGCCCGAAGTGGTGCCGGACCGCGTCCTCGACGTCATCCATGCGCCGCGCATCTACACCGACCGCCATCGCGGCATCTTCAACCAGACGATGGGCGCCTCGCAATATGCGCTCGGCTGGCGCGACTATAATTATCTGGGTCACCGGCTGATCGGCCATCAGGGCGCCGTGATGGGCTATCGCGCGACGGTGCTGTTCGACCCGGTCAAGAAATCGGGCATCGCGATGCTGTGGAATTCGCAGTCGGGCCGCCCGGTCGCGTTGCAGCTCGAACTGCTTGACCGTCTCTACAACCTGCCACGCCGCGACTGGCTGGGTCTCGACAAGAAACAGGCCGTGTCGCCGATGGCGCAGACTGAGAACCTGCCGCTGAACGATTGATCGACGCGGCTAGGATTTACTGCCGGTCGTGTTACGCAGCGGCATGAACCGTAAACTCCGCCTTTCTGCGCTGGTCCTCATTCCGTTGGCGCTCGGTGCTGCCGCCCTCGATTATACGGCCGGGCCCGGCACCCTCGACATGATCGATCGGCTCACCCCGGGTCCTGGCGGGCAAGAGGTCGCTGCGGATGTCGCCTTTGGCACCCAGGGACAAAAGCTGGATGTTTGGCGCAGCGGCGCCATAAAACCGGGCGGCGCACCGGTGCTGGTGTTCTTCTACGGCGGCGGCTGGGTGAAGGGCGACCGTCAGTCTTACGGATGGGCCGCACGTGCCTATGCGTCGAAGGGATTCGTGGTCGTGGTCCCCGACTATCGCAAGGTGCCGCAGGTCCGTTTTCCGGCCTTCGTCGAGGACGGGGCCGATGCAGTCCGCTGGGCAAAGGACAACATCGCACGGTTCGGCGGTGATCCCGACCGCATTGCCATCGCGGGCCATTCGGCGGGCGGGCATACCGTCGCTATGCTGGCGCTCGATCCGCAATGGCTGGCCAAGGCGGGCGCGCCGGGCGCTGTGAAGGCGGCCGTCGGCCTGTCGGGTCCATATGACTTCTTCCCCTTCACCGGCCGCGCGGTTGAGGCGATGGGGCAATGGCCCCGCCCGCAGGAAACTCAGCCGCTCGCCTACGCGCGCAATGATGCGCCGCCGATGATGCTCGTGACGGGGACGGTCGATACGACCGTTCGCCCCAAGAACGCCCGCAATCTGGCGGCAAAGCTCAAGGCCCTGGGCGCGGACGTCGTGGAAAAGGAATATGCCGGACAGGGCCATGAAGACATCGCGATGGCGCTGTCGCTGCCGTTCCGTGGCAAATCACCGGTTCTCGGGGATACGGCGGCTTTCCTGAACGCGCATCTTGCGAAGGCGGCCCCGCCCGCGCAATAGGCCCGCATGGCCAGCAAACCGCGCACCCTTTACGAGAAAATCTGGGACGACCATGTCGTCGATCGCCGCCCCGACGGCACGTGCATCGTCTACATCGATCGGCACCTCGTCCACGAAGTCACCAGCCCGCAGGCGTTCGAGGGGCTGCGGCGTGAGGGTCGCGCGGTGCGCCGCCCCGACCTGACGCTCGCCGTCCCCGACCATAATTTGCCGACGACACCGCGTGTCGGCGCGGATGGCCAGCGCCTCCCCATTGCCGATCCGCAAAGCGCGCAGCAGCTCGCCGCGCTGGAGGCCAATGTCGCGGCGTTCGGCGTGCCCTACATCGGCGCAACGGCGGCGGCGCAGGGGATCGTCCATGTCGTGGGGCCTGAACAGGGATTCACCCTGCCGGGGACAACGCTCGTCTGCGGTGACAGCCACACGGCAGCGCACGGCGCTCTGGGCGCGCTCGCTTTCGGGATCGGGACAAGCGAAGTCGAACATGTGCTGGCGACACAGACGCTGCAGTTGTCTCCTTCGAAAACCATGGAAGTGCGCGTCGACGGCACTTTAGGCTTCGGCGTCAGCGCCAAGGACGTCGTCCTCGCGATCATCGGCAAGATCGGTGCGGCGGGCGGCACCGGCTATGTCATCGAGTTTACCGGATCGGTCATCCGCGACCTGAGCATCGAAGGGCGCCTGACCGTCAGTAACATGGCAATCGAGGGCGGCGCGCGGTCGGGCCTGATCGCGCCGGACGACAAGACATTTGCCTATCTGAAGGGGCGCCCGATGGCGCCGCAGGGTGCGGATTGGGACGCTGCCGTCGCCTATTGGCGTACACTGGCGACCGATGCGGGCGCGACCTATGACAAGACCGTCATCCTCGACGCGGCCGACATCGGCCCGAACGTCACCTGGGGCACAAGTCCCGAGGATGTCGTGGCGATCACCGGCATCGTCCCTGACCCGATGAGCTTCGCCAATCCGGGCAAGCAGGAAGCGGCGGCGAAGTCTCTGGCGTACATGGGTCTAACGCCGGGCATGCGGATGCAGGACGTCGCGGTCGAGAACATCTTCATCGGCAGTTGCACCAACAGCCGCATCGAGGACCTCCGTGCAGCGGCGGCGGTCCTCAAGGGACGCCACAAGGCCGCAGGTGTGAAGTGGGCGATTGTCGTCCCCGGCTCCGGCCTGGTGAAGGCGCAGGCGGAGGCCGAAGGGCTCGACCGCATCTTTACCGACGCAGGCCTCGAATGGCGCGAACCTGGCTGTTCGGCGTGCCTCGGCATGAACCCCGACAAGGTCCCGAGCGGCGAACGCTGCGCATCGACTAGCAATCGCAATTTCGTCGGGCGGCAGGGGCCCGGTGCACGGACGCATCTGCTGAGCCCCGCAATGGCAGCGGCAGCGGCGGTGACCGGGCGGCTGACCGATGTGCGGGAGTTGATGGCATGACCCCCGTCACCACCATCGAAGGCCGCGCCTATCCGTTCGGGCGCAAGAACGTCGATACCGATGTCATCATTCCCGCCGAATGGCTGAAGACGATCACGCGGGCGGGGCTGGGCAAGGGCGCGTTCGAGACAGTGCGGGCCGAACCCGGTAATGTGTTCGACGACCCGGCCTATGCGGGCGCGCCTGTCCTGATCGCGGGCGATAACTTCGGGTGCGGGTCGAGCCGCGAACACGCGGCGTGGGCCCTCGACGATATGGGGATCAAAGCGGTGATTGCGCCGTCCTATTCCGACATTTTTTCGGGCAACGCGTACAAGAACGGTATACTGACCGTTGTTCTGCCGCAGGCCGCCGTCGACCGGCTTATGGAAGTTGCGGCGCAGGGCGACCCGATCCATATCGACCTTGAGGCGCAGACCGTTACCACGCAGTTTCAGGACCGGTTCGCGTTCGACATCGATCCTTTCCGCAAATCCTGCCTGTTGAACGGCACCGACGAGATCGGATTGACGCTTGCCAGCGCTGCCGCAATCGGAAACTACGAGACCAGAACGGCGACGGCGCGACCGTGGCTGAACGGGAGACAAGCGGCGTGAAGGCATTACTTTCAACAGCAATCGGCGGCCCCGAAACGCTTGAAATGCGCGAGATCGACGCGCCGGTCGCAGGCGCAGGGCAGTTGCTGGTCGCGGTGAAGGCATGCGCGATCAATTTTCCCGATGTGCTGATCATCGAGGACAAGTATCAGATCAAGCCGCAACGCCCCTTCGCCCCCGGCGGAGAGATTTCCGGTATCGTCGAGGCAGTGGGCGAGGGCGTAACCGGCTTCAAGATCGGTGATCGCGTAATTTCGGTTACCGGTCACGGCGGCTTGGTTGAAAAGGTCGCTATTCCAGCGGCTTCGGCTTATCATTTGCCCGAGGGGCGCAGCTTTTCCGACGGGGCGGCGCTCCTTCTCACCTATGCGACATCGATCCATGCGCTTGTCGATCGCGGGCGATTGATGGAGGGCGAAACGCTGCTGGTGCTGGGCGCCGCCGGTGGTGTCGGCCTGGCCGCTGTCGAGCTCGGCGTGGCGTTCGGCGCACGGGTGATCGGGGCGGTTTCGACCGAGGAAAAAGCTGCGGCGGTACGTGCGGCGGGCGCATCCGACGTGGTGCTATATGGCAGCGCGCCGTTCGACCGCGATCAGTCGAAGGCACTGGCGGACAAGTTCAAGGCCGTGCTCGGCCCCAATGGCGCGGATGTTATCTATGACGCGGTCGGCGGGGATTACTGCGAACCGGCATTGCGCTCGATTGCGTGGGAAGGCCGCTACCTCGTCGTCGGCTTCCCGGCGGGCATTCCCAGACTGCCGCTCAATCTGACCTTGCTCAAGAGCTGCGACGTCTGCGGTGTGTTCTGGGGCGCTTTTGCCGCGCGATCGCCACAGAAGAACGCCGATCACGTCGCGCGGCTGTTCCGCCTGTGGGCGGAAGGGAAAATCGCGCCGAAGGTCACCGAAACCTTTGCATTCGAGCGCGGCGGCGACGCGATTGCGCACCTCGCCAGCCGCAAGGCGATCGGCAAGGTTGTCGTAACGCTCGGCTGACCCTATTTCTGTTTCAAGCACCAGGAGGCCAACTTGACCCAATTCGACGATCGCGAGCGCGCCTTCGAAACCAAATACGCCCGTGACGAGGATATGGCATTCCGTGTCACCGCGCGCCGTAACAAGCTGGTTGGCCAATGGGCGGCGGCGCTGATGGGCCTGACGCCAGAGGAAACCACCTCCTACGCGACGTCGGTGGTTCAGGCCGATTTCGAGGAAGTTGGCGACGACGATGTCGTGCGCAAAGTGCTGGGCGATCTGACCGCCGCTGCCGTCGATACTGACGAGGCGACGATCCGGCAGGCGCTGATCGACAAGACCGTCGAGGCGCGCCGCCAGCTAATGGAATCGCAATAATGGCGATGGCCGCCGCCGAGATCGAGGCGCTGATCGTGGCTGGCATCCCCGATGCTGCGGTCGAGATCACCGATCTTGCCGGTGACGGCAATCACTATGCTGCCAAAGTCGTCGCCGCGAGCTTTGCCGGCCAGTCGCGCATCGCCCGGACCAAGGCGGTTTATGCCGCACTCGGCGGGCGTATGGGCGGTGAACTCCATGCGCTGCAACTTTCATGCGCGACCCCCGATTGAAGGAATGACGATGACCGATGACTCGCACACCCGAATTGCCGACTTGGTCGCCCAGAACGACGTCTTGCTGTTCATGAAGGGAACGCCGCTGTTCCCGCAGTGCGGCTTTTCGTCGAAGGCGGTCGCGATCCTCGAACATATCGGTGTCGAATTCGGCAGCGTCGATGTGCTGCAGGACATGGGCATCCGCCAGGGTATCAAGGAATTCAGCGACTGGCCGACCATCCCCCAGCTTTACGTCAAGGGCGAATTCGTCGGCGGTTCCGACATCATGGTGGAAATGTTCGAAGCGGGCGAGCTCGCTGAACTGATGCGCGACAAGGGTGTTGTGGCGTCAGTTTGAGTCGTGAATGCTGGGTGCAGTGGCAAAGTCATGTCGTCGATCCTTGCAATAGCAAGGTCAGCCGCACTTGCGCGTGGGCAGTTTAAGCTAACTTAAATTGTGTCCGCGCTGCGTGGCGGGCGAGGGCGGGTCGGTGCGCGAGACCAGAAAGCTGCACCGACCCGCCGCTCAGGCGGGGGACACCGCCGTTGGGACACACAGAGTAATGCAGCGCGCGTGCCAATTCGCTGCATTGTCGCTTTTCCTAGGCATGCAGTGGTTACCGAAACCTTACCGCGCCCGACAATTGTAAGGAATTCCGACAAATCGGGATGCCGGATTGCGCCGGGCAGTCGCTATCGCCACATGCATCCAATGGAATTGCCCGTCACCGACCAGCCGACCGACATCGCGCAGGCGCTCAGTCCCCGCGTGCGGCGGGTCCTTGCCGCCAACCCGTCGCCGTTCACCTACACCGGCACGCAGACCTATATCGTCGGGACCGGCGAAGTCGCCGTCATCGACCCCGGCCCTGCGGACCCTGCGCATATCGACGGAATTCTGCGCGCGACCGTCGGAGAGCGGATCGTCGCCATTATTTGTACCCACACGCACCGCGATCATTCGCCGGCCGCCGCGCCGCTGGCAGAGGCCACGGGGGCCAAAATTGTTGGCTGCGCGCCGTTGGTCCTCGATGACAGCGGCCCGCGCGCCGATGCGGCCTTCGACCGGACCTATGCGCCCGACCGGATACTGGGGGACGGCGACCGGCTGACCGGTCCTGACTGGACGCTGGAGGCGGTGGCGACGCCGGGGCATACCTCGAACCACCTCTGCTATCACCTGATCGAGGACAACGCGCTGTTCACTGGTGACCATGTCATGGGCTGGTCGACCACCGTCGTCTCGCCGCCTGACGGCGATATGGCGGATTACATGCGTAGCCTCGAGAAGCTGGGCGCGCGGAGCGATGCGCTCTATTACCCCGCCCACGGTGAGCCGGTGACGAATCCGCAGCAGTTCGTGCGCGGCCTCGGTGGACACCGCAAGCAGCGCGAGCGGCAGATTCTTAAGCTGGTCGGCGAAGGCGTCGGCGAAGTCACAGCGATGGTTCCCCTGATGTACAAAGGCGTGGACGAGCGGCTCTACCCCGCAGCGGGGCAATCGGTGCTCGCGCATCTCATCGACCTGCGCGACCGGGGCCTGGTGCAAGAGGGCAGCGGCGCATGGCACGCCGCCTGAAGGCGGCAGCCCTCGCGCTCGCGCTTGTCCTGATTGTCGCAGCGCTCCTGGTCTGGCGATCCGAGCAGCGGGCAGTGCAGGCGGAGCGCGAGGTTGGGCTGGCAGCGGCGCGGACGCTGTCCGAAACCTTCAGCAGGACACGCGATCTGCGCGTGGCAACGCTGAGCGGCCAGGTGCTGGCGCGCGGCAGCGACCCGGGCTTTGCCAATCTTTTGCCGACCAGCCTGACGGTCAAATACCCGTACAGCGTGGATTATTTCCTCGATCTGAAACGGATCGACGCGGCGTCTTATCGCTGGAATGCGGCGACCAAGACGATGACGGTTCGACTGCCCGACGTGACGCAGAGCAAGCCCAGTGTCGATGCGGCGCGCGCCGAGCGTGTGGGCACAACAGGCGTCTTCATGTCGCGCGACGCGGCACAGCGGCTCGGCACTCAGGTCGCGGCGCGGGCGGCACTTCGCGCTGCCGAGGCTGCGGCCAAGCCCGTGCACCTGGATCGTGCCCGTGCGAGTGCCCGCGAGGCGATGGAGGCGCTGGTCGCCACGCCGTTGCAGGCAGCAGGGCTGGGCGAGGTCAAGGTCGTCGTGCGCTATCCGTGGGAAGGGACCGGCACCGGCGTGCCGGTGCGCTGGGACGAAAGCCGCGCGGTCCGCGATGTCTATCGAGACAAGCCATAGACTCGGCGCGGCCATACAGGTAAATTTGCGGGATTCTGGTTTCGGGGGTTACCATGGCAGCACTGGCAGAATCACGCCCGGTCAAGCGCGACGACGGGTTCTTTCGGACGTCTGCATTCGTGATGACATTCGTTGTCATTGCGGGTTTTTCACTGCAATTCGTGGCGGGGCGGTCGAGCTTTTCGGCGCCGCCGCTGGTCCACGCTCATGCATTGGTCTTTATGGGCTGGGTGGCGATCTATCTGTCGCAAAGCGTCCTCGCCACGTCAGGTGGTCTGCGGCTTCACCGCAAGCTGGGCTGGGTCGCGGCGGTTTGGATGATCCCCATGCTCGTTCTGGGCTGCGCTGTCGTTGTATCGCTGATGCGCCGGGGAAGCGTGCCGTTCTTCTTCACGCCGCTGCAATTTTTCGCACTCGACGTGTTCAGCCTGTTCGCGTTCGTTGGCCTGATGATCGCGGGCATCATCAACCGGCGGCGCACGGAATGGCACCGGCGGCTGAACTTCTGCGCGATGGCGTTGCTGCTCGCCCCCGGCCTCGGGCGACTGATGCCGCTGCCGCTGCTCATTCCCTATGCGTTCGAAGCGACAGCAGTCGGGGTCCTCCTCTTTCCAATCGCAGGTATCATTGCGGATATTCGTCGTCGGGGTGCGATCCACCCGGCGTGGCACTGGGGCATGGCAGTGATCCTTGGGCATATCGCCGTCACCGAGCTCTTCACACATACGCAGGTCGGTGTGCCGCTCTACAAAGTGATTACGGCCGGGACGCCCGGTGCCGCCGTGTCCCCACTCGATCTGCCGCCGTCGCCATTGGCTCTCTTGAACGCAAAGCCTGCGGCGTCCATCTGATCCTTCTGGATTGGAAGGAACGGCACGATCATGGATGCAAGGGGCGGAATCGGCGGAAGCCTGAAGGGTGTCGACCTGCGCGAAGAGATTGAGCGGCTGCGCAAAGACCGCAACGCCGTCATCCTCGCGCACTATTACCAGAAGCCCGAGATTCAGGATCTGGCCGATTTCGTCGGCGACAGCCTCGACCTGAGCCGCAAAGCCGCCGCGACCGACGCCGACGTCATCGCGTTTTGCGGGGTCAAGTTCATGGCCGACACGGCGAAAATCCTGTCGCCCGACAAGATCGTTGTGCTGCCAGATTTGGATGCAGGGTGCTCACTCGAGGATTCATGCCCGCCGGACAAGTTCGCGGCGTTCCGCGCGGCGCACCCCGACCATATCGCGCTGACCTATATCAACTGCTCGACCGAGGTGAAGGCGCTCAGCGACATCATCGTTACCTCCTCGTCGGCGGACAAGATATTGTCGCAGATCCCGCTCGACCAGAAGATCATCTTCGGCCCCGACAAGCATCTCGGCGGCTATCTGGCGCGCAAGACCGGGCGCGACATGCTGTTGTGGCCGGGCGTCTGCATTGTGCACGAGGCGTTCAGCGAGACCGAACTGGTTAAGCTCAAGGCGCAGCATCCGGGCGCGCCGGTCGCCGCGCACCCTGAATGTCCCGCGCACATCCTCGATCATGCGGACTATGTCGGATCGACCAGCGGTATCCTCGCGTTCGCCAAGGACTTCCCGGGCGACACGCTGATTGTGGCCACCGAACCGCACATCATGCACCAGATGGAAAAGGCACTGCCGGACAAGCACTTCATCGGCGCGCCGGGTGCGGACGGGAACTGCAACTGCAACATCTGCCCTTACATGGCGCTCAACACGATGGAAAAGCTGTACGTGGCCCTCCGCGACCTGCAGCCGCGGATCGAGATCGAGGAAGGGCTGAGGTTGCGCGCTAAGCGGAGCCTCGACCAAATGCTGGAGATGGCGGGGAGTACAGTCGGGCAGGGGGATTTGGGGGCGCGGTGAAACTCCCTGGGTGCGTCTCTAGCGGAAGAGCGGGACGATGATCGGTGCTGAGAAGCTGCCGACCGGCGAGACCGCGCAGTTTTCAGGAGCTTTTCCGTAAGCCGCTTGTTCAAGGCACCAGATTGCACCGGCAAAGTTCGCAGCGATTGCTGCACGTGCTGTTCCGCGTTGGCGATCTGCCGCATTGCCACCGGACGAAGACGTTGATGTCGTAATCTCGCGTTGAAGAATCACAGCTCCTGAATCAATACGACGAAGTTCATAACGGATCGTCACGGAAGCCCTGCTTGAGGCACCGATTTTAAATGGCGAATCAAATGAAACCCATGTCGCGGTAAATCGGAAAATGCCCCGCGCCGTGCTGGTCGAACGCATTCCGGCGCTGGCCATGCCATCGTTAAGCGCGTCGTTCAGGTCTTCGGCCCGGGCAAATGCGTTCATAAACGTGCCGATCTTTGCTGGCACGTTCACGATGGGCTCGACGATGACTCTCGCGGAAAGCGGATGGCTCGCTGCAACCACTTCGGGCGCATGTGGGCTGAATTGCATCGATGTATTGAGCGGGTTCATCGACATGCTTCCGCCCGCAACAGCCGGACCAGAAATTGTGCAGACCACCGCAAGACAGAGTGAAATTTTGGCGCGGTCCATCATATATTTTGACTATGATATGGACTATTAAAGCTCCGTTACTCCATCATTTTGACGTTGTGTCAGCATGGTGGTTTGTATCAAATCCGTGTGCAGCGGAATGACTTGAACAAATCAACCTGCCAACACCCGCCTCGGGACTTCCGGCTCCGCCTTACCGAAATCGTTCGAACTGAATCGCCACGCCAGACGTGGAACGCAGCATATGGTTTCCAATCGGCGTAGCCGATGGCCTTCCGTCGCGGTTCTTCGTCGCTGACTCTTATGATCGGCGCGAGCGAGACACAGGGATCGTCGAATACCCGCTTCCCGAACGCCAACGGCGACCGATGCTTGACCGGTTGATCGCGTTCTTGTCTGCATCGAATTCGACGGCCATGCTGATAGGCAGGCGACTCAAATAGAGCGGCAAGGATGGGAACCCCATGAACCCTGGTTACTTCCTGATGACCATTGCCATTCTCCAGTTCACCGTCATCCCCATATTCGCCGATTTCAACCGCACCCACGCCGCCAATCCGATGTGGCCTGCCCATGCGCGGTTCCATGTCGTGACGCAGGTGCTGACGACGTCGGGACTGGGAGTCTTGGCACTGTTTTTCCTTTGGTCGGGAAGGGTCGAACCGGCGCTCGGCGTGTGCATTGCGACGATGCTCAGCCTGATTGCGCTCGGCGGATTTTTTGCGAGTGCGGCGGGCGTCCGATTTTATGGGGGCATGCTGGCAAACACCGCTAACGATGCGCCTTCGTTGC
>JBBROX010000019.1:0-73479 GCA_038228865.1 Sphingomonadales bacterium | reverse complement strand
GTGAAAGCACCGTTCGACTGACGCCCGTTCGTTTTCGTCTGCTGAAAACCGAAGGTCAGATACCCTTTGAGGTTCTCGTTCGCTTCAAGCAGCAATGTGTTGCGCGTCGTCCAGGTCCGCTCGAAATTGACGTCCTTCACGCGTTGAAAGTTCGCCGCATATTGAGCCGGGGTGACCGTTTCGTTGAAGGCACCGCTCGGCTGCGGCAGCGACGTCCCCGGATTTTGGAGGATGAACGGATAATCGATGAAGCCGGGCTCGTAGTAGTAGCCCGCTGTGCTGCGCAGCGCCACATGGTCGGCGATGATCGGAATGTTGACAGTAGCGTCGCCCTGGAACCCATATTGACTGCCCTGAGCGACGGTCGAGCCGCGAACATGCGCGTCGAGGCTGAAGGTGTTGGTATCGGGACGTTTTGGAATATAGCGCATCGCGCCAGCGAGCGTTCCTGCACCGTAAAGCGTGCCTTGTGGCCCGAGTAGCACTTCGACGCGCTCAAGGTCGAGCAGCTTGAAGTCCTGATAGAGGGGCACTTCACCCATATAGATGGCGACCGCATTGTCCCGGTTGTTGCCAAAGTCGCTGGTGTCGTCGGCGGAAAGGCCGCGCAGAACGATCGTCCCCGTGGCGCGTGGCCCGGTCTGGTTGATCGTCACGCCTGGGGTAAAGTCAGCAAGGGACCGCACGTCGTTGATCCGCTGCGCCGCCAGCTGATCGGCGCCAACAGCCGTAATGTTGATCGGTACGTCGGCCAGTGTCGTTGAACGACGCGTTGCCGTCACGATGATCGTGTCGCCGCCGTCTTCTGCGGCTTCGGCAGCCGCAGCTTGTGGCTGGATCTGGGCAAAAGCGGGGGTGCTTCCAATCAAGCCGCTCAGCGCAGTTGCCGACAGCATCGCAGTTCTCAACCTAGATTTTACGGTCATGCTTCCCCCTTGGGCGTACCAATTCTTAGCCTTCGCTCCTCCCGAGAGACATGAGTGCCGGGTTTTCCCGTGTTGGGAGAGATTTATGGAAGCATCTGAACAGTGGCCAATGGGGCATTTGACGTAGAGGCTCTGCGCTCAGTCGGCTGCCGCGTACGTTAGCGCACAGGCAGGTTGGGTCCGACGCACCAACCGGGATCGTTAGGGTGATTAATGTTGTTGCGGTTTTCGGGCGCAGTGCCACCGACCTCCGCGGGTCGAAAAGCTACTTTCCTCTGCCGTGCCGGCGTGCGTCCCGATCAATCACGCCTTCAGCTGCGTGCCAATCGGTAGCTGACGCACGCGTTTGCCGGTCGCCGCGAACAGCGCGTTGGCGAGCGCGGGTGCCGCAGGCGGCAAGCCGGGTTCGCCAAGGCCACCCATCTCGTGGCCGCTGTTGATGAAATGCACGTCGATCATCGGGGCATCGGCGAGTTTCAGCACTTCATAATCGTTGAAATTACGCTGTTGCACTGCGCCCTTGTCGAGCGTGATCGCCTCGCCGATTGCGGTCGAGAGACCCATGACGATGCCCCCCATAACCTGGGCTTCCGCATTGCGTGGATTGACGACCATGCCGCAATCCACGACCGCCGTGACTTTGATGACTTTGGGTGTGCCGTCATCCTTGAGGGTGGCTTCAGTGACGTGGGCCGCGATGGTGTTGAAACATTCGACAATCGCGATCCCGCGTCCTGTCCCAGTGGGCAGCGGGCTGCCCCAGCCGCTCAGCTTCGCGGCTTGTTCCAGCACCGCCAGATGGCGCGAGCCCGGTGCGAGGTGCCGTTTGCGGAATTCGAACGGGTCGGCACCTGCGGCATGCGCCAGCTCGTCGATGAAACTTTCGGTATAGAACCCGTGCTGGGTCGCGTTGACCGAGCGCAGCGCGCCCACGGTCTGGTTCGATACCTGCTTGAAATGCCGTCGCGTTGCCGCGGGCAAATCGTAGAACAGCGGGACTTCCTTGAGCCCGTCTTCAGGTTGGGCAAAGTCGTTCGACCAGGCCGCGATCTTGCCGTCGGCGGTCAACGCAGCCTTGAGCTTGGCCGAGCTTTGCGGGCGGTAGGCACCCTGCGTTACTTCTTCTTCGCGCGCCCAGATCAGCTTGATGGGGTAGGGCACCTGCACGGCAACGCGTGCCACTTGATCGACGATTTCCATATACATGGGCAGGCGCCGGCCAAAGCTGCCGCCGATCAGCATCGGGTGAAAGGTGACCTTGTCGGCTTCGAGCCCCGCGGCTTTGGCGGCGGCCATCTTGGTGGCGAGCGGATCCTGCATCCCGCCCCACAGATCGAGCCTGCCATCGCGGTAGTGCGCGATCAGGGCAAAGGGTTCCATCATGGCGTGGTGAAGGAAGGGCAGCCGGTAATCGGCCTCGACCAGCTTGACCCCGCCGGTCTTGAACGCAGCCTCCACGTCGCCGCTGCCGGCTGACGTATCGGGTTTTCCCGTCGCGCGGAGCTTATCCTGTTCGGCAAAGATCGAAGCGGTCGATATCCCCCCATTTCCGCCATCGCTGAATTTGGGTGACAGCGCGCGCGCACCCTTCAGCGCCTGCCAGTACCCCTTGGCGACAACCACAACGGCCCCATTGAGGTTGATGACCTTCTCGACCCCCGGAACCGCCAACGCTGGCGCAGGGTCGACCGACAGCAGCTTGCCCCCGCGAATGGGTGCGGCAACGACCGTTGCGATGCGCATGTCGGGCTTGATGACGTCCATGCCATATTGCGCCGTCCCATCGACTTTTGCAGGGATGTCGAACCGTGGGACGGATTTGCCGATGTATCGGAACTCCTTGGCGTTTTTGAGCGGAGCCCCGCTATCGAACGCGTGTCCGGCGGCTTCGGCGGCGAGTTCGCCGTAACGAAGGCTGCGTCCCGATTTGGCGTGAACCACCTTGCTGCCCGAGGTTGTCAGCTCTGCGGCAGGAACGCCAAGCCGACTGGCAGCTGTCTTGACCATGGCCAGGCGCGTCGATGCCCCGATCACCCGAACACTTTTCTGACCCGTAAAGCGCAACGCCGAAGACCCGCCAGTGGTCTGCAAGTCGATCGATCGCGCCACCATGGACAGCAGTGATGAGGGCAGAGCCCCGATTATTCCCGGCGCCCCCGACATCTCGGCGAGAAAACCACGACCGAGCGCGACATTGGCAAAGGGCGATTCGGCGGGCGCAGAGACGACCTCGATCTTTGCCCAATCGGCGTCGAGTTCTTCGGCCAGCATCTGCGCCAGACCGGTATTCGATCCCTGGCCGATGTCGGTGTGCGGCGAATAGAGTGTGACCTTGTCGTCCTCGCCGATACGCAGCCAGGTCGCGAAGTTATGGCCGTTCTTGCCGTCGGTCTGCAGGGCCGCTGCCGACCGTGCCGAACTGTCGGCATATTTGACGGCGAAGATGCCGCCGCCCACCACCGCGACGCTCCCGATCAGAAAAGTTCTGCGGATCATGCCCATGTGCGTGCTCCTCAGGCCTGGCCGGCAACGTCGTGGATCGCCGCGCGGATGCGGGGATAGGTGCCGCAGCGACAGATATTGGTCATCGCCGCATCGATCTCCGCATCGCTTGGCTTGGGACTGGCGGCAAGCAGAGCCGCAGCCGCCATCAGCTGGCCCGACTGGCAATAGCCGCACTGGGGCACCTGATGTTCGATCCATGCGGCCTGCAACGCGTGGAGCGCTCCCCCGGGCGTCGCCAGTCCTTCGATGGTCGAGATCGACTTACCCGCAACCTCGCTGAGCGGCACGCTGCACGACCGGGCAATCGCACCGTCGATATGGACGCTGCAAGCGCCACAGGCCGCGATGCCGCAGCCAAATTTTGTGCCGGTCAACTGCAGCTCTTCGCGGATCGCCCACAGCAAAGGCGTATCGGGTTCCGCCTGGAATGTGACTGGCCTACCGTTGACGTTTGCTGTGATTGTCATGCTTGCC
Source organism: Sphingomonadales bacterium (assembly GCA_038228865.1). Classification (GTDB taxonomy): domain Bacteria; phylum Pseudomonadota; class Alphaproteobacteria; order Sphingomonadales; family Sphingomonadaceae; genus Sphingomonas_O. Next base: position 69,574 of record JBBROX010000019.1, on the reverse strand, counting down.
CCCACGGCCTGCGCTTGCCATCGGTTTCCCATAGCAACTTATATCGAAGAGTGCCACCGGCGTCGATTGCTGCTGCTGGCCTCCGGGCTTGGCTACCCGTCATGCCGCACATCGCTGCGGTCCGTCACTTGACCGAAAGCGTGCACAATTTCGGACAGTGCCGAAAGCGCAAGGACTTGCGGGTCGCGCGATGACGGAATCAGTCCGATGGGGGCGCGCAAGCGCGCGATGCTGCTGGCGGCGACGCCCGATTGCTCGAGCATGGTGACGCGTCGAGCTGCGGCAATGCGACCGCCCATCGCGCCCACGTAGAAGGCGGGACTTTCAAGTGCGTCGACCAATAGCTGCGTTTCCCAGTCATGGTCGTGGAAGACAAAGGCGATCGCCGTCCACCGGTCCGCGGCCAGCATCACGCGCTCGTTTGGCATGCGGAGCAGCGTGACGGGCGTTCCGTTCGATGACAGGCGATCTACGATGTCACGATCGGGTGAGAAGACATGCGTCGACGCGCTCACCGTGCGTGCTTGTCGGTCGAGTGCTTCGACCGCAGCCCCATGACCGATAATCACGACCCGCAGCTGTGGCAGGTGCGAAACGCGGAAGGCGGCAAGGTCGCGGTGGGTTCGCCATCCGGGTTCGCCGGGTTCGATCGAGGAGTCGCACCCCGCGACAGGCAGCCGAAGGATGAAAGGCTGCCGCGCGTCGAACAGGTCGATCGCCCGTTGACCAAGGGAAGGATCGTCGATGGGGGTAATCAGCACGTCGAGCGACCCGCCGCATGGCAGACGGATGTCGATGTAAGGAGACCCCGCCCCGAACCTGACTTCGCGGGCACGCCCTTCGTCCAGAGCGGTCATCGCTTCGGCAACAACAGCCGCCTCCACGCAGCCGCCCGACAATGATCCGCACCAGTCTCCGTCTGCAGCGACGGCCAGGTGGGCACCGGGGTTGCGCATCGAACTTCCGGCGACGTGCGTGACCGTGACGAGCGCGGTGCGCGCCACCGCCGACTTGCGGGCCAGAAATCGGAAGATATCATTCGCGTCCATTCTGCTGTGCTCAATCCCAAAGTGCGGTATCGGGCGCAATGGCCATCGACTGCAGCCGCGTCAGTTTGATCTTGTTGGCCGCAGGGCGCTCTGAGCGTTTTGGTGCCCACAAGCTATCGCAACCTTTGGCGGGATGGCCGCTGGCGCACCATGCTGCCCACACGCTGTCGCAAATCTCTTTTGGTGAGCGGGTTGCCGTGGTGGGCCCGGTCGAGCTCGACATATCGCGTTTTGGGTTTCGTCTTGTCGAGTCCGCCGACAATGCACCCATGAGCAAATCAATCGAACGGGGCGTTGCCGCAGTGCTGGAAAGTGACTGCGACGCCTGCCTGATCGCCTTGGCCGATATGCCTCTTGTCCCCGAAAGTCATTTTCGAGCATTGCTTGACGCTCACGAGTGCAGGTTCACCGCCACAGATTACAACGGGGCGCGCACTGTGCCGGCGGTCTTCTCGCGCGATACGTTTCCATTGTTGAGTGCGCTTACCGGGGACCGGGGCGCGGTTTCGCTGCTGTCGGAGGCCAAGGCGGTCCCCGCCGAAGCTGCATGGATGCAGGACGTCGATACGCGCGACGACCTCGACCGCCTGCGAACCGAAGTTCGAAAAGGGTCAAGGGCGCATCCGTCACTCTGTTGATGGCAAAACGGAGCTTTCGTCTGCTTGTGTTCGCATCGACGAGGGTCCGCGAGCCATGATGTTCCGAGCCTAGTAGGAGCCGGCCCACTGCAATTGTGCGGCCAACCACGGGAATTGGGTAACGAGCGGCAGCAGCGTCTTGTCGCGCAACTCCCGCGTCGCGAGCGAGGCGATCTCGCGCGGGAGCGAACCGAGTTCGCCAATGCGCGCCACGACTTGGACGGCACGTGAAAACTGCCCGCGCGACATCGGCTCGATCCGCAGCCGACCGAAAAGCTCGTGCTGTGCGGCTAGGCAGACGGGTGTGGTGATCGTCCATCCATAGCCAGAGGCCACAGTCCGCAACTGCTGGTCGGCCGATTCGACTTCCACGGTCTGTGGCATCCGGAGCTTCATTCGGACAAGCTGACGCTCGATCTGCTGGCCCATGCCGGTCAAATGCGAAAAACGGACGAAGGGGAGGGGAGGTGGATTGCCGGGCAGATCGATCGATCCCTCGTACCCGGCAGGGCAGACGAGGACGAAACCTTCCTCGAAGACAGGATGAAGCTCGACCATGTGGCGGTGCTCGAGATTGAAACTGCCCGTCACCAACATGTCGATGTCGCGGGCCAGAAATTCCCCCTGATGTTCTCGCGAAATGCCTGACCGGATGCTCCAGCGATCGGCACGCGCACCGAGTGTTTCGAGCAGGGGCGCGGTCAGCTGATTGGCGAGACTGAACGACATCGCCACCGTGACGTGCGCAACGGGCAGCGTCGCCTGTTCGCGTACGGCGTCATAGGTGAGCTTGGCCTGTGCCAGCAGGTGTTCGCTTCGCTCGAACAAGGCCCGTCCGCTGGTGGTGAGCGCTAGCGGGCGCAGACTGCGGTCGAACAGCCGCGTGCCGATCCCGGCCTCAAGCTTGGCAATCGTCTGCGAAACCGCTGATTGGGTGACTTGAAGATGCGCTGCGCATTGCGACATGCCGCCGAGTTCGACCGCAAGGACGAAAGTTTCCAGCGCGTGGAGATCGAATTCGGGCGGGAACCGCATGACGACAAGCTATCATGCAGCAACGCTAATACAATGAATTACTTATGGGCATATCAGTGTCGGCTGTGCAGCGGGTTCGCGTATCCGACAACCGTCGCCTCGATACCGCCGCCGGGTTGGCGGCGCTCGCGGATCAGCAGGAGCATTGTTGAGACAAAAGCGATAAGGCTCAGCGTGGCGAACATGATCAGCATGGCGTCATAACCCTGCGGATTGTCCTTGCCGGCCGCGAACGCGTCGTTGAGGTGCCCAGCGGCATAGTTGGTGGCCGCCAGGCCGATCGATTGGACCATGTTGATCAGTCCGAACGCGGTCCCGATGCGATGCTTTTCGACCAGCATGGCCGTCGAGGGCCAGATGACCGCCGGGATGACCGAGAAGCTCAACCCCATCAGGATCGTCGTGACCCAAAGCCCATAATCGGTGGTTGCCAGGATCAGGAATGTCAGCGGCATTAACGCTGCCGCAAAAGTGAGCAGGCTCGCCCGCCGACCGATCCGGTCCGCAATGAGGCCGAAAACGGGTGTCGCGAAGATTGCGGCGGCAAAGACATAGCTGTTCGCCGTCCCCGCCTCGGCCAGGTTCATCCCCTTCACGTCCTGGAAATACTGGATCGAAAATGTCGAGCGGAAGGGAAAAAAGACGCTCGCGAACAGCACGTTGAGCCAAAGGATGTACCAGAAGGAACGGCTGAACCGGGTCAGGTCCTTCAGCACGAAACGTTCCGGCTGTTGCCCTGCCGCGCGCAAATGCGACAGGCGCCCATCGATCAGGAAATAGAGCGTCGCCGTCGCCACGCCCGTCGCGGTCAGTCCCGCCGCCAGCCAAAGCGGTGCCTGCCACCCCTGGGCATAAACATCCGCAAACCAGCTCGTCGATTTGTCCGCGCTGTACGATCCGACGCGCGCCATCGCGAAGAACAGCGCGATTGCGAGTGCGCCGCCACCCCCGTGGAACCATTGCGCGATGCCGACGAGCAAGGCGATGTAGAGGGTTTCATTGCCCAGCCCGAACAGAAGCCGCCCGACGAGCATCAGCGCGTAAGGATCGCCGATCGCCGTCAGCACCGCGCCGATGGTGCAGATCACCGACGCAATCAGGATCGCTTTGGCCGCCCCGATCCGGTCGATCACGATCCCGCCGATCAGCGCCAGCGCGATATTGGGCAGGTTGAATACGGCGTTGAGCAGGCCGATCTGCGACTGCGAAAACCCGCGCTGGTCGCGCAGCATGCCCGCCACCGGCGCGATGCTGTCGTAGGTGTAATAGCTGCCCATGATGGTCAGCGCCGCAAGCGCCAGCATCAGCCATTTTGTGCGATCCGACGTCAGAGCCCGATCAGGCAATGCGCGCACCCTGTCGCCGAAGTTCGGCCTGGACGGCGGCGAGATCGACGTCGGCAAAGCCCCGACCGCTTTTCACCCCGATTGCCGCCGCCACGCCCGCGCCTTGCCCGGCGACCGCGCAGCACATCATGTTGCGCACGGCTGCATGGCTCACCTTGTCGCCACCGATCGTGCGACCCGTGACGATCAGGTTGTTCACGCCCTTTGGCAGCATGGCGCGATAGGGAACGTGGAAGTAGCGCCCGGTCGTCGGCAGGATCAGATAGCCATAACCGTCAATGAATTCGGGGAAGATCCCGATGCTGTCCTCGAACCGCGCTTCCCCGCGGACGTCGTCGTTGGTCATGTTATAAACAGCATCGATCTTGCGGGTGTCGCGAATGCCCAGCGTCATTCCGAAATTGCGGAGCTTGGCGTCCGCGCACCCCGGCATGAAGCCCTTGAGCGCATTGACCGCGTGCATCGCCTGCTTGCGGCCTTCCATCTCCCCATATGTCAGCGCGTCGGGGTCGGTCCCGTCGAGATAGAGGTGGCACATGTTGAGATAGGTGAGGTCGCCCTGATCGGAGACGGTGCCCCATGTGCCCGCCATGGTTTTGACGCTGTCCGGGATGAGGCCCGCCTCCAGCGCCTTCTGGAAAGGCTTGCGCAGGAAGGGCGAGAACATCGCATCCTCCTTGCCACTGGTCGTCACTTCCCATTCGCCGCCGACCGCCCAATCGCCATAGGTTTGCGGATCGGCCTTCACCGCGTCGATGAAGCGCGCCTTGTTCACGCCGCACATCGAGAACATGACCGACACCGACATCATCTCGTCGACCGGATGCTTGTGTGTCGGCGCGCCGGCCCGGTGCGCGATGTCGGCATCGCCGGTGGCGTCGATCACGCGCTTGGCGAGGATCGCCTCGCGCCCGGCCTTGCTCTCGACGATCACGCCGATGATCGTGTCGCCGTCCATGATGGGCGCAACGAACAGGCGGTGAAGCATCGGGGTGACGCCCGCTTCGGCCACCAGCGTGTCGGCAACGAACTTGAAACTTTCGGCGTCGAGGCTGTGGCTGATCGACTGTGGCTCGGGCATGGCCGCGCCCATCGCTTTCGCGCGCTCTTCGAACTCGCGGCCGATGCCTTCGCTGTCGATGGTTTCGGGGTGGCGATACCACGCAAAGCCCTCGACGCCGACCTGCGTGATGTTGCCGCCGAAACAGCCATAGCGTTCGAGCAGGATCGTCTCGACCCCCGCGCGTGCCGAGGCGAGCGCGGCAGCAAGCCCGCCGGGACCCGAGCCGACGACGAGCACATCGGTCTCGCGGATCACGGTCACCTGCCGCGCGGGCTCGGTGACGGAGCGCGTCATCGTTGCGACGTTTCCCAGTTCGGTGCCGTATACCAGGGCGCGTTCGACGGGGCGAGCAAGGGCTTGCCGAGGATGTGATCCGACGCCTTCTCGCCGATCATGATGGTGGGCGCATTCAGGTTGCCGGTGGTGATGTGTGGCATCACCGACGCGTCGACCACGCGCAGCCCTTCCACGCCGATCACGCGCAGGCTGTGGTCGACGACTGCCAATGGATCGTCGTCGCGCCCCATCTTGCACGTGCCGCAGGGATGATAGCCGCTTTCGACCTTGTCGCGGATGAAGTCGTCGATTTGTTCGTCGGTCGTGACGTCAGCGCCCGGCGCAATCTCTGTGCCGCGGAACGGATCGAACGCCTTTTGCTCGAAGATTTCGCGGGTCAGCCGAACACCGGCGCGCATGTCGGCCCAGTCGTCTGCATGGCTCATATAGTTGAAGCGGATGACCGGTGGGTCGCGCGGATCGGGCGAGCGCAAGGTCACGCTGCCCCGGCTTTTCGAGCGCATCGGTCCGACATGCGCCTGGAAGCCGTGGCCGCCCACCATCGCCTTGCCGTCATAGCGCACCGCGAGCGGGAAGAAGTGATACTGGATGTCGGGATAGGCGATTCCCGCCCGGCTGCGGATAAAGCCGCAGCTTTCGAAATGGTTGGACGCGCCCAGGCCTTTGCGGGTCAGCAGCCATTGTGCCCCGATCAGCCCCTTCGCAAACCAGTTCATCGACGAATAGAGCGTCACCGGCTGCGTGCACGAATACTGGAAATAGAATTCCAGATGGTCCTGCAAATTGGCACCCACGCCAGGGCGATCGGCGACGACCGGAATGCCCATCGACGCAAGCTCCTCGGCCGGGCCGATGCCCGAAAGCTTCAGCAATTGCGGCGCATTGAACGCGCCGCCCGACAAGATCACTTCGCGGGTGGCGCGCGCTTCGTGCATCGTGCCGCCGCGCTCATATGCCACGCCCACGGCCTTGCGCCCGTCCATCAGCACCTTCGTGGCCCGCGCCTGGGTTAAGACCGCCACATTGGGCCGTTTGGCGGCAGGGTGCAGGAACGCCTTCGCTGCACTGCACCGCGCGCCGTCGCGCACGGTCATGTCCATGCGGCCGAAACCTTCCTGCTGCGCGCCATTGATGTCGTCGGTCAGCGGGTAACCGGCTTGTTTCGCGGCATCGATCCACGCCTGATACAGCGGATTTTTCATCGGCCCGTAGCAGGTGTCGAGCGGGCCATCGCCGCCGCGCCAGGCGTCGCCCCCTTCCTGACGCCGCTCGGCGCGACGGAAATAGGGAAGCACATTGGCATAGCCCCAACCCTGTGCGCCCAGATCCTGCCACAGCTCGAAATCGCGGGGATTGCCGCGCACATAGACAAGGCCGTTGATCGATGACGATCCGCCAAGCCCCTTGCCGCGTGGCGCATGCAGGCGGCGCCCTCCGAGATGCGGTTCAGGCTCGCTCTCATAACCCCAATTATATTTGCGCGTGTTCATCGGAATCGAAAGTGCGCTGGGCATCTGGATGAAGACCGAACGATCGGAGCCCCCGAATTCCAGGACGAGAACAGTGAATTTGCCGTCGGCACTCAGCCGCTCGGCGAGCACGCAACCCGCCGAGCCTGCACCCACAATGATGTAATCGAACGTCTCGCCCGTATGCACGACCAACTTCCCCCTGCGACGACAGCGCATGCGCTCAGTCTGACGACGCCAACCTGCACGTCAATCGATGCGCCCGGTGGCAAACATCATCAAGCAAATCTGATTGCTTGTATTACACGTTCTTGTGTTCACGGCGTAGCAGCAGCTCTGCCGCGGCGTCGATGATCGCGTCCGGATCGAGCCGGTAGGTGCGGTAAAGATCGGGCAGGTCGCCGGTCTGGCCGAAGCGGTCGGTCCCGAGCGGGCTAACGCGCATGCCCCGAACACCGCCCAGCCAGGACAGGGCAGCGGGCGATCCATCGAGAACGGTCACCAGCCCGGCGTGTGGCGCGAGACGGCCGAGCAGGGTTTCGACATGGCTCGGGGCATGGTTGTGGCTGGCCGTCCAGCGGCTCGCATGGCCTGCGGACCAGTCGCGGTGCAGCAAATCGGGGGAGGTGATCGCGAGCAGCCCGAGGCCCGGCACGTCTTCCGCCAGCATCTCGTACGCCGCAAGCGCTTCGGGCGCGACGGCACCGGAAAACACGATCGCCAGTTCGGCATCGGGCCCCGGCTCGCGCAGCCAATATCCCCCCTTCAGCGCATCGGCTTCCCATCGGTCGTCCGCGCGGGTGATCTGCGGAATCGATCGCGTCGTCAGCCGCAGATAGACCGCGCTGCCATCGGGCTGCTGCATGTGGTCGAACGCCCAGCGCATCATCAGCGCGACCTCATCGGCATAGGCGGGCTCGAAACTGATCAAATTGGGCTGGCCCATCCCGATCAGCGGTGTGTTGATCGATTGGTGCGCGCCGCCTTCAGCCGCCAGCGTGATGCCCGATGGCGTACCAACGAGCAGAAAGCGCGAGTCCTGGTAGCAGCCATAGTTGAGCGCATCGAGGCCGCGCGCGATGAACGGATCATAGACCGTGCCGACGGGCAGCAACCGCGTGCCGAAATGCGGCCCGGCAAGGCCGAGCGCGGTCATCATCAGGAAAAAATTATTCTCCGCGATCCCCAGCTCGATGTGCTGCCCGGCGGCATGCGCCGCCCATTTCTGCGCCGATGGAATCTTGGCTTCGCGAAACACGTCGGCCAGTTCCTGACGGCGAAACAGCCCGCGCTGGTTGACGAACGCGCCCAGATTGGTGGTCTGCGTCACATCGGGCGCGGTCGTCACGATATGGTCGCCGATCGAGTCTTCGCTTTTGGCGAGATCGAGCAGCACGCGCCCGAACGCGGCTTGCGTCGAGAGTTCGGCCCCGTCGGGGATGGCAAACCGTGCCGGCACCGGGATCACGGGCGCGGCTGGCTCGGGTGGCCGGTCGTTGAGCGCACAACCGGCGACAAAGTCGCGCACTTCGGCAGCCAGATTGCCGCCAAGGCCCGCAAAGGGCAGCCACTCGTCGCCAGGTGCGATTCCCATCCGCGTCCGCAGTTCCTCGATCTGCGGCGGGTTCATCATGCCCGAATGATTGTCCTTGTGGCCTGCGAGCGGCAGGCCATAGCCCTTCACCGTATAGGCGATGAACAGCGTCGGCCGCTCATCCTGCGCCCGGTCGAAGGCATCGATCAGTGTTTCGACGCAATGCCCGCCCAAATTGGTCATCAGCGCGGCCAGCGCGTCGTCGTCATAGCTGTCGAGCAGCGCTTGCACGTTCGGCTTGGTGCCGATGTCGCTCAGCAGACGCGACCGCCAGGCCGGGCCGCCCTGATAGGTGAGCACGGCGAATTCGGCATTGGGGCAATTCTCGATCCAGTCCTCGAGCGACGCGCCACCGGGCTTTGCAAAGGCTTCCCGCTGCAGCCGCCCATGCTTCAGCGTGATGACGCGCCACCCGCAGGTTTCGAAAATGTCGTCGAAGCGGCGGAACATCCGGTCCGCCGTCGTGCTGTCAAGCGACTGGCGGTTGTAATCGACCACCCACCAGCAATTACGGATGTTGTGCTTATAGCCCTCGATCAGGCACTCGTAGATATTGCCCTCGTCGAGCTCGGCATCGCCCATCAGCGCGATCATGCGGCCCGCATCCGCTGCCTCCATTTGCCCGTGCGCGATCAGATAATCCTGGACCAGGCTGGCAAAGGCCGTGATCGCGACGCCGAGGCCGACCGACCCGGTGGAGAAATCGACCGGGATCTGGTCCTTGGTCCGCGACGGATAGCTTTGCGCGCCGCCAAGGCCACGAAACCACTGCAATTGGTCGAGCGACTGGCTGCCGAGCAGGTAATGGATGGCGTGCAGCACGGGCCCGGCATGCGGCTTCACCGCGACCTTGTCCTGCGGACGCAGCGCGTGGAAATAAAGCGCCGCCATGATCGCCGTCATCGACGAACAGCTCGCCTGATGCCCGCCGACTTTCAGGCCGTCGCGCTTCGGCCGCAGATGGTTGGCATTGTGGATCGTCCAGGACGACAGCCAGCGCAGCCGCCCCTCAAGCGCCTCGATGATCGGTACCAGGTCGGTTTTCGACACTGCCATTGTCCCGGTCATGACCATGATATCCTGATCGCAAAACCCATCGCCGTCGGTAATGCGATGGCGATTTCGCCGTCCAGTCGCTTTTTGCGATGGCATCAGAACATGATGAGCCGCGCCTTGGCTTCCTGATCGAAAAGAACGAGGCAGCTTATCAATCTCGGGAAATAGATAAACAGCTCTGCCAGTTAGTATTAGTTTATGTAATACAAATTCATCTGAACCCATCGCCTGAAAAATTACACCTTATCAACCACATATCGCGATCACCGCCAGACCGGCCTGGTCGCATGTCGCTTGTCGCTCGAGCGCTCTTGCTGCATCTTGATGACAGCCAAGCCGAAACGGCGGGTCATTAAGGGGGTTGGTCATGGTCACGTCAACACGTTCCATTCGGGCTCAACTGCATCGCTCGCATTTCGCGCTCGCCATTGCCATCGCCGTCGGCACAATATCTGCGCCGGTTTCGGCGCAAGATGCCACGCCGCAGTCGGCTCCAGCCGATCCCGGCGATATCGTCGTCACCGCCCAGCGGCGCGAGCAACGGCTGCAGGACGTGGGTATTGCGGTCAGCGTCATCAGCGGCGAACAGCTGAACAACCTCAGCATCACCAACGCGACCGACATCGTCCGCGCGGTGCCGAACCTGAAGTTCAACGCTTATTCGTCATCGCAGGTCGTGTTCAACATCCGCGGCGTGTCGCAGAACGATTATGGCGACCAGCAGGAACCGCCCGTGGCTGTCTATCAGGACGACAGCTATGCAAGCTCGATCACCACTGCGGGATTTCCGATCTTCGACCTTGCCCGCGCAGAGGCGCTGCGCGGCCCGCAGGGCACCCTGTTCGGTCGCAACGCGACCGGCGGCGCGGTTCAGTTCATCTCGAACCAGCCGACCGACAAGTTTGGCGGCTACATCTCGGGCATCTATGGCCGCTACAACCAGACGATCGTCGAGGGCGCGATCTCGGGGCCCTTGTCTGAACAGCTGAAGGTCCGCGTTTCGGGCATCTATGATCGCGACGACGGATATCTGAAAAACATCACGCCGGGCGAACCCGACCGTGGTGCCAACAACCACTGGGCACTGCGCGGAATCGCGCAATGGGACCCTTCGAGCGATTTCAAGGCACGGCTGACGCTGCGCTATGCGCAGGCCGACAAGGAGCGGCAGGCGGGCATCTATACCCTCGCGCCTGCCTGCCCCAATGCCCAGTTCCAGGGCGAATTCCTGCCCGCTAATCAGGTCTGTGACTATTGGTCGGCGTATAACGGCGGCGTGCCTGGGTCGGTCGGCAACGGTTACACAAATCCGTCGATCACGCCGTCGCAGGGCGGCAATCCGTGGAAGACTGCGGGCACCGGTCAGGCCTATGTCGATCGCAAGCAGTTCGCGGCGACGCTCCGCCTCGAGGCAAAGCTTGGCGCGGTCGATCTCGTGTCGATCACCGATTACCAGCATCTCAAGAAATTCTACATCGAGGGCGGCGACGGCGATCCCGAGCTTCCGTACCAGCCCGGCGTCGCGCTCGCTCCCTTCACGACTGGCCCCTGTCCTGCGCCGGCACAGGCAGTGACCTGCTATGCGCCGGGTACGATTTTCTTCCAGGACGCCAACACCGATCAGTATACGCAGGAGCTCCGCGCCTCGACGACATTCGGAAACAATTATCTCGTCGTCGGTGCGTTCGGCATGATCATCGACGGCAAATACAAGGCCAAGTACGCGACACCGTTCGACCAGTATGATCCCGACGTCGCCTTTACCCAGCGCACCGAAAGCTATGCCTTCTTCGCGCAGGACGAGCTCAAGATCAGCGACCAGATCAAGCTGATCGGCGGCCTGCGCTATTGGCACGATCGCAAGGTCGGCAATTATCGTGGCGTCGAATCGATCTCGGGGCTAACCGTCAATTTCGGGCAGGGCGGCGTAAGCTTCATCGACCCGACGGGTACTGCCGACCCCGCACTGATCGCGGTCACATCGGCCGCCGCGACGCCGAGCTACAGCGGCGTCACCGCGCGCGCCGAGATCGACTGGAAGCCGTCCCCGGACACGTTGATCTATGCAAGCTACAACCGTGGAAGCAAGTCGGGTGGCTTCACCTTCTCGACCGGCACGCCTTTCCCGACGCAAATCGTCGATACGCTCAACAATATTCCGTACCGACCCGAAACGCTGAACGATTACGAGATCGGGCTGAAGACAAAGATCGGCAACGCCACGCAGTTGAACATCGCTGCCTTCTATTATGATTACCAGAACTACCAGGCCTATGTGCAAGTGTTTGCGACGCAGGTGGTCCGCAACCTTTCCGCCAAGATCAAGGGGATCGAGGCCGATCTGACCACGCGGCCGATGCGTGGACTGACCTTGCAGCTGAGCGGGGCGCTGCAGGACAGCGAAGTCAAGGACGTCCTGCTCCCAGATGGCGCGACGGTCGAAACGCACAGCCTGCCCCAAGCGCCGGGTTTCTCGGGCAACGCGCTCGTCCGCTACGAATTCGACCTTGCCGGCGGCCGCGCCTCGCTTCAGGCCGACGCGCTCTATCAGGGCAAGACGTGCTTCACCGTCCTGTGCGCACCCGTCGAGCGTGAGCCCGCCTATCACGTCGAGAATGTGCGGATCGGCTTCACGCCCGCAGGGGGCAGGCTCGACATCGCCGCCTTCGTCAACAACCTCTTCGAACGCGCTTATCGCAGCTACGCGTTCGACGGTTCGTTGTACTGGGGCGACTCGCTAGGCGTCTATGCCAAGCCGCGCACCTGGGGCATTTCCGCCAAATACCGCTTCGGCGGCGAATGAGCGAGGCGGCACCGCACGGTCTCCAGCGGCAGCTGACATGGGTCGACGCGTTCTGGGCTTCGAGCGGGGTGCCTGCCGGCGTCCTGCTGACAATGGGCGGCATCGCCACGATCATCGGCCAGCCGTCGTGGGTGGTCTGGATCGTGTCGATCCTGATGGGGTTCGTGCAGTCGTTCGTCTATGCAGAGATTGCCGGGCTTTATCCGCATAAGTCGGGCGGCGCGTCGGTCTATGGCGCCGCCGCCTGGCTGCCCTACGGCAAGTTCATCGCGCCCGTTTCGGTCTGGTGCAACTGGCTCGCCTGGTCGCCGGTGCTCGCGCTCGGCACAAGTCTGGGCGCCGGTTATGTCATGGCGAGCCTGTTCGCGCCCGACGCCGCGATCAACACGTGGAAGATCGACCTCGTCGACCTCGGCTTCATCCGGGAGGGGCTCCACCTGCGCGTCAATGCCGTTGCTGTCATCGCGGCCGGGTTTCTGCTGCTGACCTTCGTCCTTCAGCATCACGGCGTCGCACGCGCGGCCGCAGCGCAGCGGATCATCGGCCTTGTTTGCCTGTCGCCGCTGATCCTCGTCGGGCTGGTGCCGATCGTTACCGGCGACTTGCCGTCGAACCATCTTTTCCCGCTGCTCCCGATCATCCGTGATGCCGCCGGACAGGTCTCGTTCGGCAGCTGGAACGCGGTCGGCCTGACCCTGCTCGCGGGGGCGATGTTTGGCGCGGGCTGGTCGACCTATGGCTTCGAAACCGCTGTCTGCTACACGCGCGAGTTCAAGGATCCGAAGCGCGATACGTTCAAGGCGATCCTGGCGGCGGGCCTGCTATGCATTCTCGTCTTCACGCTCGTCCCCCTTGCTTTCCAGGCATCGCTCGGCCTCGACGCGCTGCTCGACCCCAAGATTTACGACGGCTCGGGCGTCGCGCTGGCGCTTGCGCGCATCGTCAACGGCGGCGTCATCGTGACCAACATCTTCGTCGCGACGCTGATCCTGTCGCTGCTCCTCATCGTCATGACTTCGATGATGGGATCGTCGCGGACGCTCTACCAGGCATCGGTCGACGGCTGGTTCCCGCGCTACCTCTCGCGTGTCAACAAGCACGGCGCGCCGACCGCGGCGATGTGGACCGACCTCGGTTTCAACCTTATCCTGTTGCTGGCATCGGATTATTTCGCGGTGTTGATGATCTCGAACGTCTGCTATTTCATCTTCAACTTCCTCAACCTGCAGTCCGGCTGGATCCACCGTATCGACCGCAGCGACTGGGAGCGTCCCTATCGCTGCCCGACCTGGCTGCTCGCGCTCGCGGCCAGCTTCGGCTTCGTCAATATCGCCTTCATGGGCGCAGGCGCGAACGTCTGGGGCGAAGGGACGCTGCGCAACGGGCTCGTTGCCGCCGCGCTCATCGTGCCGGTTTTCCTCTTCCGTCACTATATCCAGGACAAGGGCGAATTCCCCGCACCGGGGGGCGAGGGCGGATACGAAAGCTATGAGCGCGTCGTGACGCCGCGCGCCGGACTGCGGCCCTATCTCGCGCTGGTGGCCGTTGCGGGTGTCACCGCCGTCTCGCATTATTTCGCCGACCTGCCGAGCGCCCCGTGAAGATCGATCCAGTTTTGCTGAACTGCTCTATTAGATATGCCAATATTCTGCGATTGAATTGCCCGTCTGACCAGTGGTGCATAGGGCGGACGGCGAGCATCGCGGGATCAGCTAAATGAAGACGACAGCACGGGCAGTGGTCATTGGTGGCGGCGTGGTTGGTGTCAGCACGCTGTATCATCTGGCTAAAATGGGCTGGACCGACAGTGTCCTTCTCGAGCGAAAGGAACTGACCTCGGGGTCGACCTGGCACGCCGCCGGACTGTTACCGCTGTTCAATCTCAGCTATTCGGTCGGCAAGCTCCACCAATATTCGGTCGGCCTCTATCCGTCGCTTGAGGCCGAGACCGGGCTCAACGCCGGATTTTCGCAGGTGACCAATATTCGGCTGGCGACGACGCGGGACCGGATGGACGAGTATCATTATTACGCTGGCGTCGCGCGGACGATCGGCGTCGATGTCAATTTCCTCAGCGCCGATGAGGTCAAGGCGATCTGGCCGCTGTGCAACACCGACGGCATCATCGGTGCGATCCAGCATCCCGACGATGGCTATATTCAGCCCGCCGACCTGACGCAGGCGCTGGCCAAGGGCGCGCGGCAGCGCGGGGCGACCATCTATCGCAACACCACCGTGACCGCGATCACCCAGCAGCCGAACGGCGAGTGGCTGGTCTCGACCGATCAGGGCGAGATCACCTGCGAGCATGTGATTTCGTGTTCGGGCAATTTCGCCCGCCAGACCGGCGCGATGGTCGGCCTCGACATCCCAGTGATCCCGGTCGAGCACCAGTATATCGTCACCGAACAGCATCCCGCGATCATGGAGCGGCGGCGTCAAGGCCTGCCCGAAATGGGTGTACTGCGCGAATCCGATGCCAGCTATTACATGCGCGAGGAGGCGGGCGGGCTGCTGCTCGGGCCGTATGAAGCTGGCGCCCCCGCCTGCTATCTCGACGGGCCTGCCGCGAACAGCGAATATGAACTGTTCCCCGACGCGCTCGAGCGGCTTGAGCCCTATATTCTGGCCGCGATGAGCCGCGTGCCGGCCTTTGGCGAGGTCGGCATCAAGAAAGTGTACAACGGCGCTATCGCCTATACGCCCGATGGATCTCCGATCGTCGGCCCGGCGTGGGGCCTCAGAAATTTCTGGCTCAACGAAGGGCATAGTTTCGGCGTGACCGCAGCGGGCGGGGCCGGCTGGCAGCTTGCGCACTGGATCGTCGATGGTGAGCCGACGATCGACATGATGGGCGTCGATCCGCGTCGTTTCGGCGACTATGCCGGACGGGGCTATCTCATCGAAAAGAACGAAGAGGCTTACGCCAAGGTCTTCACGGTCCACTATCCCGATGAGGAGCGCGAGGCGGGCAGGGCGCTGCGCCGCACCCCCTGCTATGACCGGATGAAGGCGCTGGGGGCGGTGTTCGGCAGTGTGTTCGGCTGGGAGCGGCCCAATTGGTTCGCACCCGAAGATTATGCACTCACTGACGCCGACCTCGACCGGCCTGATGTGCTCCTCAACCACAACCATCCGGTTACCGGCGACGACGCGCCGATCCGCGAGAAATGGTCGTTCCGGCGATCAAATTATTTCGAGCATGTCGGCAATGAATGTCGCCACGTCCACGAGCACGTCGGTCTTCAGGACATGAGCGCCTTTGCCAAATGCGCGATTTCGGGCCCCGGCTCAGAAGCCTGGCTCGACGCGCTGCTGACCAATGCCGTGCCGAAGAAGGTCGGGCGCGTGTCGCTGTCGTATCTGCTTACGGCAAAGGGCGGCGTGCGCAGTGAATTCACTGTCTACAAAATGGCACCACAGCAATATTATCTCGTGTCTGCGGGCGCTTATGAGCGGCACGATCATGACTATCTGAAAAAGGCGATGCCGCGCGATGGTTCGGTCAGCTTCGAACGGCTGACCACGTCGATGGGCGTTCTCGTGCTGGCCGGGCCGCGCGCGCGCGACGTGATGCAAAAGCTGACTGATTCTGATCTGTCGAACGACGCCTTCCCATGGCTGACGGGCAAGACGATCAGCATCGGCCTTGCCCGTGTTCAGGCGCTGCGCGTCAATTTCATCGGCGAGCTGGGTTGGGAAATCCATCACCCGATCGAGATGCAGAATTACATTTTCGACCGGTTGATGGAGGCCGGTGCGGCGTTTTCAATCAAGCCGTTCGGCATTCGCGCGATGACGCTGATGGCGCTGGAAAAAAGCTACAAGCTGATCCCGCGCGAGCTTTCGGTAGAATATTCGGCGCATGAAAGCGGGCTCGACCGGTTCATCAGCCTGAAAAAGCCCGGCTTCTTCGGCAAGGATGGATTGCTGGCGGCGCAGGCGCGCGGGCTTGCCAACCAGCTGGTCACGATGGAGGTCCATGATGTGACCGACGCCGATGCCAGGGGGTCGGAGCCGGTGTTCCACGACGGCGCTGTCGTCGGGCGCACGACTTCGGGCGGCTATGGCTGGCGCGTTGGCAAGTCGCTGGCGCTGGCGATGGTGCCACCGTCGCTGGCCACTGTCGGCGCAGAATTCGAAATCGCGATCCTGGGCACTATGCACCGCGCGACCATCATCGCGGACTCGCCGTTCGACGCCGAAAATACGGCCCTGAGGAGCTAGGCAGATGTCGCGCTTCGAACCCGTCGATCAATGGCTGGGGCAGGCCCGCCCGGGATATTCGCTGCCGCGCGGGCTTTATGTCAGCGAGGAGGCCTTCACGTTTGACACCGAAGTGATGCTGAAATCGGTGTGGCTCTATGCCTGCACCGTCGCTCATGTGAAGAATCCGGGCGACTATTTCGTATTTGAGCTGGCGCATAATTCGATCATCATTGTGCGCGGCCGCGACGGCGAGGTCCGCGCCTTCTGGAACAGCTGCCGCCATCGCGGCGCGCGCATTTGTCAGGAACAGCGGGGGCGAGCCCCGCGGCTGATGTGCCCCTATCACCAGTGGACCTACGGCCTCGATGGCGCGCTGCTCGCCGCGCGCTCTATGGCGCCCGATTTCGACAAAAAGGACCACGGCCTTTCGCCCGTCGCGCTCGAGAATGTCGGTGGCCTCATTTTCATCTGCATGAGCGATAGCCCACCGCCGATCGACAAAGTGAAGGCCGACATCGTCGATCAGATCGCGATCTACGATCTCGATCGCATGAAGGTCGCGGTCCAGGACAATTACATCGAAGACGCCAACTGGAAGCTGGTGATGGAGAACAATCGCGAGTGCTATCACTGCGATGCCGGCCATCCCGAGCTGATCAGCGTGCTTGGCACCTATGGCTTCGGCAAAGGGCTTCCCGAGGACGGCGAGGCCGACGTCGTCGACGATCACGCGTTCGACGCGATGGTCGAGTCCAAGCGCGCCGCGTGGAAGGCGCTCGGCATCTTCCGCGACCTCATCGAATTTCCTGACGGCTGGTGGCACCGGATTGCGCGGCTGCCACTGGCCAATGGTGCCGTGACGCAATCGATAGATGGCAAGCTTGCCTGCAAGAAACTGATCGGCCCCTTCACCGCGCCCGAAAGTTCAAGCCTGTCGGTGTGGACGCAGCCCAACAGCTGGCACCATTTCTGCTGCGACCACGTCGTCACGTTCTCGCTGACGCCCATTGCTGCCGACAAGACGCTGCTTCGTACGAGCTGGCTGGTCCATGAGGACGCGGTCGAGGGTGTCGATTATGACCCCGATCATCTTGCCGCGCTGTGGCGGACGACGAACACGCAGGACGGCTATTTCTCGTCGATCAACCATCTGGGGATCAGCACCGATGGCTATAAGCCGGGCCCCTATGCGGTCGAAGAAAAGCTCGTCGATGATTTCAAGAGTTTCTACGTCGATCGCGCGCGCGCCGCGCTCGCAAGCAGCGATCGAGCATGACTCGCTTCAGCGCATTCAGCCTGTTTGCCAAGGCGCTTGGAGGCCACCAGTCGTGGCCCGAACAGTGGCCCGATGCTGCGCCCAAGCCCGCCTATGACGCGATCATCGTCGGCGCGGGCGGTCACGGCCTCGGCGCGGCCTATTATCTCGCGAAGAAATACGGGATGACCAACGTCGCGGTGATCGAAAAGGGCTGGCTGGGCGGTGGCAACACCGGCCGCAACACGACCATCATCCGGTCGAACTATCTCTACGACGAGAGCGCGCATCTCTACGATCACGCCGTCAAACTGTGGGACGGGCTGAGCCAGGAGCTCAACTACAACACCATGTATTCGAAGCGCGGCGTGATGATGCTCGCGCACAACGTCCACGACGTGCAGAGTTTCAAGCGCCACATCCACGCCAACCGGCTGAACGGTGTCGACAATGAATGGCTGAGCGCAGAGGAGGCCAAGGCGTACTGCCCGCCGCTCAACACCGATCCCGGCGCGCGCCACCCGGTTCTGGGGGCCGCGCTGCAACGGCGCGGCGGCACCGCGCGCCACGATACCGTTGCCTGGGGCTACGCCCGTGCCGCCGCCGCGCTCGGCGTCGACATCATCCAGAATTGTGCCGTGACCGGCATCCGGCGCGGCGCCGATGGCGCGATCGAGGGGGTGGAAACCGAACGCGGCTTCATCGCGTCGAAACGCGTCGGCGTCTCCGCGGCGGGAAACACGTCGGTCGTGATGGAAATGGCAGGGCTACACTTTCCGCTCGAAAGCTATCCGCTTCAGGCGCTCGTGTCGGAGCCGATCAAGCCCGTCTTCCCCTGCGTCGTCATGTCGAACACGGTGCACGCCTATATGAGCCAGTCGGACAAGGGCGAGCTGGTGATCGGTGCCGGCACCGACCAGTATGTCAGCTATTCGCAGCGCGGCGCGCTTCACATCGTCGAGCATACGCTGGCCGCCATATGCGAGATTTTTCCGATTTTTCGCCGGATGCGGATGCTGCGCACCTGGGGCGGCATCGTCGATGTCACCCCCGACCGCTCGCCGATCCTCGGCAAGACGCCGGTCAAGGGGCTGTACGTCAATTGCGGCTGGGGCACTGGCGGGTTCAAGGCGACGCCGGGGGCGGGCGATCTGCTCGCCTATACGATGGCGCACGATGCGCCGCACCCGATCAACGCCCCCTATAACCTCGATCGCTTCCGCAACGGGCGGCTGATCGACGAGGCGGCTGCCGCGGCGGTGGCGCACTGACATGATCCTGATCCACTGCCCCTATTGCGACGAGCGTCGCCCGGAGATCGAATTCGCCAATGCCGGCCAGGCCCATATCGCCCGCCCGGCCGATCCTGCGATGATGAGCGACGCGGAATGGGAAACCTTTCTGTTCATCCGGGCCAACCCGCGCGGCCGCCATCATGAGCGCTGGCGCCATTCCTTTGGCTGTGGACGCTTCTTCAACGCGGTGCGGGACACGGTGACCGACAAGTTCGAGACGACCTACAAGGCCGGGGAACCGAGGGCATGAGCGGCTACCGGCTGGAGAGCGGCGGTCGCATCGACCGCGCGACGGCGCTGCGCTTCAGCTTCGACGGGCAGCAGCACACGGGGCAGGGGGGCGACACGCTCGCCTCGGCGCTGCTGGCGAACGGCACGATGTTGTTCGGCCGCTCGTTCAAATATCACCGGCCGCGCGGCGTGCTCGGCGCGGGCGATGAGGAGCCCAATGCGCTCGTCTCGGTGACGCGCGGGCCCGGCCGCTTCACGCCCAATCTGCGCGCGACGACGGTCGAGCTGCACGACGGTCTCGTTGCCGAAAGTCAAAACCGCTGGCCGTCGCTTCAGTCCGACCTCGGCGCGATCAACGACCGGCTCGGCATGTTCCTGCCCGCCGGGTTCTACAACAAGACCTTCATGTGGCCGCGCTCCTTCTGGGAAAAGCTGTATGAGCCGGCGATCCGCAAGATGGCGGGCCTTGGCAACGCGCCGACCGCCGTCGACCCCGATCATTATGCCGCCACCTATGCGCATTGCGACCTGCTGATCGTCGGCGCCGGCCCCGCCGGAATCGACGCGGCGCTGGCCGAAAGCGCGGGTGGCAAGCGCATCATCCTGATCGACGAGCAGGATGAGCTCGGCGGCGGCGCGTTGGCGGACCCGGCTTTATGGCCTTGGCTCGAACGCAGCGTTCGCGATCTTCAGGCGGCCAAGGTCCGCATCCTCACGCGCACGACCGCATTCGGCTATTATCACGACAATTACATCGGCGCGGTCGAGCGGCTGACCGATCACCTGCCGGACATTGGCAATGGTCCGCGTGAAAAGCTGTGGCGGATCCGCGCGGGCGAAGTCGTGCTGGCCCAGGGGGCGATCGAACGACCCCTGGTGTTCGACGGCAACGATACGCCCGGCGTGATGCTGGCGTCGGCCGCGCGCACTTTTGCGCTGCGCTACGGCGTGGCGGTGGGCAAGTCGGTCGCGCTGATGGCGGCGCACGATAGCGGCTGGCGCGACGTTTTCGCGCTCGCTCGTGCGGGCGTCGCTATTGCCGCGATCGTCGATGTCCGCGACGCCGTCGATCAGGCGCTGCTGGACGAGGCCCGGTCGCTTGGCATCGAGGTCCGGCTGGGATCGAGTGTGATCGGCGTCTCCGGTCGGCATGGCGTCACCGGTATCACCGTCACGCGCAACGACGGCGCGGGACGCGCGACGATCGGTTGCGACGCGCTGCTGATGGCAGGCGGCTGGACGCCGAGCGTGCATCTCTGGTCGCACAGCAAGGGCAGCCTTGCCTGGCGCGATGATATCGGCGCCTATGTGCCCGACCGGCCCAACGAGAAGGTCCGCTGCGTCGGCGCCTGTTCGGGCAAATGGGATTTCGGCAGCGGCCTGAATATCGACATGCTGCCGACGCCCAAGGATCCGACGCGGATCAAGGCGTTCGTCGATTTCCAGAACGACGTGACCGCGAAAGACATCAAGCTCGCGATCCGCGAAGGCTTCCGCTCGATCGAGCATATCAAGCGCTACACGACCAATGGCATGGCAACCGACCAGGGCAAGACGTCGAACCTCAACGGTCTGCAAATCGCGTCGCATGCACTGTCGAAGCCGGTGACCGAGATCGGTCTGACGACCTTCCGCCCGCCCTATACGCCGCAGACCTTCGGCGCGCTGGCCGGGCATGCCAAGGACGCCCTGTTCCAGCCGCTGCGCAAGACGCCGATCGACAACTGGGCGGAGGCGAACGGCGCGGTATTCGAACTGGTCGCCCAGTGGCGCCGCGCCCGCTATTTCCCGCGAGGCGGCGAGGACATGCTGGCTGCGGTGAACCGCGAATGCCTGGCCGTGCGCGAGCGTGTCGGGATGTTCGACGCCTCGACGCTCGGGAAGATCGAGGTTGTCGGCCCCGACGCCGCCGAGTTCCTCAACCGCATGTACACCAATCCGTGGAAGGCGCTGGAGCCCGGGCGGTGCCGCTACGGGCTGTTGCTGAAGGAAGACGGCTTCATCATGGACGACGGCGTGTCGGCGCGCCTCGCGCCGGACCGTTTCCACCTGACGACGACGACCGGCGGTGCGGCGCGCGTGCTCAACATGATGGAGGATTACCTCCAGACCGAATGGCCCGACCTCGACGTCTGGCTGACGAGCACGACCGAGCAATGGGCGGTGATCGCGGTGCAGGGGCCGCGCGCGCGCGATGTGCTGGCGCCGCTCGTCTCGGCCATCGATCTGTCGGCGGAGGCATTTCCGCACATGGCTGTGCGCGAAGGCACCATCTGTGGAGTCCCGACGCGGTTGTTCCGGGTCAGCTTCACGGGCGAACTGGGGTTTGAAGTAAACGTGCCTGCCGAACATGGGCGTGCCGTGTGGGAAGCGATCTACGGTGCTGGTCAGCCCTTCGGCATGACGCCTTATGGCACCGAAGCCATGCACGTGCTGCGCGCAGAAAAGGGATTCATTATCGTCGGGCAGGATACCGACGGCACGGTGACACCGATGGATGCGGGGCTCGATTGGGCGATCGGCAAGAAGAAGCCCGATTTCGTCGGCAAACGTTCGCTCGCGCGGCCGGATATCGTGGCACCGGGCCGTAAGCAGCTTGTCGGGCTGTTGACCGAGGACCCGAACGTGGTTCTCGACGAAGGCGCGCAGATCGTTGCCGATCCGGCACAAGCGGTGCCGATGACGATGATCGGCCATGTGACCTCGTCCTACTGGAGCGCCACGCTCGGCCGCTCGATCGCGCTGGCCATGGTGGCGGGCGGGCAGGGGCGCATGGGCGAAACGCTCTACGTCCCGATGCCGGACCGCACCCACAGGGTCGTGGTGAGCGAGATGGTCTTCCTTGATGCCGAAGGGACGCGGCTGCATGCCTGACGATTTCGCACGCGGCGATATTATAGCTCATGCTGGCGTACCGCTCTCGGCAGCGGTGCCGATGCGCCGCTATGCGTTGCGCGCGCGCGACCCGGCGATGCTGGCAGCGATCATCGGCCGCGCGCTTCCGGCAAAGATCGGCGAAACCGAAGGGGGCATCGCCTGCCTCGGCCCCGACGAATTCTATGCACGGCTGCCCGCCGATGCGATCCTTCCCGATGGCGCGGGGCAACCGGTGAGCGTCGTCGATATCAGCGATCGGGCGATGGGCATCGTGCTTGAGGGAGAGCGCGCCATTGACGTGCTTGCCGCCGGTTGCCCGCTCGATCTGGCGCGCTTTGCCGTCGGGCGCACGACGCGGACGATTTTCGAGACCGTCGAAATCATTGTTACCCGCGAAGCCGAAACGCGCTGGCATGTCGAGGTCTGGCGCAGCTTCGCGCCGTGGCTATGGGCAGCGCTTTCGGCGGCTGCGGCCGACCAGGCCTTTGACTTATAGTCGGCACCGGCCGGAATTGGGTGGATTTCGGACTGTCAGCAATTGGTCGGTGATCGGCCAAAGCGGACATCGCGGCGATGGCAAGGATTAGCTGGTTGCAGTCAGGCGGGATTTAACTGCCGTCGTCACCAATGCCTCATTTCGTGCGTTACGCCTTGGTCCGGTTATTGAACCAAACGTCGGACGGACACGCTGGCTCAGCCTGAACCCTGCTAAGACGCGGCAATCCAAGGAATCAATCGATGACGGATGCCAAGATCGACCCGCATCCTGCCCCGCCAGCCGTGCGCGACCCGGTGTGCGGCATGACAGTCGATCCTGCAAATAGCGCCCATCAGCTCCATCACGGCGGATCCGAATATCAGTTCTGTTCGGCCCGCTGCCGGACGAAGTTTGCCGCTGACCCCGAGCGTTATTTAACGGGCAAATTGCACCCAGAACCCGTTGCGGCGCCCAGTGCGATTTGGACCTGCCCGATGCACCCCGAAATCCGCAGAAATGGACCTGGCGCTTGCCCGATCTGCGGAATGGCGCTTGAGCCGGAGGCCCCTTCGCTCGGCGATGCCCCCAATCCCGAGCTGATCGATTTCACGCGCCGGTTCTGGGTATCGGCGATGCTGGCGGTGCCGCTGCTCGTGCTAACGATGGGTACCGATCTGTTTGGGTTGCATATCATCGATCCCGGGATCTCGCCCTGGGGACAACTTGTGCTCGCGGCACCAATCGTCCTTTGGGCGGGCGCACCCTTTTTCGTGCGGGGCTGGGCATCGGTCAGGACGCGCCGCCTCAATATGTTCACCCTGATTTCCATCGGGGTGGGTGCGGCGTTCCTCTATAGTCTGGTGGCAACGCTTGCGCCGGGCCTCTTCCCCGCATCGTTCAGGATGCACGGCATGGTGCCGGTATACTATGAGGCCGCTGGTGTGGTCGTTGCGCTCGTTCTGCTCGGTCAGGTCCTCGAGCTTCGTGCCCGCGCGGCAACGGGAAAGGCCATCCGCGCGCTGCTCAATCTGGCACCAAAGACCGCAAGACGGATTGCGGCGGATGGCACCGAAACCGAGGTTCCGCTTGCCCAAATCGTCGCGGGCGACCAGCTTCGCATCCGCCCCGGCGAAGCGGTTCCGGTTGATGGTGTCGTGACCGACGGCAAATCCTCGGTCGATGAATCGATGCTCACCGGCGAACCCCTGCAGGTTGCCAAGGAAAAGGCGAGCGCACTTACCGGTGGCACCGTAAACGGCACCGGCAGCCTTGTCATGGAAGCACAGGTGATCGGCAGCGACACGATGCTTGCGCGGATCGTCAAGATGGTTGCCGAGGCCCAGCGCAGCCGCGCGCCGATCCAGGCGGTTGCCGACCGCATTTCGGGCTGGTTCGTGCCGCTCGTCCTCCTGGTCGCCATTGCGACTTTTGTCGTCTGGAGCCTTGTCGGCCCCGAACCCCGCATCGGGCATGCGCTGCTCAACGCGATTGCGGTGCTCATCATCGCCTGCCCCTGTGCGCTGGGGCTTGCGACGCCGATGTCGATCATGGTCGGCAGCGGCCGCGGCGCGCAGGCGGGCGTACTCATCAAAAATGCCGAGGCACTGCAGGGGTTCGAGAAGGTCGATACCTTGCTGATCGACAAGACCGGCACGCTGACCGAAGGCAAGCCGAAGCTGATCGCCATCCAGCCGGTGGGAAAGCTGCGCGAAGACGACCTCCTCAAACTGGCCGCCTCGGTAGAGGCCCGGTCGGAACATCCGCTCGCCCATGCCATCGTTACGGCCGCCAAAGATCGGGGACTGGTCCTAGCCGAGCCTGAAGATTTTGCGACGCAGGTGGGCGCGGGCATCACCGCCAAGGTTAACGGTCAGGTGGTCGTCATCGGCAATGCGGCGCAGATGCAACGGGTAGGTGCTGATCCGGCGCCCCTGTTCGCAGCATCGGAAGCGCGGCGTCATGAAGGTGCCGGCATCATGCTGATTGCCATCGACGGCGCACTGGCAGGCTTCATCGCCGTGGCCGATCCGATCCGGGCAAGCGCCCGCGAATCGATTGAGGCGCTCCGTCAGCAAGGGCTGCGCGTCATTATGCTGACCGGCGACAATCCCGTGACCGCGCAGATCGTCGCCGAAGCGGTTGGCGGGCTGGATGGCGTCCACGCCGAACTCAAGCCCGAGGACAAGGCACGGATC
Source organism: Sphingomonadales bacterium (assembly GCA_038228865.1). GTDB lineage: Bacteria > Pseudomonadota > Alphaproteobacteria > Sphingomonadales > Sphingomonadaceae > Sphingomonas_O. The sequence goes on along the minus strand of JBBROX010000019.1, from coordinate 44,684 downwards.
GTCGGCGAACTGAAGGCACAGGGTGCAAAGGTCGCGATGGCGGGCGACGGCATCAACGATGCCCCTGCATTGGCGGCGGCGGATGTCGGCCTCGCCATGGGGACAGGAACCGACGTTGCCATCGAAAGCGCCGGAATCACGCTGACGAAGGGGGACCTTGCCGCCGTCGTCCGCGCACGAAAACTGGCGAAGGCGACAATGGGTAACATTCGCCAGAATTTGTTCTTCTCGTTTGTGTTCAACGGGATCGGAGTGCCGATTGCGGCAGGCGTTCTCTACCCGTCAACCGGGTTGCTCATGTCACCGATGTTTGCTGGCGCGGCGATGGCGCTGTCGTCGCTGACCGTGGTGGGGAACGCCCTGCGGCTTAATCGGGTTCGTCTCTAAGGGGCGATGAACGACGGCTTTCGGGATCAATTGATCGACACCTCAACGTCCGCTGATGGGGCGACAGCCGCCATCGGCGTTTATGAGTTCACGACCTCGTCAGCCGCGAGGCTGCCCGCCACGAGCAGGATGGCATCGGGACGTGCAAGGCTGACGAGCGTCAGGCCGTGCGCCCTGGCCCGTTCGACAGCGAGAGTCGTTGGTGCCGAAATCGTGACGAGCAACGGGCAGCCTGCAATGATTGTCTTCTCCACGAGCTCGTAACTGCAGCGTGCGGTCAGCAAGAAGAATCCGGATGCCGGATCGACGCCTTGCCGCGCCAGCGCGCCGATCAGCTTGTCGAGCGCATTGTGCCGGCCCACATCCTCGCGAACCAGGGTCACGTCGCCGGTGTTGGTGCAAAAAGCGGCACCATGCGCTGCGCCCGTCGCGCGGTTGAGCGGTTGGCGCCCGTCAAGATCGGCGAGCGCGGCAAAGATCGCGCTGCCATTTGTTCCCACGGGTGTCATGATCGGGGGAAGCGGGCGCATCACCTGCTCGAGGTTTTCAAGGCCGCACAGGCCGCAACTGCCCTCGCTGACGCGCTGTCGCGCGCGCTCCAAAATGGGGTGCATCCGCGCCGGATCGACCTGCACGCGCAAGAACCACCCGTTTGCCGATTCAAATATGTCGACATCGATGATCTCACCGGGCGTCGCGATGACCTTTTCGGAAAGGCTGAACCCGACGGCAAAGTCATGGAGGTCGATCGGCGTCGCCATCATCACGGCATAGCCCAGGCCGTTGTATTCGATTGCGATGGGTGCCTCGATGGCGAGCGGTCGGGATTTGCCGGCGATCCGGCCGTCTGGCCGCACGATCTGGAGGTCCAGGGTTCGAAATCCGCCGTCAGGCATCCGCGCGCGCCAGCCGTGCCAGTGCAGCGGCGGCCGTTTCCGAAAGCCCTTCAGCACCGTTTGCATGGATCAGACGCTTCATCCGCGGGTCCCAGAACAATGTGACATGGTCTGCCACGGCCCAAACCGGATCGGGTTCATGCGCCATATTGGCCGCGATCTGGTTGAGCATGCGCACGAGTGTGTCGATGGTGGTCATTCGGCGGCAACCGCCTCGATCCGGCGCGATTGTGCTGCATGCGTCTCATAGTCAGTTTGCCAGTCCGACGGTCCGTTCGACGCGCCGATCTGGACGGCGGTGACCTTGTATTCCGGACAATTGGTCGCCCAGTCGGAAAAGTCGGTCGTCACGACATTCGCCTGTGTCGTGGGGTGATGGAAGGTCGTGTAAACGACGCCCGGTGCGACCCGGTCGGTGACGGTTGCGCGCAACGTCGTTTCGCCCGAGCGGCTGGAGAGCCTGACCCAGTCACCCGATTTCAAGCCGCGATCCTCAGCATCGACGGGGTGAATTTCGAGCAGGTCCTCCGGATGCCAAGCGACATTTTCGGTCCGCCGAGTCTGCGCGCCGACATTGTAATGGCTGAGGATGCGCCCCGTCGTCAGGAGGAGCGGAAAGCGCGGGCCCGTCTTTTCGTCGGTGGGAACATAATCGGTCACGACGAACTTGCCCTTGCCGCGGACAAAGCCGTCGACATGCATGATCGGCGAGCCGTCGGGGGAGTCGGCATTGACCGGCCATTGCAGCGATCCGACCTCATCGAGGCGGGCGAACGAGACGCCGGCAAAACTCGGCGTCAGGCGAGCAATCTCGTCCATGATCTCGGACGGATGGGCATAATGCCAGTCGAGGCCCATCGCCTGCGCCAGCCGTTGCGTGACTTCCCAATCCTCAAGGCCATTCAGCGGCGACATCACCTTGCGCACCGGCTGGATGCGGCGCTCGGCGTTGGTGAACGTGCCGTTCTTTTCGAGGAAGGTCGATCCCGGCAGGAAGATGTGCGCGTAATTGGCGGTTTCGTTGAGGAACAGGTCGTGCACGATGACGCATTCCATCGCCGCGAGCCCGGCGGAGACGTGCGCCGTGTTCGGGTCCGATTGCAGGATATCCTCACCCTGGCAGTACAGCGCCTTGAACTCGCCATCGACGGCGGCATCGAGCATGTTCGGGATACGCAGCCCCGGCTCGGAATCGAGGGTGACGCCCCAATCGGCTTCGAACAGGCGACGCGTGTCCGCATCGCCGATATGTCGGTATCCGGGCAGCTCGTGGGGAAAGCTGCCCATGTCGCAGGCGCCCTGCACATTATTCTGTCCGCGTAACGGATTCACCCCTACGCCGCGTCGCCCGATATTGCCGGTCACCATCGCCAGATTGGCGATTGCCATGACCGTCGAGCTGCCCTGGCTGTGCTCGGTGACGCCCAGCCCGTAGTAGATGGCGCCATTGCCCCCGGTGGCGAACAGCCGGGCGGCGGCGCGCAGATCGGCGGCCGGCACCATCGTCACAGGCTCAAGTGTTTCCGGCGCGTTGCGCTTGTCGGACACGAACTCAGCCCAGTGCAGATATTCGTCCCAGTCGCAGCGTTCCTTGATGAAGGTTTCGTCGGCAAGGCCTTCGGTCACGATGACATGGGCAAGGGCGGTCAGCACCGCGACGTTGGTCCCGGGACGCAGGGGCAGATGAAAATCGGCTTCGATATGGGGCGTGCGGACCATATCGATCCGCCGAGGGTCGACGACGATCAGCTTGGCGGCCTGACGCAGGCGACGTTTCATCCGGCTGGCGAAAACCGGATGGCCGTCGGTGGGATTGGCGCCGATAATCAGAATGACGTCGCTGTCTTCGACCGAATCGAAGTCCTGCGTGCCTGCGCTCGTGCCGAACGTTGTCTTCAGCCCATAGCCGGTCGGCGAGTGACAAACCCGCGCGCAGGTATCGACATTGTTGTTGCCGAACCCGGCCCTGACCAGCTTCTGGACGAGGAAGGTCTCCTCATTGGTACAGCGGCTCGAGGTGATCCCGCCCAGCGCGTTGCGGCCATAGGTTGCGGCGATGCGCTTCAGTTCGGACGCCGTATGGGCAAAGGCCTCTTCCCATTCGACCTCGCGCCACGGGTCGGTGATCTTTGCGCGGATCATCGGCTTCAGGATGCGTTCCTGATGCTGCGCATAGCCCCAGGCAAAGCGACCTTTGACGCAGCTGTGGCCGCGATTGGCCTTGCCCTCCTTGTTGGGGACCATCCGGACGACCTGTTCGCCGCGCATTTCCGCGCGGAAGGTGCAGCCTACGCCGCAATAGGCGCATGTGGTGATGACCGCGCGTTCGGGCGTGCCAACCTCGACGACCTTCTTTTCGATGAGCGTCGCGGTGGGGCAGGCCTGCACGCACGCCCCGCACGATACGCATTCCGATCCCAGGAAATTGTCCGACGCAAGGCCTGCCGAAATTTTCGAGGCAAAGCCCCGACCGTCCATCGTCAGCGCCAGCGTGCCCTGCACTTCGTCGCAGGCGCGGATGCAGCGCGAGCACGCGATGCATTTCGAAGGATCGAAATCGAAATAGGGATTTGACTGGTCCTTCGGCTGGCCGAGGTGTGTCGCGCCGACATCGTAGCGCACGTCGCGCAGGCCGACGGCCCCGGCCTGATCCTGCAGCTCGCAATCGCCGTTCGCCCCGCAGGTGAGGCAATCGAGCGGGTGGTCGGAGATATAGAGCTCCATCACGCCTTTGCGCAGCTTGGCGAGGCGCGGCGTCTGGGTATGGACGACCATGCCAGCCTCGACCGGCGTCGTGCAACTTGCCGGCGTCCCGCGTCGTCCGTCGATCTCGACAAGGCACAGGCGGCACGATCCGAAGCTCTTCAAACTGTCGGTCGCGCACAGCTTGGGGATCGACGTGCCCTGTTCGGCGGCAGCGCGCATCACGCTGGTGCCGGTGGGCACCGTCACGTCGCGCCCGTCGATCGTGCATGTCACCATCTCGTCCGAGCGGCTTGCCGGTGTGCCGAAATCTGCCTGTGCCTGATAGGTCATGCCGCCAGTCCTTGCGTCTGTGCGTAGCGCCGAAAATCGGCCTGTGTGTTGAGGTTGTGAAGCGTGGCCGGGACCGCGATCTGACGCGCGCCCGAAACTGTCATCCAGCGACGCATCGACCGGTCGTTGGTCGTCGCGAGATGCGCGTCGAGCAGCGGGGCCAGCGCCACGGGCCACTGGCCGAACAGATAATGTCCCGCAACCACCGCCGCCTCGGATCCCCTACCAGGTATCACTGGCACTGGAAGCGTGTCGCAACCGGCGGTCACCACCATGTCGAAACCGTGTGTCGCGCCATAGTGAAGCGCCGCGCACAATCCCCCCAGCGGCCCCAATCCGGGGGTCGGGCGGTCGGCGACCGAAACGCGGTCGCCCCAAGTGCGACCGCAAATGATGACGGCATCGCACTGCGTGTCCAGACGGTCGGCGACATGGTCGAGCAGCGCGCGATCGCCCAGCATGGCCTGCGCCTTGTCCGTGCCGAACCGCGACGATTGCCCGCCGGCGATGATGGCACCTAGCCGCCTCACCGGAAATCCTCCGGGAAGTGTCGGATCGCCGACATCACGGGGTAGGGGGTGAACCCGCCCAGGGCACAGAGCGAGCCGAACTTCATCGTGTCCGCAAGATCGGCGATCAGCGCCAGATTGGCGTCGACATCCTTGCCGGCGATGATCTGGTCGATCGTCTCGACGCCGCGCGTGCTGCCCAGGCGGCACGGGGTGCATTTGCCACAGCTTTCGATCGCGCAAAATTCCATGGCGAACCGCGCCTGCCTCGCCATGTCGACGCGATCATCGAAGACGACGATTCCGCCGTGGCCGATCAGTCCGTCGATGTCCGCGAAGGTTTCATAGTCGAAAGCGAGGTCGAACTGCGACGGGGGATGATAAGCGCCGAGCGGCCCGCCGACCTGCACGGCCCGCACCGGCCGCCCCGATGCCGTGCCGCCCCCAATGTCGTTGACCAGTTCGCCCAGCGACACGCCAAACGCTGTCTCGAACAAGCCGCCATGGCGGATGTTACCGGCAAGCTGGATCGGGATCGTGCCGCGCGAGCGTCCCATGCCATAATCCGCATAGGCCTGCGCGCCGTTCGCCATGATCCACGGCACCGCCGCCAGCGTCAGTACATTGTTGATGACGGTCGGCTTGCCGAACAGCCCCTCGTACGCCGGCAACGGCGGCTTCGCGCGGACCTCGCCGCGTTTACCCTCCAGGCTGTTGAGCAGCGACGTTTCCTCGCCACAGACATAGGCACCCGCGCCGACGCGCACCTCGACCTCGAATGGGGCGATTTGCGCCGCGCAGAGCGCGACGGCTACCTCCATCTTTGCGATGGCGTGCGGATATTCCGAGCGGATGTAGACGAAGCCCTTGGCCGCGCCGACCGCGAAGCCGGCTATTGCCATGCCTTCGATCAGCATGAAGGGATCGCCCTCCATGATCATCCGGTCGGCGAAGGTGCCGCTGTCGCCCTCGTCGGCATTGCACACGATGTATTTGCGGTCGGCGGTTGTGGCAGCGACCGTTTTCCATTTGATGCCAGCGGGAAAGCCCGCCCCGCCGCGCCCGCGAAGCCCCGATAGGAGCACCGTTTCAAGCGTTTCTACGGCGCCCGCCGCACGGGCGGCGGCGAGGCCTGACCAGCCACCCGTAGCTGCATAATCCTCGAGCGAGAGCGGGCGGGTCTTGCCCGCGCGCGCGAAGGTCAGGCGCGTTTGCGCGGCGATAAAGGGATGGTCCGCGATGGGGCCGATGCTTGTCGCACTGCCATCGAGAATCGACGCGACGCCTGCGACCGTCGCATTGGCAAAGCCGATGCCGTCGATGTCGACGAGGGGCTCGAGCCAGTGCATCCCCCAGCTCGAAACGCGCTCGACCGTACAGCCCGCAGCGGCAAACGCCTCGGCGACGCGATCCGCGCCACAGGCGACCGCTGCCGCATCGTCCGATATCCGCACCACCGTCATCGGTTGTCGATCAGCGCGGCGAATGAGGCGGGGTCGAGCCGCGCATGAACATCGTCGCCAACCAATGCCGCCGGGCCGACCGAACAAAGGCCCAGGCAATAGATCGGTTCGACGCAGACCCGCGATTGCGCATCGGCGATGGCCCGCAGTTCGGCAACGCCGCGCGCCTGGCACGCTTCGGCCTCGCACAGCTTGACGCAGGGGCGGTCCAGCTTTTCGGCCCGGAAGTCGTGGTAGAAACTTACGACGCCGTGAACCTCGGCGCGGGTCAGGTTCAGGTCGGCGGCAATCGCGCGCACCGCGCCTTCGCCGACAAAGCCAAATGCCGCCTGTACGTCATGTAATATTGGCAGCAGTGGCCCTTCGCGCCCGCGGTGGCGATCGAGGATCAGGGGCAGTGTGTCGCACGTCTCCACACCCTCGATGTTCGGCTATTGATCGTAATTGTCAAATAGATGATCCGAATTTACGATAGACTATGTCTATGATGCCGATGGAAGGTCGAGCGTCGATGCCATGGCATGCAGCCCGGCTGCGAGCGGGGGCAGCGGCGTCCGGGCGCTGATAACAAGGCCGACTTCGTTCGCCGCCATCGTATCGGCGATCGGCACGATCACCAGATCGGGATGCGCGGCAACCAGCGCGGCATGACTGTCCGTAATAATCGCTTCCAACCCGCCGACCGAGACCATCGACAGCAAGGCGACATAGCTGTCCGCCGTGGCGACCGGGGCCGCGACGAGCCCGCGCGCCTGCAAATGGCCGTCAAGAATCCTGCGGTTCTGCATCCCCTGATGCAGCAGGCAAAGGCGCTGCGCCACGATGTCGGCGAGCGGCACGATACCGCGTTGTGCAAGTGCAGAGCCGCGCGCGGTCACCGCCACGAACCGCTCGACGTAAAGCGGCACCGACCGCACCTGTGCCAATGGCTCGCTGTTCAGATATGTTAACCCCGCATCGATGTCGCGGGCCAGCAGCGCCCGCTCGATCTCGCGCGACGTCATCGAAGAAACGGCCAGCTTAACTTGGGGATGGGCCGCCGTCATCGCCGCCACCAGATACCCCACCGCGGGCATTGCGGCCGGGATCACGCCCAGCCGGGCGATGCCTCGAAGCCCGCTGGTCTCGACGTTCAGCGCTGCGCGTATGGCCGCCTGATCGGCAATCATTTGCTGCGCATATTGCAGGATCGCATGTCCCTGGCTGGTCAGGTCGACGAAGCGTCGGTCGCGGATGACGAGGCGTTCGCCCAGCATTTCCTCCAGCGCAACGAGGCCGGCGGAGAGGGTCGGCTGGGACACCTGGCAGGCCTCTGCTGCACGCCCGAAGTGCCGTTCGCGCGCGATCGCGACGAAATATTCCAGAAAGCGCAACTGCATGTCGGCATGGGCTAACCGGTGGTCGGGACGATTGGCAAGCGCCCGTAGATGTTTCGGTCGCGCACCGACTTGCGTGACAAGTCGTTTCCGGTATCGAAGCATGGCTTTTGCAGAGGAGCGTCGCCCGATGATCACCCACGTGCTTGCCGGCGAAAGCATCAACCGCATGGGGGCCCATTGACGCAGCAGGTGACGTGCCATCGATCCGGGAAGCACGACCATGGTTGAGCCTGCCCTGGCGCTCGTGCCTGAGATGCCGGAGTCAGGGCTGAGCCAGTCGCTCAAGGCGCGGCACGTCTCGATGATCACGTTCGGCGGCATCATCGGCGCCGGACTGTTCGTCGGATCGTCCACCGCGATCAGCACGATCGGCCCCGCCGCCGTTCTAAGCTACGCGATTGCCGGGTTTCTTGTTCTCCTCGTCATGCGGATGATTTCCGAAATGGCGATGGCGCTGCCCGGCCGGCAGACCTTTCCCGATTTCGCCCGCACCGGCGTTGGCGATTGGGCCGGTTTCCTCGTCGGCTGGCTCTACTGGTATTTCTGGGTCGTCGTGATCGCGATCGAAGCGATTGCCGGCGCGAAGATCATCTGCGGCTGGTTTCCCCAATTCGAAGTGTGGCAGGTCGGTGTGGCCTTGATGGCATTGTTGACGGGTGTGAACCTGATGTCGGCACGATCTTACGGCGAGTTCGAGTTCTGGTTTGCATCGACCAAAGTCATCGCGATCGCTGTCTTCATCGTGATCAGCGGGGCTTATGCGCTGGGCCTGACGTCGCCGAATGGCCCGACCTTTGCCAATCTCACCAGCCATGGCGGTTTTGCGCCTGCCGGTATTGCCGCGATCTTCGTCGGTGTTTCGACGACGATTTTCTCGCTGTGCGGCGCGGAGATCGCGACGCTCGCCGCCGCTGAATCGACGGAAGGGGCCAAAACGATCGCGCGCATGACGATTTCGGTGTCGGTGCGCATCCTGGTGTTCTTCGTGCTATCGATCCTGATGATCGTGTCGGTCGTGCCGTGGAACGAGATCGAGGTTGGCGTTTCGCCCTTCGCCCATGCGTTGCGTCAGATGGGCTATCCGGCCGCCGACCTGGTCATGAACACGATCGTGCTCGTCGCCGTGCTCTCGTGCCTCAATTCGGGGCTCTACATCACGTCGCGCGCGATGTTCGTCCTCGCGCAGAATGGCGATGCGCCGCAATCGTGCATCCGGCTCAGCCGGTCGCGTGTCCCCTCACGTGCCATCCTGATCGCCAGCCTGTTCAGCTATGGCGCGCTGGCGGCGTCGGTCTTGTCGCCCGATCGGGTCTTCAATTTCCTCGTCAATTCGTCGGGCGCGATCATGTTGTTCGTCTACATGCTGATCGCGATTGCGCAGCTGCGCCTGCGTACCCGCCTCGAGGCCGAAGCGCCCGAGCGGCTCCAGCTCCGCATGTGGCTGCACCCCTATGGCACATGGGCGGCGATTACCGGAATGGGCGGCATCCTTGTTTTGATGGCGTTCTCGAAAAGCCGGGTTGAGCTATGGGCGAGTGTGATCGTGACGAGTGCCTTTGCGATTGCCTATCTCGTGCGTCGCCGGGCAGGGCAGAATGCCGAACCCCGGGGCGCGGCATGAAATTTTCCGTTCGAGTTATTCTTTTCAGTCGAACGGTGCCCTGCTGACGCGCCATAGTCGTCGCCGGGCAGAACTGTGGAGGACTAGCCGGTGAAACTCGAAAACGATCCGCTCGCAGCCTTCTGGATGCCGTTCACGGCGAACCGCGCGTTCAAGGCAACCCCGCGCATGCTCAGCAGCGCCCGGGACATGCACTATACCGCGAGCGACGGGCGCACGATCCTCGACGGCACCGCCGGGCTGTGGTGCGTGAATGCCGGCCACTGTCGCGCACCGATCGTCGAGGCGATCCGAAAGACCGCCGGCGAGCTCGATTTCGGTCCGACCTTCCAGATGAGCCATCCACTGGCGTTCGAGCTCGCCTCGCGCGTTGCCGCGCTGATGCCTGACGAGCTAAACCGCATATTCTTCACCAATTCGGGGTCGGAATCGGTCGATACTGCGCTCAAGATCGCGCTCGCCTATCAGCGGGCACGGGGGCAGGGGACGCGAACCCGGCTGATCGGGCGCGAGCGCGGCTATCACGGCACGGGCTTTGGCGGGATTTCGGTGGGCGGGATCGTCAACAACCGCCGCCAGTTCGGCACGCTGCTCACCGGCGTCGATCATCTGCCGCACACCCATTCGGTCGCGCACAATGCGTTCACGCGCGGGCAACCGGCATGGGGCGGGCATCTGGCCGAAGAGTTGGAACGCATCGTGGCGCTGCATGGGTCCGAGACGATTGCGGCCGTGATCGTAGAACCTATGGCAGGATCGACCGGCGTGCTGATCCCGCCCGTCGGCTATCTGGAAAAGCTGCGTGAAATCTGCACGAAGCACGGGATCGTCCTGATCTTCGACGAGGTTATCACGGCTTTCGGCCGCGTCGGTGGTGCCACCGCAGCGGAAACGCTGGGCGTGACGCCCGACATGATCACCATGGCCAAGGGGCTGACCAACGCCGCCGTGCCGATGGGCGCGGTCGCCGTCAGCCGCGACATCCATGATACGGTCGTCGATGGCGGGCCCGATGGGATCGAGCTTTTTCACGGTTACACCTATTCGGGCCATCCACTGGCGGCGGCCGCAGGCCTGGCGACGCTCGACCTCTACAAGGCGGAGGGAATCTGGGAGCATGCAGCCAGCCTGCACGGCTATTGGGAAGAGGCAGTGCACAGCCTGAAGGGCAGGCGCCACATCATCGATATCCGCAACATGGGCATTGTTGCCGGGATCGAGCTCGAACCACGCCCCGGCGCGCCCACCAAGCGCGCGACCGAGCTGTTCCACAAATGCTTCGACAATGGCCTGCTGGTGCGCGCCACGGGCGACATCATCGCGCTGTCGCCGCCGCTGATCCTCGAAAAGGCGCATATCGACGAAATGGTCGGGCGGATTGCCGAACTGGTCGAGACCGTGGAATAGCGACCGCTCGTTCACGGGCTTGGGGTAAATGGCAATGGAATTCGACGATGTGATCCTCGGTCGCCGGAGCATTCGCGGGTACAAGCCCGACCCTGTTCCAAGGGCGCTGATCGAGGAAATCATCAGCCTCGCGATGCGCGCGCCGTCGTCGATGAATACGCAACCCTGGAACTTCTACGTCATCTCCGGCGAGCCGCTCGATCGGATCCGCAACGGAAACACCGAGCGGATGGTCGCGGGCGTGCCACAGTCGCGCGAGTTCCGCACCGGGGACGCCTTTGCCGGCGTCCATCGCGACAGGCAGATCGGCGTCGCCAAGCAGCTGTTTTCCGCGATGGGCATTGCGCGCGACGATGCGGCGGCGCGGCAGGACTGGGTGCTGCGCGGCTTTCGGCAGTTCGACGCACCCGTGTGTGTGATCATCACCTATGACAAGGTACTCGACGGGAGCGATGACACCCCGTTCGATTGCGGCGCAGTCGCAACCGCACTCGTGAACGCCGCATGGTCGCGCGGGCTCGGCGCCGTCATCAACAGCCAGGGGATCATGCAATCGCCCGTCGTGCGCGAACATGCCGGGATTGCCGACGATCAGGTCATCATGAAAAGCATCGCGCTCGGCTGGCCCGATGAGAGTTTTGCGGCGAACGCCGTAGTGTCCACGCGCAAATCAGTCGACGAGGCGGCGGTATTCGTTGGATTCTGATGGTCCGACCAGCAAGACGATCTTGCCCACATGGTGCTTGGACAGAAAGGCTTCCTGCGCTGCCACGATTTCGCCGAGCCGATAGGTCGCTGCGATCATCGGCCTGATTTCGCCACGTTCGATGATGCCGACAAGGTTGGGGAAAACGTCGGGTTCGAGCACGGTGCAGCCGATCAGCCGCAAATCCTTCAGATACAGCGTGCGCAGGTCGAGATCGACGACGGGCCCTGAAATCGCCCCCGACACGCCGTAGCGCCCGCCGCGTTTGAGCACGTTTAGTATCGCCCCGAACTGTGTACCGCCGACAACATCGACCGCTGCGTCGAAATAGTCGGGACCGAACAGGGCCGACAGGTTGGCGTCGCGAGGGACGACCTGATCCGCGCCCAGGTCCCGGACGGCTTCGGCCTTTTCCTTGCCGACCACTGCTACGACCTCGGCGCCACGCCGCTTGGCAAGCTGTACAGCGGCCGATCCGACGCCGCCCGATGCCCCCGTGACCAGTACGCGCTCACCAGCGGACAGGCCGATGCGCGTCAGGATGTTTTCGGCGGTCGAATAGGCGCACGGAAAGCTCGCGAGCTCGGTATCCGACAATATGGATTCGATGCGGTGTGCCTGGGCCGCCGGAACGCAGGTATAGTCGGCGAACGCCCCATCGACCTCGGAGCCGAAATAGCGAATGTCGAACCGGCCTGTGCCGCGCAGCACGGGCTCGACGAGGACGCGTTCGCCGATTCGGGTCGGATCGATGTCCTGACCTACGGCTACGATCCACCCACAGGCGTCCGCGCCCTGAATGCGCGGAAAGCGGAATGCCGCGCCCGACCAGCCGTCGTCTTCGGCGCCTGCAAGTCCCGTTGCCGCCCCGGCGTCGGTCGCTTCGGCAACGGCTTTCGAATACCAGCCGATGCGTGTGTTGATGTCAGTGTTGTTCACGCCGGCCGCGCCAACGCGGATCAGGACTTCGCCATCTCCCGGCACCGGAACCGGCACGTCATCGCGGATGTCGAGGCATTCATAGCCGCCATTGCCGGTCAGCAGCACCGCACGCATGACCGCGGGCAGGGTCATCCGGCGCGCTCGAGCCCGAACTGATTCAGATACCATTTCTGGAACTTGATGACGCTGCCTTCCTGTTCCGAATAACGGCCGGGGCGATAACGGCTCGACATGATCCCGGCCTGATTGTTCTCGGTGATTACTTTGTCCTGCGTGGTGGTCGCGTGATAGCCCCAGATCATCTTTTCGATATCGACTTCGGCCTCGGTCGAGCGGCCATCGACAAGCCAGATCATCTCGACATCGGTTTCGAGCGCGCCGCGCGGCGTGAACTGGAACAGGATCACGAAATGGTCGTCGGCGACGATCTGGCTGAACGGGCTGAAGCTCAGGTGCATGCGACCGCCATCAGGCGCGGTGCGCTTGCCCATGAGCGGCGCGGGGGAGGTGCCGTCTTGCGTTTCGGCGGCCCACCCTTCCTTGTTCATGCGCTGCATCAGCAGGCGGGCGTGCGATGTATCCGGGGCGTCATCGATGTTGCCGATCGGGCGACCAAGGGCGGCGGCGCTCGCTTCCCACGCCTTGAGCCGCGGCGTCACACTGGCAATGGCATCGGCGGGGCCCGAACTCGGCCCGGCGCCGACAGCCACAATCGAATCCGCCGCATGCATCGAGCAGAACTCGGGGTGCGACGGCACGCAGTGATAGCATTCGAAGAAATTCTCGACGACCAGCTTCCAGTTGGCGGTCGTCGGATACCTCCCGGCATGGGCGATGCGAGCGTCGGCGATGCCGTGATAGTCGAGGGTCGGGCCCATGTCGCCAAAAGTCGCGTCGAAATCGACCGGCTCGTCCTCGCTCATATTGATGAAGATCAGGCCGTGGAACACGCGAATATGACACGCGAACAGGCCGTTCTGCGCCTTGTCGAAATCCTCGGGCATCAGCCGCGCGGCGATCAGCCGCCCGTCGAGGCCGAAGGTCCACGCGTGATAGGGGCAGACGAGGCGCGGCGCATTGCCGCTGTCGGCCTGGCAGATTGTCGATCCACGATGGCGGCAGACATTGAAGAACGCGCGGACGCTGCTGTCATTTTCGCGGATCACGATGATCTGCTCCCGGCCGACGCGGAACAGAAAATAGTCGCCCTTGTCCGGGATGCGTGAGACATGGCCGGCAAGCAGCCATTTGCGGCTGATCACCTCCGCCATATCGGCGTCGAACACGGCATCGCTGGTGTAGAATTCCTGGTCGAAGCTATAGCCCACGCGCGTGTTCGCTGCGAGGCGGGTCATCAGTTCAGCGTGCGACATCAGATTTTGATCCGGGCGTTGGTGGGGTCGTACAGGGGTTTCAGAGATGCCGTGGCGGGCGTGCGCACGCCCGCGATTTCGATCTCATAATCATCGGCGCCGATCGGCCCGACCGCGCCGCCATCGGCGGCCGTGACATAGCCGAGCCCGCATGCCCCGCCGAGCGTGTGCGCATACATCCCCGACCGTATGTAGCCCGCGATGCGATCGCCCTGCCAGATCGGCTCATTGTGATACAGCATCGGTTCGGGCGACTTGAGCAGGAACTGGACGAGCTTTTGCTTCAGCCCGTCCTCCTTCTGCCGAAGCAGCGCCTCGCGCCCGATGAAGCCGCCCGGCTTGTCCATCTTGACCGCAAAGCCGAGGCCCGCTTCCAGCGGCGTGTCTTCGTCGGTGATGTCATGGCCCCAATGGCGATACGCCTTTTCCATGCGCAGCGCGTTGAGCGCATGATAGCCGCAATGCTTCAGGCCGAATGCCGCGCCTGCCGCGACGATCGCGTCATAAACGCCGGTCATGAACTCGGTTGGGATATAGAGTTCCCAGCCCAGCTCACCGACATAGGTGATCCGTGATGCCCGCACGATCGCATAGCCGAGTTCGATTTCCTGGCTTGTCGCGAAAGGAAAGGCCGCGTGTGACAGGTCATTGGGGCAGATCGACTGCAGCAGGGCGCGCGCATGGGGGCCCATAATCGAGATGACCCCCATCGCCGACGACACATTGGTCAGCACGGCGTGCGCTTCGACCGGAATGTGGCGCTGCAGCCAGTTGAAATCCTTGACCTCGGTCTCGGCCCCCGTGACGATCAGATAGACGGTGTCGCTCAGCCGCGTGACCGTCAGGTCGGCCTCGATCCCGCCCTTGTCGTTCAGCCACTGGGTATAGACCAGCTTGCCCGGCGCGACATCGACGTCGTTCGCGCACACCCGGTTGAGCACCGCACAGGCGTCGCGGCCTTCCAGCCGGAACTTGGCGAACGAGCTCTGGTCGAACAGGCCGACGGCTTCGCGCACGGCCTTGCACTCGGCGGCGTTGGCATCGAACCAGTTCTGGCGGCCGTAGCTGTATTCGTACTTCGGCGTGCTGCCGCGTTCGCCGTACCAGTTGGCGCGTTCCCAGCCGAACGCCTCGCCGAAGCACGCGCCCGCTGCTGCCAGCCGGTCGTGCAGCGCGGACTTCCGGACGCCGCGCGCGGTTTCATATTGTTTGAACGGGTAGTGCGTCGCGTAAAGCAGGCCCAGGCTTTCGGTCACGCGCTCGCGCAGATATTTGCGGTTGATCTGGAACGGCATGTTGCGGCGGATGTCGACCGTCCACAGGTCTGCCGGGGGAATGCCGTCGCGGATCCAGTCGGCCATCACCTTGCCGACGCCGCCGGCCGATTGCAGGCCGATGGAATTGAGGCCGGCCGCAACGAAACAGCCCTTCAGCTCGGGACTTTCACCCAAATGATAGCGCACGTCGGGCGTGAAGCTTTCGGGGCCGCAGAAGAATTTCTGGATACCGGCTTTTTCTAGCGCAGGAACGCGGCGCATGGCGTCCATCAGCAACGGCTCGAAATGCTCGAAGCTTCCCGCGATTTCATCGAAGCAGAAGTCTTCGGAGATGCCGTCCATGCCCCAGGGCCGGGCATTGGGTTCGAACGCGCCGACGAGCAGCTTGCCCGCGTCGTATTTGTAATAGCCGCAATAATCATAGTCGCGCAGCACGGGCAGGGTGGGATCGATCCCTTCCACGCCCTCGAACAAGACGTAATAATGTTCGCACGCATGCAGCGGGGCAGCGACACCGATGCTCGCCGCCAGGTCGCGCGTCCACATGCCGCCGCAGATCACGACGTAATCGGCGTCGATCGTACCATTTTCGGTATCCACGCCCGTCACGCGTTCGCCATCATGGCGGATCTTGGTGACCTTCGTGTTTTCGAAGACTTGCGCCCCGCCGGTGCGCGCGCCCTTGGCCAACGCTTGGGTAATGTCGACCGCATTGGCATAGCCGTCGCTCGGGATATGGATGCCGCCCACAACATCGTCGACATTGACGATCGGCGCCATCGCCCGGATCTCTTCGGGCGTCACGACATGCACGGGCAGGTCGAACACCTTGGCCATCGAGGCGCTGCGCTTCAGCTCCTCGAAGCGCTCTACGTTGGTCGCCATCGAGATCGAGCCGCACTGGCGATAGCCGGTTGCCTGGCCGGTTTCCGCCTCAAGCCCGCGATAGAGTTCGCCCGTGTATTTGGCGAGCTTGGTCATGTTGATCGAGGGGCGCAACTGCCCGACCAGCCCCGCGGCGTGCCAAGTCGTACCGCTGGTCAGCTGCTTGCGTTCGAGCAGGACGACATCGTCCCAGCCGATCTTGGTCAGATGATAGGCAATCGAACAACCAATGACGCCGCCACCGATAATGACGACGCGTGCCTTCTTGGGGAGCTCGCTTGCCATCGTCAGGCCTTCATCTTCGCATTGTCGGGGTCATAGGCGGGGTCTGCAAGTACCGTGGCGCGACGGCGCTCGCCCTGCAGCAGGATGTCGAACTGGGCGCCCGGTGTCGCATTCGCGGGCGGCACGGCGGCAAAGAACAAACTCTTGCCAACGCGGTGACCATAGCCGCCCGACGTCGCAAGGCCGATGCACCCATCGCCGACAAGGCAGGGTTCGCCGCCACGCACATCGACATTTGCGGCATCCACTTCGCCATAGACGATCCGCATGCGGTCCGGCGCGTCGAGCGTCGCCTGCTTGCCGACGAAATCATCCTTCTGGAAGTTGATGAAGCGATCCATGCCCGCGTCGATCATCGTCAGTTCGTTGGTCAGCTCGGACCCCCAGGCCTTGTAGCCTTTTTCGACGCGCATCGCATTGGCGGCATAGAGCCCGTAGTTGACGATGCCGAATTCCTGGCCGGCGTCCCAAACGGCATCGTACAGGGCCAGTAGGTCGTTCATTGCCGGGTGCAGTTCCCAGCCGAGTTCGCCCGCATAGGACACGCGCAACGCGCGCATCCGGATCCCCGCGAGCGTGATTTCCTGGCCGCTCAGCCAGCGGAATCCGTCATTGCTCAAATCCGCATCGGTGAGCTTCGCCAGTACATCGCGCGAGCGCGGCCCGTTCATCACGAGTACGCCGAGGTTCATCGTCAGGTTGGTGATGCTGACGTCCTCTCCGGGCAATTTGCTCTGGACCAGCAAATCCCAGTCGCGCTGCTCGGCGGCAGCGGCCGAAAGGCAATAGAAATGATCGTCGGCAAAGCGCGTGACAGTCATTTCGCCGTAGATGCGACCGCCGCGCGAGAGAGGATGGACAAGGCCGATGCCGCCGGCCTTTTTGGGCATGCGGTTGGCGCAGATGCGGTTGAGAAATGCCTCTGCATCGGGGCCACGCACGTCATATTTGGCAAAGCCCGACAGATCGAGCACGCCGACGCCACTGGCGACCGCTTTCACTTCATCCGCGACCACCTCGAACACATTGGTTCGGTGATAGCCGCCTTCTTCCTGGCGCCCGTCGAGCGAGAACCATTTCGGCCGTTCCCAGCCGTAGGTTTCGCCATAGTCGGCCCCCTGGGCCTTCAACTTTTCATACAGCGGGCTGGTCTTTTGCGGGCGGCCGTCGGGTTCTTCCTCGCCCGGCAGGCGCGTCGTGAAGGTCAGGCGATAGTCGAGGAACACCTTCGCCCTGCTATAAGCCTCGTCGGCATAGGGGCCGTAACGGCGCGGATCGAACTCGGTCATGTTGATGTCGGCGTCGCCGTGCACGATCCACTGCGCGAGGTATTTTCCCGCGCCGCCGCCCTGCGCGATGCCGAACGACGTGCCGCAGCAGTGCCAGAAATTTCGCAGGCCCGTGGCGGGGCCGAGCAACGGCCCGCCATCCGGCGTGTGCGGGATCGCGCCGTTGACGATGCGGCGAATGCCGACTTCGCCGAACACCGGCATGCGCTCGATCGCGCGCTCCAGCCACTGCGAGATGCGCTCCAGATCGTCGATGAACAGCTCGCTGGTCGATTCCCATTCGGGCATGCCCTTGGGCGCCCAGGCCTCGGCCAAGCCGACATTCTCGTAGATGCCGATGAGGCCGCTCTTCTGCTCCTGGCGGAAATAGCCGGAAACATAAGGGCAGCGCATCACCGGGATTTCCTCCTCGCGCTCCATGAACGCGGGGATCGGATCGGTGACGATATAATGGTGCTCCATATTGGTCACCGGAATGTCGATGCCCGCCATCTGCGCGACCTGACGCGCATAGCAGCCCGCTGCATTGACGACGATTTCGGCGCGCACCACGCCCTGTTCGGTGGCCACGTCCCATTCGCCCGAGGGCAATTGGGTGAGGCCCGTCACGCGGTTCTTGCGGACGATCTTTGCCCCCAGATTGCGCGCGCCGATGGCCAGCGCGTTGCAGATGCCCGACGGGTCCGCATGGCCGTCGCCGGTCGTGCGCGCGCCGGCGATGACGCCTTCAGTCGTGACGAACGGATTGATCCGGCGGATTTCGGCCGGATCGATGATCTCCATGTCGAAACCGATGCTTTTGGAAAAGCCGAGGATCGTCTTGAACCATGCCAGCTCGCGCTCGTTGGTGGCAAAGCGGATGCCGCCCGATTTGTGCCAGCTGACGTATTGGCCGGTCATCGCCTCCAGCCTCGGGTAGAGTTCGTTACTATAGGCGTGGATCTTGGCGAGGTTGTAGCTTCCGGTGATGCTCGGGCATTGGCCGGCGGCGTGCCAGGTAGAGCCAGACGTCAGCTCGTCCTTCTCGATGAGCAGGCAATCGGTCCAGCCCAGCTCGGCAAGATGGTAGAGCAGGCTTGCACCCATGATGCCGCCGCCGACGATGACCACGCGCGCGCTGTTCTGCATCAGGAACCTTCCCCCGGCATAGCTTCCAGAAAGGCGAACCTAGTCGTGCACCCGGCGGCGCGACAAATGAGCGTTTCGCCGGATCGGCTGAAAAATTTTTGGACTATGCGTGTCCGGTTATCCAGCACCAGTTCGCGCCCAGACGAAAAAAATTCAGCCGTGATCGCAATTTTTTCATTTGTGGCACGTGCGCCGCGTCATTCTATTCAGGGCTCCATGAGGGGGGGGCGGTGACGGGCTTATGAAGATCGGTTTCATTGGCCTGGGCAACGTCGGGGGCAAGCTTGCCGGCAGCCTGATCCGTAATGGCCACGACGTGACGGTGCGGGACCTGAACGACGACCTGGTGGCCGACTTTGTCGCGAGGGGTGCAAAATCTGCCGAAAGTCCGCGCGCGCTTGGCGAGGCCGTTGATCTCATTGTCACTTGCCTACCGTCGCCCGCTGCCAGCTCGGCAGTTGCCGAAGGGGAGGACGGTTTCCTTCACGTCATGCGTCCGGGCCAGATCTGGCTGGAGATGAGCACGACCGATTATGCCGAGATCATCCGGCTCGGCGCGCTGGTCGAGGCACGCGGCGCTCTGTTCATGGAATGCCCGGTTTCGGGCGGCTGTCATCGCGCCGACACCGGCAATATCGCGATCTTCGCCGGGGGACCGCGCGCCGCCTTCGAAGCGGTGTTGCCGGTCCTGACGACGATGGGCCGCCGTATCCTGCACACCGGCGATTACGGCACGGCGTCGCAGCTGAAGGTGATGACCAACTATCTGTGCACGGTTCATCTTGTGGCGCTGGCCGAGGCGCTGACGACGTGCAAGGCCATCGGGCTCGACATGAATACGACCTATGAGGCGATCCGCATTTCGTCGGGCAACAGCTTCGTCCATGAAACCGAAAGCCAGGTGATCCTGAACGGCAGCCGCGACATCAATTTCACGATGGACCTCGTATCGAAGGACATCGGTCTGTTCGACAAGATCGCGCACGGGGCAGGGGTGCCGGTGGAGATTTCGCCCCTGATCGTGCGGCTGTTCAAGGAAGGCGAGGCCGCGTTCGGCCCGCGTGAACATTCGCCCAATATCATCCGCCGCTACGAAGAGCCGCTCGGTCTCAAGGTCCTGGGCACCGGCTTTCCTGCCGAAATGGTTGACGATGAACCCGAGGAGCCGGGTTACGAGGTTGTCCCCCGACGCTAGCTGACGGTGCCTGCGTGCTGGACCACCCAGTCGATGAAGGTTCTGACGCGCACATTTTCCTTCATGTCCTTGCGGCAGATGAGGCCCCATTCGCCCGGGCAAATGACTTTATGGCTGACCGGCTGGACCAGGCGGCCGCTGGCCAGATCCTGCTCGACGAACGGGCCATTGACGAGAGCGATACCTTCGCCGCCCAGGGCCATTTCGAGCGCCACCGCCAGCGTATCCACGACCAGATAGGGCGAGCGCGCATCGAACGGCACGCCTGCCGCTGTAAACCACGTCTCCCAATTGCGCGTTTCGGTGTAGATCGTGACAAGCGGCTGGCTTAGCAAATCGGCTGGCGTCACCGAGCTGCCAAGCCTTGCAGCGAACGCCGGGCTGCAGACCGAATAAAGCGCATATTCGAACAGCGGCACCCAATGATAACGCGCCGGATCGGGCAGCGTTTCGCAATAGACCAGCCCGACATCAGCATGGACATCGTCGAATTCCCATTCGACCGCGCATGTGTTCAACGTCAGCTTGATCTTGGGGTTGTCGGCGAGGAATTGTGGGACGCGGCGGGCCAGCCAGCGGATCGAGGCAGTGACATAGGTCTGGACGCGCAGCGGCTTGTCGAGCGCGTTGCGGTGGACCGCCTCGACGCCTTCGATCAGCGATTCAAATGCCGACCGGACATAGGGGTAGAGCACGCGGCCTTCCTCGGTCGAAATGATGTGCCGTCCGTCCTGCTGGAACAACTGCACGCCGAGCGCATCTTCGATCAGCTGGACCTGATGGCTGACCGCGGGATGGGTCAGGCACAGCTCGTCGGCGGCATCGCGGATGCTCTGTCGTCGGGTAGCCGCCTCGAAACCTTTCAGCGCCTTGAGTGGCGGAAGCTGTTTCAGGTCGATCTTCGATTGTCCGGTCATGATCTAATCAGTCTGGGCAGGCTTCAAGCAATCCGCAACCGGTAAAATTAATTGACGCCTGTCAGGATCGGCGAGCGTGCTCGATCACCATGGCAGCCCCTTTTTCGGCGACCATCACGGTCGGGGCATTGGTATTGCCCGAGGTAATCGTCGGGAAGACCGACGCGTCGATAACGCGCAGCCCTTGAATCCCATGAACGCGCAACTGCGGATCGACGACCGAGGTGGCAGGATCGGGGCCCATCATGCAAGTGCTGGTCGGGTGATAGACGGTGTCGGCACGCGCGCGGAAATCCGCAAGCTGCGCTTCGTCGCCCCTGACGTCGCTGCCTGGAATGATTTCCTCGGTGATGATGTCGGCCAAGGGGCGCGTCCTCGCGATCTGGCGGAGCAGCCTGTTTCCGGCGAGGACATCGTCAATGTCCTCCTGCGTCGTCAGATAGTTGGGATGGATAGCCGGATGCGCGAACGGGTCCGATGAGCGCAGCTCGAGATGGCCTCGGCTCGTCGGTCGGCAGGGGTTGTGCGACAACAGGAACGCCGAAAACGGATCGGGATTGAGCAGCTTGCGATCCGAAAGCGGCGTCTTGGTGTAGCTCACCGGGCTGAAATAGAGCTGAAGGTTGACGTTCGGCCGGGCCGGATCGCTGCGCACGAAGCCGCCGCTCTGGTTGACGCTCAGGGACAGCGGCCCGGCGCGATCGGCCATGTAGCGCAGCCCCGCCCACATCTTGCCGACCATCGGGTGCAGCAGGTCGTTGAGAGTCGCCGTCCGCGTTTTGTAGAAATAGGAAACCGCCAGATGGTCCTGCAGATTGCGGCCGACCTGCGGCGCGTGGAGCACGGGCTCGATCCCCATCGATTTCAGCTTGTCGGCATCGCCGATGCCCGACAGCATCAGCAATTGCGGCGAATTGATTGCGCCGCCGCTCAGGATCACTTCGCGCCGCGCGCGCGCCTCAAGCGACTTCCCGCGCCGGGAATAGGCAACACCTGTCGCCCGCTTTCCCTCAATGAGGATCTTGGTCGCAAGCGCGTGCGTCTCGATCTTGAGCGTCTTGCGGGTTCGGGCAGGGTAAAGAAAAGCATTGGCCGTCGACGCCCGCCAGCCGCCACGCGTGTTGATCTGGTACATACCGACGCCTTCGCTGTCGGCGCCGTTCAGGTCGGCACTCGGCTTGAAGCCCAACGCACGGGCGGTCTCGACAAAGCTGTGGCACACCGGATGCACATGCGGCGAGATGTCAGTGACATGCTGCGGCCCGCCGCGCCCGTGATGTGCGCTGTGCCAGTCAAAATCCTCGGACTTCTTGAAGAAGGGCAGCACATCGTCCCATCCCCAGCCCGGGTTGCCGAGTGCCTTCCAGTCCTCATAATCGCGCGGTTGTCCGCGCACATAAACCATCGCGTTGATCGATCCCGAACCGCCAATCACCTTGCCGCGTGGCCAGTAGCTGCGCCGTCCACCCAGCGCCTCAACCGGTTCGGTATCGTACATCCAGTTGATTCGACGGTTGAAAAACGTGCGGCCATAGCCGATCGGCATCTGGATCCAGATCGACTTGTCGCTGCCGCCTGCCTCCAGCAGCAAAACGGTCGCCGTGCCGTCCTCGGTCAGCCGGCTCGCCAGCACGCACCCCGCCGTCCCGGCCCCGACAATGATGTAATCATATTCCTCGGTCACTGCACGGGGTGCTGCGTCATCTCAAGATGCAGCATCGAACCAGTGTACGGGTTTGCGCGCGCTACAACTTCATTCAGTGCAACACCCAGGCCCGGCGCGGTCGAAGGAATGACATGACCGTCCTCGAACCGGATCGGCGTGTGCAAGATCTCGCTGTGGAAACCGCCCCATTGCTCGATGCTTTCGAGGATCAGGAAATTGGGAGAACAAGTCGCGATCTGGATGTTCGCCGCCCCCACCACGGGCCCGCAATAAAGATGCGGCGCGATCTGGACGTGGCGAACCTCGGCCATGCCTGCGATCTTCTTGGCCTCGAGCAGCCCACCGACACGGCCCAGATTCATCTGGAGGATCGCGGCCGCCCCGCAATCGAGCAACCGCGCAAAATCATATTTGGTCGCCAGTCGCTCCCCGGTCGCGATCGGAATGCTGGTCGCGCGCGCGACTTTGGCCATTTCCTCGGGCGCATCGGGGGGCACGGGTTCTTCGAGCCACAGCGGATCGGCAGGCTCGAGCCGCTTCGCCAGCCGGATCGCTCCCGCCGCCGTCATCTGACCATGCGTGCCGAACAGCAGATCAGCCCGACTGCCGACCGCGTCGCGCAACGTCAGCGCAAAGCGTTCGCACAACTCCAGTGCCTCGAGTGACAGCTGCCGCCCGTCAAATGCGGAATAGGGGCCTGCCGGATCGAACTTGAGCGCGGTAAAGCCTTGGCCCAGATATTCGGCGGCGCGCGTCGCGGCGAGATCGGGGTCATGATAGACGTCGGTCGCGTCGCCGGGGCGGGGGTAAATATAGGTGTAAGCACGAAGTCGTTCGTGCACCTGACCGCCGAGCAGCTTGTAGACCGGCTGGTTGGCCGCCTTGCCGACGATGTCCCAGCACGCCATTTCAAGCGCGCTCAGCACGCCCATCAGCGTCAGATCGGGGTGCTGCGTGAACCCGCTCGAATAGACGCGCCGCCACAGCGTTTCGATGTCGTGCGGATCATTACCGGCCGCATAGCGGGCGAACACGTCCTCGATCATCCGGGCGACGAGATGCGGCTCGAACGGGACGCAATATGCCTCTCCGATGCCCGAGATGCCACAGGCGGTCGTCAGCTTCACGAAGACGAAATAGCGTCCGCCGAAATGGGGCGGAGGATTGCCGACGACGAAAGTCTCGATGTCGGCGAGTTTCATGCCGGGAAAAAGCCGTTGACGACCTTCACCTCGAGGAAGTCATGCAGTCCGTATTCGCCCCATTCGCGGCCATTGCCGGATTGCTTGTAGCCGCCGAATGGCGATTCATAGCCTTGCCCAGCGCCGTTGATGTGGACGCTGCCCGCGCGGATGGCGCGCGCGACGCGGCGGGCACGCTCCAAGTCGCCGCTCTGGACATAGCCGGCGAGGCCATAGGGCGAGTCATTGGCGATCGCGATGGCCTCGGCTTCGGTCGTGAACGGGATCATAACGAGGACAGGGCCGAACACTTCTTCCTGCGCGATCGTCATGGCGTTGTGGACGCCGGCAAACACCGTGGGCTTCACATAATAACCGCGATCAAAGCCGTCGGCGCGGCCGACGCCACCGGCAACGGGCCTGGCACCTTCGTCGATCCCCGCCTGGATGAGCTTCTGGATCTTGCCATACTGCAGCGCGCTGACGACCGGACCCAGATGGGGACCCTTTTCGGTGGGATCACCAAGCCGGGTCTCCGATGCCACGCGCGCCGCGATCGCGACCGCTTCGTCGTAGACCGATGCCTCGACAAGCATCCGCGTCGGCGCGTTGCACGACTGCCCGGCGTTTTCGAAGCAATGCTTTACGCCGCGCGTCACGGCCGCCTCAAGCTCGCTGTCGGCAAAGACGATGTTCGCCGATTTGCCCCCCAGCTCCTGGCTAACGCGCTTGACGGTGTCGGCGGCGGACTTCGCCACCTGAATGCCGGCACGCGTAGAGCCGGTGAACGAGATCATGTCGACCTGTCGGTGGCCGGTCAGCGCATCGCCGATGCCCGGGCCAGTGCCGTGGACCATGTTGAACACGCCGGCGGGAAAGCCTGCCTCATCGATGAATTCGGCGAAGAGTTGGGCGGACAAGGGCGCGACTTCGCTGGGTTTCAGCACCATCGTGCAGCCCGTGACGAGCGCAGGGCCGACCTTTGCCGCAAGCTGGTTGATCGGCCAGTTCCACGGCGTGATCAGCACGCAAACCCCGATCGGCTCGTGCACCAGATTGGCGCCCTGTGCGATCTCCCGTTCCCATGCCATGGCGCGCGCGGCCTTGATCGTTTCCTTCAGATGCCCAGGGCCACATTCGGCCTGCGCATTGTGCGACAGGTCATAGGGCGCGCCCATCTCGGTCGAAATCGCAGTGACCATTTCGCCATAGCGTCGCTCGAAAATCGCGATCAGTTTTTCGACGAGCGCGATCCGCGCGTCGAGCGACAGCGCGGCATAGCCGTCAAAAGCCTCGCGCGCGGCGGTGATAGCCAGATCGACGTCATCGGGCCCGCACAGCGCGACCGTCGCCGCCACCTCCTCGGTCGCCGGGTTGATCGCATCGACCGTGGCCGTCGACGTGCGCGGAAGCACCCACGCGCCATTGATGTAGGATTTCAACATAGGGTCCTCAGACATAACCGATGGCGCGCTTCTGGTCGGCAATGATGTGCTTGGCGGCCATGAAATAGTGGAAGGCCGCCCAGAAACCGGTCGGTGCGAGAATCAGCAGCGCCATGCGCAGCGACGCTGCATCAGCACCGCCGGGGCCCGCGAACCAGTCGCTGAGCAGGCCCACGCCCTGCGGCGCGACGATCAGGTTGAAGACATTGGCGATGAGCAGCGCGACCGCGCTGAACATCGCGCGCATCTTCGGCGGGGCGAGGTTCTGCCCCAGCGCAAACGCCGGGCCGATGTAGAAATAGATCGCCGGAATGAACAGCCACCACATCAGTGTCGCGAGCGGCAGCGAGTGGGTGTAATAGGCGATGATCGACGGCACCGTCGCCACGGCCGTCACGCCGCCGAGCAGCCAGACGATCCGCCGTGGATCGACGAAGGATGGTCGTGCGAGCAGCCAGGCGGTAAGCAGCGACGCGGCGATCCCCATCACCAGATGGATCGGTCCGACGACCGCGCCTGCCGCGCCGACATCGAGGCCATAGGTGCGCTGGATGAAGGTGGGGGTGAACCACATGAGGCCCCAGCCCCACAGCGCCGAAACGCCGCTGCCCATCAGCACATGGACCGCCGATTTCTGGCTCCACAGGAACCTGAGCGTATCTGCCAGGCTGGGCGTGTCGTCGCTCTTGACGGCATCGAGACAACCGCGCTCTGGCTCCTTGACGGTCAGCATGATGAGCGCCGCAAGCAAGATCCCCGGAATACCGAGCACAAGGAAAGCAGCGCGCCACGTATAGGCATGCGCAACGGCACCGGCCAAGTCGGCCCCGAGCCATGCGCCGATCGGCGCCCCGAGCGCAAAGATCGTCAGTGCCATCGGGCGGCGACTTGCCGGGAAATAGTCGCAAACGATCGAATTGCAGGACGGGGTTCCGCCTGCCTCACCGATGCCCACACCGATGCGGGCCAGCAGAAGATCAAAGTAGCCACGCGAAAGCCCGCAGAGCGTGGTCATGGCCGACCAGACGGTGATCGAGATCGCCAGAAGATTGCGCCGGTTCCACCGGTCGGCGATCCACGAAAGTGGAATACCCATGATCACGTAGAAAAATGCCAGTGACACGCCCGTCAAAAAGGCGACGCCGCTGTCGGTCAGGTGCAGCTCAAGCCGGATCTGCTCGAGCACGGTCGACATGACGTAACGATCGGCAATGTTGATCGTGTAGGCCAGCATCATGATGAAAAGAACGTACCAGCGCACCCCCACCGACGGCAGTTTGGCCTCGTCGATTGTGGCTCCCATCGTCGGTGCAAATGCCATCGTCAGTCCTTCATGTCGCTGAGAGTTCAGGGCCGAGCGCTGCCCGGAGAGGATCGAGCCAAGGTGAGAAGTTCTTCCACTGGTCGAGCCCGTCACGGAAAATGGGCTGGCGTACCTGTTCGGAACTCGGCGTGCGCACACTGCGCTTGGTCTTGTGAAAGTCGACGCACGCAGGCTCGAACTCGAGGCCGCAATAATCAAGGATCCGGCGCACGCTGCCTTCCAGATCGTCGATCACATCCTCGTGCTGCACCCGCAGAACTCGTCCGGGCAGCACCGCGTCCCAGTGCTCCATCAGCTCGACGTAGGTCCGGTAATAGCGGGCGATATCCTCGATCCCATAGGTAAACTCCTGCCCTTGTGCGAACAGCTGCTTAAAGTTGCTGAAGCAGCACGCCATCGCATTGCGGCGCGCGTCGATGATTTTTGCGTTGGGCAGGATCAGGTGGATCAGGCCGATGTGCCGGAAGTTATTCGGCATCTTGTCGATGAAATAGGGGCGGCCCAAGGCGCGGTTGGGCATGGTGTCGGCGATATATTGCTCGCCGAAGCTGCGGATCGCAGCAGCATCGAGCTCCGGCAGCACGCCCGGGTAGCGAGGCTTGTCGAAATTGATCTCGCGGCCCTGCAATTCATGGACGATGCGCTGGATATCGGGCAATTCCTGGGTGCCCTCGACCAAGCTGTGCGAGGCTAGGATCTGTTCGATCAGCGTCGAACCCGAGCGCGGCAGGCCGAGAACGAAAATCGGCGCCGGGTCGTCCAGGCCCCAGCCGACTCGCTCGGCGAAGAATGCGGCGGTGCACACGCGCTTCTGTTCGCTTGTGTTGGTCTCGAACACCTCCGGAATGTAACCATTGCCCACGCGGTGCATGGTGCTGCCTCGCGCGTAAGCCGCCCATGAGCCAGCGTAGTCGCCTTCGTCCTCAAGCGCCTTGCCCAACGCATAGGCGATGTGGATCCGGTCATTCTCCGCCGTGGCGTCGTCGTCGAGACCCTGGCGCATCACCGCAATTGAGTCGGCCGCGAAGCGATAGGTCTTGAGGTTCGCGAGGCTCCACCACGCGTCGCCGAAATCGGGTCGGTCGGCAGTCGCCGTCAAATAGGCCTCGACGGCCTCGTCGGTAAGACCCTCTGTCTTGAGGGCATGACCTAGCCACAGGTTGAGGTCGGCGCGATGCATGCGTGCCTGGGGCGTGTCGCCAATGGTCTCGCGCAGCATTTCGCGATAAACCGGGATCACCCCTTCGAAATCACCGAGCCCGACTTGAATTGTTGCTGCTTGCGTGCGGTGCGCGTGATTGGCAGGATCGCGTTCGAGCAAAGGCTCAAGTTCGCTACGAGCTTGCGGAAATTTGTGCCGTGCGATCAGCACCTGGACGTATTCTTGCCGGGCCTCATGATGGTCGGGCACCATTGCCAGCACACCGGCATAGAGCATTTCGGCATCGTCGAGCACATTGCGCCTATGGCCGATCTGCGCGAGCAGGCGCATGGCTTCGGGATGATCGCCGGCCTCCAGAAGAAACCGGCGGATCAAAGCTTCGGCGGCGTCGATCTCGCCGTCGCCGAAGAGTACCTTGGCCTGGACTATCGGTGGCGGCAGGCTGGTCAGGTGCGCGAAATGGCGTTCTGCCAGGTCTGCACCGGCGATGTCGCCAGTCATGCGGAACAGACCTGCCAGCATGTGCCAACCCATGGTCAGGGCCGGATTGATCGCAACTGCCGTGCGCAAGTCCGCAATGGCGGAAGGCGCATCGCGCCGCGCAACGTGGCACAGGCCACGCTCAAGATACATCTGACTGAAGTTCGGATGATGCGCGTCAAGCCGCTGCAGCGCGGCCAGTGCCGCATCGGTCTGCTTCAGCATGCGCAACGAGTGGGCAGCAGAAACCAGAAGATCGCGATTCGACGGGTAAGCGCTGAGCAAGCGGCGTGCGCCGCCTTCCGCCGCCGCATAGTCGCCGCTGGCCTGCAGGAAATGGACGGCCCTGATTTCTGCTTCCGGCGGAGCGGCGGGTTCCGGTAAAACCTGGGTCAAGACCGTTTCCGACCGGTCAACTTGCGTCGCCATTACCCAATTTCCTGTCGGCAATTGCCGCGATTCTGTCAAACCCGCGGTGCTGCCAGACAGCAAGGGGTGGCGCAATGTACACCACCCCCTCCTTTCTCGTCATCGGCAGTAGATCACAGCTTGGTGGAGATCTTGATGCCGTAGGTCAGCGGACGCACGATCGTCGAAGTTTTGATGTATTGCGACGAGTTGGTGAACGTCGAGGCCTGAGTGTTGAACAGGTTGTCGCCGAAGAGTGTCACCGTCCAATTGTCACGCGTGAAGCCGATCTGCGCGTCGGTCATGGCATAGCCCGGCATCTGGTAGCGCAGCACAGTCGTGGCCGGAACGATGATCCCGTTGGGCCCGACCACGTTGCCGTTGCCCGGCACGTCACCCGAAGGATAGGTCGCGGGCTGGTTGAACTGCGAGCTGGTATAGTTGACACCGGCACCGACGAACCAGTTCATATCCCCCTTGCCAGCCCATTCGTAGCGGACGCGCACGTTGCCCTGGAATTTCGGGCTGAACGGCGTGATGCTGCCGACATTGCCGAATGGGCTCTGCACCGGCAGGGAAATCGGGTTTCCGGCGGTATCGAAACCACCGAAGCGGGCGGTCAGGCACTTGCCGAAGTCCGACGCGGATGGGTTGTTGACCGTGAAGCACGGCGCATTGGCCTGCTTGCTTTCGTTGTAGGTCGCCGAACCCTGGATGGTCAGCCCGGCATAGGGACGCGCCATGATCTGCGTCTCAAGGCCCTTGATGTGATAGGTCGGCCCGTTGGTCGCGAACGCGGTGTTGCCGAAGCCTGCCGCCGGGTTGAAGAAGCCGATCTGGATCTCCTTCCACTCCATGTAGTAGGCCGATAGGTTGAAGGTCACCTTGCCGCCGAACAGGTCGGTTTTGATACCCGCTTCATAGTTGGTGAGGTTGTCCGGGGCATAGGCTGCGGGAACCAGTAGCTGGAAGTTCCGGCCGAATCCGCCGTTCACGGTGGTGCCCTTGCCAGCTGCGTCAAGGAAAGGCAGCTTGGGATCCTGCACGCGGGCCGAAGGACCGCGATTGAACGCGCCCGGCCGGAAGCCCTGGCTGAACGTTGCGTAAAGCATTGTGCCCGGTTGCGGCTTCCAGGTGATCGTACCCTTGCTGCGGAAGCCCTTGTAGGTGGATTTGAGGTTCAGCGCATCGAGGTTCGAACCCGTCACGCAGACCGGAACCTGGTAGCAGCCGCCGTTGAACGAGGAGTAGACCGAACCCTTCTGGAAGTTGTCGTAATAGTAATAGCGCGTGCCAGCCGTGATCGTCAGGTTCGGGAGGATGTCGAAATCGACCGAACCGAAGAGCGCATACTGCTTGTAGCCGCGGGTGATGTCCTGGCCGAACGCAACGCCAGCGGCACGGGGACCGCCCATGTTGAGTGTGGCGCTTGCGTTGGGCGCCACGCGGCCAAGGCAGGAAGTGCCCGCAGCCTGCAGCGCAGCCGCGGTCGAGGTGAGACCGCAATCAGGGATGGTCTTGTAGTACCAGTCCATGTTGTCCTGGATCAGGAAGTTCTCATAGTAGGCACCGGCGATTGCACGGATCCGGCCGGTGTCCGGCGACGAGATGCGGAATTCGTGGCTCTCGTGCGTGTTGCGCACCTTGTCGAGCCAATAGCTGTTCGGCTCATAGCAATACGGCGCCTGGCCCGCGCCAAAGTAATAGTTGGCGCCACCGGTGCACTGGTAGAAGATACCGTAGGTCGCACGGGCGTAGTTGGTGTAGTCGCCCTGCTGCGTGATGTGGCGCTTGAGATACGCGCCGGTGTAAATCACCCTGAAATCGCCGATCTTGCCGTTCAGCGTCCAGGCCGTGTTCCAGTAATCGTCCTTGTTGTACTGGGGCGAGAACAGCGTCGACGAAAGACCCGTCAGCGGGGCGTAGTCGTAGGTGTAGGTCTGAACCGCGAAAGTGCCCTTCGACTGCAGCTTCTGGTACGACTGCGTCACGAGCAGGTCCCAGTCCGGCGCGATCTCCCAGGCGAGCGCGACGCGGCCGCCAGCGTAATCGACGGGGTTGAAATTGTCTTCAACCAGCGCGGAATTGTCATACTTGCCGCCGCGGGTCTGCTGGGCGGGCGTCAGCTGGTTGCCGTTGCCGCCGAACGCCAGATAATATGCGCCAAGGTCGGTGGGCCGACGGGTAAATGTCGACAGCTTGTTGTCGATGTAACCGCCGCGGTGATCGCCATAGGCAACCACGCGGATCGCCAGCTTGTCCTGAATGATCGGCAGGTTGAACATCGCGTTGAACGCGCTGTTGGTCGTACCGCCGGAGGTGCCGCCGAAGCTGCCCTCGATGCGACCTTCGAACTTGTCGAGCTTGGGTTTGTTGGTGATGTAGCGGACCACACCAGCCTGCGCGCCGCCGCCGAACAGCGTGCCTTGCGGACCTTCGAGCACTTCGACGCGCTCCATGTCGGCCACATAGACGTCGGCATTGCGCGCGGGGAACTGCATCGATTGGTCATCAAGATAGAGCGCGACGTTCGGGAAGCCGCCGATCGTGGCCGAAGACTGCTGGCCGGCGAAGCCCGCGGAAAGGCCGCGCATGAAGATCGCGCCTTGACCCGGGCCGTTGTTGGAGAACGTGACGTTGGGGGTGTACTTGAGCAGGTCGTTCAACGTGCTGACATTGAGCTTGCTCAGCGATTCGGTGCTGAACGCCTGAAGCGTGAAAGGCACGTCCTGGATCGACTGGTCGCGACGCTGTGCAGTCACGATGATATCGGAAGTGTCGGACGCGGTTCCTGCAGCAGGGGCCGTTTGGGCAAAGGCCGGTGTGCCACCAGCGCCAAGTGCGACCAATACGGTCGCCGCGGTCGAAAGATTCCATTTAGATTTCATGTCTGCCCCCCAATTTTGGCCCGTCTGATGCCCGGCCGTTCGACGTCGCATCAACCCCATGCAGCCTATACGCTGGCTTCAGGGTGTCACGCAAACAACTGACTGATTTTGGCTCATTGGCAAATATAATTTTGCTATACCGTGTGCCCCTAACGGTGGTGTATCGGGTCGCGCGAGCCGAGCTTGAACGAAGATTGTTTCGTTGGGGATCGGCGCTGCACATGAAATGTGCGTGGCCGGTTAAAAGCGGGCGAGCACATGAGACTCGCCTAGCGGTTTTAAATCCACGCCCGTTAGAGCCTTTCGGAGTAAACTGATCGATGTCGACTGCCAATGAATTCGTGCTCACTGTCGCCAGCGAAGATCGAAAAGGAATCATCGCCGCGGTCGCCAATTCGATCGCCAGCCAGGACTGCAACATCGTTGAGAGCGCGCAGTTCAACGAAAAGGACACCGGTCGGTTCTACATGCGCATGGCTTTCGCCGGGCCGGCCTATTTGACGCGGGAGAGCTTTACCGAAGCGTTCAGCCCGGTCGCGACAGCGTTTCCCCTCGACTGGCAGATCTTCGACGTGCAGCAAAAACAGCGCGCAATGATCATGGTCAGCCAAGGCGGCCACTGCCTCAATGATCTGCTCTATCGCAAGGCGGCAAAGCGTCTGCCGATGGAAGTGGCCAGTGTCGTCTCGAACCATACGATTTGGCAGCAACGCGTCGAGCATGAGGGCATTCCCTTCTTCCACCTGCCGATCAGCCCGGAAAACAAGCTCGAACAGGAAGCGCGTCTGCTCGCGATGGTCGAGGAGCAGCAGGTCGATCTGATCATCCTGGCGCGCTACATGCAGGTGCTGAGCGACCAGCTCTGCCGCAAGCTCGACGGGCGGGTAATCAACATCCACCACAGCTTCCTGCCCGGTTTCAAAGGGGCGAAACCCTATCACCGCGCCTATGACCGCGGTGTGAAGATGGTCGGGGCCACCGCGCACTATGTGACGCCCGATCTCGACGAGGGGCCGATCATCACGCAGGATGTCTCGATCGTCGATCATGCCGATACCGTGGACGATCTGATCGCCGAGGGGCAGGACACCGAAAGCCGGGTGCTCGCACGCGCGGTCAAGCTGCATCTCGAACATCGTGTGATGCTCAGCGGGACGCGGACCGTGATCTTCAAGTGACCACAGAGTCGGCGAACGAAGCGCGGCTTTTGGCGACGATCGATCGGCTCGGCATCGCGACCGAGCAGCATGAGCACGAAGCCGTCTTCACGGTGGAAGCCAGCGCGACGTTGCACGCGCTCATCCCCGGCGCGCATACGAAGAACCTGTTCCTGAAGGATGCAGCCGGTCGCTTCTGGCTGGTGAGCGCGCCCCACGATGCGCGGGTCGACCTCAAGGCGCTGCCCGGCACGATCGTTTCGAAAAAGCTCAGCTTCGGTAAGGCCGACGATATGATGCGCCTCCTCGGCGTAACGCCGGGGTCGGTGACGCCGCTCGCCGCGATCAACGATGTCGACGGGCAGGTGAGCGTTGTGATCGACGGCCGCCTGGCTACCGCTGATCGCGTCAACATACACCCGTTACGCAATACCGCCACGCTTGGTTTGGCCGGTGCCGACCTGCTCGCGTTCCTAGCGGCGGTAGAACACCTGCCGCTCGTCGTCATGCTTCCGGGGAGCGATCCGGTCTAGGCCGGGCCACGCTTTGCCTTGCGAGGAAAGGCGCTGAACCGGTTGATCAGCCAGCGGCGGAACATCGCAATATCGGGGTCCGACAGGTCGTCGGCATGCAGCTTCAGATAATAGCCATAGCCGTCCTCGACCGTCAGGTCATAGGGTTTCACCAGCCGTCCGGCCTCGATTTCCTCGGCAAACATATCGACGTCGCCAAGGAAGACGCCGCTCGCCGCCATCGCATATTGGGCCGACGCGATGGCGGTGTCGAACGCCAGCCCGCCCGTCGTCGGCACGTCGATCCCTCCCTGGCGCAGATAGGACGACCAGAGAAGGTCGCGCGGCTCGCCTTCGAGCTTCAGGTGCAGCAACTCCTGGCCGGCAAGAAAAGCTGCGAGCGATTGTCCGTCGGCGGCGAGCGCGGTCTGCGGCGAGCACAGCGGCGCCACGCGCACCATCCATAGCAAATCGGTGATCCGGTCGTCGACATTGGGCCGGTCGTAAACAATCGCCATGTCGAAGTGCGTCGACGGCAGGCCCGTCACATGCGCGCTCGAAACGTCGAGCCGCACGTCGGGATGCTCGGCGCGGAAATCGCGCAGCATCGGCATGAAGAGCTGTTGCAGAAGCGAGGGCGGAATGTGGATGCGTAGCGCCGGGCGCGTCACGGTGTCGTCGCGGATCGCATTCATCGTCTGTTCGATCCGGTCGAACGACTTGCTGACGACGGGGAGCAGCGCCTCTCCCTCTGGCGTCAGGGTCAGCCGAGATGCTTCGCGCAGGAACAGCGGCTTGCCGAGCAACTCCTCAAGCCCGATGACATGGCGGCTGATCGCGCTTTGCGACACCGAAAGCGCCGCCGCGCCCAGCGTAAAGCTCGAATTCTGGCCAACGGCGTCGAAGGCGCGCAGCGCGTTCAGCGGCAGCCAGCGACGGTTGATACTGCTGCGGTTGGCGATGATCGAAACCCTTTCCGAATGTACGATACCGCCTTTGCTAGCGCGAAACGCTGCCGATTTGACATAGGCTTATGCGAAAATCGGATTGGCGACACTCGAGGCGGTAGTTCAGGTCCACCGCTGATTTTGCTTCAGGGGTGATGGAATGGATCTGGTCCGGATCGGCAATCTGCTCGATGCCCGCCGCGATGGCCATTGTCTGCCCGGCGGGCTTTACAATGATCCGCAGGTTTTCGATTTCGATCTGCAGGTGATGTACGGCACCAGCTGGCTGATGGCAGGCTTCACCTGCGAGCTCACCAAGCCGGGCAGTTATGTGGCACTGATGATCGGAAAATGGCCCGTCATCATCATCCGCGACCGCAACGACGTCATCCGGGCTTTCCACAATAGCTGCCGCCACCGCGGATCGATCTTGTGCCAGCCGGGCAGCGGATCGGGGCCGAAGCTTGTCTGCCCTTATCACCGCTGGACTTATGATCTCGACGGATCGCTGTTCGCGGCCAACCGCATGGCAGATGATTTCGACAAGAGCACGCACGGGCTGAAGCCGATCGCGCTCGAAATCGTCGCGGGGGCGATGTTCATTTGCTTTGCCGAGGAACCGCCACCCTTCGAAGACTTTGCCGAGAAACTGGCCGTCTATGCGGCGCCGCACAAATGGGACGAGGCCAAGATTGCCTTCCAGAGCGTCCTTGTCGAAAACGCCAATTGGAAGCTGGTCATGGAAAACGGGCGCGAATGCTATCATTGCGCCACCGGCCATCCTGAACTTGCCCGCACTTTTCCCGTCGGCATGTCGAAGCATTTCGATGTCGAGGGCGATACGGCGGCGCAGAAATTCCTCGACGACATGGACAGCATCGGACTTGCGACGGATGCCGTCGAAGGGAACTGGTGGCAGGTTGCCCGGTTCGCGCTGAGTGCCGGCTGCGTCTCGATCACGATGGACGGTCAGCATGCCGTCAAAAAGCTGATGTGCGACCTGAACGACGGCGCCATTGGGTCAATGCGTATGGCCATCGATCCGCACTGCTTTGTCCACGCGACCGCCGATCACACGTTCATGTTCAGTGCGATGCCGATCAGTTCCACCGAGACGCACGTGACCGGCAAATGGATCGTCCACAAGGACGCTGTCGAAGGCATCGATTACACCGTCGACCATTTGGCCGATTTGTGGACCCGGACAAACTTGCAGGACAAGGAACTGGCCGAAAACAACCAGCTGGGCGTGAACAGTCCGGGATTTACGCCAGGGCCGTATTCTCCCGACGCCGAAATGCTCGCGCTTCGTTTTACCGACTGGTACTGCAACACCGGCAAAGCGTATCTGCAGACGCATGGCAACTGAGCGAGCAAACCTGAAGCCACAAACGCTCGCTGTCGCCTTCGGCTATGATCCGGCGATGGGGCAGGGCGCAGTGAAGCCGCCGATCTTCATGACGTCGACGTTCGTCTATCCCTCGGCGCAACATGCCAAGCATGTGCACCAGGCCTTCTTCGATGGCACCGGCCCGCTCGTCGGGCAGAGCAACCACATCTACTCGCGGCTCGGCCATCCCGGGCTCGACATCCTTGAGGCCCGGCTTGCCGCCATCGACGGTGCAGAATCAGCTGTCGCCTTCTGCAGTGGCATGGCGGCGCATTCGTCGATCGCGCTCGCAAATGTCCGTCCGGGCGATAGCGTGCTGCACGGTCGCCCGATCTATGGCGGGGTCGACATGCTCTACGGCGCGGTCATGCCGCAGTTCGGCTCGCATGTGGCGACCTACACCGACGGGACCGACGAAGTGCAGGTCCGCGCGGCGGCCGACGAAGCACTGGCAAAAGGCCCGCTGGCGCTGATCATCGCCGAAACGCCCGCCAATCCGACGGCGGCGATCGTCGATCTGGAACTGATGGTCCGCCTGGCGGATGACATTGGCGCGCAGCAGGGGCGACGGCCGCTGGTCGTCGTCGACAATACCCTGCTCGGCCCCTTCGCGCAGCGCCCGATCGAACTTGGCGTCGATCTCTGCATGACTTCGCTCACCAAATATTGCGGCGGACACAGCGATTTGCTCGCGGGCGGGATTACGGGACGTGAAGCCGTGATTGCGCCAATCCGCATGCTGCGCACGACCTGGGGGAATCATCTCGATCCCTATACCGCCTGGCTCGTCACGCGGTCGCTGGAATCGGTCGACGTGCGAACCGAACGGGCCATGTCCAATGCGCGGGCGGTGGCTGAATATTTGCGCGATCACCCCAAGGTCGCGGGTGTCACCTATCTCGGCTTCCTTGCTGAAGGGACGCCGCAGCGCGCTGTCTACGATCGCCAGTGCAAGGCAGCCGGCTCGACCTTCTCCTTCCACCTTCAAGGTGGCGAGGCCGAGGCCTTCCGGATGCTCGACCAGCTGAAGCTGATGAAGCTCGCGGTCAGCCTTGGGGGCTCGGAAACCCTGATCTGTCACTCAGCCAGCACGACACACTATGCCGTGGCACCGGCAGACCGGCTGGCGGGTGGCATCACCGATGGCACGATGCGGTTGTCGGTTGGGCTTGAACATGTTGACGACCTGATCGCCGATTTGCGTCAGGCGCTGGAGGCTGTGTGATGGACCTTCGTTTTAGCGGAACCGACCTTTGCGCCGTCAACGGCACGCGAAGTCCTCCCGAAACACGCTACGGCGTCGTGGTGGTGGGCGCCGGACCGAGCGGCATTGCCGCCGCCATCGACGCCGCAAAGACCGGCGCGTCCGTGTTGATCGTCGATGAGAATCCGGTTTCGGGCGCGCTGATGGGCAATGACGTGCCGCTGTATTTCGGCGGGCGGATGACGGCAGCGACAGCGAACAGCGAGCGCATGCTGGAAGCCATTTTCATGAGCATGCCCGCGCTCGAAACCGCCATGGAAGCCGGCGTCGAAGTCCTGCTCGGCACCACGGCCTGGGGCGTCTATCGCAACGGCCCGGGCGTCGCGAGCCTGCCCGAACAGGTGGTAGGTCTTGCCGATGCCGAACGCTCCTGGCTCGTCGGTTTCGACCGGATCATCCTTGCGACCGGCGCACGCGATCTGGCCATGGCGTTTCCGGGCTGGAACCAGCCGGGCGTGATGGGCGCCGCCGCGCTGCAGATGCTGCTAAGCCGGTATGACGCGTTCGCTGGACAGCGGATGCTGGTGCTCGGCTCGCATGATCTCGCGCTGGAAACCGCCCTGCTGGCGCATAGCCGCGGTATCGACGTTGCAGGGCTGATCGAGGTGCGCAACGCACCACAGGGAAGCGCCGAGCTGGTTGCCAAGGTTCAGGCGGCAGGCATCGGGATCACCTGCGGCCAGTCGGTTGCGTCGGCCAAGGGCGGGATCAACGGCGTCGAAATCGCCACACTGTCCTCCGGCGAAACCATCGCTTGCGATACGATTTGCCTCGCCATCGGCCTCGTGCCCATGGTCGAGCTGGTCGATGCCATGAACGGCCCCCGCAAGCTCGATCCCATGCGCGGTGGCTATATCCCGGCAGGGGAAGCCACGGTTTCAGCCGTGGGCGACTGCGCGGGCCTGCCGGACACGGGCTTTGACCATATCGCCTATCGCATGGACTGGATGCGCGCACTTGCTGCCGTCAGCGCCGATGACACGATCATCTGCCAGTGCGAGGAGGTGACGCGCGCCGACCTGATCGGTGTGCAGCCCCCGAACTATCTGTCGCGCCCCGCGACGATGTGCGCGCGCTCGCTCGACACGCTGCTGCAGGATGGCCCCGCCAATCCCGATCAGATCAAGCGGTTGACCCGCGCCGGTATGGGCGTGTGCCAAGGGCGCCGCTGCCGCGATCAGGTCGCCATGCTGCTCGCGCTCGAATCCGGGACGCCGTTCGGCACCATCCCGCTCGCCACGCATCGTGCGCCCGTCCGTCCGCTCCCCATGAAGATCATGGCCGACTGGAACGAACCAGCGCAAATGGATGCTGCCTGGGATGTCTGGTTCGGCATCCCGACGGCCTGGGTTCCGCACGAAGATATTGGTACCCCAAATGAGGATGAGCACCGCCAGATGCTCTACACGGGGATGTACACATGAACGGCGCAGAAGTTGTCATTGTCGGTGGCGGCGTTACGGGCCTCAGCGCTGGTTGGTGGCTGGCGCGTTCGGGCGTGAAGGTCACGGTGCTCGACAAGTTCATCGTCGGTTGGGAAGCATCCGGCCGCAATGGAGGCGGCGCATCGCATTATGCCAGCCCGCTCTTTGACGAAGAGCAGCGCATGTGGCCGCAGATGGATGAGCTGCTCGGCTATCCGACCGAGCATCAGAAAGAACGGATCATCATCGCGATGTCCGAGCGGCAATGGGAGCAATATCGCTTTGTCGCTGAGCGCCACGCGCGGTTGAGTCATCCCATTGAATTGCTCGATGCAAAACAGGTGTTGAGTGCTGTACCGCTTGCCAGCGAAAAATGCTTTGGCGGCGTGCATTACAAGTTTGGCGGCCATGCCAATCCGCACCGCACGGTGCAGGCCTATGCCTGGGCGTTGCAGGATCTGGGCGGGACGATTGTTCAGCACTGCCCGGTCACTGGTTTTGAAACCGCGGGCGGCCGGGTGACGGCGGTGAAGACGCCCAAAGGCGATTATGGCTGCGATTCGGTTGTTGTTGCCGCTGGCCCGCAAATCCCCCAGCTGATGGCGCAGCTTGGGGTGGACGTGCCCTTGGCCGCGGCACGGGCGGAGATGATCATTACTGAACCCGCGCCGATGATGCCGCTGACCGGCGTTGATGGCCACAAGCTCTATGGACGCCAGACGATGCGCGGTAATCTGGCCTATGGCGGCGGTCCGCATGAATGGCTGGATACGGAGGCCGATGGCCCGTCCGCGCGGCCTTCAACCCCACTCGCACGTAACCTCGCCAAGCGGCTGGCCGAACTCTTCCCCAAAGCCGCTCATCTGAATGTCATTCGCAGCTGGGCGGGCATCATCGAGAACTCGCCCGATGGCCGCCCGATCATCGACCGGCTGACGAGCCCTGACAATGTCGTTGTGGCATCAATGTCGAGCGTCGGCTTTGGCCTGTCACCTGCATCGGGCCATGCCATTCGCGATCTGGTGATCGACGGCGTTTGCTCCTTCACAAACCTTGATCTGTTCAAGCTGTCGCGTTTCGACAATCTCGAGTCCGACTGGCGCGAAAAGCGCGGGTGGATGCCGATTTCATGAGCCGATACTCGGCATTCGGATTGCTGCGGGGCGCGCTGACAGGGCAGAAGCACTGGCAGCCCGCGTGGCGCGATCCCGATCCGAAGCCGAGCTACGATATCGTCATTATCGGTGGCGGGGGGCATGGTCTTGCGACGGCCTATTACCTCGCCAAAGTCCATGGGCTGCGCAACATTGCGGTGCTGGAAAAGGGCTGGATCGGCGGCGGCAATACCGGGCGCAACACAACGATCGTCCGCTCGAACTATCGTCTCGCGCCGCTCCACGATCTCTTCGAATTCGGCCTGAAGCTCTGGCATAACCTCAGTGACGAACTGAACTACAACGTCATGTTTTCGCCGCGCGGCGCGATGTTCCTCGGCCACAGCGATGCCGACATGGTGAAGCTTGCCGAACGTGGCGACGCGATGCGCTGCGACGGAATCGACGCCGATCTGATGACGCGCGATGAGGTCGCAAAGCTCGAACCCCTGCTCGACATGTCCCGCAAGGCGCGTTTTCCGATAGAGGGTGGCTTGATCCAGAAGCGCGGCGGCACGGCGCGGCACGATGCCGTGGCATGGGGCTATGCGCGCGGTGCGGACAGCCTGGGCGTCGACATCATCCAGAAATGCGAAGTGACCGGCTTCGTGCGCGACGGCGACGCAGTCGTCGGTGTCGAGACGACGCGCGGACGGATCGGCGCGGGCCGCGTCGGCATTTGCGTGGCGGGCAACAGCGGCCATGTCGCAGGACTGGCGGGGCTGCGTCTGCCGATCGAATCGCAGACGCTGCAAGCGATGGTGACCGAGGGCGTAAAGCCCATGATCAACAGCGTGATAATGTCGCAATCGCTGCATTGCTACATCAGCCAGTCGGACAAGGGCGGCATCGTCTTCGGCGGCGATCCCGACAACTGGCCGAGCTATGCCCAGCGCGGCCACCCGATGGTGATGGAGGGAGCGATCGCGCAAGGCCTTGCGCTCGTCCCCGCGCTGTCGCGCCTGCGCATGGTACGGACCTGGAGCGGCGTGACTGACATGAGTTGCGATGGCGCGCCGATCATCGGCGAGACGCCGGTTCGCAACCTCTATCTCAACGGCGGCTGGTGCTACGGCGGCTTCAAGGCAACACCCGCTTCGGGCTGGACCTACGCACACACGCTTGCGACCGGCGCGCCGCACGAGTTGAACGCGCCGTTCTCGCTGGACCGCTTCACCACCGGTGCCACGATCGACGAAACAGGGACCGGCCCCATGCCGTGCAGCCGCTGATGATGCAGTTTACCTGCCCTCATTGTGGTCCGCGCGCGCAAAGCGAGTTCGTGTTCGAGCGTACGGTCGATTCGGTTGTCGCGCTCGATGCTACGCCCGGCGATGCGATGGCCACGCTCTTTACGCGCACCAATCCGCGCGGCCCCGACGATGAGATCTGGCGTCACACCTATGGCTGCCGCGCCTGGATGGTCGTCACCCGCCACCGCGTCACCCACGCGATCAGCGCCGTTCGTGCCACTGGTCCTGAGTCGCTGCCATGATCGGCTTCTCCTTCGACGGTAAAAAATATCAGGCACAGGAAGGCGACACGCTGGCCGCCGCGCTGTTACGCAACGGCATCGGTCTTGTCGGGCGCAGCTTCAAATATCATCGTCCGCGCGGAATCATGACGGCAGGCGTCGAGGAGCCCAATGCGCTGGTGACGGTGGGAGAGGGCGGCCGCCGCGAGCCCAACACCCGCGCCACCGATGTGTTCGTCTACGAAGGGCTGGTGGCGACGAGCCAGAACCGCTGGCCCAGCCTGTCCTTCGATGCTGGCGCGGTGCTCGGTCTTGCCGCCCCCGTCTTTTCAGCCGGGTTCTACTACAAGACCTTCTTCGGTCCGGCGAAGCGCTGGATGCGCTACGAATATTTCATCCGCAAAGCTGCAGGGCTCGGCAATCCGCCGACCGAGGCTGACCCCGATCGTTTCAGTCAGCGCGCGGCGTTCTGCGATGTGCTGGTGGTGGGCGCAGGGCCTGCCGGGCTGCAGGCCGCGCGTGACGCGGCAGAGGCGGGCAAGCGCGTCATCCTCGTCGAGCAGGACCGCCTCCTCGGTCCCTCGC
The DNA here is from genome assembly GCA_038228865.1 of Sphingomonadales bacterium. Lineage (GTDB taxonomy): Bacteria > Pseudomonadota > Alphaproteobacteria > Sphingomonadales > Sphingomonadaceae > Sphingomonas_O. The sequence goes on along the minus strand of JBBROX010000019.1, from coordinate 3,528 downwards.
TGATCCGCGATCCGCAGGAACTCGACGCGACCTGGATCGAGGCAAGTGCCGCTGCAATCCGTGCCGCCGGGGGCCGCATCCTCACGCGCACGACCGCCTCGGGCTACTGGGAGCATGATCTCGTCACGCTGACCGAGCGCCTGAGCGAGCCGGGGCAGGTACCCGCAAACGGCGTTGCGCAACGCCTTTGGCATGTCCGCGCGGGGGAAGTGATCCTTGCGACCGGCAGCATCGAACGGCCGATGGCCTTTGCCAACAACGACCGTCCCGGCGTGATGCTGTCGCAGGCAGTGCGTTCGTACGTCGGGCGTTTTGGCGTGGTGCCGGGCAAGCGCGTCGTGATCGCTACCAACAACGACGATGCCTATCGCACGGCGTCGGCGCTCAAGGCGGCGGGCGCAGAGATTGTCGTTATCCTGGATGCGAGGCCCGAACCGGCTGGCGCAAAGAGCGGCTTCCCAGTTGAAAATGATTCTGTTCCGCTTTCAACCGAAGGTGCACGGCATTGTCTCAAGAGTGTCAGGGCGGTCGTTGATGGTCATGTCAAAGGCTGGGATGCCGATCTGCTTGCAGTGTCGGGCGGGTTTACGCCCGTGGTCCATCTCCACATGCAGGCGGGCGGCACGCTTGACTGGAACGAAGAAGCGCAGGCTTTCGTGCCTGCAACCTCGCGCCAGAATGTGACGACCATCGGCGGCGCGGCCAGCCCTGAGCCGGTTTTCACACATGCTCCTGCGGGCAATCCCAAAAAGTGTTTCATCGATTTCCAGAACGACGTCACGATTGCCGATGTCGATCTCGCCTGGGCCGAGGGCTATCGCTCGGTCGAGCATCTGAAGCGCTACACGACGCTCGGCATGGCGACCGACCAGGGCAAGACAAGCAATATGGCGGCACTCGGTCGGCTTGCCGAAAAACAGGGCGTGGCCATCCCGGAGGCAGGCCTGACCACCTTCCGTCCGCCCTATACGCCGGTCACCATGGGTCTTCTGGCCGGCGCAGGCGCCAAGAATGCCGGCGCGCATGTCCGCCGCTTGGCGCTCTACGACATTCACGCGGCGAAGAACCCGATCTGGCAGCCGCTGGGTTATTGGTTCCGCCCGCGCGCCTATCCGCAAGGGTCCGAAAACCTTTCGCAAGCAGCCCTGCGTGAAGCCCGCGCCGTTCGCACCAGCGTGGGCATGACCGATGTCTCGACGCTCGCGAAGTTCGAAATCTCAGGCCCGGACGCGGTCGCCTTGCTGGAAATCATATGTGCCACCAGCGTCGGCAAACTCGCGGTATGGCGTGGCCGCTACACCTTCATGCTGCGCGAAGACGGGTTCGTCTTCGACGACGGCACGGTCTGGCGGCTCGCGGAGAACCGCTATCTGCTGACCAGCTCGACCGGCGGCGCGGACCGCATGGCGACGCATATCTCCTATGTCCGCCAGTATCTTAAGCGCGACTTCAAGGTCTCTGCGGTCAACGTGCAGGAACACTATGCCGGGATCGCAATCGCCGGTCCGAAGGCCAAAGCAGTGCTCGAAACACTGATCGGCGAAGCGCCACCGCGCCACATGTCCACTGTCCCAGCCACCATCGCGGGCGTGCCCGTGCAGGTCCTTGCGGCAAGCTACAGCGGAGAGCGCGCGTTCGAGATCTATGCGGAAGCAACGCATGCCGCCGCCGTGTGGCATGCGAGCGAAGCCGAAGTCGTGGGGCAAGGTGGTTGCCTCTACGGCATGGAGGCCATGGAGTTCCTCCGCATCGAAAAGGGCCATCTGGTTGTCGGCGGCGAGATCGATGGGAGGATGACCCCGCACGACCTCGGCCTTGCGGGCATGCTCAACAAGGCCGGCGGATTTGTCGGCGCACAGGGGCTCGCGCGTCCCGCCTTGGGCGCGCCGGACCGTCGCCAGCTCGTCGGGCTCGAAAGTCTGGAGGGTAACATCCCGGAGGGCGCGATGCTCGTCGAACGCGAAGGTGAAGCTATACAGGGCCATGTTAGCGCCGCCGCCTTCCGCGTCATGGATGGTGGCTCCATTGCACTGGGGCAGCTGCTCGGCGGCTTCCTGCGTCACGGCGAGGAGCTGATCGCGACTTCGCCCACACGCGGGCAACGGGCCCGCGTCCGCGTCGTCGCGCCGCACTTCTACGATACCGGCGGGGAGCGTTACCGTGACTGACGTGACCATCACGCTCCTTCCCGCCGCGCCGCTCCACACCTTCGAAATCTGGAGCGTTCCCGCCGCCGTGGCCGGGCGTTTCACTGCGGCAATGGGGTTCGCACTCCCGCCGATGGGCCGCTCGGCTGGAAACGAAACGTTGCGCCTGATCCGCTACGAACCGACTGTCTGGCTCGTCGAGGGCGATGCGACCGCGCTCCCCGCGATCCTGGGCGAAGACGGTGCGCTCACGGCGATCGGCGGCGGCGTGGTTCGCGTCCGTCTGTCGGGCACAGGCTGGCGGACGCTGTTAATGGAAGGGGGCGTGTTCGACGCCGAAAATGCCGCCTTCGCATCCGGCTGCAGTGCGGCAACGACCATCGATCATGTGGCCGTGCGCCTGCATGTCGTGAGCGAAGAGGTGTGCGAGGCCTATGTTCCGGCCAGCTTCAGCGCAGGGCTGGTGCATTTCTGGCAAGACGCAATAGACAGCTGCGCAGGGTAACCGCTTGCGAGACTGACCACGGTGTCGCTTCGCAGCCTTCAGCGCCGCATGGCGAAACTGGAGAAGGGAGCGAAGCCGAAGCCATCGCCCGTCGTCATTCTCTATGGTTCGTGGGATGCGTTCGTTGATGGTGCATACGCGGGGGTGAGCGCTGGGACGCTGGACCCCGAATTCCTCGATATCGTTGACATCTTGCGGGCATGGGAACGCGGCATGGTTTGGGCGCTGGCGTATGCTCGCTGAAGGTGGGGCAGAAAGGAATTTTGCTCGGTCCGGTTTCGCCCCCGTTTGCGGTCATCGGGAAATATGCAATCACATGAGAGTGGCACGAGGCTCCGCATGCGCATCTTCTCTGATTTCAAATTATTCGAACGACCGCCGAAACCAGGTCAGTCCCTATTCCGCTATATCGCTTGGCGTTGGCTCGCGTTTGGGACGCTTTTTATCGTCTTTACCGCGTTCTTTGCGGCCATGCATTACGTGGGTGGTGAGCCGATCTACTACACGAATGAACACCGAAACATGACAGATCATGAGGTGGGGGAGTCCCTCGTGCTGTTCTTTGCAGGGGGAGCGCTTTTTGCGATTCTAGGTCTGATTGGCGTGCTCGTTATTCCTAAGTCTTAGACCGTCTTTCGGCTCAAGAGCAGCTCGCTTCTATGTCGCGTTTCCACCCACATTTAGACATTCAGCACAAATGCGCCTCGCGCCCTCGGGCGCGGCGCGCTGCTGTGAGCGCGATGACGCTAGAAATACGCCAGAGCGCAAATAGCAGGCAGCGTTAGAGCGAGCGCGGAGCTCTGCTAAGTGGCTGGTTTTGTTGAGAAAATATGGTGGACGCACTTGGGCTCGAACCAAGGACCCGCTGATTAAGAG
>JBBROX010000018.1:0-76147 GCA_038228865.1 Sphingomonadales bacterium | reverse complement strand
TGGGTGCCGAGGCGATCAAGGACTTGCTCCAGCAGATCAATATTGCCGAGCTTGTCGAAGACCTGCGGCTGAAGATGCGCGAGGAAACTTCGCAGCAGAAAAAGCTCAAGTATTCCAAGCGGCTCCAGGTCGCGAATTCGTTCCTTCGCTCCGGCAATAAACCCGAGTGGATGATCCTCGACGTTATCCCGGTGATCCCGCCCGAGCTGCGGCCTTTGGTGCCTCTCGATGGCGGCCGCTTTGCGACATCGGATCTCAACGATCTCTATCGCCGCGTCATCAACCGCAATAACCGTCTCAAGAAGCTCATCGAGCTTCGCGCACCGGAGGTTATCGTCCGCAATGAGAAGCGCATGCTTCAAGAGGCGGTGGACGCTCTATTCGACAACGGTCGTCGCGGCCGCGTTCTTCGCGGTGCTAACAACCGGCCGCTCAAATCACTGTCCGGCACATTGAAGGGCAAACAGGGACGATTCCGCCAGAATCTGCTTGGAAAGCGCGTCGATTACTCAGGCCGCTCGGTGATCGTCGTCGGTCCGGAGCTCAAACTCCACCAGTGCGGCCTGCCGAAGAAGATGGCGCTCGAGCTGTTTAAGCCGTTCATCTACGCGCGCCTTGACGCCAAGGGCCTCTCGATGACGCTCAAGCAGGCCAAGAAGTGGGTCGAGAAGGAGCGCAAGGAAGTCTGGGACATTCTGGATGAGGTCATCCGCGAACATCCCGTGATGCTCAATCGCGCGCCAACGCTTCACCGTCTCGGCATCCAGGCGTTCGAACCGGTCCTGATCGAGGGCAAGGCGATCCAGCTTCACCCGCTGGACTGTTCCGCATTCAACGCCGACTTCGACGGCGACCAGATGGCCGTGCACGTCCCCCTGAGCCTTGAGGCCCAGCTGGAAGCGCGCGTCCTGATGATGTCGACCAACAACATCCTGAGCCCCGCGAACGGCAAGCCGATCATCGTGCCGTCGCAGGACATGGTGTTGGGTCTTTATTATCTGTCGATGATGAAGGAAGGCGAACCCGGCGAGGGGATGCTGATCGGCGAAATGTCCGAAGTGCACCAGGCGCTGAACGCCAAGGCCGTGACCTTGCACAGCAAGATCACGAGCCGCGTTCCGCAGACCGACGAGGACGGCAAGCCCTATCTGAAGCGCGTTGAAACCACGCCGGGCCGCCTGTTGCTCGGCGAGACGCTGCCGCAGAACCACAAGGTTCCGTTCGAAACGATCAACCGCTTGCTGACCAAGAAGGAAATCGGCGACGTCATCGACATCGTCTATCGCCACGCGGGCCAGAAAGAGACCGTATTATTCGCCGACGCGATCATGTCGCTGGGTTTCAAGCATGCGTTCCAGGCGGGCATTTCGTTCGGCAAGGACGACATGATCATCCCTGACAGCAAGGAAGGGACCGTCGACGATACCCGTGCGCTCGTGAAGGATTTCGAGCAGCAGTATCAGGACGGCCTGATCACGCAGCAGGAAAAGTACAACAAGGTGATCGACGCATGGAGCCGTTGCGGCGACCAGGTGGCGGCGGCCATGATGGACGAAATCCGCAGCGTGAAGAAGGACCCCGAGACCGGCCGCGAAAAGCCGATCAACGCCATCTACATGATGGCGCATTCGGGCGCGCGCGGGTCGCCAGCGCAGATCAAGCAGCTGGCCGGCATGCGCGGCCTGATGGCCAAACCGTCGGGCGAGATCATCGAAACGCCGATCATCTCGAACTTCAAGGAAGGCCTGACCGTCCTCGAATACTTCAACTCCACCCACGGTGCCCGTAAGGGTCTGGCGGACACGGCGTTGAAGACCGCGAACTCGGGTTATCTTACTCGCCGACTGGTCGATGTGAGCCAAGATTGTGTAATTGTCGAACTCGATTGCGGCACTGAACGCGCGCTCGAAATGAAGGCGATCGTTCAGGGCGGCACGGTCATCGCGTCGCTCGGCGAGCGTATCCTGGGCCGCACCACGGCCGAGGACATCGTCGACACCAAGACGAGCGAAGTCGTCATCGCGTCGGGCACGTTGCTCGACGAGGCGATGATCACGCAGATCGAAGGGATCGGCACGCAGGCGGTCAAGATCCGCAGCCCGCTGATCTGCGAAAGCGTCGGCGGCGTCTGTGGCGCATGCTACGGTCGTGACCTTGCCCGCGGTACCCCGGTTAACATCGGCGAAGCGGTCGGCGTCATTGCGGCGCAGTCGATCGGCGAGCCCGGCACCCAGCTGACGATGCGGACGTTCCACATCGGCGGTGCGGCGCAGGTCAACGAGCAGTCGAACATCGATGCGATGGCCGACGGTACGTTCGAATATCGCGGCGTCCGCATCATCAAGGACAAGGCGGGCCGGCGCGTGTCGCTGTCGCGTCAGGGCGAAATCGCGATCATCGACGCCGATGGCCGCGAGCGGGCAGTCCACCGTATTCCATACGGTTCCTACCTGCTGTTCGACGACGGTTCGCAGGTGAAGCAGGGCAACCGCCTGGTTGAATGGGATCCGTTCACGGCACCGGTCATCACCGAAACCGGCGGTATCGTGAAGTATCAGGACCTCATCGAGGGCCAGACGCTGACCGAGCAGGTCGACGAAGCGACCGGCATCGCCAACAAGGTCGTGACGGAATATCGCCAGGGCCGCACCAAGGAGGATCTGCGTCCGCGCCTGACCCTGCTGGGTGAGGATTCGGCCGATGCCGCCCGCTACATGCTGGCCATCGGGGCGACATTGTCGGTCGAGGACGGGGCCACGGTTGTGGCGGGTGACGTGCTTGCCCGTGTCAGCCGCGAAGCCGCCAAGACGCGCGACATCACCGGCGGTCTGCCGCGTGTTGCGGAGCTGTTCGAAGCGCGCATCCCCAAGGAAAATGCCATCATTGCGCGGGCCTCCGGCCGCGTTGTGTTCGGCAAGGACTATAAGGCAAAGCGCAAGATCGGCATTCAGCCCGAGGACGGCGGCGAGCTGGCGGAATATCTGATCCCGAAGTCGAAGGTTATCGACGTTCAGGAGGGCGATTACGTCAAGCGCGGCGACAACCTCATCGGCGGTTCGCCGAACCCGCATGACATCCTCGAAGTCATGGGGATCGAGCCGCTCGCCGAATACCTGGTCGCTGAAATCCAGGAAGTTTACCGGCTTCAGGGTGTGAAGATCAACGACAAGCACATCGAAACGATCGTTCGTCAAATGCTGCAAAAGGTCGAGATCACCAACGGCGGCGATACCACGCTGCTCGCGGGCGAACAGGTCGACCGGATCGAGATGGACGAGATCAACGCCAAGCTCGAAAAGGGTCAGACTCCGGCGGAGGGCAAGCCCATCCTGCTCGGCATCACCAAGGCGTCGCTGCAGACCCGCAGCTTCATCTCGGCGGCGTCGTTTCAGGAAACCACCCGCGTGCTCACGCAGGCGGCGGTCGAGGGCAAGAAGGACACGCTGACAGGGCTGAAGGAAAACGTGATCGTCGGGCGTTTGATCCCGGCGGGCACGGGTGCCGGCATGAACCGCCTGCGCGTCACCGCGAACAGCAAGGATGCGGCACTGCGGGCGCAACAGCGCGCGTGGCAGGCGAGCCTCATCGCGCCGAACAGCGCGGCCGAGGAACATGCCGCCGAACTGGCCCAGCCAGTCGAAGCCGATACCGGCGACGATGCGCTGGCGACCGTCGTCACATCGGGCCACGGCAGCGATGCGGATGCGGGCGAGTACCTGAACGATTGAGCACCGGACACGGTGGCTACAAATGCGGCCCTCCGGAGCGATCCGGGGGGCCGTTTTGCATGGGAACGATGGCCATCACCTGTCCGGCGTGAGCGCGCTCACTTCCCGGAATGTGTCAATTCGGCACAGGGATATGCCAAGGATAATCCAGAGATAATATGGATTTACCTTTCATTAACGGCGATGTACCCCTCGCTCATAACAAGGCTCTGGGTCGCAACCAGATTCGACAACCAGGGGAAGAAACATGAAATTTGCACACTTGCTGATGGCCGCCACGGCGATCGCGGTCGCGTCGCCCGCTTTGGCGGCACCAACCATCTTTTTTGGCGAGAATCAGAACCCAGCTGGCGGCGTTTCGGGTGCACCGGTAACGGCACGTAACCAGTTTCTGGCGGCGTTGACCGCAGGCGTCAGCACCGAAAACTTCGACTCACGCCCGACCGGCTCGCCGCCGATCGCTCTGTCGTTCACGGGCGGTCTCGGCACGATCGGTGCTACGCTCACGGGTGGAGGCAACCTGCGTAATTCGCCGAACACCGGTGCCTATGCGACGTCGGGCAGCCAGTTCTATGACAACGAATTCAACGCTTTCACGATCACTTTCAACACGGCGATCGCCGCGTTCGGCTTCTACGGCACCGACATCGGCGACGTTAACCAGCAGTTGCAGATCACGCTCGATGCAGGCCTTGCTTCGCAACGTATCTTCACCGTGAACAACTCACCGAACGCCAATAACGGCAGCCTGCTGTTCTGGGGCATCACCGATACGGCGCAGACCTTCACCAGCGTGTCGTTTGCTCAATCGGGTAGCGATCGCTTCGGCTTTGACGACCTGACCGTCGGCGACGTCGCACAGGTCACCGGTGGCGCCGTTCCCGAGCCCGCAACCTGGGCGATGATGATCGGCGGCTTCGGCATGGTCGGTAGCACGATGCGTTATCGCCGTCGCAAGACCACGGTCAGCTTCGCCTAACTGAATACGTCGGGGACCACCCTGCGATACGGGCCCGCCGGTGCAAACCGGCGGGCCTTTTTCGTTGCGTTTCTCCGGGACATCCTCGCGTCGCGTCCTGCAAAGCGTAAACTGGCACGCCCCAACATTCGCTTCCTTCCCATATCCTACCGACCTGCTAGGCTTGGATGTCTACGGGGAAACGACGCTGCTGCACATCGACCCATCTCATGCGATTGCAGGGGCGCTCGTCGGGCTGCTGGTCGGGATGACCGGCGTCGGCGGCGGGTCGCTGATGACGCCGCTGCTGGTGCTGATGTTCGGCTTTGCGCCGGCGACGGCGGTCGGCACCGACCTGTTGTTCGCCTCCATGACCAAAACGGTCGGTAGCGGCGTTCACGGGTTTCGCGGGACGGTCGACTGGCAGATCGTGCGGCGGCTCGCTTCGGGCAGCTTGCCGGGTGCTGTCGTCACGCTGGTCGCGCTCAACGCACTGGGGAAGCCGGGGGTCGCCACCCAGCACGCTATCACCCTGGTGCTGGGAGCAACACTGATCGCCACGGCGGTCGCCATCCTGTTCCGAACGAAGATCGTCGTGTGGGCAACGCGGACATTCGGGACACGCGACGCCAGCCACCGGGGAATTGCGACTATTGTCTTGGGCCTGATCCTTGGGATTCTGGTGTCCATCTCATCGGTCGGCGCAGGCGCTATCGGCGTGACCGCGCTGATCGTGCTGTACCCGGGGATGCCGGTCGCACGAATCGTGGGATCGGACATTGCCCATGCCGTGCCGCTGACGCTGGTCGCGGGCCTCGGCCACTGGCTGATCGGCACGGTCGATCTCACCTTGCTTGCCAGCCTGCTGGTGGGGTCGGTTCCCGCCGTCATCGTCGGCAGCCTGATCGGCAGTCGTGCGCCCGACCGGCTGCTGCGTCCCATCCTGGCAGCCGTGTTGGTCATGGTCGGGACGAAGCTGCTTCTCTGAATTCGGCACGCCCGGAACAATAGGACCCGGATTTCTGCCCACGACAAAGCGACTGGCGGCGGACTCAGGGCAGATCGCCGCCAGTCGCCCCCGTCAGCCCACGCGGATTGCGCGCGGTGCGGTTCGGTGTAGCTGATCCTTGATCGCCAGCTTCAATTTCTTGAGGCGGGCAACGCGGCCCTGATCGGGAAAACGCGCCGTCAGCTCGCGGCGGACTTCCGCATCGAGCCGGGCATGGATCAGCTTCATTCGGTTCAGTAGCGGGTTCACGTCAGGACTCCTCTCGAGAACAAATCGATGTTCGGCGAGCGGATGTCCGATGATCTTGGAGGTCGTGCGTTCGGACGAAAACCGGACCACCAATCACCGGGCATTCGCCCGGTGCGGTCCGACATCACGAAGCATACGAAGACGCTGTCGCCAGAGGGGCCCGGCCCGCACTCTCTAAAACTGGGACCGCAAAAGCCGATTTCAAGAGGGATCGTGCAACTTTGTGCGTCCCCGTCTATTCGCACCCGCAATGCTGAGGGTCGCGAGCTATAACATCCGCAAGGCAATGGGTACCGACCGTCGGCGCGTACCGCTGCGCATCCTGGCCGTGCTGAACGAGGTCGATGCCGACGTCGTGGCGTTGCAGGAGGCCGACCGGCGGTTCGGAGCGCGGCTGGCCGCGCTGCCGGTCGCGATGATCGAACATCATTCGCCCTATACCGTCGTTGATGTTGCTGCGCGCGCGGGCAGTATCGGCTGGCACGGCAATGCCCTGCTCGTGCGCAAGGGCATCAAGGTCGAGCATGCCGCACGGCTGACCCTGCCGACGCTGGAGCCACGCGGGGCGGTGATGGCCGATCTGACCATCGACGGTGCACCTTTACGTGTCGTCGGAATGCACCTGGACCTGTCGGGGCTGCACCGGCGGCGACAGGGTCATGCGATTACGGCGGCGCTGGCCGAACGCGATCCCTGCCCCACGATCGTGATGGGCGACACCAATGAATGGCGCCCCCATGCCGGGTGCCTGGTCGATTTCGCGCGTCTTTTGCGAATTGCGCCGACCGGTGCGAGCTACCACAGCCGCCGGCCCGTCGGGCGGCTCGACCGGATCATGGTCGACCACGATACCCGCATTGCCGCCTGCGGCGTCCACCACAGCCCCCTCGCCACCCGCGCCAGCGATCATTTGCCGGTGTGGGCAGATGTGGAACTGGCGGGCAACACACGCTAACGCCGCCGACAATGCAGATCTCCGACCTTCGCATCGCCATGACCAGCGGCAATTACAACTACATCCGCGACGGGGCGAACCGGGCGCTGAACAATCTTGTCGGCTGGCTGCTCGACAACGGAGCGGCGGTGCGCATCTATTCGCCGGTCGTCGAACACCCCGCATTCGAGCCGACGGGCGACCTGATAGGCGTTCGGTCGCTACAGGTCCCGCTTCGCCCCGAGTACCGGGTACCGCTGGGGCTGGGTGACAGGCGCGCGGATGTGGATGCGTTCCGGCCCAATATCATCCATGTCTCTGCGCCGGAGTTTCTGGGCCACAGCGCCGTGCGCTATGCCAAGGCGCACGATCTGCCAGTGCTCGCCTCGGTTCATACCCGCTTCGAGACCTATCTGCGCTATTATCACTTCGGCTTTCTCGCGCCGGCCACGATCGCACTGCAGCGCCGTTTCTACCGGAAATGCGATGCCATCGTCGCGCCATCGGAATCGATGGCCACCGTGCTGCGCGCCGAACGGATGAACGACGACATCGGTATCTGGTCGCGCGGCATCGACCACAAGATATTCAACGCCGGGGCCCGCAGCCTTGAATGGCGGCGGTCGCTGGGCATCGCCGACGACGACTTCGTCATCGCCTTCTTCGGACGGATCGTGCTGGAAAAGGGGATCGACGTGTTCGGCGACGTGATCGTCGAGCTGAAACGGCGCGGCATCGCGCACAAGGTGCTGGTCATCGGCGACGGCCCCGCCCGCGAAAGCTTTGCCGAACAGGTGCCGGATGCGATCTTTGCCGGGCATCAAGCGGGGCCCGACCTCGGCCGCGCCATCGCCTCGGCCGACCTGTTGCTGCAACCGAGCGTCACCGAGACATTCGGCAACGTCACTTCCGAAGCAATGGCCTGCGCGTTACCGGTCGTGGGCGCGGACGCGACGGGCACGTCGAGCCTGGTCACCGATGGCATTACCGGCGCACTGGTCAGCCCGCGCGACATCGCGGCCTATGCGAACGCGATCGAGCATTATGCCACCGACCGTGTCGCGGCCCACGCCGCCGGGGCGGCCGGGCAAAAGGTCGCGGGCGGCTACACTTGGGACGCGGTCAACGGGGCGCTGGCCGCGAAATACATCGAGGTGATCGAACGGCGGCGCGGACGCTAGCCGTCCACCCAATCGAATGTCAGCGGCGCCTCGCGGAAGGCGAAACGGTCGAGGTGACGGGCAAGCGCCCCTTTCAGGCCGTCGCGTTGCCCCTCCGCCGTCGCCTCGATCCGGCATTCGAGCGCATCCGGATGGGCGACCATCGTGACCAGCCCGTCACCTGGCCAGTCAGCCCCGCGCGCATCGCGGGCGAACCTGACCGTGCCCTGTGCCGCCGTGAATTCGACGGGCATGTTGTGCTGCCAATGCTTGCAAAGCTGTTGCAGATAGCGGCTGCCGCTCTTCGTCGGGACCTGCGCGGTCGTCGAATAGACCGTCACAGTCGTTCGATTTTCTGCGCGGCGTCGTCGATGATCGCGGCGACATCGTGCAGCATTTCGGGCGTGACATCGTCGGCGGTCAGTCGATTTTGAAGCACCGCGCGCAGATTGCCCATCGAGCGCCGGATCGGCGCGCCATCGGTCTTGGCGCGCATGGCGCTCATTTCCGAAAGCCGGTCGAACAGCGCCGCAACTTCGGTGGCCTTGGCCGTCAGTTCGGCCGTTCCGGCTTCGGTAACGGCAAACGATTTCTTGGTGCCGTCAACGGTCGCCGCAATCAGGCCCATGTCTTCGAGCAGGGTCAGCGTCGGGTAAATGACGCCAGGGCTGGGTGCATAGGCACCACCGGTCAGCTCCTCGATCTCGCGGATCAGGTCGTAGCCGTGGCGCGGAGCGTCGGCGATCAGCTTGAGCAGGACGAGCTTCAGCTCGCCGCCGTCGAATACCCGGCGGCGACCACCACGGCCGCTGCCATCACTACCGCCGCGAAGTCCGCGACCATGGCCTATCATCATCCCGCCCATGCGACCGCCATGGCCCCAAACGGCAAAGTAACCGCCCGGCCCCTGGCCGCGCTCTCGGTTCCTGTGAAACATCTATAATCCTTTCGTTATCACAAATGCTATCTACGATATATCTTGAATGTGTCAAGAAGTGCCGTGCAAAATTCTTTCGAACGCTTATCTAGGGGTACCATGACCGACCTGTTCGCCGCCCCTGCCCCGCCACCACCACTGGCCGACCGCCTGCGCCCCGCGACACTCGCCGAAGTCGTCGGGCAGGATCATTTGACCGGCCCCGACGGCGCGATCGGGCGGATGGTGGCGGCGGGCAAGCTGGCGTCGATGATCCTGTGGGGACCACCAGGCACCGGCAAAACGACGATTGCGCGCCTGCTGGCCGACGCGGTGGGTTTGCGCTTCGAAAGCATCTCGGCGGTGTTTTCCGGCGTGGCCGACCTGAAGCGCGTTTTCGCCGCCGCCAAAGGTGCCGCGACACTCGGCCAGCGCACCCTGTTGTTCGTGGACGAGATCCACCGCTTCAACCGCGCGCAACAGGACGGTTTTCTGCCCTTTGTCGAGGACGGCACGATCACCTTGGTGGGGGCGACGACGGAAAACCCGAGTTTCGAACTCAACGCCGCCTTGCTCAGCCGTGCGCAGGTGCTCGTCCTCCACCGGCTCGATGCGGCGGCGCTCGGCGAGTTGCTCGTCCGCGCAAAGGCCGCCGAGGACCGCGCCCTGCCCCTGACGCTCGATGCGCGCGATGCCCTGATCGCCAGCGCCGATGGCGACGGGCGCTTCCTGCTCAATCAGGCGGAGACCTTGTTTTCGGTCGAGATCGCCGAGCCCCTCGACCCGCAGGCGCTGGCCGCGCTGCTCCACCGGCGGATGCCTGTGTACGACAAGGACCGGGAAGGGCATTATAATCTGATCAGCGCGCTGCATAAGTCGCTGCGCGGGTCGGACCCGCAGGCCGGACTGTACTGGCTGGCGCGGATGCTCGTCGCGGGCGAGGAGCCCCTGTACGTGCTGCGCCGCCTCGTCCGGTTCGCGAGCGAGGACGTTGGTCTTGCCGACCCGCAGGCGTTGGTCCAGTGCCTCGCCGCCAAGGACGCGTATGATTTCCTCGGTTCCCCCGAGGGCGAACTCGCAATCGTGCAGGCATGCCTGTATCTAGCGACTGCACCCAAATCGAACGCAGCCTATGCTGCACAGAAATCGGCATGGCGGTCGGCGCGCGACACTGGATCGCTGATGCCGCCGATGAACATCGTCAACGCCCCGACCAAGCTGATGAAAAACCTCGGCTACGGCAAGGACTATGCGTACGACCACGACACCGATGAGGGGTTTTCCGGCGCGAACTACTGGCCTGACGAAATGACACCCGCGAAATTCTATGAGCCCGTCGAACGCGGATTCGAGGCGAAGATCGCCGAGCGGATCGCATACTGGGACAAGCTGCGGAGCGAGCGCGGATGACCTACGACGATGTGCTGGCCTATGGCCTGACGCTGCCGCATACTGTGCTCGACAATCACTATGGCACCCCCTCCGTAAAGACCAATGGTCGCGCCATCGTTGGCGTCGGGCGCGAGGCCGGATCTTTCCTTCTGATGATCGATCTCGACACGATCGAGATGCTCAAGGAAACCGATCCCGACACCTATTGGCAGACGCCGCACTATGTCGGCTGGCCCGGCGTGCTGGTGCGCTTCGATACGCCCGATCCCGAGCGGGTCTATGCGATGATCGATGCCGCCCACAGCTGGGCGCGGAGCCGACCGAAGCCGCGGCCACGCAAGAAAGCGTGACGGTCCGCTTCACCAATTTCGTCGCCATCGACTGGTCCGGCGCGGTTGGTGCGCGGCAGCCGGGGATTGCGGTGGCGGTGTGCGGTGCGGGTCATGACGCCCCTGTGCTGGTCCGACCCGGCCATATCTGGTCTCGCTCCGACGTGCTCGACTGGTTGCTGACCGATCTGCCGACCGATACGCTGGTCGGGCTTGATCTTAGTACGTCGCTCGCGTTCGACGATTGCGGGGCGTTTTTTCCGGGCTGGGCCGAAAGCCCCGCCGACACCCGCAGCTTATGGGCACTGGTCGAAGCCGTCTGCGCCGACGAGCCGCATCTGTCAGCGAACAGCTTCGTCGATCATCCCGAAGCCAGCCGCCATTTTCGCCGCCACGGCGGGCGGACCGGGGACCTGTTTCCCGCCGGACGCGGGCGGCTGCGCGTGACCGAACGCGGGCAGCGCGAACAAGGCCTCAGCCCCTACAGCAATTTCAACCTGGTCGGCGCGGCGCAGGTCGGCAAATCGAGCCTCACCGGGATGCGGATGCTCCACCGGCTGCAGGGAAAACTGCCGCTGTGGCCGGTCGATGCTGTTCCCGACTCCGGATCGGTCGTCGTCGAAATCTATACGACGCTTGCCGCACGCGCCGCCGGGATTGCCAAGGGCCGCAGCAAGGTTCGCGATGCCGCGGCGCTCGACGAGGCCCTGGCGACGCTGGCCAGCGAGCCCCACACGCTCCTGCCCCGCTATACCGACCACGCCACCGACGCGCTGCTGGCGGCGGCATGGCTGCGGACGGTGGCCGACGAGCCCGCTTTGTGGTCGCCCGACGGAATTGACGCCGTCCGCCATACCGAAGGCTGGACGTTCGGTATCCGATGAGGCTAGGGAGCGCCAACCAACGTGGCCGGCTTAGCTCAGTTGGTAGAGCGCCAGTTTTGTAAACTGGATGTCGCGGGTTCGATTCCTGCAGCCGGCACCAAACTGGCTTCGATAAAAGCCGCTAATCCAGACCAAGCGTTGGCAGATCGACAGCGGCGACTGCCAGTTCGGCATGCGCCACCACTTCGCGATAGGCCGCATCGAGCTTGCGGATGGCAGCGTCGGCGGCAGCTTCTTCGCGGACGTTGACCAGAAAGAAGTCGCTGGCGCCCATCATGAAGCGGCGATTTTCGGCGCGGGCCATCAATGTCGCTCTGTCCTGCTCCGCCTCGGCTAGCGCGCGCAGCTGCCCGGTCGCGCGCACGTCGATGGCGAGCGCGTCGATGGCGGCGACAATCTGCTCTTCGGTTTGCTGACGCTTGCGCCGGATCGCGTCGATTTCCGCAATCGTCTGATCGATCCGGCCTTTGGCAACGCGGCGTTCGAGCGGGAGCGTGAAGCTCAGGCCCACTTTGGTCTCGGTACCGACCCGGGAGCGCCCCCCTTCACCAACAGGGCCAATATCCTGCGAGGCTTCGAGCTTCAGGTCGAGCCTCGGCTGCAGGCTGTTCTGGTCGAGCGCAAGCCGGTCGGTTGACTGCTTGAGACGCATGTCCAGCTGGCGCAGGTCGGGACGCGCGTCCAGCCTCAAGCGCGGATTGCGGCTTGGACCGGCGAGCGGCGGAAAGGCAGCCGGCAAACGGGCATTATCTGGCAGCAAGGGGGCCCCATTCGTATCGCGCAGGAACAGCGACAGCGCGTTCGCAGCGGCAGCGAGGTCTTGTTCGGCCCGCACGACCAGTGTTTCGCGGCGCAGGACGTTCTGTTCATTCTCGGTCAGGATGATGCCGGGCCGCGCGCCGAGCTGGACCTGACGTCGCAATCCGACTTGCCGTTCTTGCGCGATCTTTAGCAGATCGCGGTAAACCGACAGCCTCAAGCCCGCCGCGACCCATTGGTTATACGCCCCGATCGCGCGGCGCTGGGTGCCGATTGCGGTCAACAAGCGCTCGGCCTCGGCGATGTCGACGTCGATTCGCGCGTTGCTCCGGGAAAACCGGCGGTCGTCGATTAACCGGTCACGCATCAGCGAAAGGACCGCTCCCACTTTGACTTCGCCTAGCCGGTTGGTGAACCGGTCGTCTTCATAAACCGGAAATCGCCCGTCCGAAACGCGATAGCCGCCGTAAAGGCTGCCGCCCATGCTTTCGATCGGGCGCGTCAGCGTGCCTTGCGCGATGCGGCCGTCATAATATCCCGATAACCGGGCTTCGCCTTCGGCCTTGATGACGGTGTCGAACGCACCTTCTGCGGCAAGCGCCTTGCCCTCGGCCTGACGAACTTTGGCGATCGCCTCGAGCACCTGCGGCGCATGGCGGCGCGACGAGTCCAATACCTCGCTCAGGGTCAGCGGCCGCTGCGCCGATGCTCCGCCGGCAAGCGCCAGCGACAGCAGGGTCCAGCAGGCCCGCAAGACGCTATTTGGCATCGGACTTGTTCTGCGATGGCGGGTTTTCCTTCGCGTCGCCGGGCCGTTCGAACTGGAGGGGAAAGTCATTCAGCTGGCGCCACAATTCGAATCCGGCCGAAACCGTGTCCATCAGCACCCAGCCCCGCACCTTGGCACCGAGCCGGACGTAGGGTTGGCGCGGCCACGGTGCGCGATCGGGCGCGGGTTCGACGAGGACGCGGAACAGCCCGCTGTCCGACGCCGACAAGTCGATCGCCCGAACGCGTCCGTCGAACATTCCCTGTGCGATCGATGGCCAGCCGCTGAACTGAATGGCAGGCCAGCCCTCGAACTCGAGGCGAACGCGGCGGCCGGGCTGGATCAGCGGCACGTCGCGGCCATCGACATAAAGCTCGACCACGCGCCCTGATTCCTCGGGGGCAAAGGTTGCCAGCACGTCGCCCTGCTTGACCAGGGTCGCGCTGTCGCCCGCGTTGATCCGCAGAATGCGGCCATCGCGGGGGGCGCGAACGATCTGCGCCGACTGACGGCTCAGATCCACGTCCACCTTGGTGATCGCCGCACGACTCTGCGCGATCTTGGCGCGGTAATCGGCGACCTTGATCTGGGCGGCTTCATAATCGCGGCGCGCGGCCAGCCCTTCGCGAAACAGTGATCCTGTCCGCTCGACATCGAGGGCTGCGGTAAGCGCTGCCTGCTGCGCGGCATCGATTTCGGCGAGCTTTTGCGCACGTTCTGCCTTTAGTCGGTCGAGCAACAACGGGTCATTGTCGATGATTCGCGCAATAGGATCGCCCCGCTTCACGACGCTGCCGTCGGTGACATACCACGTGTCGATCCGACCGGGCACGAGTGCGTTGACGTTCTGCACCCGATCACGCGGATCGAGCGCGGTAACCGAGCCCGTGCCGGACGCTGTCTGCACCCAGGGCACGTAAACAAGAGCGACCACGGATAGAGCAATTCCGACCGCGAGGATAATCCCTACAGTTCTCAGGATCCTGGGGGTTCGGAGCTCACGCAGTGTTTTGAATTGCCCCATCTGCTCAGCGTGCATTTGCATCGGCGCGCTCCCTGATCGAGGTGCGGAGCGCATCAAACGTCGCCCGTTCCTGCAGAATCCGCTGATTGCCGCGCCCGAGCCAGAGATAGCCGTCGAGCTCGGCGAAGCTGGAGCGGTTGGTAAAGTAGATCGTCGTTGTCGCGGTTGCGCGCAAAGCGTGGAACATCCGGTCAAGTTCGGAGGTCGGAATCAGTTCGAACAGCGGCGAGAGCACCAGAATTCTCGGCTGTGCGAGCAACGCGCTGGCGAATTTGAGCCGCATCACCTCGTGCAAGGCCAGCGGCCAGCCTGTCGATGACAAGATCGTGTTCAGACCGTCGGGGAGCCGACCGATGCGGCGGTCGAGACCGACGACTTCGAGGACGGACATGATGTCACGCGAGCTTTGTCCGGGAGCAGCGAGCGCGAGATAATCGATGATAGAACTTTCGACAATCGTCGGACGATCGAGCACGATCACGTCGCTACGCAATTGGTAGATATCCAGCGTGCCGATATCGGCGCCGCCTAGGGTGATGAAACCGCTATCGGGACGCCGATGGCGTTTCAGCAACAGCGCAAACAAACGCTGCGTATCTGCATCGGCTGCGGCAACCACCTTGGCGCCTGACGGCACGCTGCATTCGAGCGCGATGTCATCGACCCTGACGCCGGAAAAAACGAGATCGCCGCTGCCCGCAACATAGGCCGACTCGCGCCCCGCCGCTTCTTGGGGAATAGCGTAGAGAAGGCCGAGTTCCTCGAGCGCGGCAACAAGATCGTAGAAGGTATCGAGATAGGGTCCAAGCTGACCAACGCCATAGAAAATGCCGGACAGGATCAGCTCTGCGGCGACCAGTTGCCCGATCGAGAGTTGACCCTGGATAATCAGCCAGCCCCCGAGCGCCAGCAAACCGGCACTCGCCACCGCGTAGAGCACCAGAAACGCCACTGTCTGCGAAAAGCTGTAGCGGAAATGCCGACGATAGGCCGTGATATAGGACTCCGTCATCGCCTCCGACTTCTCGATCGCAAAGGCGATGTGGCGCCCCGATTTGTAGAAGCCGTTCGATGCACCGACGCTTTCGAGCCAATGCGCCGTGTCGTATTTCGCATGACTGAGCGCGACGGCAGTGGTCATCCCGCCGCGCGACCAGATGCGCCAGATCAGCCAGACCGTCGTGATGAAGATCAGGTTGAAAACCAGGAAAAACGGGTGGTAAAAAGAGGTGACGACGAAGCCGACGACCGACTGCAGGAGGATCGTGAACAAGCCGATCAGCAGCGAAGGGATCGCCTTCTGGATGTTCATCACTTCGAAATAGCGATTGAACAGATCGCCAGCGCGCTCGTCGGTAAAAAACGGATTGCGAGCATGTACCGCACGCAGGGTGATTTCAGCGACCAGTTGCGCGAAGAACCGCTGGCGGAAAACTTCCATCAAGTGCACGCGGAAGGCGCTGAGCAATGCCGAAAGCATCAGCAGCACAAACAGGATCCCTGCGAGCGTGAACAACGGCGCTGGGAGGGCGGTATTGGCAACGCTGTTGATCAGCATTTGCACGGATATGGGCGTCGCAAGCGACAACATGCCGATGCCAACGCCATACACGATCGCCAAGCTGAAAAATGCCTGATCGGGACCCAGAATCGGCCCCGCCCAGCGCACGACGTCGCGCAGTCGAACCTTGGCCTCGTCCCTCGCCATACCGCCTCCGCCCACCATCAAACCATCAGACCAAAGCGGGAAAATGGGCAGTCTCACGAAGCATGTCCGGACACCCTTTTTGTCCGGTCAGGCCCAAACGGTTGTCGATCAGCCGATTCGCTAGCCCTTGGCCGCCGACGCCGTGGGTGTCATGCCGTTGCGGGCTTCATCGCTGACATCCTTAGCGCAGGACCGAGTGGCGGCTGCCCCGGGATTGAAGTGTGTCTTGCCAGAGAGGTGAACAGGCTTTGCCGTTTGCCCACATGCGCGTTTCAAAGGGTGGTAGGTTACCGAAGGCACTTTGCCCGACGGCGCCCAACGCATCAGATGCGTGTCGGACAGAGATTCGCCACTTGCAGGTGCGGCGCCAAGCAAGCCACAAATCAGGGCAACGTTCAAGCAACGCATAAAACCTCCGGATTTTCGACGTTAGACCACCAGTTAGGCCCGCCGATGTTCCAAACTCTTTCCACACTGTGATAAAGCATGTCCGGCCGACGGCAGGAGAGTTGCTTGACGGTAACAAATGATTGCTGGGACGCATTCATAATCCCGGGATCAGTCGTGTCGGTTGAACTACCAATCTGCTCAAACTAGGTAACGTCGATCATTCCGCTACGAGAACACTGCATCCTGTGACCGAACCTTCAATTGTTCTCGTCGAAGATGATCCTGCGCTCCGCACGCTCACCGCCCGCGCGCTGCGCGAGCATGGCTATGCGGTGCAAACTGCCGGCACTGCACCCGAAATGTGGATCGCCCTGGAAGGCAACCCGGTCGATCTCGTCGTGCTCGATATCATGTTGCCGGGCACCAATGGAATCGACCTGTGCCGTCAGATCCGTCGGAACAGCGATGTGCCGATCATCTTTGTCAGTGCGCGCGGCAGCGAGGCCGACCGGGTCGTCGGCCTCGAACTGGGTGCCGACGATTATCTGGCCAAGCCGTTCGGCACCCGAGAACTCATCGCCCGTATTCGGGCGGTCCTGCGCAGGAAGACGGGGGAAACCACCCTTGGCGAAGATCGCCAGAACGAGGCGTCGTTCGACGGATGGTCGGTCAATTTCCCGCGCCGCGAATTGCGGGCGGAAAGCGGCGCGACACTCGATCTCACCGGGGCAGAGTTCGACTTGCTTGCAACCTTCATTGCCCAACCGCAGCGGGTGATCGCGCGCGAACGCCTGATCGAACTGTCGCGGACCCGCCTTGGCGACAGTTCTGATCGCAGTATCGATGTCCTTGTCAGTCGCTTGCGCCGCAAGATGTCGGCGGTGGGACGGGAGGCTCCCATCGTCACAGTTCGGGGCATCGGCTACATGTTGCGTGCGAAAGTAATCCGATCCTGACACGATCGAACCTTCTGTCTGGGGGATTGTTCAGGCAGCTCGTCGTCATCTTGCTGATGACGGTCGTCGTGGAGTTCAGCGCCAACACCATTTTCTATGAGCGGGCATCGGAACTATCGTTGCGCGAAGATCAGGCGCACCGTCTTGCCGAACACCTGGAAGTGTCGCGCAAGTTGCTCGAGAGTCGGCCCGGTACCGAGCGCGCGACGCTCGCCAAGGACCTCGACACTGACCACTACCGCGTAGGTTGGAGCAAGGCAGAGCCACCGATCCGTACGTTCGTCCCCCAGCTGGACAGCATGCAGCGCCAGATTGTCGCTTGGGAACCGAAACTTGCGCGTACTGAAATGCATTTTGCTACTCCCGCGATCGGCGACGGATCGACGGTTTCGGGAACCTTGAGGCTCGGCGACGGCAGCTGGATGACGTTCAAGATGATCGGCATGTCCAGCGGCTGGCAGCTCTCCGTCGGACGGGTGCTCCGGGCCTTAATTCCGGCCGTTTTGCTCCTGTTCTTCAGTGCCGTGCTGATCCGGTCGACCCTGCAGCCACTGCGCAAGCTCAATCATGCAGTCCGCCAGGTCGGACTGGGCTGGCGCGAACCCTTGCCCGAGGAGGGAACGCCAGAAATCAAGGGATTAATCCATGCCTTTAACGAAATGCAGGCGCGCATCCATTTGCTGATTGAAAGCCGGACGCAGGCATTGGCCGCTGTCAGTCACGATCTGCGGACGCCGCTGGCAAGGCTCCGGTTGCGCCTCGACTCGCTCGTCGATTCACAGCAGCGGGCAGAGTCGGGCAACGACATCGACGAGATGGACGGGATGATCGGCTCGTTGCTGGCCTTTCTGGGGGGTGACAGCGATCCCGAAAAGCCTGCGCTGGCCGACCTCGCGGTGATTGCCGCCACGTTGATCGACAACGCCGCCGATCGTGGCGACGACGCGCAATATTTTGGGCCCGACCACTTGGAAACCCGTTTGCGGGTATCATCCGTACGACGGGCAATCTCGAACCTGATCGAAAACGCACTGCATTACGGCGGACAAGTTCGGCTGCGGCTGGAGCAACCGGACGACGCCCATGTGCAGCTGACCGTTGAGGACGACGGCCCGGGCATCCCCGACGAGCGCCTCGAAGAAGTGCTCCGGCCATTTTTCAGACTCGATGAGTCGCGCGCGCGCAACACAAAGGGCTTTGGCTTGGGCCTCGCAATCGTCGTCGGCGTCGTCGAGGCCGAGGGCGGCACGCTGACGCTCTCTAATCACCCGGAGGGAGGGCTCTCGGTCTCCATCCGGCTCCCCCTTTCCCGCTAGCAACCATGGATTACGGCGCGGGTGCAACTGCGCAGACGACATCCAACTTCTCGGATCGCCCTATCACCTGACACAATTGGCCACCTACGCCCGCAGCGTCCAGCAATTCTTTGATACAATTCTGAAACGATCCAGCCAAAAGTCTTGGGCATTCTGAAGGCCTTCGCAGCGGACACAGCCCCGGCTTGAAAAAGCCGAGAGGACTGCGCTCTGCGGGGCGCAGGTGGGAACAGAACCGAATAAGGGGAACGTTCCTATGAAAATATCCGCTCCGCTCGTCGTTGCATTGTTTTGCGCGACGCCGGCACTTGCGCAGACCGAACCGCCCAAGCCGATTACGGTTTCGGGCAGTGTCGGCGTGGTCAGCGACTACCGGTTTCGCGGCGTCTCGCAATCCGATAAGGGCTTCGCTCTCCAAGGGGGCATCACGGTCACCCATGAAAGCGGCTTTTACGCCGGTACCTGGGGATCCAACCTGGCGGGCTGGGGCACGTTCGGTGGTCCGAACCTCGAGCTCGACCTGTTCGGTGGCTACAAACGGACGATCGGGAACGGCACAATCGATGTTGGCCTGACCTGGTACATGTACCCCGGCGGCGCGAGCAAAACCGACTTTGCCGAACCCTATGTCAAGGTAAGCGGTACCGCTGGCCCGGTCACGCTGCTCGCAGGGGTTGCCTATGCGCCCAAGCAGCAGGCACTCGGCAACTGGAGCAACACGCCCCAAAGCCGTGTCGGTGACAGCGAGGACAACCTTTATCTGTGGGGCGACGCCAGTTCGGGGATTCCCGGCACGGCGGTGACGGTGAAGGGGCACATCGGCTATTCGAAGGGCAATCCAGGCCTCGGCCCCAACGGCACCAGCGTTGCCCCGACCGGCGAGTATATCGATTGGATGCTCGGCGCGGATTATCTGATCGGACCGGTAACGCTGGGTGTTTCGTACGTCGATACCGATATCACACAGGCGGGTTCGGCATATTTGCAACCGAACTTCTCGAGCACGAAGGATGGAAGCTCGATTGCAAGCAGCAAAATCTTGTTTTCGGTCACCGCAGCCTTCTGAGAAAGATCGTTCGGAAACCAGATTGGGGGGGCCGGTCTCCCCGATAAAGCGATGTGTTCGGTAGCGACCTGTGCCGCTACCGAATGCAACTTTTTTATATACCAATGAGATATGAAAGCTGTCCGCTTCCTGCGATCCCCGCAGGCGGATAGCGCACCAACGGGTAACGCCGCTTTAACGCGTCCATGCCTAACGCCTCCCCATTCGGGAGAGCGAGATGCGTTTCAAGATTGGATCATCCGAGCTGACGTCGCTTGGACTTCTCTCGGTCTGCGTGGGAGGCGCCGCGCACGCCCAGACGACCTTCGAGCCCTTGCCGCCGCTGCCCATCGTTGAGTCACTGGACACGGCCAGCCCGGCACCCCAGGCGCCGTCGCGCCCCGAACCCCAGCAAACACCGGCCAAGCCCGTCGTCTTGGCGGCTGTCGAAAATCCGGTCGCCCCAGCGGCCCTTTACGAGGTTCCGGCGAAACCGGCGCGTCCGGTTACGGCCATCGCACCGCCGAGTCTTACGCCATCGCCTGCGTCTTTCCGGCGTGGCGACGCTCCGGCGCAGCCAGCCCCCGGTAATCTCGCGCCTTCAAAGAGTGCGGACGCGATGCTCGCAACCGGGCTCGTTGCACCCCAAATGGGTCTGTCGGTTCCCGCAATTGCCTTGGTCGGTGCCGTCCGGATCGGAGCGGCAACCGGCGGGCCGAGCCTTCGAAATGTGGTGCCATCCGACGTCGGAGACGTGGTGTTCACGTCGGCATCGGATGTCGAACCTGCCAACGGATGGTTCACGCGGACATACCGCGCGGCGCTCAAACGAAACGGGCTGTTGGCGAACAAGCCGGAGCTTGCCCGTTATGAGCTGACTGCCGAGGTTCGTTCGATGGCGATCACGCCTTTGGCGACGGGCGCGCATCATCGCAGCGTTGTGACCTATCGCTTGCGCGACATCGCAAACGGCAACGAGGTCTGGGAGCGAACGCAGACGACAAATCTCGAAGTACAGCGCGGCATGCGATTCGGCGCACTCGGCGGCGCGCTGGGTGCGGCACTCGGCGGGGCGCTTACCGGGCAGAACCCGGCCGTCACCTCGCAGATGATCTCCAACCAGCGCGGCCATCGGCCTTTCGATGTGCGGATCGATGTCTATGAAGGCATCATGCGCGGCTTTCAGGAGATGGCGCGGAACAGCGTCGCCGAACTTACGATCCCCAAGGTTGGGCAATAGCCGCAGCCGGCACCATCAAAGTTCTTCAGGCCAGTACAGCCGCATGGGATTGTCGACCAGCAGCTTGCGTTGCAGCTCTGCCGTCGGCGCGATGCGGGGGACGACATCAACCAGCTGGCCGTCGTCGGGAATGCGGTGCTCCATATTCGGGTGCGGCCAGTCGGTCCCCCACAGCACGCGATCGGGATAGCTTTCGACGATCGGGCGGATGACCTCGACGAAATCGTCGAACGGCGGCCCCATCGGCGACAGGCGTTCGGCGCCCGACACCTTGGTCCAGATGTTCGGATGGCTGTCGAGCAGCGCCTTGAACGCGGTGATGTCGGCACCGTCCGGCCCCTGCGCGATGTCCGGGCGGCCAAGGTGATCGACGACGATGACGGTCGGGATGGCTTCGAGAAACGAGATCATTTCCTCGAGAATATCGGCCTCGAAATAGACGACGGTATGCCAGCCGAGTGGCTCGATCTTCTTGGCGATCTCCAGAAACTTGTCCTTGGGCGCATTGTCGACGAGGCGCTTCAGGAAGTTGAAGCGTACCCCACGAATGCCGCCGGCATGGAGCGCCTTCAGCTCGTCGATGCCAATGTCGGGATCGACCACGGCAACGCCACGCGCGCGGCCGTTCGACTTCGAAATCCCGGCCAGCGTCGCGCGGTTGTCGGTGCCGTGACAGCTTGCCTGCACGATCACATTGCGGCTGAGGCCCAGATGATCGCGCAGTGCGAACAGCATTTCGGGCGTCGCGTCCTCAGGGTGATACTTCGCCGCCGGGCTAAACGGGAAGTCTGCCTCAGGCCCAAAGACATGGACATGCGCGTCCACCGCGCCTGCCGGGGGCGCGTAACGGGGTTTCGACGGGGCATCGACCCAGGTTTGGCTACGCGTCATCCGAACACCACTCCATCCATCAATTTGCGCGCCGTGCGCAGCAGCGCGGCGGAGACCACGTCGCCCGCTGCGTCGGTTTCCAGAACACATGTCATTTCGCCGGTCGGATGTTCGACCGACAGCGTCTTGCGCACGCCATCCGGCACCGAGGCGACCTCGGCTGCGGGCGATCCGGGGATCAGGCAGGCGGTGGCGACGCTGACCGCCCCGAGGACGCCGATGCTGGCATGAGCGCGTTTCGGGATGAAGCTGCGCACGGTGACCGCACCGCCATTCCGCGGGGGCGCAACCAGCATCATCTTGGGCACCGATTTATCGGCGACATCGCCCAGGTTCATCATCGGCCCGGCCTTCAGCCGGATCGCCTCGATCTTGGCCTTCACCACTTCGGCGGCGTCGAGAGTCTCGCGATCTTCATACCCGGTCGCACCGACGTCGGCAGCGTTCAACACGATGCACGGCATCCCGTTGTCGATCAGCGTGCAGGCGACGCCCTCGATCATATCGACCGCATTGCCGGTAGGGAGCAGCGCACCGCAGCTCGACCCGGCAGTGTCGCGAAATTCGAGCGGAACCGGTGCCGCCGTACCGGGCACACCGTCGATGCGGGCGTCGCCGGTGTAGCTCACGACCCCGCCCGGCGTGGAAACGGTAGCCACTGCGATCTGGCCAGTGTTTTCCATGAAGATCGTCACGCGCGTCTCGTCGCCCGTCGCCGCCACCAGCCCGCGTTCGAGCGCAAACGGACCGATCCCGGCGAGAATGTTGCCGCAATTCTGCTGGTCGGTGACGATGGCCTGATCGACGAACACCTGCAGGAACAGGTAATCGACATCGACGCCGTGTCGCGCGGATTTGCTCACCACCGCGACCTTGCTGGTCAGCGGGTCCGCACCGCCCATGCCGTCGATCTGGCGCGGGTCGGGCGAGCCCATGACCCGCAGCAGAAAGGCATCGCGGGCACAGGTATCAGCGGGCAGATCATCTTTCAGGAAATAGCCGCCCTTCGAAGTGCCGCCGCGCATCCACATGCACGGTACGCCGTCAGACATATTTCAGGCCCATCTCAGCCAGCTTCTCGCGCATCTTGTACATATCGAGGCCGAGTTCGCCGCTTCCCAGCCGGGTGCGCTTGTCGCCCTCGTTCGCCTCACGCGCCTGTGCTTTGGCCAAAACATCGGCAGCATTCGCACGCGGGACGACACAGACGCCGTCGTCGTCCGCCACGATCACGTCGCCCGGCTGGACCGCCGCACTGGCGCACACGATCGGCACATTGACCGACCCGAGCGTCGCCTTGATCGTTCCCTGCGCCGATACCGCTTTCGACCAGACGGGAAAGTTCATTTCGGTCAGATCACGCACGTCGCGAACCCCGGCGTCGATGATGAGCGCGCGACACCCGCGCGCCTGTGCCGAAGTTGCCAGCAGATCGCCGAAATAGCCGTCCTCGCACGGGGACGTCGGCGCAAGGACAAGGACATCGCCCGGCTGCAGCTGTTCGATGGCGACATGCAGCATCCAGTTGTCGCCCGGCGGGGAAGAGATCGTCACTGCCGACCCCGCGATCCGTGCACCGGTGTAAATCGGGCGCATATAGGCCGCGAGCAACCCGGTGCGTCCCTGCGCCTCGTGCACGGTAGCAACACCGCACTGCGCGAGGCCGTCGATGACCGCCGCATCGGCGCGCTCGATATGCTGGACGACAATTCCTGTCATGCGATCCTCCTGTTGTGACCAAGCGCGAAGAATGGCGTACGCGCAAATGCGAACTGGACGGCAGCGATAACTTAATCCTAATTCAGCGTCATGGACCCGCTCGATTTCAACCTTCGCCACCTGCGCGCGCTGGTCGCGGTTGCGCAGACCGGTACGGTCGCGGCGGCGGCGGTGCGAATTGCCGTAACCCAACCGGCGCTGACGCAGGCCATCGCCAAACTCGAACGGCAACTGGACACAGCCCTGTTCGGCCGCCGCAGTGACGGCATGGACGCGACCGAGGCAATGCGCGTGATGATCCCCCGGATCGAGGCGGCACTGGCCCTGATCGCCAGCCCGCGCGTGACCGCCGCACAGGCGCGCGCGCTGATCGCGGTCGCCGACGCTGGCAGCTATGCCGGGGCGAGCGCGGCCACCGGCCTCGCTCAACCATCGTTGCACCGCTGTATCGGCGACCTGAGCATTGCGCTGCGCAGAGCACTGGTCGTGCGCGAGGGCAAGGGGATCAAGCTGACCGAAGCGGGGCGTAAACAGGCGCGCGCGTATCGCCTTGCCCGGACCGAACTGGAGGCGGGGCTGGCCGAACTGGCAGCTCTGTCCGGGCGCGAAAGCGGGCGCATCGCCATCGGAGCAATGCCACTGGCGCGGGCACGAGTTTTGCCCCGAGCAGTGGCGCTGTTCCACCGCGCACATCCGCAGGTGCATCTGGCGATTATCGAAGGATCGCATGCCGAACTGATCGACCCGTTGCGCGACGGGGCGCTCGACCTGTTGATCGGCGCGTTGCGCGATACCTCAGAGCCCTACCTGCATCAGCGTGCGCTGTTCGACGACCGGCCGATGGTGGTTGCGCGCGCGGGGCATCCGCTGGCGGGGACGGCACCGACGACCGGCTCGTTGGCCGCGTATCCGTGGATTGTCGCCGCACAGGGCACGCCGCTGCGTCAGCAATGGCAGGCGATGTTCGCGGACGCCGGAACGCCTGTCCCCGACGTCCCCATCGAATCCGGATCGGTGATCGCCATCCGCCAGATTCTCCGCGAAACCGATTTCCTGACCCTCTTGTCGCCAGATCAAGTCGCGGTCGAGATCGAGGCGGGGTTGTTGATCGTCCTTGGCGAGACGCCTCCGGCGCTGCGGCGGACCATCGGGATCACGACGCGCAGCGGGTGGCGGCCGACGGCGCTGCAACGGGCGTTTCTGGCAACGCTGGAAGAAGCGATTCCGCATACAGTTCAATAAAACTTATCGCATCGCCCGGCTTTGCATTGGCGGGGTGGCCCAGTCTCAGCGAAGACAGCGCGCATGGAGCGGATTGCAATCATCGGCTATGGCGAAGCCGGACGTGCCTTTGTGCAGGGCGGGCTTGCCGCGTCGGCGGCCTATGACTGCGATCCGGCTAAGCGCGATGGCGTTGCCGCACACGAATTCCCCGAGGACGCGCTCAACGGCGCAACACTGGTCCTTTCGCTGGTTACCGCCGACCGCGTCCTCGACGCGGCGAAAACTTATGCCTCCCTGCTCGCGCCGGGCACGCTGTGGTGCGACCTCAACAGTGTCGCGCCCGAAACCAAGCACGCCGCCGCTGCCGTGCTGGCTGCCGCCGGGGTCGCCTATCTCGACGTCGCCGTCATGGCGCCGGTCTATCCCGCACAGGTAGCAGTCCCACTACTCGTTTCCGGACCCGATGCCGATGCGGGTGTGGAACGGCTGACGGCGGCAGGCTTCACCAACATCCGCGCGGTTGGCGACACCGTGGGTCGCGCCTCGTCGATCAAGATGATCCGCTCGATCGTGGTCAAGGGGATCGAGGCCCTGACCGCCGAGATGACGCTGGCGGGCGACGCGGCAGGCGTAACCGACGAAGTGCTGACATCGCTCGGCGACGGCTGGGCCGCAAAGGCCACGTATAATCTCGAACGCATGAAAACACATGGGCTTCGACGCGCCGCCGAAATGGAAGAGTCGGTGAAGACACTCGAAGCGCTCGGCGTCGATCCGGTGATGACGCGCGGGACCGTGAGACGACAAAGGGAAATGGCCGCATGATCATCGACTGCCACGGCCATTATACCGTCCTGCCGCCGGCGCACGATGCGTGGCGGACCGCGCAGGTTGCGGCGTTCAAGGCGGGCGAGTCTGCCCCTCCCTACCCAGTCATCACCGACGACGAGATCCGCGAAACCATTGAGGCGAACCAGCTGCGCCTGCTGCGCGAGCGAGGTGCCGACATGACGATCTTTTCGCCCCGCGCCTCTGCCATGGCCCCGCATGTCGGCGATCAGGGTGTCGCGATTGCGTGGGCGCGGGCCTGCAACGATCTGATCGCGCGGGTCGCGGGGCTGTACCCGGACGTGTTCGCCCCCGTGTGCATGTTGCCGCAGTCGCCGGGCGCCGATCTGTCAGCCTCGGTCGCCGAGCTCGAACGCTGTGTCGGCATGGGATTCATTGGCTGCAACCTGAATCCCGATCCCGGCGGCGGGCATTTCCAGTCGCCGCCGCTGACCGATCCGTTCTGGTTTCCGATCTATGAAAAGATGGTCGAGCTGGACGTCCCCGCGATGATCCATGTGTCCGGATCCTGCAATCCAGGGCTCCACGCGACGGGCGCCTATTACATCGCGGCGGACACGATTGCGTTCATGCAATTGATCGAAGGCGATCTGTTCGCGCAATTCCCGACCCTGCGCTTCATCATCCCGCACGGCGGCGGCGCGGTGCCGTACCACTGGGGGCGGTATCGCGGGCTGGCGGACATGCTCAAGAAGCCCGATCTGTCGGGCCATGTGATGAACAACGTGTTCTTCGACACCTGCGTCTATCACCAGCCGGGGATCGACCTGCTGGCCGACGTCATCGAGAACAAGAACATCCTGTTCGGCAGCGAAATGGTCGGCGCAGTGCGCGGGATCGACCCGACGACGGGGCATTATTTCGACGACACCAAACGCTATGTCGATGCGCTCGACATTTCCGACGACGAACGCCACGCGATTTTCGAGGGGAATGCGCGCCGCGTGTTCCCGCGCCTCGACGCACAACTGACCGCGAGAGGGCTATGAAGCAGGACATTCATGACTACCTCGCCGAGCTGGAGGACATTCCCGGCACGCGCATTTTCACGGCGGCGCGCGCGCGAAAGGGCTATTGGCTCAATCAGTGCTGCATGACCTTGATGAAAGCCGAAAACCGCGACCGGTTCCGCGCCGACGAGCGCGCCTATCTCGACGAATGGCCGATGACTGAGGCGCAGAAAGCGGCAGTCCTCACGCGCGATTTTAACGCGGCGCTCGACGAGGGCGGCAATGTGTATTTCCTTGCCAAACTGTTCTTCACGGACGGCATCAGCTTCCTGCAAGCCGTCGGCACGATGACCGGCATGTCTTCGGAAGAGTATCAGGCGATGATGATTGCTGGTGGACGGTCGCCCGTCGGCAATCGCTCTATAAAGGCAGGTAACTGATGGCCCGGATCACCGCTGGCGTCGCGACGAGCCACGTCCCCGCGCTTGGCGCGACAATCGATCATGGCAAGACACAGGAACCCTATTGGAAACCCTGTTTCGCCGGGTACGATTGGACCCGCGCCTGGGAGGCCGAGCAGAAACCCGATGTGGTCGTGCTGGTCTTCAACGACCACGCCAGCGCGTTCGACATGAACATCATTCCGACCTTCGCCATCGGATGCGCCGACGAATATGCGATTGCCGACGAAGGCTGGGGCCCGCGACCGGTGCCGGTGGTGAAGGGTCATGCCGATCTGGCGTGGCACATCGCGCAATCGTGCATTCTCGACGAATTCGACATGACGATCATCAACAAGATGGACGTCGATCACGGGCTGACGGTGCCGCTGAGCCTGATGTTCAATCAGCCGGACGCATGGCCGGTGAAGGTCGTGCCGATTGCCGTCAACGTCGTCACCTACCCGCCGCCGACCGGCAATCGCTGCTGGCTGCTGGGCGAGGCGATTGCGCGCGCGGTCGAGAGCTTTCCCGAGGATCTGAACGTACAGATCTGGGGTACGGGCGGCATGAGCCATCAGCTGCAGGGGCCGCGCGCGGGCCTGATCAACCGTGAATGGGACAATGCCTTTCTCGACGATCTGACCGCGAATCCTCAGCGCCTGCGCCACATCCCGCACATCGAATATCTGCGCGAAACCGGCAGCGAGGGGATCGAGCTGGTCATGTGGCTCATCATGCGCGGGGCGCTCGGCCCCAACGTCCGGGCATTGCATCGTCACTATCACGTCCCCGCCAGCAACACGGCGGTTGGGCATATCGTTCTGGAGAAAGTCGAATGAGGATCGCACTCGCAGGCGCAGGCGCATTCGGGGAAAAACATCTCGACGGCTTGAAACTGATCGACGGGGTCGAGATCGTCTCGATCATCAGCCGCACCGCCGAACAGGCCGCCGCGGTGGCGGCAAAATATGGCGCGAAGCACAGCTCGACCGAACTGGACGATGCACTGTCCCGCGACGACGTCGATGCGGTTATCCTGTGCACCCCCACCCAGATGCACGCCGAACAGGCCATCGCCTGCATGAACGCGGGCAAGCATGTGCAGGTCGAGATCCCGCTGGCGGACTCGCTGGCGGACGCGGAAGCCGTGCTGGCCAAGCAGGTTGAGACGGGCCTCACCTGCATGGTCGGCCACACGCGCCGCTTCAATCCGTCGCATCAATACGTCCACAACCGCATCGCCGCAGGCGAGTTCAACATCCAGCAGATGGACGTGCAGACCTACTTTTTCCGCCGCAAGAACATGAATGCCAAGGGACAGCCGCGCAGCTGGACCGACCATCTGTTGTGGCACCACGCCGCGCATACGGTCGATCTGTTTGCCTATCAGGCAGGCCCCATTGTCAAGGCGAACGCGGTGGAGGGGCCGCTTCATCCCGAACTCGGCATCGCGATGGATATGTCGATCCAGCTGAAGGCCGAAAGCGGGGCAATCTGCACGCTGTCGCTCAGCTTCAACAACGACGGGCCGCTCGGCACGTTTTTCCGCTACATCGGCGACACCGCGACCTATATCGCGCGCTACGATGACCTGGTGACGGGCAAGGAAGAACCCATCGATCTGACCGGCGTGACTGTGTCCAACAACGGCATCGAGTTGCAAGACCGCGAGTTCATCGGCGCCATCCGCGAGGGACGCGAACCCAATTCGAGCGTTGCGCAGGTGCTGCCCTGCTACCGCGTGCTGGATATGCTCGAAAAGCAACTGGCCGCATGAAAACCCAGGTCGCGATCATCGGATCGGGTCCGGCGGGGCTCCTGCTCGGTCACCTCCTCCGCGCCGAAGGGATCGACTGCGTCATTGTGGAGCGTACTTCGCAGGCCCGCGTCACCGACCGCATCCGTGCGGGCGTGCTCGAACGGACGACGACCGACCTGCTCCACCGGCTTGGCATCGATGATCGTCTGAACCGTGAGGGGATGCTCGAGGAAGGATTCGCGCTGGCCGACGGCGAGCGCCTGATCCGGATCGATACCTTCGAACTGACCGGCAAGCACGTCACCGTCTACGGCCAGACCGAAGTCACCAAGGACTTGATCGACGCCGCACCGGAGCGCGGGCTGGAGATCGTGTGGGAGGCGACAGACGTGGCGCTGCACGACGTCGATAGCGATGCGCCCTATGTGACCTGGGGCGACGGGCAGCGCCTGGACTGCGATTTCATCGCCGGGTGCGACGGATTCCACGGGCCGTCGCGCAGAGCCATACCCGAGGGCGTCCGGCGCGAGTTCGAACGGGTCTATCCCTTCGGCTGGCTCGGCATTCTCGCCGATGTGCCGCCGTGCCATCATGAGCTGATCTATGCCAACCACGACCGGGGCTTCGCGCTCGCCAGTATGCGGTCGCCGACGCGCAGCCGCTATTATGTTCAGGTGCCGGTCGATGAGGACATCGCGCTGTGGCCCGACGAACGGCTATGGGACGAGCTGGCACTGCGCCTGCCGCAGGTTGCCGACACCATCGTTCGCGGCCCGGCACTCGAGAAATCTATCGCGCCACTGCGCTCGTTCGTCTCGGAGCCGATGCGCCACGGGCGGCTTTTGCTAGCGGGCGACTCGACGCACATCGTGCCGCCGACGGGGGCAAAGGGGCTGAACCTTGCGGCGTCCGACGTCGCTTATCTCTCCGACGCGCTGATCGGCCATTACAAGCACCGCGATCATGACGGGATTTCGGACTATTCCACCAAGGCGCTGGCCCGCGTGTGGAAATCGGAGCGCTTCAGCTGGCAGCTGACCAAGCTGATGCACCGCTTTCCCGAGGATGGTCCGTTCGAACGGCGTATGCAGATCGCCGAACTCGACTATATCGCGTCGTCGAAGGCAGCGCAGACCGCGATTGCCGAGAATTATGTAGGACTGCCTCTTTGACGAGAACCATTGCTGGACACGACGTCAATCCAATCGGTCTCGGCTGCATGTCGCTCAGCTGGGCCTATGGGACCCCGCCCTCGCCCGAGGATGGGGCCAAGGTCCTCAACCGTGCGCTCGACATCGGTTACAACCACCTCGACACCGCGCGCATCTATGGCGAGGGCAAGAACGAGACGCTGATCGGCAACGCGCTAAAGGGGCGACGCAAAGAGTTCTTCCTCGCATCGAAAACCGGGATTTTCGTCGAGGGCGACAAGCGCCGCATCGATTGCCGCCCCGAGATGATCCGGGGTGCGATCGAGGAAAGCCTGCGGCTGCTGCAGACCGACCATATCGACCTTTATTATCTGCACCGCCGCGATTTCGACACGCCCATCGAGGATTCGGTGGGCGAACTCGCCCGCGCAGTCGAGGCCGGCAAGATCGGCAGCATCGGCCTGTCCGAAATGTCGGCAGACACGCTACGCAAGGCCGCCGCCGTCCACCCGATCGCCGCGATGCAGACCGAGTATTCGCCGCAGACGCGCAATCCCGAGATTGCCGTGCTGCAGGCTTGCAAGGAAGTGGGCACGACCTTCGTCGCGTTTTCGCCCGTGGGTCGCGGGTCGCTGTGCGGCACGCTGCGCGATCCCGCCGCCCTGCCCGACGGCGATTTGCGCAAGAGCTGGCCGCGCTTCGTGGGTGAAAACTGGGCGAAGAACCTCGCGCTGGTCGATGCCTTCGGCGAGATCGCAAAGGGTGCGGGTGTGACGCAAGCGCAACTCGCGCTCGGCTGGGTGCTGGCTAAGGGCGAGCATATCGTCACTATCCCCGGCACCGCGAACATCGCCCATCTCGAGGAAAACATCGCCCGTGCCGGCTGGCTGCCCGATGCGGCGACGATCGCCGAGGTAGATGCTCTGATCAATCACCAGACCGTGGCCGGACCGCGCTACCCTGCCGGGCAGCAACGGACGATCGACACCGAAGAATTCAGCGCCGCTTAGTGTGACGCCTCTGCAGGCGTAAAAGCGCCGCCAGAACAGATTGAGGGGATGCTGATGAACGCCGCCGAAGAACGTTGGACGTCGTACCAAAAGGGCGTGGTCGCCCTAGCCGCGCTCGCAATCATCTTCGACGGGTTCGACAATCAGGTGCTGGGTTTTGCGACCCCGGCGTTCATCAAGGAATGGGGGATTACCAAGGGCGACATGGCGCCGGTCGCCGCCATCGGCCTGATCGGGATGACGGTCGGCACGATGATCGCGGGCGTGCTCGGCGACCGGTTCGGGCGACGGACAATGCTGATTGCGTCGGTTGCGCTGTTCGGCGCGATGACGCTGGCCATCGGTTTCGTCGACGGCCTGTGGCAATTGGGTGCCTTGCGCTTTCTGTCGGGCCTCGGCCTCGGCGGCGCGATGCCCAATGCGACCGCCATTGCTGCCGAATATACCCCGCCCAAAAAGCGGGCGTTGGCGGTGACGTTGACCATCGTGTGCATTCCGCTCGGCGGGCTGGTCGCGGGGTTGATCTCGCGCACCATCCTGCCGGACATGGGCTGGCGCGCGCTGTTTTTCGTGGCGGGCGGGATGCCGTTGATCGTGGCGCTGATCCTGTTTCTCGCCCTGCCAGAGTCGCCCTCGTTCAAGGCCGACGCGCCGGCGCGGCAAAAGGCAAAGCTGGCCGATCTGTTCGGCCCCGGGATCGTGCGCGACACGCTGTCGCTGTGGAGTGCCTTCTTCGCGTGTCTGCTCGCGACATATGCCGTGCTTTCATGGGCACCGACGATGCTGACAGAGGCGGGCTATTCGCCCGGCGTGGCCAGCGACGGGCTGACCGCCTTCAATTTCGGCGGCATCGGCGGGGCTGTGCTGGCGGCGTGGTTCATCATGGCAATCGGATCGCGCTGGTCGCTGATGACACTCAGCGGTGTCGCCGCGATCGTTTCGGCGATCAGCGCAATCTGGGTGGTCGGAAGCGGCGACGCCACGCGCGCCGTGATGGCGTTCGGCATCCTCGGCTTTGCGATGAATGGCGTCCAGACGACGTTGTTCGCGGTCGCCGCACACGTTTACCCTGACGCGATCCGCGCGACGGGCGTGGGTGCCGCACTTGGGATCGGGCGCATCGGTGCGGTGCTGAGTGCGTTCCTCGGCGCGATCGCGCTCAGCAATGGCGGAGGCTCCGGCTACTTCGCGCTGATCGCCGTCGCGATGGCGGTCACCCTGCTGGCGCTCGCGATGCTGTCACGCCACATCCCCCGTTCGGCGGAGCTTTAGAGCCTCGCCTGCCCCAGGAAGAACGCGAACTCCTCGGCCGTTTCGCGCAGGCTCTCGAACCGCCCCGACTTGCCGCCGTGCCCGGCACCCATATTGGTCTTGAGCAGCAGCACGTTGGCATCTGTCTTGGTCGCGCGCAGCTTGGCCGTCCATTTGGCCGGTTCCCAATAGGTCACGCGCGGATCGGTCAGCCCCGCCGTCACCAGCATGGGTGGATAATCCTGCGCCTTTACATTCTGATACGGGCAATAGCTGCGGATCGTCTCGAACGCCGCCTTGTCCTCGATCGGGTTGCCCCATTCGGGCCATTCGCCGGGCGTCAGCGGCAGGTCGGCATCGAGCATCGTGTTCAGCACATCGACGAACGGCACGTGCGCCGCAACGCCGCCCCAGATGTCCGGATCGGTATTGATGACGACGCCCATCAGTTCGCCGCCTGCCGATCCGCCGGCGGCGAACACCTTGCCCTTCGACGTAAAGCCGTGGTCGATCAGCCCCTTCGCCACGTCGACGAAATCGGTGAAGGCGTTCCACCTTTTGTCGAGCTTGCCGTCGAGTTGCCATTGTTGGCCCAGGTCGTCGCCGCCGCGGATATGCGCAATGGCGTAGGCGAAGCCGCGGTCGATCAGGCTCAACCGCGACGTCGAAAAGCCCGGCGGGATCGCGATGCCGTACGCGCCATAACCATAGAGATAGAGCGGTCTGCTCCCATCCTTCGGGAAATCTTTGGCATAAACCACTGAAACCGGGATCATCGTGCCGTCGCGTGCGGGGAGCATGAGCCGCTCGGTGGCATAACGGCTGGCGTCATAGCCCGAGGGGATGACCTGTTCCTTCAGCACCGTCTGCGCGTCGGTGGCAATCTCGTGGTCGAGCACACGGTCGGGCGTGACCATCGATTCATAGGACAGCCGCAGCTTGTCGACCGCGAATTCGGGGTTCTCGTCGAGCCCGGCGACATAGCTCCCTTCCGGAAACACGATCCGCTTCGGCGCGCCGCCGGAATAGTCATGGATTTCAACCTGATCGAGGCCATTCTCACGCCCCTCGACAACGAAGAAATCCGCGAAACAGGTTACGTCGGTCAGGTAGAAATCGTCCCGCGCGGCGATGCGCTCGACCCAGTTGCCAGGATCTGCAACCGGCGCCGTGCACAGTCGGAACTGCGGGCTTATGTCATTGGTAACAATGAACAGTGTGCCGTCCCGCTCCTCGACATCATACTCCACCCCCGCCCGCCGCGCGCGGAGCATAAGCGGCGCGGCGAAGGGATCGCTGGCCGGGACCAGCCGGACTTCGCTGGTGGTATTGTCGCCGGTCGCGAGCGCGATCCACGCGCGGCTGTGCGTCATGCCGACGCCGCACTGGAACCCGATGTCCTCCTCGTGGAACAGCACGACATCCTCGGCGACGGTCGTGCCTATGCGATGCGCATAGAGCGTGTCGATCCGCCAATGTTCGTTGACGCGGCCGTAGAGCAGGACCGATCCGTCGGCGCTCCACACCAGCGCGCCCATCGTTTCGGGAATCACGTCGGACAAATGCTCGCCCGTGCTCAGGTCGCGGACCCGCGCGGTGAAGCGTTCGGAACCGTCGTCATCAATGGCATAGGCGAGATAGCGCCCGTCCTCGCTGATCGACAGCGCGCCCAGCCGGAAATATTCCTTGTCCGCTGCCAGCGCCGGTTCGTCGAGGATCAGTTGGTCCGGCCCGCCTGCGACCGGGCGGCGCCACCATTTGCGATACTGGCCGCCGATCTCGAACGCGCGCCAGTAGATCCAGTCGCCATCCTTCGTCGGGACGCTGGCATCGTCTTCCTTGATACGGCCCTTCATCTCGGCGAACAGCGTGTCGATCAGCGCCTGATGCGGGGCCATTTCAGCCTCGAAATGCGCATTTTCCGCCTTGAGATGGTCGAGGATTTCTGCCGTCTTGACGTCCGGATAGCCGGGATCGCGCAGCCAGGCATAGTCGTCGGTCAGGACGGTGCCGTGGACTTCGGTGGTGACCGGGCGACGGGCGGCGACAGGTGTTGGCGCAGATGTAATGGCAGCTCTCCTTGCCGATGCCCGTTAGCGCGCCCGCCAAGCGACGGCAAAGACGAAAAGAATCGGGCGCACATACCCCAAATGGGGATGTGCGCCCGATCCGCGTCTTTCTATCCGGAATTCAGGTGCACGCCTTGGCTGGCACCCGGGCTCCGAAAGAGGTCCAACAGGGAGGCATCGGCGGCGAAGCGACCCGGCCGCCGATGCCGAACCCTATCGTCCTTAGCGACAGGTAACCTGCCCACGATCGATCGACGACCCGATCGCCGCACCGGCGCCTGCACCCAGCAGCGTGCCGAGGATGCTCGATCCGCCGCGATCCAGCCGGTTACCGACCACGCCGCCCAGCGCCGCACCGACGATCAGACCGGTCGTGCCGTCCGAACGACGGCAATAGTAACGATTGTCATTGCCGCGATAGATACGGTCGTTCCGCGTCAGACGCACCGGACGGTAATAGCGACCGTCGCGATAATAATTTTCCGCGTAGTAGCGACCCTGCGGGCCGGGACGAGTGTAGTCATAGCGGTTGTAGCTGCGCCACGCGTCGCGACGGGCGTCCTGACGCGCTTCCTGACGACGGTCGTCGCGACGGTCGTCGCGGCGCTCTTCACGACGATCGTCGCGGTTGTACTGCGCAGCGGCGGGCATTGCGGTCAGCGCCGAGGCGCCCATCGCAAGGGCGAGAATGAACTTCTTCATGGTAATCTCCTTTGAACAGGAGCGTAACAAGCGGGCACGCAACGAAGTTGCATGAACCGAAAACTACCTTGCGTTCATCATGAGGCTAGGTCGCCTATACGATCTCGAACAGCCCCGCTGCGCCCATGCCGCCGCCGACGCACATAGTGACGACGACCCGCTTGGCACCGCGCCTTTTGCCCTCGATCAGGGCGTGGCCGGTGAGGCGCGATCCACTCATTCCGAACGGATGACCGATCGCGATGGCGCCGCCGTCGACGTTGAGCCTGTCGTTGTCGATGCGCAGGCGGTCGCGGCAATAGAGCACCTGCACCGCGAATGCCTCGTTCAACTCCCACAGGTCGATGTCATCCACGGTCAGTCCGTGCCGTGCGAGCAATTTCGGCACGGCGAACACGGGCCCGATGCCCATCTCGTCAGGTTCGCAGCCTGCCACCGCAAAGCCGCGGAAGATGCCCATTGGCGTCAGGCCGCGTCGTGCTGCCTCGGCATCGGACATGACGACGCAGGCGCTTGCCCCATCGGACAGCTGGCTGGCGTTGCCGGCGGTCACCGTCCCGCCCTCCACCACCGTTTTAAGGCCAGCGAGACCCACAGCCGTCGTTCCAGCCCGCATCCCTTCGTCGCGGTCTAGGGTCACCTGCTCCTCGCCGGTGACATTGCCCTCGTTGTCGCGCTGTTGGCGCGTCACGGTGATCGGCACGATCTCGTCGGCCAGCCGCCCCGCTTCCCACGCCGCAACCACGCGCTGCTGCGATTGCGCGCCATATGCGTCCTGCGCGTCGCGCGTGATGCCATAGCGCTGCGAGACGTTTTCGGCGGTCGGAATCATCGGCAACATCAGGTCGGGCCGGCTGGCCTCTACCCAGGGCGAATAGTAATGTTTCAAATTCTTGTTGGGCAGCACCAGCGAGACGCAGTCGAGCCCGCCCGCCACATAGATGCCCTCCTCCCCGCTCCGGATGCGCTGTGCGGCGAGAGCAATCGTCTGAAGCCCCGACGAGCATTTGCGGTCAAGCGTCATGCCCGACACCGATACCGGACATCCCGCCTCGATGGCGGCGACGCGCGCGACATTGTTGCCGGTCGCGCCCTCGGGATGCGCCGACCCCAGCATCACGTCGTCGATCTCGTCGAGCCGGAGGTTAGCGCGGGTCGCCGCTGCGCGGATGACGTGCGCGGCCAGCGTCGATCCGCCGGTATCGATCAACGTGCCCTTATAGGCCTTACCGATGGGCGTGCGTGCAGTGGAAACGATGACGGCTTCAGGCATATCAGACCTTTACAATTCCCTTGTCGATCAGGCTCCTGGCACAATCGACTAATGACTGTTCTTCCGGCCGCGTTGCCCAGCCGAGAACGGCCCTGGCATGGCTCGCGTCCATATTGCGCGTGCGGCCCAGTTCGGAAAGCACCGACCGCACCAGCGGATCCCAAAGGGCAACCAGGCGAACGAGGAAGTTTGGCAGAGTTCGCGTCGGCACCTTGCGTGCCTGCCGGCCCAATCGCGCCTTCAGTATCTTCGCAATCTCGACCAGCTTGAAGAACCGCCCGGACGCAATGAACCGTTCGCCCGCCATGCCCGGCGCGGTCAGCACACGCACGTGCAGATCGGCGAGATCGCGGACGTCGACCACGCCGAAGCCGAGGTCGGGGCAGCCGGGCAGCGCCCCCGACAGCATCTTTTCGATCGCCTCGATCGAGGTCGAGACATCGGCATCCATCACCGGCCCCACCACCAGCGACGGGTTGATCGAGGCGAACTCCATGCTGCCGCCCTCCGCCGCCATCCAGTCGCGCGCCGCGCGTTCGGCAATCGTCTTGGAGCGGGCATAGGGCGACGTGTCGGGGCTCGTCGCATCGCTCCAGTCGGCCTCGGTAAAAACCGTCTGTCCGGGCGGATGACCGTAGGCAATGGCCGCCGATGAGGACGTCAGGACGAAACGCCCGACGCCGGCGTCGCGGGCAAAGCGCAATGCCCGCAACGCCCCGTCACGGGCAGGCACGATCAGTTCGTCCTCATGCTTGACGGCCGAAGCCGGGAACGGCGAGGCGACATGGGCGACATGCGAGCACCCTGCCATCGCCTCTGCCCAGCCCGCGTCCGACGTCAGGTCAGCAGCGAAGAAATGCAGCCGGTCGTTATCGACGGCAAGGCGCGTGCGAACCTCCACCTCGCGGCTCAGGCTGCGGACCGTGGCATGGACAGTCCAAGCTTCTGCGACGAGCTGCCGGATCAGGAAGCCCGCGATATACCCGCTGCCGCCCGATACGAGCACCGTCCTGCCTTCCGGCCCCGCCATCGTCGCTCTCCCGTTCGTTGCATTTCGCTACCGATCAGTCTGGGCGCGTGGTGGGAGAACTGCAAGAGCGCGAGGATCAGTGCGCGTGGTCGTCCGCCAAAACT
The DNA here is from genome assembly GCA_038228865.1 of Sphingomonadales bacterium. Lineage (GTDB taxonomy): Bacteria > Pseudomonadota > Alphaproteobacteria > Sphingomonadales > Sphingomonadaceae > Sphingomonas_O. The sequence continues at coordinate 38,956 of JBBROX010000018.1, read as the reverse complement.
TCCTCAGCCCGCGACGCATAGCCTTGCCGCACGGTGCCATCATCGCGCGATACGCTCAGCGTACCGGCGTTCTTCGGATCGGGCGGTGTCACCTTGGGCGAGGGCGTGAACGGCTTGATTCCGAAACGCGGGTAGATTTCGGCAGGGTAGTAGAACACACCGTCCTTCGCCACGAGAGCGATCGACTTGATCGCCTTCAGGTCTTTCGTCGGGTCGCCGGGGACGAGGAAAAAGTCGGCGAGCTTGCCGCGCGCGATGCTGCCGAGCCGCTGGTCGGTCCCGATGTACTTCGCCATGTCGCCGGTCGCGCGCGCCAGCACCTGCGCCGGGGTCATGCCCAATTGCGTCATGATCTCCAGCTCGCGGTGATAGGTGAACGAGCCGCCGGTATCGGTACCGGGAACAAGAAAAATCCCCTTCGCATTGGCGCGCCGCGCGATGTCGAGCAGCTTGGCATAGGCCGCACGGGCATTGGCATCGCCGCCGAAGGTGTCGGGGTTGCTCCACGCCTGTTTCAGGTCGCGCTGCACGCCGATGGGCATGTGGTCGATGTAATCTACCGAGCCCGGGGCCACCGCCCCATCGCGGTTGAGCAGCAGGTTTTCGTGAATGCCGAGCGTCGCGTCGAGAGCGGTCCCCTTTGCCTTCATGGTGTCGAGCGTCGACTGGACCGGTGCGGAGTCGAGATCGAGCGTCGGCAGGCGTCCGAGCGCCGTCAGGCGGAACAGGGTGCGCGTGTCCTCACCCGGTTTAATGATCCAACCCAGCGACAGCTGGTTGATGTGGGTCAGTTCGTCATACCCCGCTGCGATCATCGCGTCGGCGCTTGTGAACGCCGGGACATGACCCGAAACACGCAGGCCGAGCTTGTGCGCCTCCGCAACCATCGCGGGCACCCAAGCGGGCGTGATGCTGTTGTAGATCTTGATCTGCCAGAAGCCGCGGGCGGCATACCAGCGCACGGCCTCGACCGCGCGGGCTTCGCTGTCGATGACGATGCCGTTGCTCGAATTGAACGGCGATTTGCCCTCGATGAAGCCACTGCGCACGATGCGTGGTCCGGCGACTTCGCCGCTTTCGATGCGGTGGTCGAGTGCATCGAGCACGGCGTTGCTGTTGCCCATGTCGCGCACCGTCGTGATGCCCGCGAGCAGATTGAGCAGCGCGCCGTCGGCAGAGAGATGCGCGTGCATCTCGGTCATGCCGGGGATCAACGTCCCCCCGGCCCCGTCGATCACGGTTTCGCCCGGCGTCACCGGGCTGTCGGTCGGCTGAATCCCGGCAATGTCGCGGCCGTTGACGACGACCGAGACGAGGCCGGTGAGCTTTGCGGTAGCCGGATCGAACAAGCGGACGTTGGTGATGCGGACCGGGCCGGGATAATGCGTCGCGGTTTCGCGCTGGATCGTCGCCAGCCGCTCGCCCTGCCACTTGGCCGCCAGTTCGCGCAGCCGCGGGTTCTCGCCCTCGAATCCGGCACGCACGACGCCGCCGCTCGCCGACGGCAGCGCGATCAGGCGATTGGCATCGTCGAGCAGCAGCGTGATCGGCGTCAGGTCGAGCCCGGCAAGTTCGTAGCGCGTGACCGGCACATCGCCTGACGGACCCTTCAGCACCATCGTGTCGCTCTTGGTCATCGTCAGCGTGCCGGCGGGAAGGACGGACAGGGTGCCGCCAGCCTTCAGGATCGCGCGCGCATAGATTTGCAGCGCATAGGGGCTGGCGCTCTGCGCAATGTAGAGCTTCGCTGCGCCCTTCGCCTTGCCCGGCCCGGCGGAATCGGTCCAGGTCGATGTGCTGCCTTTGTGCGCGTAGACTTCGTTGATCTTGCCGCCGAACGTCTGCGTACCGGTGATCGCCCATTGATTGGGAAGGCCGCCGGCATCCAGCGTCAGCGTCTCCGCCACGGTCGGACCGCGTCCATTGTCCTTGACGTTGTAGTCGACCTTTGACCCGTCGCCATTCGTCTCAACGACGACCCGACCGATGTTGGTATCCTTGCGGAACACCGCGAACCTTTCGGTTTCGGCGAGCGCGCCGGTGCTGATACCGGCCAGAAGGAACGCGAGAAGGACGCGGTTACGAAGCATGAATCTCTCCCTGATTTATGGGAGCACGTGCTGCCGCATCCACGCCCCTGCGGCAAGATGGCGCACCTTATTTTAGCAGCACCAGTTCCTCGGCCATCGACGGGTGGAGCGCCACGGTCGCGTCGAAGTCCGCCTTGGTCAGCTTTGCCTTCACGGCCACCGCCGCCGCCTGGAGGATTTCAGGCGCGTCGGGCCCGATCATGTGCAGGCCCACGACGACATCGGTCGAGGCATCGACGATCATCTTGTACAGCGCGCGCTCGTTGCGCCCTGCCAGCACGTTCTTCATCGCTCGGAAATCGGAGGTGTAGGTGCGGATCGTGCCCAGCTTGTTCTTCGCCTGTGCCTCGGTCAGGCCGACACCCGCGAGGGGGGGATGGCTGAAAACCGCGCTCGGCACATTGTCGTAATCGACGCGCGTCGGCTTGCCGCCGAACACCGTATCGGCAAATGCCTGACCCTCACGGATCGCCACAGGGGTTAGCTGAATCCGATCGGTCACATCGCCGACGGCATAGATGCTTTCGACCGTCGACTTGTTGTCCGCATCGACCCTGATCGCACCCTTTTCGTTTAGATCGACTCCGGCGACCTCCAGTCCCAGCCCGCCGACGTTCGGTGCGCGCCCGGTCGCGAACAGGACAACATCGGCGTCAATGGGGTCGCACCCATTCATCTCGACATGAAGCCGCCCGTCTTCGTTTTTCGTAATTCTTTCGAACGGCGCGTTGAAGCGGAACTCGATGCCCTTGGTCATCGAAATCTGCAGAAGCCGGTCGCGGATCTGTTCGTCATAGCCACGCAGGATCTGATCACCGCGATTGACGATAGTCACATGCGCACCGAACCCGTGAAAGATCCCCGCAAACTCATTGGCGATGTAGCCGCCACCCGCGATGACGACACGCTTGGGCAGGGTATCGAGGTGAAAGACCTCATTCGATGTGATGCCATGCTCGGCCCCCTCGAATTCGGGACGTATCGGCCAGCCACCGGTCGCGATCAGGATCGTCTTCGCGGTAATCTCGCGCCCGCTCGCGAGTTTGACGCGTTGCGGACCGGTCAGCACCGCACGTTCCTTGATGACCTCGACCTTCTGGTTGGCGAGCGTCTCGCCATAAATGCCTTCGAGGCGCGCCACTTCTGCCAGAACGTTGTCGCGCAGCACCGCCCAGTTGAATTTGGTCTCCTTGACGTCCCAACCGAACTGTCGCGCGTCGCTCAAATCCTCGGCGAAATGCGCGCCGTAGACGAGCAGCTTCTTGGGCACGCAGCCGCGAATGACGCAGGTCCCTCCGACCCGATGCTCTTCGGCAATCGCCACCGTGGCACCGTGCCCGGCGGCGACGCGCGCGGCCCGGACACCGCCGGAACCCGCACCGATAACGAAGAGGTCGTAGTCGAAATTGTCGGTCATTCAGGAAGCCCCAGAGGAAGAGAGTGAGAGATAAGAGGAATGTAGCCCAATTGAAGCCCCTCCTCCTTCAGGGGAGGGGTTGGGGTGGGGAGTCTCTGCGCTTCCCGAGCTTCGTTTCGTGCGGATAGTCCCCACCCCCACCCCTCCCCTAAAGGAGGAGGGGCTTAACGGTTAAACCCCCGCCCGCTCGATCAGCGCCCGCGTTGATACATCGAAACTTGCACGCGCCTTGGGATCGTCCACGCTCTTCGCCATTTCCTTGCCGAGTTCAACGCCGAACTGATCGAACGGATTGATGCCAAGCAGCACCGCGTTGGCAAAGGTGCGCTGTTCGTAGAATGCCATCAGCGCGCCCAGCGTCCGCGCGTCGAGCCGGTCGAGCAGGATCGTCGTCGAGGGGCGATCGCCGGGATAGTTGCGGTTGCCGTCATCGCTGGCACGTCCGGTCATCAATGCGGCACCCTGCGCAAACGCATTGACCAGCAGCAGACGGTGATGTTCGGGATCGAGCGTATCGCCGGGTTCGATGCTGGCGATGAATTCGACTGGCACGAAATGGCTGCCCTGATGGAGCAGCTGGAACACCGCATGCTGCGCATCGCTGCCGACCCCGCCCCAGGTGATCGCGGCGCTCGGCCGGCCTAGCGGCGCGCCCTCCGCCGTCACCGACTTGCCGTTCGATTCCATTTCGAGCTGTTGCAGATAGGATGGCAGCAGCCGCAGCCGCTCGTCATAGGCAAATACCGCCCGCGTACTGACGCCCCGCGTCTGCGTGTAGAGTAGATCGACGAACGCAGCGAGCATCGGCAAATTCTGCGACGGCGCGGTCAGCCGGAAATGGCGGTCCATTTCGGCTGCGCCCTCCAGCAATTCCGCGAACGCGTCCCAGCCGAGCGCGAGGGCGGCCGGAAAGCCGATCGACGACCACAGCGAGTAACGCCCGCCGACGCTTTCCGGGAAGGGCAAGACACGGGTCTCGTCCACGCCCCATTCGACGGCCTTGTCGGGCGCGGCAGTCAGCGCGATCACGCGGCTGAAGGGGTCGGCAACCCCGCCTTCTTCCAACCATTCGAGTGCGCTAGAGGCATTCAGCATCGTCTCGGTCGTCGTAAAAGTCTTCGACGCGATGACGATCAGCGTCGCCGCCGGATCGAACTCGGCGACTGCATTTTCAAGAGCATAGCCATCGATATTCGAAACGATGGCAACATCGTAGCGCAGCCGTTCGCCTGACAGCGCATCGACGATCAGGTCCGGACCCAGCGCGGACCCGCCGATCCCGATATGGACGATGTGCTGAACCGGCCCCAGCGCGTCCGCCTCGATCGCGTCGATCAGGGCGCGCATCCGGTCGTGCAGCGTCTTGGCCAGGGCGACGCTTTCCGCCGCACCCTCACCGCGTTGCGCAGTGTGTTCGGCAGCGCGCCCCTCGCTCGGGTTGACGATCTTGCCGGCGAACAACGCCTCACGTTTGGCGGCGAAATCCATCTGCTTGGCCAGTTTTTCGAATGCGACAATCGCTTCGCCCGTCAGATGCGTCTTGGCGAAGTCGAACCGCATCCCGCAGGCGTCATGCGCGAGCAGCTTCAGCCGGTCCTCGCCACCCGCGAACAGATCGACAAGCGGGGTCTTCGGCAGCGCCTCGATGGCCGACCAGTCTGCACTCACACCGTTCTCCTCTTCGTTAAGCCGCGCTTGACGATAACGCGCGCGCGGCACATGCCGCGCCGGATGCCAGCCAGCGATACAATTTCCATGCCCCAAGCGCGACTGAAGAAATCGGAAACGCGCGATTTCATAGAGTTTCTCATCAAGCTCGTCATTGTCGTCGTCGCCATCCGCAGCCTTTTCGTCGCGACATTTTCGATCCCCAGCGAATCGATGCTGCCGCGGCTGATGGTCGGCGACTATCTGTTCGTCGAGAAATTCCCCTACGGCTATTCGCGTTACAGCTTTCCGGGGTCGCTGCCGTTGTTCGAAGGGCGCCTTCTGGGTCGCCTGCCCGCACGCGGCGATGTGGTGGTGTTCAAGGCACCGCCGCTGAACAAGACCGATTACATCAAGCGCGTGATCGGCCTGCCCGGCGACACCGTGCAGGTGCGCGGCGGACAGGTATTTCTCAACGGTCGGGCCATCCCCAAGAAGCGCATCGACGATTTCGTTGCGCCTGTGACGGCCAACAGCCCGTGCTTTGCCCCCGAATTCAGCGAATCCGCCTCCGACGGCAGCACGCGTTGCCGCTACCCGCGCTACCGGGAAACCTTGCCTGGCGGGCGCAGTTACGATGTGCTCGACGTGGCCAACAGCGACGCCGACGACACGCGCGTGTTCAAGGTGCCGGCCGGACATCTGTTCATGATGGGCGACGACCGCGACAAGAGCGCCGACAGCCGCTTTCCGGCGGTCGACGGTGGCGGCATCGGCTTTGTGCCTATCGAAAATCTGCAAGGCCGTGCCTGGGTCACGGTGTTTTCGACCGACGGTTCGGCCAACTGGTTCCTGCCCTGGACCTGGGTCTCCGCCGCACGGTGGGAGCGGATCGGGGAGGGATTTTGAGTAGCCTGGCCGCGTGGTTGACGGCGGCGCTGGGCGCGGCCCCGCGTGACCTGTCGCTGTACGAACGCGCGTTGACCCACGGCAGTCACGGCGGGCCAAGCTATCAGCGGCTGGAATTCCTCGGCGACCGCGTGCTGGGCCTGACCGTGGCGCACTGGCTCTACACCACCTTTCCCGATGAGCCCGAAGGTCAGATGTCGCGCCGGTTCAACAGCGTGGTCACAGGACAAGCCTGCGCCGAAGTCGCGCGTGCCATCGGGATCGGCCCGAACCTGCGCCTCGGCAAACAGGCGCGCGACGACGGGGGTGCGGACAGCGACAATATTTTGGGCGACGTGACCGAGGCCCTCATCGGCGCGCTCTATCTCGACCACGGCATGCCCGCCGCCGAAGCCTTTATCCGGAGCCACTGGCAGGCACTGGTCGAGGGACAGGCGAAAGCGCCCCGCCACCCGAAATCCGCACTGCAGGAATGGGCAGCCGCCCACAACCGCCGCGCGCCAATATACGAACTTATTGACCGATCCGGCCCCCATCATGCGCCACAGTTTACCGTTTCGGTAAGTTTGGGCGTCGCAGGTGAAGCAACCGCAACCGGCACCTCCAAACAGGAAGCGGAGACTGCAGCGGCTGCGGCCCTGCTGGAGAAACTGACATGACCCAGCATTGTGGTACTGTGGCCGTCGTCGGCGCGCCGAATGCGGGTAAGTCCACTTTGGTCAACGCGCTGGTCGGGCAGAAGGTCGCGATCGTCAGTCCCAAAGCGCAGACGACGCGAACGCGCCTGATGGGTGTGGCGCTGACCGGCGAAACGCAAATCGTGCTGGTGGATACCCCCGGTATCTTCGACGCCAACCGCCGTTTCGACCGGGCAATGGTCCAGGCGGCATGGGGCGGGGCGGCGGATGCGGACCTGATCGCGCTGGTCATCGATGCCAAGGGCGGACTGGGGCCGAAGGTCGAGACGATCCTTAGCGGTCTGGCCAGCCGCCCTGAACCCAAGTTGCTGGTGCTCAACAAGGTCGATGTTGCCGACAAGGAAAAGCTGTTGCGCCATGCGATGACGCTGGGCGAGCGTCTGCACTTCACCGATACGATGATGATCAGTGCGTCGACCGGTGACGGGGTAGGCGATCTGAAGGCGAAGCTGGCCTCGGCCATGCCTGCGGGGCCGTGGATGTTCCCTGCCGATCAGGTCAGCGACGCCACCGACCGCGTGATGGCCGCCGAAATCACGCGCGAACAGATTTTCCTGCAGCTTTATCAGGAACTGCCCCAGGCGTGCGCGGTCGAGACCGAGCAATACAGCGAGCGCGACGACGGATCGGTCGAGATCCATCAGCAGATTCTCGTCGCACGCGCCAGCCAGCGCGCCATCGTGCTGGGCAAGGGCGGCGCGCGTTTGAAGGAAATAGGCAGCAAGGCGCGCGCCGAACTGGCGGTTCTGCTGGGCGTTAAGGTCCACCTCTATCTGCACGTGAAGGTCGCACCCGACTGGGCGGAGGATCGCGGTGTCTATCGCGACATCGGACTCGATTGGGTTGAGTGAAAATTAACTGTGCCGCGCCTAACAGGGCAGTCGGTGGGGACCGGATTTTTCTTCCATAGGGAAGTGAATGAAGTTCTTTGCTCGTCCTTCGTCCATTGATGTCAAAGCCGCTGGCCAGGCACGTGTGGATGCGATTGTCGCGTCCGCACGCGCGCAGGCGCCGGTCGCAACACCCGTGCGCAAGCCTTACCGCGAGCCACTTGCCACGCCGGTCAGGCCCAGCGACGATGCGCTCGACAACCGTCTCGCCGAGGAGCTCGCCTTTGCGCGTCGCACCTTGGAGTCGATGGGCGAAATCCTCTGCGACGACCCCATATTGCTGTCGCGACATCAGGTAACGCTGCAAAGCGTCGACCTGCTTTCGCAAATTATCGGTCATATCGCTTCGGTCGTCGGCGCGGCAGACCGCGAGGATGCCGTATCGCGGATCGGCATGGTCGAGCTCCGCAATCGCCTGAACCGGGACCGCATTATCACAGCCGGGGCAGGACTGCAGCGGACCGAAAGCAACCCGTTCAGCGCGCAGTACTAGGCCTCAAGTAACTCAGCGACCCACGCGGGCACCAGCATCCCCGCCGGTCCGGTACGGGTCTCGCCGAAATAGCTGCTGCCGAGCGACGGCTCCAGATTGATCTCGAGTGTTGCCGCCCCGACGTAACGCGCGGTCTGCACGAACCCCGCCGCCGGATAGACCGCCCCCGACGTCCCGATCGACACGAACAGGTCGCAATCGCGGATCGCGGCGTCGATCTCGTCCATCCGGTACGGCATTTCCCCGAAGAACACGATGTCGGGCCGCAGGGCGAGGGCATCGCAGACGCCGCACGCCGTTCCGGGCGGCAGGCGACCCGCCCAGGGCCCCTGATCGCCACAAGCCGCGCATAAAGCGCTCAGCAATTCGCCGTGCATGTGGATCAACCGCTTCGCCCCTGCCCGCTCATGCAGATCATCGACATTCTGCGTGACGATCAGCAACCCACCAGGCCACTCGGCATCGAGCCGCGCCAGCGCCCGGTGCGCCGCATTCGGCTGCACGTCGGACAGCGCCTCGCGACGGTCGTCGTAGAAGCGGTGCACGAGTTCGGGATCGGCGGCGAGCGCCTGCGGCGTACACACATCCTCGACCCGGTGCCCCTCCCACAATCCACCGGGACCGCGAAACGTGGCGAGACCGCTTTCGGCGGAAACGCCCGCGCCGGTCAGGATGACGATGTTGTGGATGTCCCGCATGTCCGCGCTATAGAAACGGGATGAGCAAAGGCAAAATCCGCGTCGGCATCGGCGGCTGGGACTTCGATCCGTGGCGCGGCACTTTCTATCCCGACGGCTTGGCCAAGACGAAGCAGCTTGCCTATGCTGCCGAGCGGCTGACCAGCATCGAGATCAACGCGACCTATTACGGCAACCAGAAGCCAGCGACCTTCGCCAACTGGGCCAAGAGCGTCCCGGACGGGTTCCAATTCGCGGTCAAGGCGTCGCGCTTCACGACCAACCGCAAGGTGCTCGCCGACGGCGCAGAATCGATCCAACGGTTCCTGACCCAGGGAATCGTCGAGCTCGGCGATCGACTGGGGCCGATCCTGTGGCAGTTCATGGCGACGAAGAAATTCGACGCGGCGGACTTCGCCACCTTCCTGGCACTGCTGCCACCCAAGCAGGACGGCCTGCCGCTGCGACATGCGCTCGAAGTACGCCACGAAAGTTTCAGCGATCCAGCGTTCTACGCACTGGCCCGGGCGGCCAACGCCGCCATCGTCTTTGCCGACGACGACGAGTTTCCCTGCATTGACGAACCTACGGCAGACTTCAGCTATGCGCGTCTGCAACGCGCGGCAGAGGGCTGCCCGACCGGCTACGACGGCGCTGCGCTCGACGGCTGGGCAGAGCGGGCGAAAAACTGGGCCAAGCGCGGCGACGTGTTCGCCTATTTCATCAGCGGCGCGAAAGTCCGCAATCCGGCGGCAGCGATGGCAATGATCGAGCGGCTCTGACCTCTTTGGCTCTCTTGCGCGAGTTCGAAGAACGGAGGCGGAAAAATCGCTGTCCTACACGCTCCGGAAATGGATAGTACGAGTCGCGGGGCGAATGAACGTACCGGCCGGGCTTCGTGAATGTTCGACTGACGCTCGTTGGGCTAAACTTTACTAACTTTTGGGCGCGCGCATGATCCAGATCGGCATTTTCGGCAGTCGGGGCCGCATGGGCGCAGCCATTGCGACCGTCATTCCTATGCTCGGCGCGACCTACGCTGGCGGCGCCGACGTTGGCGATGATTTTGCCGCGCTCGCCAACGCAAGCGATGTGCTTGTGGATTTTTCGTCGCCGACGGCGTTGGCCGGACATCTGACCGCGGCCCGCGTCGCCAAGACACCCATCCTTGTCGGCACGACGGGCCTCGACGGCAGCCATCAGGCCATGGTCGACGACGCCGCGCGTGACATCGCGATCATTCAGGCGGCAAACACCTCGCTCGGTATCAATTTCCTGGCAGCGATGATCGAGCAAGCGACGGCTCGGCTCGGCAATGACTGGGACGTCGAAGTCGTCGAGATGCACCACCGGCACAAGGTCGATGCGCCGTCAGGCACCGCACTGCTGCTGGCGCAGGCGGCCGCGAACGGGCGCGGCAAGAGCCTGCCAGAACTCAGCCGCTTCGACCGTTTCGACAGCACCGACCCGCGCGAACCCGGCACGATCGGCTTTGCCAGCCTGCGCGGCGGATCGGTCGCCGGCGATCATATGGTCGTGCTGGCAGGTGAAGGCGAACGCATCGAACTCGGCCACCGCGCCGAAAGCCGCGAGATCTTTGCGCGCGGGGCCGTGAAGGCGGCACTTTGGCTCGCGGACAAACCCGCCGGGCGGTACACAATGGCGGATGTGCTGGGGCTATGATCAGCTTTCTCAAGCGACTGTTCGGCGAAAATCCGAAGCGTGTGGCCCCGCCCAGCATTGCACCGGCCAGACCTCCTGTAACACCTGCCCGAAAGCCGCCAGCCAAACCTGTACTCCCGACTGAGCAGCTTGATGCATTCAAGACTTGGTTTTTTGCCCAAACACGACCAGCTGTCGCACTGATCCCGGAAATGGGCGGCCCTACTGGGACTTCTGGTTCCCGATTGGGCGGGCCGGCATGGTTGGCCGAAGGCGACTCCTGGCCCGTGGACCGCGTCGGGGTGCCGCTCGAATTTCTGGCACAGCTCGATTGCGCCGATTGCAGAAGCTTGGGCTTCTACCCTGAAAATGGCATCATTCAGTTTTTCATTGGCCGCGACGACCTCTTCGGTGCCGATTTTGATGACCCGTTGGGAGCCAACTTCCTTGTGCGTTGGTGCGATACCACATCTAGCGGTGCTCTCACTGCGTCGCCCCCACTCCAAAAGGTAAACGGGATAGAATTTAGCGACTATTCGCCCTTCGAGAGCGATGCCCAGCGCACGTCAGGGGTCGCTTTACGGGCAGAATCATTCGTCGACAGGATCGACCCATCGATCAAGGAAGCAGAGGAGCGTATTAAACCGCTTTACGATCAATACGATATTCCCGCACTCGATGAGTTTCTGGAGAGCGACGAGGTCGTGCGCCCGATGCGACATCATACGGGCGGGTATCCCGCATACACGCAAAGCGACGTTCATTACCAACTTGCCTTCGCAGAGTTTGATCACGTGCTGCTAAGACTCACATCGGATAACATCCTTATGTGGGGAGATGTAGGCGAGTGCGTATTCCTGATCCGCAGTGACGATCTCAAACGCGGCGATTTCAGCCGCGTGGCTTATTCTTGGGATTGTCATTGAAACGGGCCCACATCTTCGAATTCTACCGCCGTCTCGCCGAAGCAAACCCGGCCCCTGAAACCGAGTTGGCCTATGGCAACATTTACCAGTTGCTCGTCGCCGTCGTGCTTTCCGCGCAAGCGACTGATGCCGGGGTGAACAAGGCGACCCGCGCATTGTTCGAGGACGTCCGCGATCCACAGGCGATGGTCGATCTGGGTGAGGACGAACTGAAGCGCCACATCCGGACCATCGGCCTGTTCAATACCAAGGCGAAGAACGTTATCGCGCTGTCGCGCATCCTCGTCGACCAGCATGGGGGCGAGGTGCCGACCGATCGTGATGCGCTGCAGGCGCTGCCCGGTGTCGGGCGCAAGACCGCCAATGTTGTACTGAACGTTGCACTGGGCGCCGAGACATTTCCCGTCGACACGCATGTGTTTCGCATCGCCAACCGCACCGGCCTGGCCAAGGGCAAAACCCCGGCGGCGGTCGAGGCGATTCTGGAGCGCCAGACCCCTGCCCCGTTCCGCGTGCAAGCGCATCATTGGCTGATCCTGCACGGGCGCTATACCTGCAAGGCGCGGACACCGGAATGCTGGCGCTGCGTGGTGATCGACCTCTGCGCGTTCAGGCCCAAGTCAGCTACGCCGCGCCACACGGGCGGGACGCCCGAAACAGGAGAGATGACATGAAGAAGTTTCTCGTCGCATCCACCCTCATCGCCATCGGCATGACCACCGCGTCTGCCCGCAACCGCGAAGCCGTTCCCGAGGCAACGCTGGACGGCAAGCCGGTCAGCTGCGTCCAGACAACCAATATCCGATCGACCAGCGTCCACGGCGATAGCGTGATCGATTTCCACATGAACAATGGCAAGGTGTATCGGAACACCCTGCCCAACAGCTGTCCGAGCCTGGGGTTCGAGGAGCGCTTTCTTTATCGCACCTCGATCAGTCAGCTGTGTTCGGTCGACATCATTACCGTGCTGCAATCGCCCGGCCTGAGCCAGGGCGCGAGTTGCGGACTCGGCGAGTTCCAGCCCGTCAAGATCGTCAAGGTCGCGGCGAAGTAGCGGCGCAGATAAATGCTAGCCGAGCGCGGGGGCGCTTGCTAAAGGCAGCGTCCTCGCACCGGTAGCTCAGCTGGATAGAGCACTGCCCTCCGAAGGCAGGGGTCAGGGGTTCGAATCCCTTCCGGTGCGCCACTCTCATATTCAATGTTTTCATAGACTTCCGCCGCCGTGCTCGAACGAACAGGGAAGCTGAAAAGCGGCTTTTTGGTATCGCTGGTATCGCACTGGCATCGCAAATGGGCGTCCGTGAAGCGTCCGACCTCCTTCCAGAACGATTCGATGCCTTCGATAAATTCGGTGATATAGCTCGGTCGGAGGTGATTATAGCGATCGCCAGTGCCGTCGTCCGTCGAGTGCCCTGCGGCCGTATCGATCTGCGCCTTGGGGACGCCGCAGGCGGCGAGATAGGTATGGATCGAAAATGACGCAGTGTGTTCGGCGTCCCTATCTCGCTCAAAAGCCGACATTCTGGTCTCCGCCCACTTCCAGCCGTTGAGCGGTGGCTGAACCGATGGCAGCTTCCGACGCGGCAGAAGCTCGCAGTGAATGTCACGAAGGTTAGCGACAGCCGCAAGTCTCAAGAGCGCAGCAAAGCCCGGCGGCGACATAGCATTTGCAAAAGGTGTCGCCGAAGCACAGTCTATGTGCCGTCGTCAGAAGGAAGGCTAAATGAAGCCATTTTTTATGGTGCTCGCGGCCACTGTGTGCGTTGCCGGGCCTGTGTCGGCGCGCGATCTCGCGGTTGAGGCTCCGATCCAGCGCATGATGGATGGCTTTAACAAAGGCGATATCGCTTCCGTGAAGTCCGCCCATGTCGCGTCGCCGACAATCGTTGATAATGTATCGCCTTTCTTCTGGTCTGGACCAAACGCCTTTGACCAATGGGTAACTGATCTTACCAAGGCCGAAGCTGCGGAGGGCAAAGCCGATGGCGTCGTTACCTTCGCCCCAATTGTCGATGAAGTCATACACGGCGACCGAGCGTACGTCGTGACCCGCAGCATCTATGCCTATAAGAAGAAGGGCAGGAGCATGCGGGAAGTCGGCTACACCAGTTTCGTGCTGGCGAAGGTCGGATCGGAATGGAAAGTCGCATCGTGGAGCTGGGCGAGCCCGAGCGGAGTACCAGCAAAGCAATAATGTAGAGGCTTGGGCTCAACGCCGAAGCTACCGTTTCGGCGTCACCCACACCGACACAGGTACGATCACCTTGCCGGGCGCCGGCTTACCGACGTCCACGCGATCTGCTTTCACGAGTTCGCCGCTAGTAAGTGTAAAGCTGGCCCACGGCTTTGGCATTCGTCCGAAGGTAAATTTCTGGATCGGCTGACCGGTGGTCGAGTTCATGATGGTGGCAACGATGGACATGATGCGCCGATAGCGAAGCCCGGTTCGCAATGTCCAGCAGTGCCGATCGCTTCTCGATGCCTACCTCTCGCCTGGACCGCTAAACGGCTCGCGCTGGCAATATAATCGCGCGCGATCGTTTACAGGACTTGCTCCTCTTCGCGCACATCGACCATGCGATGCGAGATGACACTCAAGGTTGATATGGGATTCGATGGGACGGGCAGTCCGGCGCTGCTCGACCTGGAAGAACTGCTCGCGACGCGCCTGCTCGTGCAGGGTAATTCCGGTTCCGGCAAATCGCATTTGCTGCGGCGACTGCTCGAAAAAAGCGCTGGCCAAGTCCAACAGATCATCATCGATCCCGAAGGCGATTTCGTGACGCTTTCCGGACCATATGGACATGTAGCGATCGAAGCGATCAACTATTCCGCAGCCGAGATCTCGCATTTTGCACGGCGCTGCCGTGAACATCGCACATCGGTGGTCCTCAGCCTCGAGGGGCTGGAGATAGAGGGCCAGATGCGCTGTGCCGCCTCGTTTCTGTCCGGCCTTTTCGATGCGCCACGCGAACACTGGTTTCCCGCGCTCGTCGTGGTCGACGAGGCGCAGATATTCGCGCCCTCCGCCGGTGCGGAAGTAAGTGAAGAGGTGCGGCGCGCTTCGCTGGGCGCGATGACAAACCTGATGTCTCGTGGCCGCAAGCGCGGTCTTGCCGGGATCATTGCGACCCAGCGCCTCGCGAAACTGTCGAAGAACGTTGCTGCGGAGGCGAGCAATTTCCTGATGGGGCGCACCTTCCTCGATATCGATATGGCGCGTGCCGCCGACCTGTTGGGCATGGAACGGAGACAAGCCGAGGCCATCCGCGATCTGGCTCGGGGCACGTTCATGGGCCTCGGCCCCGCAATCGCGCGGCGACCGGTGATGCTCAAGATCGGCCCGGTCGAAACGTCGGCGCGCAGCAGCAGCCCGATACTGATGCCGCTGCCCGATGCGCCATCGCTCGATATGCGGCAGTTTCTCTTGGCTGGAATGGATGAGGCGCCGATGCCGTCCCCTGCCCCATCACCGCGGCCACAGCCTGTCGCCACCTTGCTCGAGGAACTAGCACGGTCGCCCGTTACGCCGGCGGCCAATGATCAATCCGAGGTTGTAAACCACGAAGACATCATGGTCGCCGCGCTACGCGCGATCGTCGATGATGACGACGCAGCGGGCAAGTCCACGGCAGTCCTCTTCCAGGATTTTCAGGTTCGTTGCCGGATGTCGGGGCTGCGACAGGCACCTCTTGATCTGGCGGGCTTTACGCGTCGGTTTGCTGCAGCACGCGCGGGGATATTCGAAGGCCTGGAGCACGAATGGGCACCAGCGATCGAGGCCGGCAGCAAGGTGCCGGACGAGATGCTCGGCACCTTTTTGCTGATTGCCCGCGCCGCCAGCGAAAATCGTCCAGGTCCGAGTGATCAGGAGGTGGCGCACGTTTACGGGACTAGCTCACTGGGCCGTGCGCGCCGAGTCCTGAGCTACATGGAAGAGCGCGACTTCATCGTCTCACGCACGGACCTGTCGGGTCGCCGATCGATCACGATCCCAACCCTCGGCTGGACGACCTCCCCGACCGCACCATAGAGCATTCCAACTAGCGCGTGGGCGCCGTTCTCCGTTGCACGACCTGCCTGCACCTGCCAGCTTCCGCCGAACCAGGGGGCACGATGCACACCGAATTTACGAGCGAAAAAGTCGTGGAGTCTGGCAAAGCCACCTTCCTGGGTCATCCGCGCGGACTGGCATACCTCGCGTTTACGCAGGTTTGGGAACGGTTTTCGTTCTACGGAATGCAGGCGCTGCTTGCGCTTTATATGGTCCATCAGCTGCTGTTGCCGGGTCATATTGAAAATGTGATCGGGTTCGCGGGATTTCGTACCACTGTCGAGGCTGTGTTCGGGCCCCTAACGACGCTCGCTCTGGCGTCACAAATTTTCGGACTCTACACCGGGTTCATCTACATGACCCCGCTGCTGGGAGCATGGTTGGGCGACGGGGTTTTAGGACAACGTCGGACGTCGGTGTTGGGGCTGCTGCTTATGGCCGCAGGTCACCTACTCATGGCATCTGAAGCCGCCTTTCTGTTCGCTCTGCTCTTCCTTCTGATCGGTGCGGGCTGTGTAAAGGGTAATATGTACGCGCAAGTCGGCGAACTTTACCAAGCAGGTGACCCTCGGCGCACCCAGGCATTCAGCATTTACCTAATTGGCTTGAACGTAGGCGCTTTCTTCGCCCCCCTCGTCTGTGGGACGCTCGGTGAACTTTACGGCTGGCACTATGGTTTCGGCGTTGCCGGTATCGGTATGCTGATCGGTGTCGCCACTTATTTATCGGGCTGGCACTATTTGCCGGCCGATCGGCGTCGAACCGGTGGCCCTGCCGTCCGCCTCAACCGCGCGGATTGGTGCGCGATCGTTGCGATCCTGTTGACGCTCCTACCGTCGATCCTGATCTACGCGGCGACCAACCAGGCCTATAACCTTGTTATCATTTGGGCAGAGGCCAGCGTCGATCGCTCGATGTTCGGTTTTACGTTTCCCGTTACGTGGTTTCTGACGTGGGACGGTTTGATGACGATCGTCGGCATCGCCCTGACAATCCCCTTATGGCGCGCTATGTCGGCTCGCGGGCGAGAACCCGACACCCTTGTAAAGCTGTCGATCGGCGGAGCGCTGACCGCCATCGCCTATCTCCTGCTGGCGGCAGGAACCAGCTTGTTTGCGCTAGCGCCAGCAGCAGTCGTCCTGTTGTATTTCCTGCTATTCGACTTTGCTTTCGCCTGGACCGACCCGCCCACGAACAGCTTTGTATCGCGCTTTGCTCCTCCACCCGTCGCGTCGACGATGATGAGCCTGAATCTGATGATTGCATTTGGGGTACCGAACATTGCAGTTGGCTGGCTCGGACGTTTCTATGAGCCGCTGGGTCCGGCAAAATTCTGGTTGCTGCACGCAGGAATTGCCGCAGCGGGTGGCGTTCTTGCCCTGTCTTTCCGTTTATCCGTCAAGCGTCTCCTTTACGGACGGATCAGCAACGAGGATGCAGGAGTCTAAAGCTGTTGCGTTGAAAACGCAGGCGGAAGCGCGCCGGTGTGCGCAGGGCACGTAGTTGCCGGAGCGATCATTGCTACTTCACCTTACGCTTCGGCTCAACGGCCGCGCCGATAGCCAAGCTGCCTGCAAGAAGCGACGCGGTCGTGAATTGATTGCGGTAACCCATCCCACCAACGATAATGCAAGCGGGTAAACTGTCGGTTTGCGGCCATTCCCGAAGCGATCGCCCAATGGCGTCTTCCGGTCGAAGCAGACGCCGGACAGTTCCTCGCGGCGCAAGGTCGATCAGGCAAGACTGGCCGAAGGCGGAATGGCAACTACTGCTAGGCTTCTCTCCGGCAAATTTCGACTAGCGCTTGTTTTTGGCTTTCGAACGGTGCTGCTTCTCTCACCAGCCTAGTGTCGACGCCTGTCTTCGGGCTACGACTAAGCTGGCATCCTCAATGCCTGAAGGATTGCAGCAGGCGTTATCGGAATGTGGCGCAGCCGTACGCCCACTGCCGCGTGAATCGCGTTGGCGATTGCCGGGGCAACGACAGTAGTCGCTGGCTCACCTAGCCCCACCGGTGCGTAACCGTTGTCGACGAAGCTGATGTCGATTGCTGGCACGTCGGCTATCCGCAGCGGATTATAGGTGTTGAGATTGGTGTCCTTGACCTGGCCGGCCGTAAATTCGGTACCCTCGTGCAGCGCCATGCTCAGGCCCCATAGCGAAGCACCCTGTACCTGGGCGAGCGCGCCGTCGGGATCGACGATCGTGCCGGCATCCACCACCAAGGTCAGCTTTTGCACGCGGACGAATCCGGTGATGCGGTCGACATGGAGCTGTGCGGCGCACGCCACCCAGGTCGGCATGTCACGTTCCTGGCCAAAACTCGTGGCGATGCCAAGGCCGGTGTCGGCGGGCAGCTTGGTCCCCCACCCAGCCTTTTCCGCCACGCGGCGGACGACCTCGGCCTGGCGCAGCGCGCCGGCGATGGCGTTGGGTGCCGAGCCCGCATTTCGGCCCTCGCCGCTCAGCAGCTTCAACCGGAAAGCCACCGGGTCCGCCTTGATGTGGTGCGCTGCTTCATCGATGAAGCTTTCCAGCGCCCAGTTGGTCCAGCCCGGACCGACCGAACGCAGCCAGCCCGGGCGAAAAATCGTGTTCGCCAGATCATTGGGGATCGCGCGCACGGTCTGATGCCCGACCTCATACCAGTGATCGGCCCCGGAGATCGCGAACGGATCATAGACCTCCCCTTGCTTGGTCTTGGCGAGCAAGGGCTCGGCCAGTACCTTGGTCGGCCAGCCAGCGCAGGCATGGTGTTCCATCGCCCTAACCTCGCCGCTGCTGTCAAACGCGATGCGCAGACGCTGCACCGACGGCGAGCGAACCGAATCAAACCGGGCATCGTCCTCGCGCGTGAGGATCATCTTCACCGGACGACCGAGCGCCTTGGCAGCAAGCGCCGCTGGAACCGCATAGTCGCCGTTCAACCGCCTGCCAAAGCCGCCTCCCAGCAGATAGGTCCGCATCACGACCTTGGTTTCGGCAACGCCAAGCGCCTTGGCGATCGTCGGCAGGATCAGGCTTTGCCACTGGTTGCCGGTATGGATTTCGAACACGCCGTCCTTCTCGAAGGCGAGCGCGTTGACGGGCTCAAGCTGGAAATGGAGCACGGTCGAAGTGGTGTATATCTGTTCGAGTGTGCTCGCCGCTTCGCCGGTTTTGAGCGGCGGGCCATTGTCGGCGATATCGAGGGCGACGCCACTATTGGGCTTGGCGACAAGCTGCCGGGCATGATCCTGCAACGCCTGTTCGGTCGCATCGGCGCCCGGGCCGGCCGTCCAGCTGACCTTGAGCAGGTCGGTCGCCTTGATCGCAGCATAATAAGAACTGGCGATCACCATCACCCAGCCCGGAACGGTATCGGATGGATCGTCGATGATCAGATAGCGAAGATAGCCCTTTACTGCCTTTGCGGCGCTGTCGTCGACCGACACGACCTTGGCACCGTTGCGCGTCGGCGGCAGTTTCGGTCGCGCATAGACCATGTTCGGAACCTTGGCGTCGATGCCGTAGATCGCGGTGCCGTTGGTCTTGTGGTCGATGTCGAGGCCATGGGTCTTGCGACCGATCAGATGGCGGTCGGCAACCGCCTTGATCGGCAGCGTCTTCAGCTCGTCGGGAGTGAACTGCCGGGCAACCGTCCCGCTCTTGGCGATGTCCCCGTAGGAGATCGAGCGCCCCCCTGCATGGACCTCGCCATTCCTCGCTGTGCAGCCAGCGGGGTTTACGCCCATCAGCTTGGCGCCAGCCTCAACCAGCGCGATCCGACCCGCGGCGCCTGCCTGGCTGAATACCGGGAACGTCTGCCACACCGACCAGCTGCCGCCGGTGACCATATAGCCCCATTTGGGATCGGTATCGACATGGACGATCCGGACCTTGTCCCAATCCGCCTCGAGTTCGTCGGCGAGGATGCGGGCGAGCGCAGTGCCGACATGCTGCCCCATCTCCGCGCGGATGATGTTGACTGTGACGATGCCGTCGGCATCGATGCCGAACCAGATCGTCGGTTCGAATTGCGGCATTGCGGGGGTGGCCGGTACACCGCCGGGGATGGCGGGGTCAGTCGTCGCGACAAGACGTGAAAAACCAAAGGCAATGCCGGTTACGACGCTAGCGACCAGGAACCCCCGTCGGCTGAGCGGGCTCGGCTCGGCGGTGCGCGACAGAAGACGGGTCATGCCTTCGCCTCCATCTTGTCCGCCGCCTGCTTGCCCGCTGCCTGCTTGCCCGCCGCTTGCTTGATCGCGTTCCGAATGCGGAGATAGGTCATGCAGCGACACAGGTTGCCGGTCATGACCGCATCGATCTCATCATCGGTTGGCGAGGGGAAGTCTTTCAGCATCGCCGCCGCCTGCATGATCTGCCCCGATTGACAGTAGCCACATTGAGGCACCTGCAGTTCGCGCCAGGCTTGCTGCAGCGGATGGCTGGACGCCGGATCGAGACCCTCGATTGTAACGATGTCAGCCCCCTCCAGCGATCCCAGCGGCGTGATACACGACCGCGTCGCCCGCCCGCCGACATGAACGGTGCAGGCGCCGCACATGCCGATCCCGCAGCCGAATTTGGTGCCCGTGAGCCCGATGGTGTCGCGGATCACCCATAGCAGCGGGGTGTCGTCTTCGACCGTCGTCGTCACGGCGCGACCGTTGATGGTAAAGCTGGTCATTGCCCTGGTCCCTCCGCGCGAATGCTGGCGATCTTTTTTTCGAGGTCGGTCCAGGCCGGCTTGTCGGTTCTCGACGCGCGCAGATACGCGGCGATGCGGGCGACATCGGCATTGCTAAAGCCGCTGGCGAAACCCGGCATCACGACCCCCGGTGCGCCGTCCTGCGCATTCACGCCGTACAGAATGACGCGAATGAGATTGGTCGGGTCGTCCAGATTGGTCGCACTGTTGAGCGCGAGATCGGGGCGCAGCGGATTCAGCTGTTGCCCGTTATAGTGGCACGATGCGCACGCGGTCGCATAAAGCCGAACCGCCGGATCATATTGAAGCCCGGCGCCGAGCTTGTCAGCAACCAGCGCCTTGCGGATGGCGGCCGGGCCGTCGTTACGCTTCGCGGCACCGCTAAGGCTCTCGAAATAGGTTGCGATCGCCGCAATGTCCGACGCGGGCAGATGCGCCAGGCCGCGAGACACCGCACCCATCGGTCCGGCCGTTACCCCGTGGTAGCGGCTGACGCCGGAACCAAGGTAGGCAACCGACTCGTCGTGCGTCCATGGCACTGGCGCAGGGTTGGTCTTGTCGAGCGGCGGCGCGATCCAATGGTCAATCGGCGCGCCTGCGTAAGCGCGATCCGTGATCTCGGCGCCCAAGCTGTTGCGCGGGGTATGGCACGCCCCGCAGTGGCTCAGCCCCTCGGCGAGATAGGCACCACGATTCCACTCGGTGCTTTGATTGGGTACTGACTGAAAGCGGCCAGGTGTGAAGAAAAGCATTTTCCAGCCGGCCTGGAACATCCGGATGTTCAGGGGGAACGGGAGCGTGTTGGCCTTCTCCTTGGCCACCACGGGCGGGCGGGTCATGAAATAGGCATAGAGCGCGGCAACGTCGCCATCGGTTAGCTTTGTGAAATGGTTATAGGGAAAGGCCGGAAACAAATGCGATCCGTCGCGCGCCAGCCCTTCATGCATGGCGCGGGCAAACGCGGCTTGCGACCATTTGCCGATCCCGGTGGTCGGATCGGGCGTAATGTTGGTCGAATAGATCGTGCCGAACTTGGTCGCCAACGGATACCCACCGGCGAAAGCCCGGCCGCCCTTTGCGGTGTGGCACGACGCGCAATAGCCCGCGTTGCTGAGCACTTCGCCCTGCGCCACTAGGGCTGGCGCAAAGCTTCCTGGAGCAGGTGGAGCGATTTCGGCGATCGCCGAACGCCAGGCGAAGACATAGAGTCCCAAGATCCCGACGATAACAGCGCCGACTACGAAGAGGAAAATGCGCTTTAGCATGGCGATTTCTACCTCACCGGACGCCCCCGAGCGCTGGATAGCATAAAAAGTGCCGCGATCCTTTTCATTATTACACGTCGAGAGAATATTGCTTTCGAGAACGCGTGTGGCGATAACATACGTCGCTTGATTATGCCGGCTTTCCCAAAAAAAGATGGCATTTCGGGAAGGTCGCACCGGCAGCCTCGTGCCTTAATTAGGGCACCTCATCGGTGATGGCTCGATCGAAAGCGTCTCTTGCCGCTCGAAAGCCGTCCACATTCTCAACGATCCAAGTCCAAAGAGGGACGAGCCGAACCAGAAGCTCCAAGCCGGTATCGGACAGCGCATATTCGACGTGAGGGACAACCTCCTCAAAGTCACGGCGTACGACCAGCCCGTCACGCTCCAGATGGCGAAGCGTGCGCGTCAACATACGTTGCGTGACACCATGCATGCGCCGGCCAATTTCCGCGTGGCGGAGCTGACCATAGACGCCGAGCGTGTGAATGACCCCGAGCGACCAGCGATTGCCGGCATGCGCCAGTATCTCTCGGCGGAGGCCATCATCGTCGTCTCTAAGGCCGTCGCAGACAGTCTGGGAGTATCTGAGAACGTCGTCCTGGCTTAGCGTTCTGGCCACGGTATCACGCATGTACCCTTCTTTCGCTTTTGCAGGTGGATTGCCAAATCAGGGCAGCAACCCCTGTTGAACGAGTTAGAACGATGAACGATGCAGTCTCCACCGTGAAGTCCCGGAATATCCTCGTGCTGGGTGCCGGCGAACTGGGTATGCCGGTTCTGCGCAACCTCGCGCGTCGCGCAAAGGAAATCGACGGGGCCAGGATCAGCGTGCTGCTGCGCGCCAGCGCCGTCGAGTCCGACGCGCCACCCAAACAGCGTGACATCGCTGAAATACGCGATGCGGGCATCGAGATCGTCTTAGGTGATCTGGTCAACAGCTCGATCGACGAGCTGGCATCCATATTCTCGCGCTATGACACGGTGATCGGCTGCGCCGGCTATGCGGCGGGCATCAACACGCCGATGAAGCTCGCTAAGGCGGCCCTGCAGTCCGGCATCCCACGTTACTTCCCGTGGCAGTTTGGCGTTGACTTCGAAGCGATAGGCCGTGGCGGTCCGCAGGACATTTTCGACGCGCAGCTCGACGTGCGCGAACTTCTGCGCGCGCAGGACAAGACCGAGTGGGTCATCATCTCCACCGGCATGTTCATGAGCTATCTGTTCGAGCCTGAGTTCGGTGTCGTCGATCTCAAGGATAATGCTATCCATGCGCTCGGCAGCCTCGATACTGCCGTGACGCTGACGACGCCTGAAGATATCGGGCTATTGACCGCCGAAATCGTCTTCTTCGAGCCGACCATCCGTAACAAGATCGTCTTTCTCGCTGGGGACACCGTCACTTATGGTGAGGTGGCAGACAAGCTTGAGGCGGCGCTGGGTCGTCGCTTCAGCCGGTCCGAATGGACCGTGCCCTTCCTGATGGACGAACTGGCGAACGATCCGAAGAACATGATGCGCAAGTACCGGGCTGCCTTCGCGCTAGGGCGTGGTGTCGCGTGGGACAAGGCGGCGACTTTCAACCAACGCCATGCCATTCCGGTTACCGACGTATCGGCCTGGATCGGCGCGAACCTGTCAGCCGAGCAGCGCGGCGCGTAGCACTCCCTCGTTCCTAGTCGAAACGACGATGGGGACGACGCAAGCCGTCTCGATTAGCACTCCAAACCGGAAAAATCGATTGGTGCTCATCACACAGGAATCTCTCGCGGCGCTCGGTTTCCTAAAACCAGTTCCGGATTGGTCTTTCCCACAATCGCCAAGGGCCGATGGAAAGACAGGAAAGAGCGCGCTGAACCAATGGCTGCTTTCGGGGGCGCGATTTTTGAATGGAACTCTTGAGTACGCCCCAATTGTGGTCGTTGCGGTTCTTCCAACGGGTCGTTGAAAGCGGACGTCCGCTGACACGGCATTGCGCCATCCAGAGGATAGCACGCGTTCAAAATCGCAGCGCACGTCTGGCCTGGCAAGCGGTAATTCGCGTCTCTACCGCGCCAGTCCTTGGTGTGTCAGCCAGCTTGCAAGAACCGCGAAATACTCTGGTGCTTCGGGGTGGATCTGATCGCTCTTTGAAGGGTCGAGCTGCGTTTTGGCGTCTACGTTCAATTCCATACCGTGGTCAGCGCTCGCGATTACGCGCAGCGTCATGTTCGATCGCAATTTAGAAGCGATGCGTTCGACAGACGTCGCGACTGGCACCACCGGATCGGCAGCACCGTACAGGATGAGCGTTGGCACCTTGACGCGGTCGAGCGTTGGCAGTGGATCGTACTCGATCTCCTTTCGCCAACCGGACGTTGCGCGGTCTCCGACAGTTTTACTCATATAGGTCAACGGGAACCATGGTCGGTCTTTAACCGCGTCAATCATGCGCTGCGCCGTCGCGCGTTCGCCCGTTCCGCGCATGTAGTCGTCGACCGCTTTCCGCGTCTCGCGCATCTGATCGATCTCGGGCTGAGAATAACCAAAAACACGCATCGCGTTGTCGGTTAGAAACATCATCTGCACGTCCGGCGTGACAACCGGCGCGGAGATTGAGACGACGAAGCGGACCTTGGAGTTACAGGAGGCCGCTAGCAACGAGAGCCAACCGCCCTGACTCAGCCCCCAGATGCCCACGCGCTTCGGATCGATACGCGCATCTGCTTCAAGCATCTTGACCGCCGCAACGGCGTCATCAGCAAGGAGCTGAAATCCGCTGTTCCTCTGCGATCCACCCGACTTGCCATTTCCACGTCTATCATAGGTGAATACCGCGATGCCCATAGCCGGGAGCATTTGCTTGAGGTGGGTATAGAGTATGGCGTCCTGCAACGGGGATGAAGCCGCGTGGGTCACTACCACCGCCGCCAGGGCGTGTCCGCCTTTGGGCAAATAGAGTGTGCCACTCAAGGTTGCGTCGCCGCTTTCGAAAGTTTTGGCTTCCGAGATCACCATGGTCGTTGCCGACGCACTCCACGGCGCAGAAGTAGCGGTCTGCGCCGACGAGGGCGCGGCAGCGAGCAGCACCGGGAGCGCCGCTAGGATGCAAGCAAATGATCGACCCATCTCCTTTTCGGTACTTAGCAAGGTGAGGCCAGGCAAGCCTGAAGCGCTATCCTCAAGTTGCGGCGTCACAACCGAACAGGTGTGACAGGGCCGGATAGTCCGCTTTTTGCAACTCGCTGTCGAAAGCGGACAGTCAGCACTCCACCCAGTTCTGGACCTTAACGGGAGCGTGAGGGCGGAAATTGAGCGAACGACAGGTTTTCGGGACACCGATCGACGCCCCGAACGACCGAAAATGGGCGCGAAGCCGGCCGGCTTCCGCCCCAGATACTACCGCTTTGCGGCCTTAACTGGAGTCCGAAAGGCCGAATGGCCGCATTTTCGAATCGCGGAGCGTGGCGGTTGCTCGTCGATTGTCTGTCCGTGCACCGACCGATCAGGTCATTGCTGACGGCGATCAACGATTTCGTCGAAACCAATATCCTTGTCGAACATTGTTACGCTGCCGATCAGAAAAGGTGGCTTGCATCTCCGTCTCCACGCCTTCCCATGAATTCCTGCCGCATGAGCGCCCGCTCATGCCCGGATCTCCTGCGACGCCTGACCATCCGGTCCTGCGTCGTCTGGAGTATTTCGCGATCGGCGTGTTGCTGGCGATCACCGGCGGGTTTCTCAACGGCCTGTTGCTGGCCAATCTGCCACAGATCCAGGGCGCGCTGGGGCTGACGCCGGTCGAGGGCGGTTGGCTTACTGCTGCCTATTCGATGACAAACATCTGCATGAGCCTGTTGCTCATCAAGTTCCGCCAGCAATTCGGTATCCAGCGCTTCACCCGCGTTACACTCGCCGGTTTTCTGGCGCTGAACCTGACCCAACTGTTCGTTCACAGCTATGGGTTCGAGCTTGTGCTGCGCGCAGCGAGCGGAGTCGTGGCAAGCGGTCTGTCGACGCTGGCGCTGTTCTACATCATGCAGGCAATGCCGGCGGCCAAACGTCTCGGCGGTTTCGTGCTGGGCGTGGGCTTCGGCCAGATCGCCACGCCGCTCGCGCGCGTTGTATCGCCTTTCCTGCTTGGTCAGGGGGACATCCAGAACCTGTTCGTTTTCGAACTGGGACTGACGCTGGCCTGCCTCGGCAGCGTCGCGCTGCTGCGTCTTCCCCCCAGCGAGCGGGTCGATGCCTTCGAGCCGCTCGATTTCCTTACCTTCGCGCTGTTTGCACCAGGCATGGCGCTGCTTTGCGCCGTTCTCGTCCAGGGGCGCATCATCTGGTGGAGTACGCCGTGGCTCGGTTGGGCCCTGGCAGGTGCGACGATCCTGATTTCGTCGGCGCTGCTGGTCGAGCGCAACCGCGCGAACCCGCTGTTGAATACGCGCTGGATCGGCAGCCAAGATGTCTTGCGTTTCGCGGCCGTCGCGGCGGCGATGCGGATCCTGCTCTCCGAACAGAGTTTCGGCGCACTCGGCTTGTTCACCGTGGTCGGCATGACCAACGACCAGCTGGTCAGCTTCTATGCGCTGCTCACGATTGCGTCGCTTGCGGGGCTGGTCATCAGCGTGCTGCTGCTGAATCCGCTCGATCTGCTCCGCCCGGTAATCTTCGCAACGGCACTCATCGCGGTCGGGGCCTATCTGGACGCCAGCGCGACCAACCTGACGCGGCCTGAAAATCTGTACCTGAGCCAGGCGCTCATTGCGTTTGCCGCGATCTACTTCGTCGGCCCGACGATGATGGGCGGGCTGTTGCGCGCCCTCGCCAAGGGGCCGAGCCATATCATCAGTTTTTCTGCCGTCTTCTCGATCTCGCAAACGCTCGGCGGCATCGGGGGCGCGGCGTTTCTTGGAAGCTTTCAGATCGTCCGCGAAAAGTTTCATTCCAACGCGCTATCCCAGTCTTTGGTCCTGACCGATCCGCTGGTCGCGACGCGCGTCCAGCAGCTTGGCGGTGCCTATGCCCGGGCAGTGGGCGATCCGGTACAGCGCCAGACGCAGGGGGTCAGTCTGCTGGGTCAACAGGTTGCGCGCGAGGCGAACATCCTCGCCTTCAACGACGTCTTCTTGTTGATCGCCGTCCTCGCGGTGATCGTGGCCGTCTGGCTGACGACGCGCTGGGCGATTCTCAAATACCGGGGGATCAATCCGCTCGCCGACGAACTGGCGGCGCTTCAAAAAATGATAGCACAGAGGCAGGCAGCATGACCGACGATGGCCGTTTGGTGTCGCGTGATACCCCAGTCGAGAGTGCAGACAATCGCCTCGACGAACCGATCGAAACCCCTGCTGCGCAGGCGACAGAACCGACGCCGACGCGCAGCGGCTGGGCACCCCCGCGCGGCGGGCGTGCGACCACGCTCGGCTTCATCGCGCTGGCCGTCGCCGGTGTGCTGCTGATCCTTTACGCGTGGCGGCTGCCGCCGTTCGTCTCGACGATCGAGTCGACCGAGAATGCCTATGTCCGAGGGCAGACAACCATCATCGCGCCGCAAGTGAGCGGTTACGTCGCCGAAGTGCTGGTTCAGGATTTCGATACGGTGCGCGCGGGACAGGTCATCGCGCGCATCGACGACCGCATCTACCGTCAGCGTGTCGAACAAGCGATCGCCGCGCGAGCTGGCCAGCTCGCGACGCTGGCCAACGCAGAACAGAGCCAGCGGTCGAGTGCCGCGACGCTTGGCGGGCAAGCCGCCGCCGTTCTCAATGCCCGCGCGCAACTGCTGCGCGCGCAGGCCGACATGCGCCGCGTCAATGAACTGGTGCAGGAGGGTTCTGTTTCGTTGCGCGAACGCGACCAGACGCTTGCTGCGCTGCGTCAGGCCGAGGCCGGGGTGCTGCAGGCGCAGGCCCAGCGCAGTGTGGCGGCCGAACAGGTGCGCACCGTTCAGGTAGGACGCGGCGGATTGCAGGCGGCGGTATCGGGTGGCGATGCGGCGGTCCGCCTCGCGCAGATCGACCTGTCCAACACCGTCATTCGCGCGCCGCAGGAAGGTCGGTTGGGCGAAGTCGCGGTCCGGCTGGGGCAGTTCGTGACCGCAGGCACGCAGCTCACGACGCTCGTGCCGCCGCGCGTCTGGGTCTCGGCAAATTTCAAGGAGGCGCAGACGGCACGCATCGCGCCGGGGCAACGCGCCACGGTCCGGGTCGATGCGCTCGGCGGGGCGGAACTGCGCGGCACGGTCGAGCGGCTCTCGCCTGCCGCCGGCAGCGAGTTTTCGGTGATCCGGCCCGACAACGCCACCGGCAATTTCGTCAAAGTCGCGCAGCGCATTACAGTGAGGATCGCGCTGGATACCCGCGACCCGCTATACCGCCGTCTGAGTCCGGGCATGTCGGTCGAAGCGCGGGTCGCCACGGGGCCGCGCCGGTGATGATGCGGCTTATCGTATCGGCTACCTCGGTTACGCTTCTACTGGCGGGGTGTGCACCCACGCAGACGGCACGGCCCGAGGCGGCCCGTGTTGCGCCCCCGCCCGAATGGCGAACACCGCTGGCGGCGACCGCGCCGCTTCATTCTCACTGGTGGCGCGATTTCGGCGACCCCGCGCTCGACCAACTGGTTACCGATGCCCTCGCGAACAATCCGGATATCGCCACGGCTGCTGCACGGGTGCGCGAAGCGCGTGCCCAAGAGGCGCTCGCCCGTGCCCAGCTCTTCCCCACACTCGATCTGGGCGTCGGCGGGACTTACGGGCGCAGCGTCAGCCCGTTCGGCACACTAGCGACGAGCGCAGGTGTTCAGCCGGTGTTTCAGGCCGCCTATGAAGTTGATCTGTTCGGACGGATCGATAATCAGATCGCCGCTGCACGCCTGAATGGCGACGCGCTCGGTGCTGCCCGCGATGCCGCCGCGCTCAGCATCGCGGCCGCAACGGTTTCGGGATACCTCACGCTCCTCGGCCTCGACGGCCGCCTGCAGGTCGTGCGCGATACGATCGCGTCGCGGGCAGAGGCGCTGCGCATTGCCCGGTCACGCGCGCGCGTCGGTTATACCTCGCAGCTCGAACTGCGGCAGGCCGAGGCCGAATATCAGGCGACGGCACTGATCCTGCCGCAAGTACAACTGGCAATTGCGCGGCAGGAGAATGCCTTGAGCACGCTGGCCGGGCGCAATCCCGGACCGATTGTGCGCGGGTCGACGTTCGACCGCATCGCGACGCCTGGCGTTCCCACAGGCCTGCCTTCCGACCTGTTGCGCCGTCGGCCCGATATCGCACAGGCCGAGCGAACGCTCGCGGCGTCCGACGCAACTATCTCTGCCGCCCGGGCGCAGTATCTGCCAAGTCTGCGGCTGAACGGCACGGGCGGCGCCGTTCTCTCCACCGCGCTTGCCAACCCGCTGACCATCTGGTCGATCGGCGCCAGCATCCTCGCACCGATTTTCGAAGGCGGGCGTCTGCGTGCAAATGTCGATGCGGCGACTGCACGGCGCGATCAAGCCGCCTTCGGCTACCAGAAGGTCGCGCTTCAGGCATTTCGTGAGACGGAGGACGCGCTTGCTGCCATCGACCGTCTGGCAGAACAGGAGCGCGTGCTGACGGCCCAACGTGCGGCTGTCGCGGAGACGTTGCGCCACGCGACCAATCGGTACCGCGCGGGGTACAGCCCCTACCTGGAACAGCTCGATGCGCAGCGCGCGCTGCTTTCGGTCGATCTTTCGCGTGTGCAGCTGCGGACCGATACGCTCAATGCACGCGTGTCTCTGTTTCAGGCACTCGGCGGCGGCTGGCGAGAGTAGAGATGATATGTGTGTAACGGTCCAAAGGACGTGACACCCCGAGCAACAGGCCATCGGCGAGCCACCACCCATAATCCGCCGTGCCGCTGGTTACTCAGCCTAGCTTCGCAATTGCCGCTGGGCGGCTGTCAGCGCAGAGACCGACCAGCGCCGTCGCGGAAGCCTAGGTGCCGCCGTGTCCCAAGTCCAGGTCCGGCGCTCGCTGCTCTGACCGGCAACCGATTGATCTGTACCTCGGTCGTATGTGCATTCCGGCGCTTAGACGGGTGCCATCTGGACGCGAGGCGGATCCGATGTCAGCGTCATCCAATAGAATAACCACTGAAGGTAAAGATCATGGTGCATCGTCGGCATTTTGCACTTTTGCCGCTGCTACTGGCGGCGGCTCCGACAGTTGCAAAGGATGCCCAGGTTTTGAGCCCCGATGCATGGATCACCTATGGCGCGCCAATTTCGATGCAGCGCGACACTGCAGTGCCCGGCGGGACCAGCATCACTGTTGCCCCCCTCGCCAAGCTTGCAGACCCTTGGACCAGTGGTGCGGTCGCCAACATCGCCGACGCAATTCCGGCCGGTGGCAGCGTGACCGCCGTATTCTGGGCGCGGGCCGCCGCCGCCGTCGATGTGACAATGACGATGCAGGAGCGCGGGGCGCCCTACACGCCCTTTTTTCAGAACAAGGTTCGCCTCACGCCGAAATGGCAGCGGTTTGTCCGGATGGGCACGAGCAAGGCCGCACTAACGTCAGGGACTCAGTCGCTGACGATCCAGTTGGGCCAGTCGGCAGCGGCAGTTTCACTTGGACCCGTGGCGCTGATCGAGGGCACAGCGAAGCCCGCCCAAGTCAGCGCGGCCTTCGCAAACTTTCGCCCCGATCGCGTGGCAGAAACAGTGACCATCTCGTCAGAGCCTGGCGTGGTGCTGGCAGGGACGCTGCGAACGCCTGTCGGTCACGGCAAAGGCGCCTTTCCACTCGTCGTCTGCGTGCAAGGCAGCGGTCGCAATGGTCGGGACGGCTTTCCGCTCATAATGGATCGGCTCCTTGCCGATGGCATTGCAACGCTGGAGTATGACAAGCGCGGTATTGGCGCATCGACGGGCAAATATGAGGAAGACCTCGAGAAGCTGGCTGGCGACACGCGTGCAGCAGTGGCAGCGATGCGCGCGCGCAGCGATATAGACGGCACGCGGATTGCCGTGATCGGTCACAGCCAGGGCGGCGCGATCGCACCCATGGTTGCCGCAAAGGATCCTCGCATCGCCGCTATCGTGGCCTTTGCCGGACCTGTGGGTGACGGACCCGAACTGTTCACCCGATCGATGCACGACCAGTTGATCGCGGCAGGCAAGAAGGAAGAGACCGTGGCGCCGCTGGTCGCGGCTAGCCTGCGCCTCCTCGAAGCGCGGCAGGCTAAGGCGGACGCCGCTACGTTGGCGCCGCTGCGCGCCGTGGTGCGACAGACTCTGATCGCCAGTGGCTTTACCGCCGAGCAGGCCGAAGGTGCGCTGGCCTCGGTCGATACAGCCGAGGTCTCCGAGGTACTGAACATGCACATCGCGTCCGATATGCGTACGCTGAGTATCCCGGTGTTATCTCTGTTCGCTGAGCTCGATCCGCTCGTCACCCCGGCAGGCAATGCTGCTGCAGCCCGTGCGGCGCTCGCGGACAATCCGCGCGCCAAGGTGATAATCTTCGACGGTCAAAGTCATTGGTTCAAGGAAGGCGCAAAGACCGGGACTCAAGCCGAGAATGAAGCCCTTGGCCCTAATTTGGGTTCACCACGCGTCGTCGCCGCGACGGGCGATTTCCTGAAGGCTGCGCTGAACCCCGCAGCGAGGAAACGGTAAACGAATGGTCGTCAGCCGATCATAGATGCTCTTTTGATTGCGGATGTCGCAGCAGCGCTCGGCACTTCAATGTGTGTGCTTGGCAAAGCTGCCCGACGGCAACCGCCCCAGTTTTGGACGTTGCGGGTTCGAACCAAAACTCCTCAATGCGGACCTAGGCAAAACACCCAAGAAAGGCGTGGCGCTGGCTGTAGATGATGGATGTATGGCGGGCAGATGACGTGGCACCTTTCATAAGGTTCGGTCATATCGGCGTTGACAGATCAACGCGAAGGTGACTGGAGCTCCCGATGCCGATAACACTAGATGCAGCAAAACTAAGGCGCTTGCGCGAAGACCGGCATTGGTCCCAAGAACATCTAGCCGAGTTGGCAGGCGTGGGCGTCAGGACCGTTCAACGCATCGAAAATGGCGAAAAGGCCTCCAATGAATCGCTGATGGCGTTGGCGGCTGCGTTTAATATCGATGCCTCCGATCTCACCAAAAATATAAATGCAGAGGCTGAGAATCTGGTTCGGCAAAAGGCCGCCAAAACGATTGCCGATATGCGTCTTGCCTTGGGGATTAGCGTGGCTGGCTACTTTTTCGTCATGTTGGTTTTCGCAGGCATCGGTTTTGGGGACGGTAGCGGTGGGTACACAATGATGTGGCCAGCCATATGGTGTACAGTCGCTGTGGCAGGGCACGGGTTGATCGTTGTTGTTTGCGAATTGGTTTTCCGGCATCAGGCAGCCCCCGTTTCGGAGGCGCAATTCTAGGTATTCGGACCCTTATATCCGATTAGAAGTCGTGGCGTTTGAAAGCTGCCCTTCGGCTTTCCGCCCACTTCCCGCCGTTCGACGACATGGCGGAAACGGCCAGATGCGAATGACCGAGATTGGGTGGCTAGCCGACCGTGCGGTTTCCGGCGAATACTATCCAAAAGCTGACTTCACTCTAGGTCAAGACGCGAAAACTTCTGCTCTAATTTCAACAGAAACAGGTCGCCGAGAGCGAATTCGCGTTTCCGAAGCAACAGTCCCGTCGTTTTAAGTGCGTAAAGACCTGCAACGATTGACAAATCCACGTGTTCGATGTTGTCTAAATGAAGCCAATTGTCCGTGCGCTAATCCGAGACGGAGCGGCTATTAGGGCGAACTTGCGCGCTTTCTCTTGCCGCGCAACTCGTCGATGTACGCCTGCCGCTCCTTCAAATAGTCTTCTCGCGTAGCGGTGTAGAATCCGCTGGTGTCTCCCTTCAACGCCTCCATCTTTTCATCAAATTGGTCGCGCTGGTCGAGTTCGCCAAACACAGTGAGCGGTATTGCCACCACGGGCTTTCGAAATGACTTGCCGACCGCGAGTGGGAGCAACAGCCGGTCGAGCACGAGACCGACTAGGTCGCGAGCGGTCGTCGGACCGACGATGGGAAGGAAAAGAAAGGGACCAGGCTTGACGCCGTAGAAACCCATCGTGCTGGCAAAGCCGTTTTTTCGGTTCGGCAGTTTGAACGGCCGTCGTTTGGCAAAATCGAAAAGTCCCAGGACGCCAATCGTCGCATTGATCCCGAACCGCCCGAAAGTCTCTGCTGCCTTGCCGATCTTATGTTGGAGCAGGAAATTGGCGAAGACCACAGGCTGGTGAAGGTTATCGAGGACGTTGCGAATGCCGAGGCGGATTGGTTCGGGCACGATGCGGCTATAAGCCATGGCGGCGGGCCGGACGACCGCCTGATCGATGGCTTGAGTGACCTGGAATGCGGCGAAATTGAACTCTTGCAACGGATCGCCTGGCACATTGCGCGCTCTTGACGTCACCACGATTTCGCCATGATCCTGGACGCCGGCCTCGCTCTGCACTTCCGGCGTTACTGCAACGTCCAGCGACGGGGTTTCGCCGATGTTGGCCGGCCATATATGTTCCGTGCCATCGGGTAATGATGGCCGCATTGCGGGCTGACGATCATTCGGGATTGAGGACGATAACGCGGGGGCTGCCAGAACAGGCGTCGTCGCAGCAGAGGCAGCGGTCTCCGGTACTGCGCTCGCAAAAAACAGCAATGTTCCCAAAGCAGGAACCGACATCCGCTTACCCCCAAATTACAGCGCTGTATTTCCCGCACCTTTGAGGGGTGTCAGAGTGCCGTGGTTCAGCGGCTAGTGCTCACGCACGATTCTAGCAATGTTGCCGTGCAGCCACGCGCGTTGATCAAATCTGCGGTTGCCGCGCAAACGCCCTTCGGTGCTGACCCGCTCGTCGCTTCAGCGGAGGTTTGCGACTTTTCCGCTCCGAGGCTATCAAACGATGAAAATGGGGGGGGATCGCAAATAGTTTTGGCTTGGGTCCGTGCTTTTTATCGCCGGCTGGACGCGCGTTCGTCACCCGCTATAAATATAATCGCAATGGCAGGGCGGACGGATGGCTTGGTGCTTCCGTCCTTCGTCGATGCTGTGCCATCTCCCCTTGCCGTGCTGGTAGCCGTAACTGCCGTTAGTGTCGAAATTTTGCTTTGGGCCGCCGGTTTGCGCCTGGACGGTGCATCGACGGCGCTGATTTGCGGCTTACTGTGTCTGCCACTTGTCTCGGCCTGGGGGACTGGCAAACTGCCTTGGCGGCATGAGGCGTCCCTGCGGGCGGCCATCTCGGCGATGTCGATCTTTGCGGCCATCGCCCTCGCTGGTGCGATGGCAAGTTATCCCGTCGCAGCATTGACTGCGGGGTACCATGACGAGACGCTGCATCGCATCGACCGCTTTCTGGGCTTTGACTGGGTGGCGGCATATTCGCTGGTCGCGGCACATCCCATTCTGCAGGTTCTCGGCGTGCTCGCCTACCGCAGCATCTATCTGACGCCGGTTTTGCTGCTCGGCTATTGGGCTCTAACCAATCAACGGCGCGTCTCGAACCGGTTTCTATTCGAATTTTGGCTTGCGGTGGTGGTAACACTGGTGCTTTTCTTTTTCATGCCGGCTCAGGGTGCCCTGGCTTACCTTTGGCATGGCGATATTCGCTACATGCCCGACAGCCGGTTGTGCCAACCGCAGCTGATCCCAGAGCTCCGTCTCGAAAAAGTTAAGGCAATCGACATGGGAGAACTGTGCGGCCTCGTATCAGCGCCGAGCTTTCATGCGGCGGCCGCCGTTCTTTATATTCGATCGGGTTTTCGTGCCGGGTGGATGAAGTGGCCCGTATTGGCGGTGAGCTCGTCGATGCTTGTCGCTACGCCCGTCGAAGGCACGCATTATCTGATCGACATTCTGATCGGTATGGCGGTGGCCGTCTTCGTTTTGATTATCGTGGAACTGGCGGTCGCCAGTAGCGAACGAAAGCAGCTGCGTTCGATCCTGCCAACTCATTCTAGACTCCCGACCGTATGAACTCATCGCAGAAAGTTGCTGTTCCGCTATTAAGAATGCCGTTGCGGCTTCGGAACGGCGATAGTTGAGACGGGAGCCGCCCGTCCGCTATTCATGTCGGTTTTGCCCACCGGCGAGGTCCGATAGTGGGTGGGTAGCTGCCCAAGAAGCTAGCGCGTTACTGGTTTACACAAACGAACGCCGAGCGGGAGCGCGCCATCAGTCATGCCAAGCCCACACCTGTCCGGCGGTCAGCTGGACCTCTCGCACGATATCGCCAGAGACGATGCGACGCGCGATCGGTACCCGTGCGCTAAACGTGGCCGATTCAAGTTTACCTGCTGACCAGCGCAAGTCTGCCGAGAGGCCACCGCGAAGGCGCACGTTGCTCAAGCTGCCGGAAGGCCAAGCTCCAGGCAATGCCGGCAAAAGCTGCACAGCTTGCGGCTGGTCACGGATCAGCATCTCGATCACGCCGGCCGCGCCACCCAGATTGCCGTCGATCTGAAACGGCGGATGCGCGTCGAACAAATTGGGATAAGTGCGATCGGGACCAAGCAGCTTGCGCAATACGGTGTAGGCGCGCTGGCTATCGCCAAGGCGCGCCCACAGGTTGATGCGCCATCCGACCCCCCAGCCGGTCGCATCGTCGCCACGGATTTCCAGGGACCGGCGGGCGGCTGCAAATGTGGCGAGGGTATCCGGCGAGATCGCGTGTCCAGGATAGAGCCCATACAGATGTGAGACGTGACGATGCTGGATTTCCGGCGCGCCCATGTCCCAGTCGTCGAGCCATTCCTGGAGCTGCCCTGCGGCGCCGATCCGGTCCGCCGGGATGCGTGCCTGAGCCGCCTCGAAGGTGCGCCTCAACTTGCCATCGCAATTGAGCAGGCGGGAGGCCGCAATAATCGACCCGAACAATTCGCGGATGATCTGTCGATCCATCGCCGGCCCGGCACAGATGCTGACGCCGTCATGGTGCGCATTTTCGGGCGAAAGCGAGGGCGTGGTGACCAGCCCCGACCCATCCGGATGCTCAACCATCGTGTCCAGGAAAAAAAGCCCCGCGTCGCGCAACAGCGGGTAAATGCGCGCAAGAAGCACCTCATCGCGACTGTAGTCCCAGCGGTCCCACAAATGCTTGCACAGCCATGCCCCACCCGTCGGCCAGAGGCCCCAAAAGGCGCCATCGATGGGTGCCGTCGCGCGCAACAAGTCGGTGTTGTGATGCGCCACCCATCCGCGCGCACCATAATTGATGCGCGCTGTCCGCGCTCCGCTCTCGGCCAGATCCTCGACCATGGCGATTAGGGGCTCCACACAATCGGCAAGGCCGGTCGGCTCGGCGGGCCAGTAGTTCATCTCGGTGTTGATGTTGATCGTGTATTTGGAACCCCAGGGCGGTCGGTTGCTGTCATTCCAAAGACCCTGGAGATTGGCAGGCTGACCTCCGGCGCGTGAGCAGGAGATGAGCAAGTACCGCCCGTATTGCACGTAAAGCGCCGCCAGATAGGGGTCGTCGCGGCCATCATGGCTGTATCGGACCCGCTCGTCGGTGGGGGCGTCGGGATAGGGGTCGGGACCGAGGTCAATGTCGAAGCCACGAAACAGGTCTCGATAATCGTCCAGGTGCCGTTTGAGCCGCGCGGCGCCGCTTTGTGCAGCCGCCGCCTGCAGATCGCGAGCAACAACCGCGTCGGGATCGCCCTCTACATCCTTCCAGCTGCGATAGTTGGTGCGTGCTGCAACAAGGATCGTCGCGCTGCCTTTCGCGTTGATCGTCAGCGTCGAGCCCGTCCCACGACTTGTGCCGCCAGGCGCGATAACCTGGACCTTGGCGACAAATCGCAGACGCCCTGCGACCCCGTCCCGACTCTCATTGCGCGTCGTCATTGTGAGGGTACTGCCGGATGCACTCCCGCCCTGCACAGGATCGATCACCATGGTGAAGGGGCCGCCATCCAGCGCCTCAGTTGTTATTGTAATCACCTGGTCGGGATGAGAAGCGTAGGCACTTCGGCGGAACCGGCGGCCATCGTATTCCCAATCGACGATCATCATCGCCGCATCGAGATCGAGCCAGCGACGGTAAGCCGAGGGCTCGGTCTGCCCCTGCATCGTCAGTGTCAGTTCGCCGATCGTCTGATAGTCCATCTGGCGCAGAGGGCGGGCCATCATGGTACTTTGGGCGAGTGCCTGTGCTTCGGAGAATTTACCGTCCCAGATCAACTGACGAACGCGTGGGAGTGCCGCAAGAGCTTCGTCGCTGGACGGATCATAAGGTCCACCGGCCCAAAAACTGTCTTCGTTGAGCTGGATGCGCTCGTGCACAGTTCCCCCGTAAAGCATAGCGCCAAGTCGGCCATTTCCGATGGGCAACGCCTCGACCCAACGATGCGCAGGCTGGGCATACCAGAGCCGCCACCGACTATCGGTTTCGGGCGGCTTGATCGTCAGCTGACCCATCACCGGCATCGCGGGCAGCAGCCCCGCCGAAAGGCCTGCCGCCAGTACGCCCCGCCGATCGATAGTGTCCATTTACCCTCCCGCGCAGTGCCACATTTGACCCCAATAAGCTTGCAGGCATCGGTACTTTCTCGGCCATACCGTCTGCATCTGAACGATGCCGGATGTCGATCGGCAGCGCCAGGAGGTGCTTTGCATATGCGATAATTCGTCTCCTTGCAGTGGGTTCAGTCCTTGAAGAACAGCGCCTCGATGGGAATTTCGAAAAGTTCGGCGAAGTCAAAGGCGAGCGGCAGGCTGGGGTCGTATCGGCCGTTCTCGATCGCGTTCACCGTCTGGCGCGAGACTTTGAGCCGCTCGGCTAGGTCGACCTGCGACCAGCCGCGCTCAGCGCGCAATTCCTTGAGTAGGTTCCTCACCGAAACCTCAGCAGCTGCGCCCAGGTCGCCACGATCCAAACCGACTGAGCGACCACCAGCGGCACCCACATCGGCAACCCCGGCCAGCCGATGACTTCAAGCAATGTGTAGCCGATCATCATCACCAGCGAGGCGCCGAACGCCCAGACCACCGCTTCCATCTGGTTGCGGCGCTGCATCTCGTCGCCCTTGCGGAACTGGCGAAGCGCGAAGCGGAGGATGCCGAGCGCGGGAAGTAGCGGCAACAGGATGATCGCGGTGCGCCACCCGCCGAGTTGCGGCATGTTGAAAACGATCCCGATCGCGAGGCTAAGCGTGATGACGAAGGCCATGGTCCAGCCGAGCTGGATCAACAATGCGCGGACGATCTCTCGACGAATGTCGATACCCATTTCAGTCTCCCGGCTATGGAAAGTTTCTTTTCCATAGCCGCGTCGCCGACGATGGCAAGGAGATTTTACACAAGTTTCCTTTACATCACTGGCCCCTGATTGGTCGGGGCGCGGTAGGCCGCAGCCTGGGGTTAAGGCGGCAGCTTCGAGCTACCTTCAGTCCAAAAGCGACCGGTCCGCTGCCGGCCCCATGCCGACCGTTCGAGTCCGAGCGAGAACCCTGTGAACGGATGACTAATGTCTGGATTGATGATGCCGCCTCCAAACGGTCGCTTTGTTGGCGAAAACGACGTCGGCGGTCACGTCGTTGGTTTGGCCGTTCCATCCAGCATCCGGTCGATGGCAGCGGCGGTTGTGGGGTGATAGCCTCTTCGGGAAATTGCGTAAATTCGCTTTGCAATTGGGAGCCCCCACTCCCCTTGGTCCTTGAGCGCTCGGTACACCGGCCGAATTAGAAGGCCGCGACCAACACTGGGCAGAAATTGTGCGATCGACGGGATCGCGGGATCGTACCGGTTGCCAATGGCGAGTACGAGCCACGCCGAGCGAATATATGCGTTACTCGATTTGGACAGAGAGAGGGTCCGGTCCAGCTCATCGAGCCGTTTCGTAGACTGCTGGCGCGGCTGTCCGTTTAGAAAGCGCAGCCACTCTTGCGTCGACCAGCGCGTTGTATTGATCGAGGAAATAGGTGCTCCGGTATTCGTTCGCGTGAGCGTTTGGTCGATCTTGGCCAGTGTCGTCGAGCGGATATGTACCGCGTTATCGGGCAACCCGGACCCATATGCCCATTCATCAAGCTTGAGTTTGCCTTCCAACGCAATGTCGCCCTTGATCAGGTTAGTGCGTAGATCGGCAAGGAACCCGGCGGTGGTTTGTGGTTGAAAGGCATGACGGTCGAAGTAGGACTTAAGATAGGCGTCCCAACGTGTCCGACCCACGGCATATTCGATTGTTCGAAGGAAGGTTGAACCTTTGGTGTAGTCGAGTTCGCCATAGGTCCCTTCGGGTTTTCCATGAAGCCGCGTTGCTTCAGGGTCAGGCGCACCTTTGAGATCTCGCTGGAGATCATCCCAAAGCAGATCAGCAAGCGTGGCCGCGCGCTCCTTCCCGTAAAGCGCTTCATCGATCCGGTTCTCGAAATAGGTTGTGAAACTGACCGGCCCCCACTGAGTGGTCCGTATTGATTGTTAGTGCATTGTCGCCTCCATCGCCAGTGTTGGCCGTAGGTGGAGCGTAGCGGAACCGGAGGGCGGCACTGGCGATGGAGCAGCTTCCGGCGCCGGAGGGCGGTAT
>JBBROX010000017.1:0-78092 GCA_038228865.1 Sphingomonadales bacterium | reverse complement strand
TCAGAATGATTTCGCATTTCAGGGCGGAAACTACCGGTTGGGCATTCAGGGTGGCAGCCTGTCGGTTTATGCGCTGGCGAACGGCAATATAACTGGCAGCAGCCTTGTGAACGGCTATGTCAATATCGGAAACAGTTCCGTAACCGGCGCGACGCCGTTTACGCCCACCGTGGTTACGGCGCCGGTTCCAGAACCGGCGACATGGATGATGATGATTGCAGGGTTCGGCCTTACCGGTGCAGCTATGCGCCGCCGCACCGTGCGCGTCACCTTCGCGCGATAGAATCGGATATCAGTTTTAAAGCGCCGCTGGCCGAAAGGCTGGCGGCGTTTTTGTATCCGCCGTTCTCAATCTGATGTTCGTGTTCAATTCGTTCTAAACCCACCGGCCCCGCGTGCGCCACAGGTGGAGCGTGCGGATGATCGCATAGGTCAGCAGGCCCACGGGTCCGAGCATGAAGGTCAGCAGCAGTGGGACAATCATGACCCAGTGCGGCAGGCCGATCTTGCCCGCGTCCTCGACTTCCCAGGCGCCGGTGAACAGGTCGAAGGCGAGGTAGTGAGTCCAGCCTAGCATCACGTTGCCCGGCATCGTGAACAATGCGGAGACACCCGCGAGCGTCGAAAAGCTGCCGCCCTGAACCGGCTGGGTGATCGTGAACAACTGAATGAAATAGGCGAGCGCCAGCACGCCCGACGCGAGGCGCGCGGCGCGAATGAGGGGGATGCGGGCGAGCGGTGCGACCAGCAGCGCGATCCAGCCCGCAAGCGCGAGAAGTGAGCACAGCGAAAAGATGCGCCCAAGGTTATTGGCGAGGTCCATCGTCAAAGCTCGCGCACAAGCTTGGCAGCACTTGCCGCCCACGCCGGATCGGTCACGACCTGCTGCTTGCCGCCCGGTTCGAGCGGCAGGATTTGCAGCTTGTCTCCCTCGCGCCCGATCAGGCGGCCGAAGATGAAGCGGCCTGCCGGACGGGGAAGCAGGACATCGCGGTTGAGGAGCGTCGCATAGGCGCCGGGGGCGACTTTGGTGCACCAGATGATGTCGCCGCGGCGATAGTCGCCGATGCCGTCCTCGACCTTCATCGCTACCATATCGCCGTCCGGCATCGGCGGGGTAACCACGGAATCATTGCGCGGGGCGTGGGCGCCCTCACGGCTGAGGATGGCGACCACGGGCAGGTCGGCACGGTCTGGCAGTTCGACGAGATCGCCTGCCGTCACGCCGAGGGCCGCCGCAATCCGGTTAAGCCAGCCGACCGAAACGGTTCGCGTCCCAGTTTCCAGCCGCCCAATCGTTTGTGCGGTCGTCGGCGGCGAACAGGCCAGCGCAACATCCAGCAAGGTTAGGCCCTTGGCCCGGCGAACTTCGCGGATTCTGGTGATCATCTGTCGGCACTCCTAACCGATAAGGATTTTCCTTTTTCCTACAGAATGCGACTCGTGACAAGCCCATTTGGTGATTCGAATGGGGAGGCGCGAATGAGCCTGGCGCAGCAGCTGAAAGATCGACGGATTCCCGGATCGGCGCGGGTGGTGACGATGACATGGCCGAAAGCCCGCTAGGCTGGTTGCGGGCGCGGGGGTTGGTTTCGGTACGGCAGTTCGACGCGGGTGAGAAATTGCGTGGCGATTTCGAACAGGCAATGCTGGGGTCGAGCGTGACGATGCGCTGGGATGCGAGCGGGGTCTCCGGGCCGCGAGGTCTGGCACCCGACGCGCCGGACCGGACGACCGGGCAGCTGGCGGCGAAGCAGCGCTTCGATGCTGCGCTTGTCGCCGCCGGGCCCGGTCTGTCGGACATATTGTGGCGCATGGTGTGCGCGTGCGAGAGTATGCCCGACGCCGAACGTGCGTTGGGCTGGCCAGCGCGCAGCGGGCGGCTGGTGCTGGGGATGGCGCTCGACCGGGTCGCCGATTACTATTGCATCCGGGGAGAAGAGTGATGCCGCAACAGATCACCGTCGCGCGGAATGCGATTGCCGATGCCGTGATGGACGAGGTGGCGATGCCGCCGCTGCAGGCGGGGCAGGCGCTGCTGAAGATCGACCAGTTCGCGGTGACCGCCAACAACGTGACGTACGCCGCGATCGGCGATGCGTTCGGGTATTGGGATTTCTTTCCGGCGGGCGAGGGGCGCGGGATCGTGCCGGTGTGGGGCCATGCGACCGTCGTCGATGCGGGCGATACCGGGCTGAGTGTGGGCGAGCGGGTCTATGGCTATCTGCCGATGGCGACGCATTTGGTGGTTCAGCCCGTCGCGGTCAGTGCGAGCGGTTTCACAGATGGCGCGACGCACCGGCAGGCGCGGGCGGCGGTCTATAACCAGTATCGCCGGCTGAACGGCGACGCGGGCCATGTCCCGGGCGGCGAAGACGTGCGCAGCGTGTTCGAACCGCTGTTCCTGACCAGTTTCCTGATCGAGGCGATGTTCCGGCGCGAGGGATGGCATGGTGCGCAACGCCTGATCGTCACCAGTGCGTCGTCGAAAACCGCAATGGCGCTGGCGCATGTCGCGCGGG
The DNA here is from genome assembly GCA_038228865.1 of Sphingomonadales bacterium. Classification (GTDB taxonomy): domain Bacteria; phylum Pseudomonadota; class Alphaproteobacteria; order Sphingomonadales; family Sphingomonadaceae; genus Sphingomonas_O. The sequence goes on along the minus strand of JBBROX010000017.1, from coordinate 75,570 downwards.
CGGCCTCGCCGGAGATCGAGCGGGTCGGGCTCACGTCTGCCCGCAATATCGGGTTCGTCGAGCGGACTGGCCTGTACGACCGGGTGCTGGGGTATGACGAGCTGAGCGAGATCGGAGCAGGGGCGGCCGTCTCGGTCGATTTCGCAGGCAATGGCGCGACCCTGGCCGCATTGCATGAGGCTGTGGGCGACGATCTTAAATACTCGTGCCTGGTCGGTGTCACCGACTGGCAGAACCGAGGCGGATTCGGGGCGCGCGAAATTTCTGGGCCGAAACCGGTGTTGTTCTTCGCCCCCGACCATGTGGCGACGACGATTGCAGAGCTGGGGCCGAAGGGATTCCAGCTTGCCGTCGCCGACCGCTGGCGCGCTTTCGCGGGCGACGCGGCCGCACTGGTCAAGGTGGTCCCGGTTACGCGCCTAACCGATGCGATCCCGGCGTGGATCGCGTCGGTCGAGGGGCGTGCGAGTCCGGATGCGGCGACGGTGGTGCGGGTTTAGGTCAGTAAAGCACGCATCCACACCCCAGTCCTCCCCTGCAGCCTGAGGCTTGGGGAGGAATTATCGCATGGCTACTCTGTGCGTGAGCAATGCACCCAAAAAAAGAGGAGGCGTGGGCAAAGCCCACGCCGTCGGTCCTCGCCCCTTCGACAAGCTCAGGGGGCGAGGCCGGCCGGTGAGCGGCCGATAGCTCGATTTAGCTCCGCTAAATCGTCGCGCCGCTCACTTACACTTAACCTGCTGCTGGTTCTGATCCACCGCACGCCCGGCCAAGCCGCCGATGGCCGCGCCGAGTAGCGTCCCTACAGTGCGCGAGCGGCCGCCGTCGATCACGTTGCCGAGGATGCCGCCACCGGCCGCGCCGATGATCAGGCCGGTCGTGCCGTCGTTGCGCTTGCAATAGTAGCGCCCGTCATTGCCGCGATAGACGCGGTCGTCGGACGCCAGCACACGCTCCTGGTAGCGCGGGTCGTCGCGATAATAGCGCGAAGGCTCGTAATCGGTTTCGACCCGTTCGTCGTTGTAAGGGGCATTGTTGTACTGCCCGTTGTTGTACTGGCCGTTGTTGTAGCCGTTCTGCTGATAGCCGCCGCGGTTATTGCGCGCAGCGCGGTAACGGTCTGATTCGGCACGGAAAAGTGCGAGTTCGCGGTCGAGACGGTCCTGGGCGGCCGCAAAGCGGGCATCGTCGGCGCGGGTCTGGGCGACGGCAGGGGCCGCAACGGCAACGCCCGCTGTCGTGGTGGCAAAGGCGAGAATGAGAGCAAGGCGGCGCATGGTGGAATCCTTTGATGGGAAAGTGCGCGCTCAACGCACGGCATGCGGGGATCGTTGCATGGCCGTGCTATCGGACGGCATGACCGTCGTATTCACAGGCATCGTTTATTTTGCGGCGGTTTTTGCTTTTGCCTTTGCCATGGGCGTCGCGCGGACGCTTGTCGTTGCGCCACGTCTCGGCGCGACGGTCGCTGTGCTGCTGGAATTGCCCTTGGTGCTGGGCGCGAGCTGGCTCGTCGTACGCCGCCTGCTGCGCAACCGGCATTTCCGCCTGAGTCAGCGGGCAGCGGTGGGCGTGATCGCGTTCGTGCTGCTGATGGTCAGCGAGGCGTTGCTCGCGGGGGTGTTGCGGGGGCAGAGTTTGGGCGAGTGGGCGCTGGACCTCGTCACGCCGTTGGGCCTCATCGGCCTGGCGGGGCAGGTCGGCTTTGCGGCGATGCCGGTGCTGGTGGGGAAGAACTGACGCGATGGACCTAGTCGGATTTTCGCTGGCCGTCTTGCTGATCGAGCTAACGCCCGGTCCCAACATGGCCTGGCTCGCCGGGCTGGCCGCGACCGAGGGGCGGCAGCGCGGCCTGGCCGCCGTGGCGGGCGTTGCCCTCGGCCTGTCGGCGAACGGCATCCTTGCGGCGCTGGGCCTGGCGGCGCTGTTGCAGGCGGCACCGCAGCTGTGGATCTGGCTGCGCCTGGCCGGGGCGGCGATGATGGTCTGGCTCGCGGTCGAGGCGTGGCGCGGGGCGGCGACGGCGGGAAAAGCGCAGACGGGAGGCTCGGCACGGCGGGCCTTTGCCACCGGCGCGCTGATCAACCTGCTCAACCCCAAAGCCTATCTCTTCTTTCTGGTCGTGGCGCCGCAATTCATGGGCGGCGCACGCCTGGGCCTGTCGAGCGCGCTGCTGTTGTGCCTGATCAGCGTGACCATCGCCACGGCGATCCATCTGGCGATCGTGCTGGCAGGCAGCCAGGCGCATGCGTGGCTGAACGATCCCCAGCGCACCGCAACGGTACGGCGCGTTTTCGCCGTCGTCATGCTCGGGGTGGCCGTGTCGTTTCTCCTGGCCGACCTGGGGTAGATTGCGTCGTCCGAGTCTTGATTTCGCAATTGAGTTTCGACTTGAAACTAACATTCCGACGCGATAACGCCCGTCGAATAATCAAGCAGAGGAGCATCCGATGATCGTCCACGGCAGCAGCATTTCGCCCTTCGTCCGCAAGGTTCTGGTCTTTGCCGCCGAAAAGGGCCTGACGTTCGAGAACAAGCCGACCGGCCTCGGCCCCAAGTCCGACGAGTTCATGGCGATCAGCCCGTTCGGCAAGATCCCGGCGTTCGAGGATGGCGACTATAAGCTGTGCGATTCGAGCGCGATCGTGCACTATATCGACGCCGCGCACCCCGCGACGCCTCTGATCCCCGCCGACGCAAAGGCGCGCGGTAAGGTCGTCTGGTTTGACGAATATGCCGACACGATCATGTTTGCGGCGATCGCGCCGATCTTCTGGAACCGTGCGCTCGCGCCGCGCATGAAAATGCCGGTCGACGAAGCGGCCGCCGCGAAGGCCGAGGCAGAGGCCGTGCCGCCCGTGTTTGACTATCTGGAAAGCGTGGCGCCGGACGAAGGCGGCTTCCTTGTCGGCGACAGCCTGACGCTTGCCGACATCGCCGTGTGCGCGCCACTCGCCAACGCGGGTTATGCAGGGCTGAGCATCGATCCCGCAAAATACCCGCGCGCAGCGGCTTATGCCGCGGCTATCCTCGCGCGTCCGAGGTTTGCGACGTTGATCGATGCGGACAAGAAAATGATGGGGTTTTAGGGAAATCCGCCCCTTGAGAGGCGGCGAAGCGCAGCGGAGGGGGGCGAACAGAGCCAGCGGGAGCTGGCTGCACGCTGCCGCGCGCGTATTTGCAACCCCGGCGTCACCGTCGCCCCTCGAGGGGCGAATTCGATTGCTCACAACCGATCGACTGGCCCTTCCGCTGCTAGCGGCGGCGCAGGCACAGAAAGAGATCACACATAATGAGGCATTGACGTTGCTCGATGCGGCGGTGCAGCCGGTTGTCGCGACCATAGCACCCGCATCGGTACCGGCGTCGCCGTCGCCTGGGCAATGCTGGATCGTCGGGATCGGTGCTGCGGGGGCGTGGGCGGGGCATGACGGGGCGCTGGCGACATGGACGACGGGCGGCTGGCGATTTGTGGCGCCGTTCGAGGGGATGCAGGTATGGAGTATAGGTGACTCCGCGACCGCCCGTCGCGAGGGTTCGAGCTGGATCACTGGCGCGTTGAAAGGTCATCAATTGTTGCTGGATGGTCAACTGGTGGTTGGTGCCCGGCAGAGCGCAGTCGCAGCGCCATCCGGCGGCAGTACGATAGATGTCGAAGCCCGGGTCGCAATCACGGCAATTCTCGCCAGAATGGGGGCTCACGGACTGATTGCCGCCTAATTATGCCGCATACGGAACCTTTGCCTAAACAAGGCGTTGTGCGGCTGATCCTGACTAAAGCTATTGGTCTCGTATGCGACATTTAGGCAACAATCTGGCCTATTTGTGTGCTTGCGCGCCACGCTTGCTTTGGCTAGGGCATTCAACGCTGTCCATTGTGACAAACGGAAAGGGGATTCATATGCGGAAGCTAGCCATCGTCATGGCACTTGCCTCCACCGCGATTGCGGGCCCAGCGCTCGCGCGCGACAAAGCCTGGTACATCGGCGTAGAGGGCGGTGCATCAATCGTCGAGAACATCTCGTTCGATATCGGAGCCGTCAAGGGTGCCGCCACCGCCAAGCAGAAGAAGGCTTATGATGTAGATGGCATCATCGGTTATGACTTCGGCGCCTTCCGCCTCGAAGCGGAAGTCGGCTACAAAGAGGCACGTGCCGATACGTACACCAGCTCGCTGCCAACGTATCGCGCAGCAGGCTTCGCTCCTGCGGCCGCAGGGAGCGGTCCGTTCTCGGGCAAGACCTCGGCGCTCAGCTTCATGCTCAACGGCTTGCTCGACTTCGGCAGCGACGATGGCCTCAGCGGCTTCGTCGGCGGCGGCGTCGGTGTCGCTCGCGTCAAGTTCTCGAACTATTCGATCAACCCGAACGGCAACTTCCTGAACGATTCGGATACGGGCTTTGCCTATCAGGCACTTGCCGGCGTCCGTGCACCGCTCAGCGACCATGTCGATGTCGGTCTGAAGTATCGCTTCTTCAACGCCGATGGTGTTGATGCAGTTGGGACCGGCCTTGGTCAGGCGTTCCGTGGCCGTTATCGGTCGCACTCGATCCTGGGCAGCCTGATCTACAATTTCGGCGAGCCGGCAGCACCGCCTCCGCCGCCGCCTCCGCCGCCTCCCCCGCCGCCGCCGCCGGAGCCTGCTCCGCCGCCGCCGCCGGCACCTGTCTGCACCCCTGGACCGTTCATCGTGTTCTTCGAGTGGGACAAGTCGGACATCACGCCTGAGGCTGCAAGCATCCTCGACGGCGCGGTTGCCAACTATGCAAATTGCGGCACGGCACAGGTCGAACTCCGTGGTTACACCGACACGTCGGGTACCCCGAAGTACAACCTCGGTCTCTCGCAGCGTCGCGCCGATGCGGTCAGCGCGTACATTCAGTCGAAGGGTATTGCTGGCGGCGTCATCACGACGCAGGCGCTCGGCGAAACCAATCTGCGTGTACAGACTGCAGACGGTGTTCGCGAACTCCAGAACCGTCGCGTGGAAATCACGTACGGTGCCGGAGCTGGCCAGTAAGCCATTTTCCCAATCCTTTGCGGATTTGGAATCGAGAGGGGCCGGTCGAAAGACCGGCCCCTTTTTCGTTGAGCAGCACCATCGGCAGATGCTGCACGGTTCAGCCGGTCGCGTCGTAATCTTGCGCAAAGGTCCGTTGCCCGCGTAGGGCGGGGTATGACCGTCATTTCAGAATCATTGTCTCCACGCCCGAAGTCCTGGGTGATGTCGATCGACCCCTATGTCCCTGGCCGCGCCACGATCGATGGCGGTGCGCCGGTCTTCAAACTGTCGTCGAACGAGAATCCGCTCGGCACTTCGGCGCAGGCCATGGCGGCCTTTGCGGCGCACAAGGGCGATCTTTCACGCTATCCAGATGCGAGCGCGCACAATCTGCGCACGGCGATTGCCGCGCACCACGACCTCGACCCGGCACGCGTGATCTACGGCACGGGTTCGGACGAAATTCTTCACTTGGTCGCCGGCGCCTATGCCGGCCCGGGCGATGACGTGATCTATGTTCGCTATGGCTTTGCCGTCTACGACATTGCAACGCGCCGGGTCGGTGCCACGCCTGTCGTCGCTGCGGATCGCGACTTCGGCACCGATGTGGATGCCATTCTCGCTCTGGTGAACGAGCGAACGCGATTGATCTATGTCGCCAACCCCAACAATCCGACCGGGACGTACACGCCGGCTGCGGAGATCGCGCGGTTGCAGGCTTCGCTCCCTGCCCATGTGATGCTCGTCCTCGATCAGGCTTATGCCGAATATCTGGAAGCGGATGAGGACGACGGCGGTCTGGAATTGGCGCGTACAAAGTCCAATGTCATCGTCACGCGCACGTTTTCGAAGATTCACGGGCTCGCGGCGGAGCGCATCGGCTGGGGCTACGGCCCGGTCGAGGCGATCGACGCGATGCATCGTATTCGCGCGCCGTTTTGTGTGACGTCGGCAGGGCAGGAGGCGGCGATTGCCGCGCTCGGCGCTGCCGACTTTATCGAGGCGAGCCGCACCCAGAATGCGACATGGCGCGCGTGGTTCAACGACGAAATTGCCAAACTCGGCAATGCCGGACTGCGCGCCGTGCCGTCCAAAGCGAACTTCGTGCTCGTGCTCTTCGAAGGCGCTATAAGTGCAGAAACGGCGTACAAGGCATTGATGGCCCGCGGCTATATCGTGCGCTGGGTGCCCGGGCAGGGTCTGCCTCAAGGGCTGCGGATGACCATCGGCACCGAAGCCGAAACGCGCGGGCTGATCGCGGCGCTGCGTGAGGTCGTCGGCGCCGCCTAAACGGCGGGGTGACGCCGTTCGCTTGGCACGATATGCTGCCCTTCGGAGAGGGGCTAAAGTATAATGAGCCAAACCACGCGTGTCGCCGAGACCATTCCCGCACCAAAGACATTGCCTCTGGTCGGCAATCTCCACCAGATCCCGAAATCGGGGCTGATCGGCCATTTGCTAAGCGTTTCCAAGGATTTCGAAGAACCCGGAATCTTCAAGCTGCGTTTCGGCAGCCGGGTCGGCATTTTCGTGACGCATCCCGATCTCGTCGCGGAATTGTGCGACGAAACGCGCTTCCGCAAAATCCCGGGGCCCGGCCTGCGCGTTGTGCGCAAGTTCGCCGGTGACGGCCTGTTCACCGCGTTCAGCGAGGAAGCGAACTGGGGCAAGGCCCACCGCATCCTGCTGCCCGCATTCAGCCAGCGGTCGATGCGCGGCTATTACGACCTGATCCTCGAGGTCTGCGACAAGCTGGTCGCCAAATGGACCGCCCATGCGGGCGAAGACATTCTCGTCGCCGACGACATGACGCGCCTGACACTCGACAGCATCGCGATTGCCGGGTTCGGCCATCGGTTCGAAAGTTTCGAACACGACGAACTCGACCCCTTCCTCCTGTCGCTGGGCGAGGCCTTGGGCGAGGCGCTCAACGTCATCACCCGCCTGCCGATCCAGCAGAAGTTCGCCAAAAAATCGACCGCGCAGTTCAACGCCGACATCGCGACGATGAACAAGCTGGTCGACGACGTCATTGCGCAGCGCCGAGCGAATCCGACGGATGCAAAAGACCTGCTCAACCTGATGCTGACGGCGGTCGATCCGGAAACGGGCGAGGGTCTGGACGACCTCAACATCCGCTACCAGGTGCTGACCTTCCTGATTGCAGGGCATGAGACCACCTCCGGCCTGCTGACATTTGCTTTCATGGAATTGCTCAAGGCCCCTGCGGTCCTCGCGCAGGCCTATGCAGAGGTCGACCGCGTCCTGCCCGGCGACACGCGTCCCGCCTATGAACATCTCGCGCATCTGAAAGTCATCGAGCGGATCGTGAAGGAAACGCAGCGGCTGTGGCCGACGGCCCCCGCCTTCTCGGTCGGCCCGTATGAGGATCAGGTGATCGGCGGCAAATGGACGCTGCGCAAGGATCGCCCGGTCAACATCTACGCCCCCGGCCTGCAACGCCATCCGCGTGCGTGGGACAATCCGGAAGAATTCGACATAGACCGCTGGTTGCCCGAAGCCGAGAGCACGCACCACCCGCATGCTTATAAGCCGTTCGGCAATGGCGCGCGGGCGTGCATCGGGCGGCAGTTTGCGCTGGTCGAGGCAAAGCTCGCCCTGGCGATGGTCCTCCAGAAATTCGCGATTGCCGACCGGCGCGGATACCGGATGACGCTGAAGGAATCGCTGTCGATCAAGCCCGACGATTTCTGGATGCGGGTGCGGATGCGCAAGCCGAACGAGCGGCTGACAGTCGCCGAACCCGTCAAGATCGACAGTGGATCTGCCGACATCGGGTCGGCGGCCGGTGCGGGCCAGCGCCTGTCGGTGATCTATGGCACCTCGCTGGGCACCGCCCGCGATATTGCCGAGGAAATCGTCGAACGCGCCAGCGCCGACGGGTTCGAGGCGCGCAGCGTGTCGATGGATGAGGCCCTAAACACGCTGCCCGAGGACCGCGTGATCGTGGCGGTCACGGCGACCTATAACGGGCGCGCACCCGACAGTGCGCTCGCCGCCGAAGCCGCGATCGATGCGGGGCAATTCGCCAATGCGAAATGGCCCGAGACGAAGTTTGCCGTGCTCGGCATCGGCAACAGCCAGTGGCCGAATTATCAGGCCTTTCCCAAAAAGATCGATGCCGCGTTCGCTGCGACAGGCGCGCAGCGTCTGTGTCCGCGCGGTGAAGCGAATGGCGACGGTAATTTCGATGGCGGGGTTGCTGCCTTCCTGAAGGACTTGTGGTCCGCCCTCGGGAGCAAGGGAGAATCGGTCAAGGCGTCCGGTCTTTCGCTGCAAATCGTCGATGGCCGCGATGCGCGGGCAGCGGTCCTGCCCGATCAGGCGGTCGAAATGGAAATCGTGCGTAACGACGAACTCGTGCTATTTGCCGATGGCCTGTGGGATTTCACGCTAGAGCCGCCGCGCGGCTCGACGCGGTTCATCACCGTCAAGCTGCCCGAGGGGCAGAGCTATGCGGCGGGCGACCATATCGCCGTCTATGCGCGCAACCGGAAAGAACATGTCGACCTCGCCATCGAGCGACTGGGTGTGCCGGGCGCCATGCAGGTCGTGCCATCGGGATCGAGCGGGAGGTTTCGCCACCTGCCGATCGGGCGGACAGTGACCGTGCGGCAGTTGCTGACCGATTTCGTCGAAATTCAGGACCCGATGCCCCGTCGTGCGCTCGACGTCGTGGCCGCGCAGACGAGGTGCCCCAACACCAACGCCGAACTGGCGAAACTCGGCGACGAGGCCGTCTGGCAGATCGAAGTCGCCGACAAGCGCCTGACGTTGCTCGGTCTGCTCGTCAAATACCCCGCCGCCGAACTGACGCTCGACAGTTTCGTCGAATTGTCGTCGGCCGTCGCGCCGCGCTTTTACTCGATTGCCTCGTCGCCGCTCGAAAGCCCCCACGCCTGCGATCTGATTGTAGGGACAGTGCAGGCACCTGCCTGGTCGGGTGTCGGCACGCATCAGGGCTTTGCCTCTACGCACATGCGCGACCTAGGTGTCGGCGAAAGCATCTTCGGCTATGTCCGCCGTCCCAACCCGCCGTTCGCTCCGCCGCAGGACGGCGCGGTGCCGCTGGTGCTGATCGGACCGGGAACCGGCTTTGCGCCGCTGCGCGGCTTCATTCAGGAACGCGCTGCCTTGAACGCAACGGCACCGTGCCTCTTGTTTTTCGGCGCGCGTCATCCTGACCACGACTGGCTGTGCCGCGACGAGATGGAGCGCTGGGCCGCGGATGGCACGGTCGATCTGCACATGGCCTGGTCGCAAGTGCCGGGTCATCCGCACCGCTATGTGCAGGACGCCATTTGGGCAGCGCGCGATGCCGTGTGGGACGTCGTCTCCGGCGGCGGTCAGATATTCCTTTGCGGCGACGGCAAATACATGGCGCCTGCCGTGCGCGACACATTGATCAAGATCCACGCCGACAAGACCGGGGGAGATCATCTGAGCGGATCGAACTGGCTGGAGGGGCTGATCGAGGATGGCGTCTACCATCAGGACGTGTTCGGGTTCGGCAAGTAGATGCCCTCTTGCCTATCTGTGCCTGCGGCGACATTCGTGTTGCAACAGGGAGCTTGAATGACCGACCTATTTCGCAAGAAGATCATTGTTCTTGGCGACGACCAGCCCGAGCATCACCGTCTGGCGCGTACTTTGTCCTGGCCGCATTTGATCGCTTTGGGGGTCGGGGCGATCGTCGGCACCGGCATCCTGACCTTAATCGGTGTCGGCGCGGGAAAGGCCGGGCCATCGGTCATTCTGTCGTTCGCAATCGCCGGGGCGATCTGCGCCTGCGCAGCGCTGGCCTATGCCGAAATGGCGACCATGATGCCTGCATCGGGCAGTGCCTATACCTATAGCTATGCCGTGCTGGGCGAGGTCATTGCCTGGGTGATCGGGTGGAGCCTGATTCTCGAATATTCGCTCGTCGTTTCGACCGTTGCGGTCGGTTGGTCCGGTTATGCTGCGCCTTTGCTGCACGCTTGGACCGGATTCCCGATGGCACTTGCGCAGGGGCCGGAACTCGGCGGGATCGTCAACCTGCCCGCTATTTTCATCATTGCCGTGGTCGCTGGCCTTCTGGTCGTTGGCACGCGCGAGAGTGCCACGCTGAACGCGATTCTGGTCGTGGTGAAGCTGGTTGCGCTTGCCGTGTTCGTTGCGGTCGCGTTGCCGCACTTCAGCGCCGCCAACCTGGAACCGTTCATGCCCTATGGCTTTCCCAAGGCAATGTCGCCGGACGGTGTCGAACGCGGCGTGATGGCGGCGGCTGCGATCATTTTCTTTGCCTTCTACGGCTTCGATGCGATCTCGACGGCGGCGGAGGAAACCAAGAACCCCGGGCGCGACCTCGCCATCGGCATCGTCGGGTCGATGGTGGCCTGTGTGGCGATCTACATGGCGGTTGCGGTGACGGCAGTCGGCGCGCTGTCGTACACGCGTTTTTCCAACAGCGCCGAGCCGCTGGCGCTGATCCTGCGGGAGATCGGGCAGGGCGGGGCGGCCACATTCCTGGCGGCTTCGGCCGTGATCGCGCTGCCCACGGTGCTGCTCGCGTTCTTCTACGGCCAGAGCCGCATTTTCTTCGTGATGGCGCGCGACGGGCTTCTGCCGCAAAGTCTGGCACGCGTTTCGGCGCGGGGAACACCGGTCAGGATTACTCTGATGACCGCCGTCATCGTGGCGATTCTGGCGGGGCTCCTGCCCCTCGATGAGATTGCCGCGCTGGCCAACGCCGGAACGCTGGCGGCGTTCATCGCGGTATGCGTCTGCCTGATCGTCCTGCGTCGTCGCGCGCCCGACGCGCCGCGCCCGTTCCGGGCACCGCTGGGGCCGCTGGTCGCCGTGGCGGGCGCGCTCGGATGCCTGTATCTGTTCGCCAGTCTGCCAAGCCGGACGCAGCTCTATTTCTTTGCCTGGAACGCCTTCGGGCTGGTCGTCTACTTTGTCTGGGCACGGCGGCACGCGGTCGCCCGGTAACTATTGTACCGGATCGAACGTCGTCGCCTGCGCGCGCGCCCAATTGGTGGCGTAAAAGGGTAGGTCGCAACGTCCCTCCACCAGTGAATTTTCGGTCAGGAACGTGTGCACCTGATCGAAATGGCGGATTTCGGTCGGACTGATCCGATGGACGAGGTGGTGCGGCCTCAGGTCGTCGGGGTGCGTCAGTCCGGCGGCGGCGAGCATTTCGGCCAGCACCGCGACGGTCCGGTCGTGGAATTTATACACTCGCTCCGCTTTGTCGGGGACGACAAGCGCGCGCTGGCGGCCTGCGTCCTGGGTCGCAACACCGGTCGGGCATTTGTTGGTGTGGCAACTGAGCGACTGGATGCAACCGAGAGCGAACATGTAGCCGCGTGCCGCGTTGGTCCAGTCGGCACCGATGGCGAGCACTGTTGCAATATCGAACGCGCTGACCAGCCGTCCGGCTACGCCGATTTTCACTCGGCTGCGCAGGCCAGCGCCCAGCAATACATTGTGAACGAACACGAGTCCCTCGCGCATCGGCGTGCCGACGTGATCGCTGAATTCGACCGGTGCCGCACCCGTGCCGCCTTCGCCGCCATCGACAACCACGAAGTCGGGCACGACGCCGCTGGCGAGCATCGCCTTAACGATGGCCATGAACTCCCAGGGGTGGCCGATGCACAGTTTGAACCCGACCGGCTTGCCGCCCGACAGCGTGCGAAGCTGGGCGATGAAGGCCATCATTTCGAGAGGGGTCGAAAAGGCCGAGTGACGTGGCGGCGAAACGCAATCCTGCCCCAGTGGCACGCCGCGCGTTACGGCGATTTCGGGTGTGACTTTTTTGGCAGGCAGGATGCCGCCATGGCCGGGTTTGGCCCCCTGGCTGAGCTTGATCTCGATCATTCTGACCTGGGGATCGACCGCTTGCGCCGCGAATTTATCGGGGTCGAAGCGTCCGTCGTCGGTGCGGCAACCGAAATAGCCGCTGGCGATTTCCCACACGATGTCGCCACCCCCCTCGCGGTGATAGGGGCTGATGCTGCCTTCGCCGGTATCGTGGTAAAACCCGCCCATCGCCGCGCCCCGGTTGAGCGCGCGGATCGCGTTCGCCGACAGCGATCCGAAACTCATCGCCGAAATGTTGAAGATGCTCGCCGAATACGGCTGGGCGCATTGATCGTTGCCGATCGTGATGCGAAAGGTTTTGGGGTCGGGCGGATCGACGGGCCGCGTCGAATGCTGGATATATTCATAGTCCGGCGCATAGACATCGATCAGCGTTCCGAACGGATGATCCGACGAAATCCCCTTGGCCCGGCGGTAGACGAGCGAGCGCTGGGCACGCGAGAACGGTGTTGCCTCGTTCTCGGCCTCAAGCAGATATTGGCGAATTTCGGGACGGATCAGTTCGACCAGCCAGCGGACATGGCCAATCACCGGATAGTTGCGGAGCACCGCATGGCGCGTCTGCACGAGATCGCGAATGCCGATCAGGATCAGCAGGCCGGGCACGATGACCAGCGCACGGCCCCAGAAGCCGGTCGGCGCCATCTGGATCCCAAGCCCGAAGAACATGATGCACAGCGCAAAAGCGATGTACCGGCCGAAGCGCTGTGCGAGCATGATCGTGTCTCCCTACGGTACGTTTCGGTGCCGGCTAGGCGCAGGTTACGCGAATGGCGAGCGACATCTTGCCCCGCGCGTAAATCCGGTCCAGCATTATACATGAAATGACGCGGCCCAAGCTGCGCGGGGAGAGAGCATGCAGCAGCTGAGCGGGCAGGACGCCAGTTTCGTCTATATGGAAACGCCATCGACGCCGATGCACATCGGGTCGGTCGGCATCTACGACCCCTCGACGGCGCCCGGGGGGTTCGTGCGGTTCAAGGATATTCTCGCCTTTATCGAGAGCCGTCTGGGCGGCGCGAAATCGTTTCGCGAGCGGCTGGTGCGCGTCCCGTTCGACATCGACCATCCCTACTGGATTCAGGACCCCGATTTCGACATCGAATACCACGTCCGCCACATTGCCCTGCCGTCGCCGGGCGACTGGCGGCAGTTGTGTATTCAGGTGGCCCGGCTGCATTCGCGGCCGATGGACCTGACCAAGCCGCTGTGGGAATTCGTCATTGTCGAGGGGCTCGACAACATCGAGGGGTTGCCCAAGGGTTGCTTTGCGCTGGTGGCCAAGGTTCACCATGCGGCGATCGACGGCATGTCCGGGGTCGAAATGTCGGCGGCGGTGCACGACCTGTCCCCCGACAAGTCGAACCGCTTTCCCGAAAAGGCGTGGAAACCCGATACCAAGCCCGGAATCGGCGACCTGCTGATCAGCGGGTATTTCAACGCGCTGCGCCAGCCGCAGAAATACCTCGAAACGATGGCGCGTTCGGTGCCGGGCATCGCGCGACTGGCGAGCGAACTCACCAAAGGCGAATTGTCGATTGCCGGCGCGCGTGTGCCACCCAAGACGCGCTTCAATGCAAAGGTATCGTCGCACCGTGTGTTCGACGGGGTGCCATTTCCGCTGAGCGACGTGCGCGCGATCAAGGATGCGGTGCCAGGCGCGACGGTCAACGATGCCATATTGGCGATCATCGGTGGCGGTTTGCGGATTTACCTGAAGGACAAGGGCGAATTGCCCGAGGCGAATCTGACCGCGATGGCGCCCATTTCGGTGCGGCAGGAGAATGAGAAAGCCGCGCTCGGCAATCTCGTCTCGGCAATGGTGGTCAGCCTTGGTACCCACATTGCCGATCCGATGGAACGGCTGGCGCATATCCATACCGATGCGGTCAATTCGAAGGGGCTGACCAATGCGGTCGGCGCACGAACGCTGACCGATTACTCGCAGCTCATCCCCAGCGGCCTCGCCGGCCTGGGCGCGCGGCTCTACACCCGGCTGGGCGTAGCGAATGCGACCGCGCCGGTGTTCAATGTCGTTGCGACCAATGTGCCGGGCAGCCGGGTGCCGCTGTATTTCTGCGGCGCGAAAATGGTCAAGATGTACGGGCTGGGGCCGATCTTCGACTCGATGGGGTTGATCAATACCATTTATTCCTATGTCGATGAGATCGCGATCAGCTTCACCTGCGACCGCGACATGATGCCCGATCCCGACGTTTATGCCGCCGCGCTGCGCCAGTCGTTTGCCGAATTGCTGGCGGCGGCAAAGGCGGGCGCCGCACCGACCAAGGTGAAACCGAAACCCCCCGTAAAACCGCGTAAGATCAAGGAGACAGCATGATGGCCAAGGAAGCAAAGATCACAGAGAAAGCCGCCGAGACAGTCAAGAAGGCGGGCAAATCGCTGAAAGACGCGACGTCCAAGGCGGCAGGAAATGCCGCAGCCCTGAATAACAAGGTCATCGACCACGCCGAAGAAAACACCCGTGCCGCGTTTGCGGCCATGCGGTCGGCGGCCAGCGTCAAATCGGTAACCGATCTCGCCAAGATCCAGACCGACTACGTCAAGGAACAGGGCGCGCGCTCGATGACTCAAGTCAAGGAAGTCGGCGAGCTTATTGCGCAGTTCGGGCGCGATGCGATGTCGGCGTGGAGGCCGGGTAAGGAGTAATCGTTAGCCCCTCCCCCGAAAGGGGAGGGGCTTTTATGGCCTCAATGAACCTGGTGCCCCGACGACGGGTACAACAAGGCCTTCAAACCCTTGCGCTCGAAAGGCTTCCACGCCCCATCGGCCTGCGCCAGCCGGTCGGCCACAGCGTAGAGCACCGCGCCATTGACGCCCAGGCCGCAGTGGCTGCCGTTCACTTCGATATTGTCGGTGGTCGCGGTTTCGGGTTCGCGGCAATTCTGCCACGCGACGATGCCGTCGTATTTCGAGAAGATCGCGGTGGAGGGCACCGGCGGGGCCAGTTCGCTTTCGAGCAGCTGACGCTGGGTGTCCTTGTCCTTCAGCCGCTGGCCGGTCATCCACTCATAGGCTTTCCAGACATTGGTCGCACGCGGGTCCCCCGCGAACGGGGAGCCGAGCGAGATCACCTGCCGGACGAGATCGGGACGACGGCGTGAGAGCTGGCGGGCGAGAACGCCGCCCAGACTCCAGCCGACGAGGCTGACCTTCTGGCCGGTCTTTTCGAAAATCGCTTCGAGCCGGGCGATCAGCTTTTCGCCTTCCCAGCCAATAGCTTTGGGTCCCAGATTGCGGCCCAGTTCCCACGCATGGGCGTCATAGCCGAGCTGGCGCAAATAGCGCCGCAGGACTGTCGTCGACAGGTCCGTCGTCGTAAAACCGGGCAGCACCATGACCGGGTGCCCGTCGCCGCGCGGCGCGCTCAACAGCAAGGGGGCGGCCAGCGGCAAGGTGCCGAGTTCGAGGGCAGCGCGACCGATTTCGGTCAGCGCCAGAAACATCGACGGTGGCGCAACATGGCCATCTTTCGGGATTGTCTGCTCTGCTTGCACGCAATTATCCTTCTCGCGAACGGCCGCTTGTTCTAACGACGAGCATCCCGAACGCGTATCCTGCCTTAATGGGGGCAGTTGTCGAGCGTTTTATTGTGCAACCGTTATGTGCAGCATTTGCAATCAGACCAGCGCACTGCGCCGCGCATCGCTGCGGCCGATGTCGAGCGACAGGATCGCGAGGTCGTGCAGCGCACCATCACGGTCCTTCACATGGTCGCGCAGCATGGCTTCCCCCCGAAAACCCGCTTCCTCGAACACAGTGATGGCCCCACGTTGGTCGGGTGTCATCCGCGCCGTCAGTTTCGTCGCACCAGCCTCGCGCGCAAGGCCGATGCTGGCATCAAGCAATGCCCGCCCCAGCCCCTTGCCGCGCATTTCGGGAGAGACCAGCATGCGCACCTCCGCGACATGGGGCGACCAACCGAGCGGGTCACGGACGATGGCTGTGGTCGCAATGACGGTATCGGCGCCGTCCATCATTGCCGTCGCGACCAGGCTTTCGATCTCACCGTCCTTGATCGCGTCGAGCCATGCCTCGATGACGCGTGCATGCTTGATGTCACGGCTGAGGAACAACAGGTCATGTTCGGGCAGGCTCTGCGCGAATTCCGCGACACCGGTTGCATCGGCACGCGCAAACGGGCGGATGCTGACCCAAACACCCCCGCAATTGATCGTCGTCGTCATGTACTCCGGTCCCCCAACCAGCGGTCGATTTGCGGCCACAGCCGCTTGATGGCGTTGCCCCCGGCCACCAGGCTGACATGCCCGCCCTTCAGGACGACAGCCTGCTTATCGTCGGACCCGACCAGGTCGATCAGCGGTGCAGAGGCGTCGGCCGGCACGATATGGTCGTGTTCGGCGGTCACGTGGAGGAAGGGGACTTTGATCCGCGAAAGATCCACCGTCTGCCCGCCAACGGTCATCGTGCCCTTCATCAGGGCATTGTCCCACATCAATTGCTTGGTCGTCTGACGGAAATATTCGCCGGCCAGTGGCAGCATATCGGCGCTCCAGCGGTCGAACATGCGGTACGACTTCACGAATTCGTCGTTCCACATATTGTCCCACAGGCGGATATTGCCCGCGATACGGCCACCGGGACGCAGCATATCGAATGAGCTGTAGAGCATTTCGGCTGGACAATTGCCCAGCGTATCGACCAGCCGGTCGACATCGAAATAGCGTTTGTCCGACCACGCCTGGAACAGCGGCATGCCGTCGAAATTGACCGGCGTCGTAAACGTCACAAGGTTCTTGAGATTGTCACCCGCATACAGGCTGGCCCACAGGATCGAGAGCACGCCGCCGAAGCAATAGCCCACGACGGTCAGGTCGGGTTCGCCGGATACCTCCGCCACCTTGGCGACGCATTGCGGCAGGAAATCGCCAACGTAATCTTCCATGGCGAGGTGCTTCTCGTCGGCGCGTGGCGCTTCCCAGTCGACCATGAACACGTCGTATCCCTGCCGCAGCAGGAATTCGACGAAGCTCTGCCCGGGGACCATGTCAAAGATGTAGCCGCGGTTCGTCGTCGCCATGACGAGCATCACCGGCACGCGGTACACATCGTCGACCAGCGGCTTGTAATGATAGAAGCGGAGCGGCCCGCGCGCGATCAATGTTTCCTTCGCGCTCGCGCCCAGCACCGGTGCGGCGGAGGAGAAATACTCCAGCCCCTTGATATTGCGCAGCATCGCCCGTTCGAATTCGATCCTCGACTGTTCGATCAGGTCCGGAGCATCGCTCATGCGCTGGCGGCTGGCTTCCGCCCGCGGGTTGGTTTGGGGGTGGAATGCTGCGCAGCATTACCGGATGACAGCACAGCCTCAATGCGCGCCAGGCTCGCCTCGATCGCAGTCAAGCGTGCGCCAAGGGTCTCGACTTCGGCCTTGCTCGGCATGTTCGCGGCGGCAAGGACCTTCGACATGGCGTCCTGCACGGCATTCTGCACCTGCAATCCTGCAGCGGTTGCAGAATGCATGACCTGCGCCGCTTCGGGCCGGGCGAGAAACTGGCTGCCATATTCATTGGCCAGCTTCTCCCACTGATTCACGACATCGCGGAACATGTTCAGCGGATCGACCGGAAACTTGGGAGGCGTTGTCATGCACTGATGGTCGGACCGAATGGATGCCCGGTCAAGCCCTCGTGCGGCTGTGTTTTATCTGAAGACGAAAATGTACAGCAGGATGATGACCGGGATCGGAATACCGATCGCCCAAAGCAATATTCCCTTCATGTCGCGGCTCCCGTTTTTGCGTTACGGGAGCCTAACGACTTGATGCCGACCCGGTTCCGGGATCAGATTGAGATCCGTGCCGTGATCCGGATGTCACGCCCCGCGAGCGGGGCATAATCCTTCAGGAAGCTGGCATGGCGTCGTGCCTCGACATCGAAAATGTTGTTGGCGCTCAGCAACAGGCTGGTCGGATTGTCCTTGCCAAACGGATGGAAGCCAAGGCTGGCATTGACGATCGTGAAGGCCGCCGTCGGGGTTTCGAAGGCCGCAATCCGCGCCTGCCTGTCGTTCCATTCGACTTCGACCCGGCCGTCGATGCTACCCCCCTGCACCTCGAGCCCGCCGAGAAGGCGTAGCGGCGGAATGCGCGGCACCGGACCGACATTGACGATGGTCGCGCGGGCATAATCCGCCACACCGTCCAGATTGACGGTCAGGCCGCGCACGTCGCCGAGGCGAACCGATGCTTCTCCCTCAAGGCCCCAGAAGCGCGCCGACGCCTGACTGAACTGGTAGACGGGTAGGTTGTCCTGCACGGCGCCGGTCGGGGTCTCGTAGATGAAGTTGCGGAACCAGTTGTGATAGGCGGCCAGATTGAAGTTCCATCCGTCGCCGTGACCCCGCAATGTCGCCTCGACCCCGTTGCTGATTTCCTTGCGGAAGTCCGGATTGCCCACCTCGAACGCCTGGGTTCCCGCGTGCGGGCCGTTGGCGAACAGCTCTTCCGCCGCCGGTGCGCGTTCGGTGTGCGAGCCGCTGAGCCCGAAGGTCAGCCATGACGTCAGCTTGTAGCTGCCGCCCAGCGATCCCGAATAGGCGTCGTAGCTGCGGTCATACGCCGGGTTGCCGATCGTCGCGCTCGGCTCTGCGCTGATCTTCGTCTTTTCGTACCGCGTGCCGATCTCGGCTTTGACCTTGCCCCAGTCGAACGTGTCGAGCGTAAAGCCGCCGAATTGCGTGGTGGTGTTCTTGGGCACAAAGGCTTCAGTGCCGATCACATTGAAATCGCGGATCGCGAGTTGAACGCCAAATGCGCCCTGCCACACGCCGCGCTTGCGCTGGGCGACTTCGAGGCGGCTTTCCACGCTCTTGTTCAGGAATGTCGTGCCGACCGCGCCGGTCTCGTCGATTTCCTGATGCTTGTAGTCGGCAAAGCCTGCGCGGAGCTTGACGCTTTCGAAAAAGCCTTCGGGAATGTTGATCTCGCCGCGCAGGTCGGCGCGGTCCTGCTTGACCTGCAAGCGGACCTGCTCGGCCGCGACCGCGGGGTTGAGCGAGAATCGGATCGGGACGCCGTAAAGGCTGTCGTAATGACCGAACGAAATGCCCAGATTGCCGTTATCGCCGACAAAGGCGGCCCCGGCGGCGACTTCCCATGTCTTGGCGGCGCTGTTCGGCAGTTCGCCCTTCAACGTTGCCAGATCGCGAATACCGGGGTCTGCACTCGCGGCGGCCTGGGTGCGCAGTGCGGGCGACAGAATGAAGCCGCCGGTGTCGAGGTTGTCGGTCTTGGCATAGCTGCCATCGACGTGGAACACGAACTTGCCGACCGGAACATCGACCTTGGCGCTGCCCGAACGCTCGGTCGATGCGCTGCCATAGGTGCCGATGGCATCGACATGCACATTGTCCGGCACGGTGCGCGGGATGCGGCTGTCGATAACATTGACGACACCGCCGATGGCCGAAGACCCATAAAGCAGCGCCGCGGGTCCGCGCAGCACTTCGATGCGGTCGGCCGTCAGCGGATTGATAACGACGGCGTGATCGACGCTGGTGTTCGACACATCGACGCTGCCGATGCCGTCCTTCAGAACTCGAACGCGCTCGCCTTGCAGGCCGCGCAGCACCGGCCGTGAAGCATTGGGGCCGAACGAGGTCGCCGAAACGCCCGGCTGATGCGCCAGCGTCTCACCGATGGTCGGGCGCAGATCGCGCGTCAGCGCATCGCCGGTCAGGACCGACGTCGCCGACAAAACATCCATCCGGTCGCGGGCGAACGGCGCGGTGATGATGATTTCGGTCGATTGGGGGTCATGGTCCGGCGGCGCATCTTCGGCAAAGGCCGGCGCAGGGAGGAGGGCGAGGGCAACGAACGGCAGGTGACGCATGGACGAACTCCGAATCTACGGGTGGCGTCCTATCCGTAATGTTATACTATAACAATCGTATTTTGCCGCACTGCAATATCGGCTCGTCGCATTAGT
This sequence comes from Sphingomonadales bacterium, assembly GCA_038228865.1. Taxonomy (GTDB): domain Bacteria; phylum Pseudomonadota; class Alphaproteobacteria; order Sphingomonadales; family Sphingomonadaceae; genus Sphingomonas_O. The sequence continues at coordinate 55,707 of JBBROX010000017.1, read as the reverse complement.
CTGGATGACCGGTTAAAGCGCTCGGGTCAGGTGCTGCGGGCAACCCGCGCGCTGAACAGCGTCGGCACGGCGCGCGTAAGGGCGAAGTTGAGCGCCGCCAGTCCCGCGAACCAGACCGCGTCGTTAAGCGCGACCCGGGCAACGATCGCCGGAGAGAAATTTTCGGTGCCGCCGAACCCGAGGGCCCCGGCGTAGATTACCAGCTGATAAGCGACAAAGGCACCACCGAGCGCTGCCACGGCCCGTACCGGTGTAGCGCCGTTACGCAGCACAATATGGGCAACGGCATAGGCGGCCAGCGCGCCCAGTCCGAGCGATACACCCAGCGCCACGGTGTCGAGCGTTTGCGGATAATGCATCAGGGTAAAGCCGACGACCTGATTGGCGAACCACGTCGCCACCACCAGCGCCACACCGCGCCGCACATCCAGCGTCAGCGCCGCGATCGTCGCGATCGCCGCAAACGGGAAAACGCACGCAAGGAAATAGCTGCCGAAAATCGCGCTGGTGCCCAGGATCGCCGTCCAGATCAGCGCGGCGGTTGCGGTTTGCTTGGTCATTCGTTCCATCCCTTTATCGGAGCCAGCGTAGCATCGCTGGCCCGTTTCACAATGCTTACAGCTTCACCCGCACACCCACATGCGCGTTGCGACCGGCGGTGCCGTATCCCGACACCGTCTCGTACCGCGCATCGGTCAGGTTCTCGACCCGCCCGTACAGCTCGAACTGCTGCCCCAGCGAAATCGAAGCGCGCAGGCCGACCAGCGTGTATCCGTCGAGGTTGGTCGGGCTGAACGTCAGGTAATCGCTGTCCCGGCTGTCGCTCACTGTCTGGACGCTGCCGCCGAGGTGGATCCAGTCGCGCGGGCTCCAGTCGATGTTGGCATTGATGCTGTGCCGCGGACGACGGAGCAGCTCGGTTCCCGTCAACCGGTTCTTGGCATCGGTCAGCGTGTAGTTGGCGTTGAGCACAAGCGTCCGGGTCGGGCGCAACTCGATGAACGTCTCGACCCCCTGCGCACGGGTGCGGGCGATGTTGAAGTAATAGCCGAACGGCCGGTCCGCGCGCGGCGGCACCGTCGTGAAGTCGATCTGATTTGTCGTATCGCGGTGGAATGCGGTCACGCCAAACTTCAGCGTGCCGTCGATGAGGCTCTGCTCGATGCCCAGATCATAGCTCTGCGCGATCTCGGGATTGAGCTTGTCGTTCCCGTAAGGCGGATTGAGCTGGTACAAAGTCGGGGCCTTGAACCCCTCCCCATAACTTGCACGTACCACCGTGCCACTGCCAATGCGCCAAGCGGCGTTCGCGCTGAACGTCGTCTTGGTGCCATAGGAGCGGTGATCGTCGACGCGGATACCGCCGGTCAGTGTCAACGCGTCGAACGGATTGACGATCAGCTGCGCATAGCCGCTGGTGACGCCGGTCGACACCGTCGTCGCTCCATCGTTGAATCGCGACGTTTCATGCTCGATGCCGAACACCGTGCGCAGCCAGTTCGCAACGCGTGCATCACCTTGATATTCGAACCGCTCGCTGCGCCCCTTGAACCGCGACGGGGTTGCGGTGGCGCTGCTGAAGCTGGCGCGGCGCGTGTCGGAAATCGTAAACGCCAGCCGGTTCTTCAGCGCCCCGTCGAACAGTGCGGCATTGATGCCCGCATAGCCGAATGCCTGCTTGGTCGTGCTGTACCCGGTCGTGTCGGCAAAGCTGAAAAACGGCGGGGGGAAGCCGTCGAAGCCGACGCGGCTGTCCGCGTAGTTCCCGCGCAGATCGATATTAATGGCGTCCGACAGATCGAACTCGACGCGCCCGTTGGCGGCGTACTGGCGATACCCGTCGCGCTCGGTGCCGAACTTGTAGGCTGAGATACCATCATCGTCGAAATAGCCGCCGCCGAGCGAGGCACGGACCGGGCCGAAACCGCCGCGCACATTGCCCACCATTTGCTTGGCGTTCTTGTAGCCGTATTCGGCGCTAAGGTTGGCCGCGAAACCCTCGGTCGGGGGCGCGGTGACGATGTTGACGACACCGCCGATCGCCTGGCTGCCCCACGGCACCGAATTCGGCCCGCGCAGCACTTCGATCCGCTCGATGTTGCCTGCCAGCAGATTGCCAAAGTCGAAGGCAGCACCGGTCGCGGACACATCGTTGACGCGCACCCCGTCGATCAGGACGAGCGTCTGATCGCCCTCCGCGCCGCGAATGCGAAGCGCGGTCGGCTGGCCGGGGCCACCGTTGCGGCTGACGGTGACGCCCGGGGTGGTGGAGAGGAGGTCGGCCACGGAGGTTGATTGGCGGGTTTCAATTAGGCGACGGTCAACAACGGTCAACGCCTGCCCTACTTCATCAGGTTTCTGATCAACGCGAGTTGCTGTCACAACTATCGGCCAACGGGCCGCAGGATCGGCTGTATCCCAACCACCTCCGTCATCTTGCGCGAACGCAGCGGCAGGCAGCAGCGCAATTGCTGCGGCGGCAATTTTAAAACGGGACACAGGTCTTCTCCTCGAACGTAACAACACACATTGTCGTCACGCGAGGGTGCTCCCCCGATCGCCCGCGTCTTCCCGCACGGACAAAGGACCGACCGCGACAGGCAGGTCTCCTGGCTTCCGGGTCGTTGCGCCTTGCCGCCTTCCCGGTTTGACCCAGTGGCTGTTGGCAAGGAACTCGCCGGTTACAGTTGCGGGAACAGCGCCGGGTCTTCACCGGCTTCCCTTTTGATCCCCTCTCGGGGAACCTGTCACGCTGCGGCGGGTAGCGTAGTCGATGTTGCAACGCAACGCCTTGACCGCAAGCGCCGTTCGGACCTAGGGGAGCCGCCTTTGGCGCGGTGCGGGCTCGTAGCTCAGTCGGTAGAGCAACGGACTTTTAATCTGTAGGTCCCGGGTTCGAATCCCGGCGAGCCCACCACGGCGAAATGCGCGCGCCGATCGCGCAGCTATCGTCGAGACGCGCAAGCCCGGACGGCGAAGCCAGCAGAGCTATCGACCGACGGTGCAGTTTTGCGGCGACGCCTTGTCAAGCCGCGCCAGCAACTGACGTGCCGTCAGCCCGCTCACAGGGTCGCGCCAGTCGGGCGCGACCTCGACCAGTGGTGCCAGCACGAAGCGACGCTCGCGGAAAGCCGGGTGGGGGATGCTCAACCCCGGAGACGCCCATAACCCGCCCGACCAGCCGATGATGTCCAGGTCGAGCGGCCGGTCCCCCCAGCGGCGGCCGGGTCGGCGGCCATGCGCGCGTTCGAGGGACTTGAGGTGATCGAGTAGGGCAGGCGGGTCGAGATCGGTTTCGATCACCGCGACCGCATTGGCATAGCTCCGCGTCCCGGGTCCGAGTGGGGCGGTGGTATGGATTGACGATTGGGCGGCAATGTCGCCGATGTTGACGCTCGTCAGCAACGCCGGCGGGCTGCCCCACGGCCCGCTTCGGTTGCTGCCCAGCGCAATCAAATAGCTATGCCTGCCCACGCCTCTGCCCTAACCGACAGGCATGTTCCCCGTAAGCCCCATCCCCGACACAGAGCCGCCCCGCGATTGTTCGCTTTGTCCGCGACTGGTCGCCTATCGTCACGCCTGTCAGGCCGAATTCCCGAACTGGTGGAACGCGCCGGTGCAGGCGTTCGGCGATCCGGACGCCTGGCTCGCCATTATTGGCCTTGCGCCCGGCAAGCACGGCGTGAACCGGACCGGGCGACCGTTCACCGGAGATGCGTCGGGGCCGCTGCTCTATGAGACGCTGGCGAAATTCGGGCTGACCGAGGGCGTGTACGACTCAAAGGTCGACGATGGACTCGCGCTGAAAGGTGCGATGATCATCAACGCCGTCAAATGCCTGCCGCCCGAAAACAAACCGACGCCAGAGGAAGTGCGCACCTGCCGCCCGTTTCTCGATACGCAGCTGGCTGCACTCCCCAACGTCCGCATCGTCGTGGCGCTTGGCCAGATCGCGCATCAGTCAGCGGTCAAAGTCATGGGCGGGCGGCTGCCCAAGGCGCAATTCGGCCACATGAACGAACACCGGATGCCCGATGGTCGCATTCTCATCGATAGCTACCACTGTTCGCGCTACAACCAGAATACCGGTCGCCTGACGCCGGAAATGTTCGAAGCGGTATTTTCGCGGGCGCTGGCGGTTCAGGCCGAAGCGGCGCGGTAACCCGCTTTGCGCGTGCGGCTCAGCAATCCCTTGCGCAGCCGTTCCGCCGGGCGATCGATCAGCCAATAGGCCAGCATCGTTGCCACCGCGATCAGGACGATTAACGCCATGACTCCCGGCAAGGTCCGCCACGAAAAGAACAGGCCGCTCGCCAAAACCACCGGGGCGTGGACCAGATAAAGCGGGTAGGACAGGTCTCCAAGCATCCGGTCGCGTGCGTCGGACGGGCGGTGCAGCGACGTCGCCACATAGGGGATCAACGCCACCACCCAGATGCTCGCGATGGTTTCGTCCGCCCACGCGCGGAATTCGATGTGCAACCAGGTGCCCTGGGTCTGCGAGAGGTAAATCTGGATAGTCGTGATCAGCAGAAAAACCAGCAGCGATGCCTGTCCCTGCGATACGGTGGGTTTCCACCGCGTCTGCTGAATGGCCATACCGATCGCAAAGAAGGGCAGGTATTTGAAAACTGTGACAACGCCGCTCGTCGCCTCGATCTGCCAGCCGACGAAGGCGATGCCGAAGACCAGCAGTGTCCAGCCGAGCCGGTCGAACCGGTTTGCCAATGCTGCAAACAGGGGCAGTAGGGCGTAGAATTGCACCTCGATATCGAGCGACCATTCGGTGCCGATGAGATGGGTCGCAGGCTGCGACGCGACGCCGATCAGGAACAGGTTGGAGAACCCGGGGCTGTGACCGATCGCCACCGCGCAGATCAGCATCACCGCCATGTACAGCGGCCAGATGCGCAAACCGCGGTTCAGATAAAATGTCGCCATCCGATGTGTCGCGGGCGTCTTGGCGCACAGGTCGGCAACCCAATAACCGCTGAGTACGAAAAACAGCAGTACCGCTCCGCGCCCCGATTGGACGACGGTCAGGTGGTTCAGCACCACCGCCAGCGCGAGGATCAGCCGAAACGCACCGGGACTGGCAATCAGAAAGGGAGACATCCGCGCCTGCTTTCGAGTCGAAGCAGCAGGTATAGTTTGCAAAGGGTAAAGATCGGGTTGCTGTGGGCCTAGATATCCTCGACCAGCCGCCCGTAAAGCTCGGGCCGCCGGTCCCTGAAAAACCCGAATGCCGCGCGGTTCTTCGCCGCTTCGTTGAGGTCGAATGTCGCAACCAAAACCCCGCTTTCTTCCGCGCCATATTCGCCGACAAAATCGCCGCGCTCGTTGGTGATGAAGCTGTGGCCGTAGAAGGTCTGGTCGCCTTCCCGCCCGATCCGATTGCTCGCCACCACAGGCACGACGTTCGACACCGCATGGCCGACCATAGCCCGCCGCCACAACCGGCTCGTGTCAAGGTCCTCGGCCTCGGGCTCGTCGCCGATGGCGGTCGGGAACATGAGGATGTCCGCGCCCATCAGCATCAGCGCGCGGGCGGTCTCTGGATACCATTGATCCCAGCAGATGCCGATCCCGACGCGCCCGTATTTCGTTTCCCACACCTTGAAGCCGGTGTTGCCGGGGCGGAAATAGAATTTCTCTTCATAGCCCGGCCCATCGGGAATGTGGCTCTTGCGATAGACGCCCATGATGTCGCCCGCATCGTCGATCATCGCCAGGCTGTTGTAATAATGCTGCCCATCGCGTTCGAAGAAGCTGGTGGGGATATAGACTTGCAGTTCCTTCGCCAGCGCCTGCATCGCAAGGACACTCTGGTGTTCACCGACCGGCTTGGCGGTTTCGAACCAGCGGAGTTCCTCCTTCTGGCAGAAATACGGCCCCTCGAAGAGTTCGGGCGGCAGGATGATCTTGGCACCATGCTGCGCAGCTTCGCGGACGTGCGCTTCGACCGTCGCGATGTTGACGGCGAGCGGGCCGGGAAGGGCGCACTGGATGGCGGCGACGGTGATGCTGCTCATGCGGTCGGAACCTGTTGGGAAATGCAGTGGAAACTCCCACCGCCGGTCAGGATATGGTCGGTCGGCAATCCGACGACAAGGCGGCCGGGGAAGAGGGGCTTCAACGCGTTGATTGCCGCCTGGTCGTTCGCGGCGCCATGCACCGGCACCACCACCACCGCGTTGCCGATGTAGAAGTTCATATAGCTGGCTGCGGCGACTTCTCCGTCGATCTCGACCCGTCCCGGCGACGGGAGCGGCACGAGCTCAATGCCGAATTCCTCGGCGCGCGCCCAGGCGTCGGCATAGATGTCGGCATTGGGATCATCGGGTCCGTCCGGCTCGGGCAATGCCAGCACCCCGGGCGCCACGAAGCGCGCGAGGTTGTCGACATGGCCATCGGTGTGGTCGCCGATCAGCCCTTCGCCCAGCCACAGGATGCGTTCGATACCGAGGGCGAGTTTCAGCTCCGCCTCGATATCGTCCCTGCTCATATAGGGGTTGCGATTGGGGTTCAGCAGGCATTGCTCGGTCGTTACCAGCAGCCCTGCGCCATCGATATCGATCGCGCCGCCCTCCAGAATCATGTGGCGCGATTCATGGGACACGGGGATACTCGCGGCGAGCAGCGCGCCCAACGCGTCATCGAGCGGCGACGGATATTTTCCACCCCAGCCATTGCCGCGATAATCGAGCGCGATCCGCGCGCCGTCGCGGGTCAGCACCAGCGGCCCGGTGTCGCGCAGCCAGATGTCGAAAAACGGCATGATGTGGATCGCCGCGCCGGTCTTCAGCGCGACCGCGCGCTCGGCGGCCGCCTCATTGGCGCAGATCAGGCGGACCGCTTCGCCCCGACCGTCGGCATGAACCGCCCGGGCGAACGCAGCGACCTGTTCCTGCGCCCCGTCGAGATCGTCGAGCCACAGATCCGGCGCGCTGGGAAAACCGATCCACACCGCATCATGCGGGGACCATTCGGGGGGGAAGTGAGGCATGGCCTGCCTTTATCACCCCGTTAGTTCCGCGAAAGCGGGAATGATGGGGCGGGACCTACTTTCCCGCTCGCGACTTGTCCCGGATCGCCCGGAACTCTGCCGTCGGTACCCAGTTCGGCCACACGCTCCCGTCGGCCAGTTCGCGGCCGATGCCGTAATACATTTCCAGATCCTGCGCGGCGCCGTCCCAGTTCCACTTGGGGTCATATTCGTCCTGCGGCTTGTGATACCGGTTGGTGGTATAGTCCTCGGCGGCGGCGAGGCCCGCTGCCTTGCCGCCGACGACCAGGTCGTCGCCGCTTCCCGCATCCAGCATCGGCACGCCTTCGCGGGCCAGACTGAAATGGTCGGACCGGTAATAATACCCCTTTTCCGGGGTCGATTCGGGGGTGATCGTCCGCCCTCCCTTTGCTGCCCAGCGCGTGACATAGTCGTCGAGCTCCGACTTGCCGACGCCGACGATGGTCACGTCACGCGTTTTGCCGAGCACGTTCAGCCCGTCCATGTTCACACCGCCGACGGTCTGCGCCAGCGGATATACCGGATGTTCGGCATAATATTTGGAGCCGAGCAGCCCGCTCTCCTCCGCCGTCACCGCTACGAACACCTGGCTGCGCGCGGCTGGGCCGGCCTTGGCGTTCATCTCTGCCATTGCGATCAGGCCGGCAGTACCGCTCGCGTTGTCGACCGCGCCGTTGCAGATGCCGTCGCCTTTCACCGGCGAGCAGCGGCCGAGATGGTCCCAGTGCGCCGAATAGAGGACATAGTCGTTCGGGCGCGTCTTGCCTGGCAGGATGCCGACCACGTTTTTCGAATTCTGTCGGCGGATGGTGTTCTCCATGCTGATCGACATCGTCGACCCGAGCGGGACGGCCGCAAAGCCCTTTGCCTTTGCCGCCGCGCGTAACAGCGCGAAATCTTGTCCGGCCTGCGCGAAGACGCGCGTCGCCGCGGGACCAGTCATCCAGCCGATGGCGGCACTTTCGCCCATGTGATTGTCGGCGGCGTCGAGGTTCAGCCGCGGCTTTGCCCATGACGAGACCACCACATCAAAGCCGTAAGCGGCCGGTTCGGTGTCGTGGATGATGATCGCGGCCGCTGCGCCCTGCCGAGCCGCCTCTTCGTATTTGTAGGTCCAGCGCCCGTAATAGGTCATTGCCCGTCCGCCAAATGTACCGTCGAGCGTCTTGGTCTCCCAGTCGGGATCGTTGATCAGGATGAGGACGGTCTTGCCCTTCACATCGATGCCCGTATAGTCGTTCCAGCCAAGTTGCGGCGCGTTGATGCCGTACCCGACGAACACGACTTCGCTGTTGGTGATCGCAATTTTAGGGACGACGCGTTCGGTGCCGACAACCATGTCGTCCTTGTATGCCAGCGTGACCGGGGCCTTGCCGCTGACCGCAAACGTCATCGGCGTCGGTTGCGCTCCGATCTCCACCATCGGGACATCCTGATACCAGCTGCCCTTGTTGCCGGGCTTCAGCCCTGCTTTCGCAAGGCGGTCGACGATATACTTGACCGTCTTGGCTTCCTCCGGCGACGTCGGCGCGCGCCCGGCATAGGCGTCGGACGAAAGTTCCTGCGTCACATCCTTGAGCGTCTGGATGGGGACGTCAGGCGGCGCGGCAAGCGCGGATGTAGCGGCGAACAGGGCAAGTGGTACGATCGTCGAACGGGACAAGGACAAACCTCCTGAAATCGAGATATTCACCCTTGTGACAAAGCGTTGGGGTATCGGCAATGGCGGTTGACAGGGGGCGGGCCGCCGCGCGACCATGAGGCAAATCTTGCGTCATGGGGAGCGGGCATGATTCGGTGGTGGGGGTTGTGTGGGGTGCTGGTTGCAACGCCGGTGGTGGCACAGACCGATCTGGCTGCGGCGTTCGGGGCGCGTGAGTCGATAGAGTCGATCGCGCTGTCGCCCGACGGGACCCGCATCGCCTTTGTCGCACCCGACAAGACAAAAGGCACCGCGCTTTACTTCACAGACGTAGCGGGCACGCAGAAGCCGCTGCGGACCTTGGTTGCAACGGGTGAACCGGAGCATCTCGGTCAATGCAACTGGGCATCGAACACGCGCGTCGTCTGCCAGGTTTATTCGATCCAGAAAGAAGCGGATGGACCGACTACTGGCTCGCGCATGGTGGGCGTCGATGTCGATGGTGCCAACGTGAAAATGATTTCGAAGCGCGATACATCGAACCAGATCATGTTGTCCTATTTCGGTGGCAATGTGATCGATTGGATGCCCGGAAAGGACGGATCGGTCCTGCTCACCCGCGTCGTCATCCCCAAGATCGCCGGCGACACGCAGTCGATTGGCGGCAGCATCGACGGCGTCGCGGTTGAACGCGTCGACACCACCAGCCTGGCCAGCGAACGGGTAGTCAAGCCGGTCAAATCCGCACTGGAATTCATTACCGACGGGCGCGGGACCGTCCGCATGATGGGTGTGCTGCCCAGCGGCGGGGGCTATGGCTATGACCTGCGCTACATCGACTACAAGTTCCGACGGCAGGGCACGACAGAGTGGGAACCGTTCGGGCGGCTGGAGCGGATGACGGACACAGGTTTCAATCCCATTGCCGTCGATGGCGTTGCCGACGAGGCCTATGGCTTCGTTCGCAAGGACGGGCGAATGGCGATTTTTAAGCGCGCGCTCGACGGATCAAGCCGCGAAGACCTGGTTTTTGCGCGGCCCGATGTCGATGTCGATGGCCTGATGCGGCTGGGGCGTGCACAGCGCATCGTTGGTGTGACCTTTGCTACTGAGCGGCGACAGGCGGTCTATTTCGATCCCGGTCTGGCCAAGCTGGCATCGGGTCTCGCCAAGGCGCTGCCCAAGACCCCGTTGATCAATTTCATGGGGGCGAGCGACGACGAACAGAGACTGTTGATCTGGGCCGGAGCTGATAACGATCCCGGACGTTATTATTTATTCGACAGGGGGACCAAGCAGCTGAAACCTCTGCTGCTGAGTCGTCCCGAACTCTCTGCCACCCCCTTGGCAACCGTGAAATCGGTGCAGGTCAAGGCGGCGGATGGTACGGTGGTGCCCGGATATCTGACGCTGCCGCCGGGATCGGACGGAAAGAAGCTTCCCGCCATCGTCATGCCACACGGTGGACCCGGGGCGCGCGACGAATGGGGCTTCGACTGGCTGTCGCAATACTATGCCAACCGTGGCTATGCTGTGCTCCAACCTAATTTCCGCGGCTCCACCGGCTATGGCGACAGCTGGTTCCAGAACAACGGGTTCAAATCGTGGAAAATCGCGATTGGCGACGTCAACGATGCTGGGCGCTGGCTGGTGTCCGAGGGGATCGCCGATCCTGCTAAGCTCGCCATCGTCGGCTGGTCCTATGGCGGCTACGCCGCGCTTCAGTCGGGCGTGACAGCACCTGACCTTTTCAAGGCGATTGTTGCCATTGCGCCGGTGACAGATCTTGCTTTGCTGAAGCGCGATCTCAAAGAATATTCTGGCGAGGACTTGGCACGCGATTACATCGGTTCGGGTCCGCATATCGTCGAAGGATCGCCGGCACAGAACGCCGCGAAGATAGCTGTTCCGGTGCTGCTTGTTCATGGCGATCTCGACCAGAACGTGCCGGTTTCGGCGAGCAAGCTCATGAACGAGCGGCTAAAAGCGGCGAACAAGTCGGTCGAGTTCATCCTTTATCCGGGCCTACAGCACAGCCTGATCGATTCGGGCGTGCGCGCTGATATGCTACGGCGGAGCGACGCCTTTCTGCGGACAGCTATGGGAATAAAATGAAAAAGGGCGGCCATTGCTGACCGCCCCGTTTTCTTCGCGATGACCCGAAGGATCAGCGCGAGTAGAATTCGACCACCAGGTTCGGTTCCATCTTCACCGGATACGGCACTTCATCGAGTGTCGGGACGCGGTTGAAGGTTGCCTTGGCAGTCCCTTCGATCACGACATATTCGGGGATGTCGCGTTCGGGCAGGCTCTGGGCTTCCATGACCAGCGCCATTTCCTGCGCCTTGGTGCCCAGCGTGATCTCGTCGCCGACGTCGCAGCGGCGGCTGGCAACATTGCACTTCACGCCGTTGACGCGGATGTGGCCGTGCGAAACGAGCTGGCGCGCCGCGAAGATCGTCGGCGCGAACTTGGCGCGGTAGACGATCATGTCGAGGCGGCGCTCGAGCAGGCCGATCAGGTTCTGCGACGTATCGCCCTTCATCCGGGCGGCTTCGACATACTGCTTCTTGAACTGCTTCTCGGTGACTTCGCCGTAATAGCCTTTCAGCTTCTGCTTGGCTTTTAGCTGCAGGCCATAGTCGCTGACCTTGCCCTTGCGGCGCTGGCCGTGCTGGCCGGGCCCGTATTCGCGCTTGTTGACGGGCGATTTAGGGCGGCCCCAGATGTTCTCGCCCATACGGCGGTCGAGTTTGTGCTTCGCGCTTTGACGCTTCGACATAGATAGTCCTTCAATTGCGTGACCCCGTAGGGCCCGTGTTTTCGTTATCTGCCCTCCCCCGCGGGGGTGGCAGGTGCTGCCCGGGTCCGCGCTACGTCGATCGAGAGATCGGGCAGGACCACCGCTTCACCAGGCGTGCGGGGTCAATTGCGAAGCGCGGGCCTATGACGACCGCAGGTCATTTGGTCAACCCTTGGGACGCGGGTTGACCAGCGCACCGATGACGCCGCGTAGCGTGCGGACCTCGTGCGTGCTCCAGCCGGGCTTGGTCAGCATCGACCGGATCATGCGTTTCGACGTCGGCACCTTTGCGGGCGGGAAATAGAATCCGGCGTATTCGAGCCCCGCATCGATCTGAAGGATCAGCCCTTCCAGCTCGTCCTGCGGCGCGGGCGGCTCGATTTCGGTCAGCGGCGGCTGCGACAGCGATGCCCCCTTCGACCATTCATAGGCGACGAGGATCACTGCCTGCGCCAGGTTGAGCGACCCGAATTCGGGATTGATCGGCACGGTCAGGATGGTGCGGGCCAGCGCGACATCGTCGGTCTCAAGCCCGGCGCGCTCCGGCCCGAACAGGATGGCGGAGCGTTCGGGTGCAGCGCGGACGGCGGCGGCGGCCTCGGCCGGGTCCATGACTGGCTTGCTCACGCCGCGCTTGCGCACCGTGGTCGCGTAGACGTGCGCGCAATCGGCGACGGCATCGGCGACGGAGACGAACAATTTGGCGTCACGTATCACGCTATCTGCGCCGGAGGCGGCAGGCCCCGCATCCGGGTTCGGCCACCCGTCGCGGGGCGATACCAGCCGCAGGTCGGTCAGCCCGAAATTGAGCATCGCCCGCGCCGCCTTGCCGATATTCTCGGCAAGCTGTGGGCGGACGAGGACGATGGCCGGGGGTGGATTAGGGGTGGTCATCCATCCATCGGCAAGGTCGGATGGTTCGGATCGGCCACTTCCTTCACGTTCGCGGCGAATTCCTCGAAATCGCGGGCTTCGGCGAAGTCCTTGTAGACGCTGGCAAACCGTATGTACGCCACGCTGTCGAGCCGCTTGAGCGCGTCCATAGCCAGCGTGCCGATCTGCACCGTTGTCACTTCCTGTTCGCCCAGCGTTTCGAGCTGGCGCTGGATGCCCGACACCATCTGTTCGATCTGCGCCGCGTCGATCGGGCGCTTGCGGCAGGCGATGGCAACCGCACGGGCCAGCTTGTCGCGCTCGAACGTCTCGCGCTGCCCACCGCTTTTCAGGACGGTCAGGTCGCGCAACTGGATGCGTTCGAATGTCGTGAACCGCGCGCCGCACCCTTCGCACTGTCGCCGCCGGCGGATCGCCGCGCCGTCCTCGGTCGGACGCGAATCCTTTACCTGGCTGTCCTCATGGGCGCAGAACGGGCAGCGCACTGAGGGGTATCAGTCCTTGCGCGCCGATTGACGCCAGGCGGCATACGCGCCCCCGATGATCGCGCCGGTGAGCAGCGAAAAGGGCAGCACAACACCGGCGATGACACCAATCGCGGCGCCGCCTGCGATCTTCGATGCTTTCGATCCGCCCATCAGGTCGCCTGCGTCGTCGATGACGGCGTCGAGCGTCTCGACGATCTTTTCGCCTATGCCTTTGTCGGCGCCGGCCTTCGGCTCGTTATCGGTCGGGTCCATGATCCAAAACTCCTTGGTTGGGAGCAACTGTTATAGTAATGTAATACAGTTGGTTCAAGTCACAGCGTCGGATAGATGGGGAAGCGGCGGCACAGTTCGGTCACCTCGCGTGCGACGCGCGCCTCGATCTGGGCGTCGCCCGCCTCGCCATTCTTGCGCAGTCCTTCGACTACCTCGGCGATCCACAGGCCGATTTGGCGGAATTCGGCAGGGCCGAAGCCGCGCGTCGTACCCGCCGGCGAACCGAGCCGCAGACCGGACGTCAGCGTCGCCTTTTCGGTGTCGAACGGGATGTTGTTCTTGTTGCACGTGATCGATGCCCGGTCGAGCGCGTGTTCGGCATGTTTGCCCTTGGCTTGTTTGGGCCGCAGGTCGACCAGCATAGAATGATTGTCGGTGCCCCCCGAGACGATGTCGAGGCCCTGTTCCTGCAGGCTTGCGGCAAGCACCTTGGCGTTTTCAACGACGGCTTGGGCATATTGCTTGAATTCCGGCTTCATGGCGTCGGCAAAGCAGACCGCCTTCGCCGCGATGACGTGGACCAGCGGCCCGCCCTGTAGGCCCGGGAAGATCGCCGAGTTGAATTTCTTGGCCAGCACCTCGTCATTGGTCAGGATGATGCCCGAACGCGGACCCCGCAGCGACTTGTGCGTCGTGCTGGTCGTGACATGGGCGTGCGGGATCGGCGAGCTATGCGCCCCGCCGGCGACAAGGCCCGAGATGTGCGACATGTCGACCATCAGGATCGCGCCAATTTCGTCGGCAATCGCACGGAATCCCGCCCAATCCCATTCGCGCGAATAGGCGGTGCCGCCCGCAATGATCAGCTTCGGCCGGTTTTCGCGCGCGATCCGCGCGACCTCGTCCATGTCGATGCGGTGGTCGTCCTGCCGCACGGTGTAGGGAATTGGCTTGAACCACTTGCCGCTCATGTTGACCGGCGATCCGTGCGTCAGGTGACCGCCGGCGTTCAGGTCCAGCCCCATGAAGCTGTCGCCCGGCTGCAGCAGGGCCAGGAATACCGCCTGATTCATCTGGCTGCCGCTGTTGGGCTGGACGTTGGCGAAGCCGCAGCCGAACAGCGCCTTGGCACGCTCGATCGCGATCGTCTCGATCTCGTCGACATATTCGCAGCCGCCGTAATAGCGTTTGCCTGGATACCCTTCCGCATATTTGTTGGTCAGGATCGACCCGCTCGCCTCGAGAACCGCGAGGCTGGTGATGTTTTCCGACGCGATCAGCTCGATCTTGTCGCGCTGGCGGCCCAGTTCTTTGGCGATCCAGCCGGCGATCTCCGGGTCCGCCTCGGCCAAGCCGCGCGTGAAAAAGCCGTCAGAATGCATGTCGTTGTGCGCGTAGAGGGGCTGGCTGCTCATGCGGATTCCTTGTTGAGCTGGGGCTGACTTAACTTGGCGACGCGCGCCGTGTGTCGATCACCGGCAAAGGGGGTGGCGAGGAACGTCGCAAGCGCGTCCTTGGCCGTGTCCGGACCGATCAGCCGTGCGCCGAATGCAATGACATTGGCGTCATTATGCTCGCGGGCGAGTCGTGCCGACAGCGTGTCCGAAACCAGCGCACAACGTGCGGCCGGGTTGCGGTTGACCGCAATCGAAATGCCGATGCCCGATCCGCAAACGGCAACACCGAATTCGGCTTCGCCCGCCGCAATGTTCCGTGCCAGCGCATAGCCGAAATCGGGGTAATCGACCGGCGCGGTGTCATGCGGGCCAAGGTCGGTGACGGCGTGCCCCTGCATCCGCAACCAGTCCGCCAGCATTGTCCGCATCTCGAACCCGGCATGGTCGGAGGCGAGCGCTATCGCGAGCGGGGCAGGGCGGGCAGTCATTGCCGAAACCCTGTAGGCAAGCTCGCCTGCGATTGCCACCGTTTTGCGACGCAAAGTTGACCCGACCGGGCTTAGTGTTCAATCTCCGCCGCATGAAAATTCCCCTTCTCGCCGCCCCGCTTCTTTTTCTTGCCGCGTGCGACTCCGCACCGCCCCAAAACGCTGTCGTTCAGGACGTTGCGGCCAACAACATGATCGCCGACGAAGTGACCGAAGTGCCGGACGACAGCGCCGCCGCGCCATCCGAAAGCAGCGCGCCCACGTCGATGTCCGAACAGGAACGCAAGGACGAAGAGATCGCCAAAAAGGATCGCGGCGAAAGCGACAGATAGTCCTGCTTGCGAAAACGTCATGGGGGCGTCACAGCGGCGCCCTACTTCCGTCACATTCACTCGTTTGACCTGTCCAAACGTCCGGAGAACTGACGCCCATGTCACCCACCGCAACGGCAAAGGGCCCGCGCAACGCGGCCGTGCAAAAGGCCGTGCACCAGCACGAAAAACTGTCGAAGGCCGGTTTGCTCGAACGTGCCTTCACCTTCGCCTTTCGGGGTCTGGTTTACGCGCAGATCTGGGAAGACCCGGTCGTCGATATGGAGGCGCTGGCGATTACGCCCGACTGCCATATCGTGACGATTGCCAGCGGTGGCTGCAACGTGCTCAGCTATCTGAGCGCTGACCCGAAGGCGATTACAGCGGTCGACCTGAACACCGCGCACGTCGCCTATAACCGGCTGAAGATTGCGGCCGCCCGCTACCTGCCGGATTACGCTGCCTTCTATCGCTTCTTCGGCGAAGCCGACCACGAGGCCAATCTGGCGGCCTACAAGCAGTTTATCCGCCCGCACCTCGACGAGACGTCGCGGCGTTATTGGGAGGGCCGGGACATCGTCGGCCGCAAGCGGATCGGCGGGTTCACCAAGAACATCTACAAGCGCGGCCTGCTCGGCAATTTCATCGGCACCGCCCATCTGCTCGCCAAGCTCTACAAGATCGACTTGAGCGAAGTGCTCGACGCCAAATCGGTCGAGGAACAGCGGCACATTTTCGAAACGCGGCTCGCGCCCGTATTCGACAAGAAATTCGTGCGCTGGCTGGTCGATCAACCCGCCTCGCTGTTCGGCCTCGGAATCCCGCCGGCACAATATGAGGCACTGGCCGGTGACAGCCCCGAGGGTATCCGCGCGGTCCTCAAGGAACGCCTCGAAAAGCTCGCCTGCGACTTCGACGTGAAGGATAACTACTTCGCGCAGCAGGCTTTCGGGCGGCGCTACGAGCGCGGCGAGGGGGCATCGGTGCCGCCGTATCTGGAGGAAGCGAACTACCCGCTCATCTCGGGGCGGATCGACCGCGTCGAAATGCTGCACGCCAATTTCATCGAGCACCTAGCCGGCTTGCCCGCCGGCAGCCGTGACCGGTACATCCTGCTCGACGCGCAGGACTGGATGACCGACGAGCTGCTGACGTCGTTGTGGAGTGAGATCACGCGCACCGCAAAGCCCGGCGCGCGCGTGCTGTTCCGCACGGCCGCGGCACCGACGCTGCTGCCCGGGCGGGTGCCCGACGACATCCTCGACCGTTGGGATTATCGCGCCGACGATTCGCTCGACTTCACCCGGCGCGACCGGTCGTCGATCTATGGCGGTGTGCACCTCTATGTGCTGAAGGGCTGACGGGTTGGCCGGGAATGCGGCGCGGATGGACGCGATCTACGCGCGTCAGCGGCATTTTTACGACCTTACGCGCAAATATTACCTGCTCGGGCGCGATCGCCTGATAGCGCGGCTGGGCGTGCCATCGGGTGGCACGGTGCTGGAGGTCGGCTGCGGCACGGGGCGCAATCTGATTGCAGTCGCGAAACGCTATCCGGACGCGCAGTTGTTCGGTCTCGATATTTCGGAGGCGATGCTCACCACCGCCCGGGTCAAGGTCGCCGCGGCCGGGTTTGCGAACCGGATCACCCTGAAACAGGCTGATGCGACCGATTTCGACGCTGCCGCGCTGTTCGGCCATGCCGGCTTCGACCGCGTTTTCTTCAGCTATACATTGTCGATGATCCCCGACTGGCAAGCCGCCATTGCGCAAGGGGCCAAAGCGACGGGCGGCGCACTGCATCTGGTGGACTTCGGCCAGCAAGAGAGGCTGCCCGCCTGGTTCAAGCACCTTCTTGCCGCGTGGCTTGCAAAATTCGATGTCGATCCACGCGCCGCTCTGCCTGACGCGCTTCGGCGCATCGCGTCGGAAACCGGGCTGACACCGGCATTCACGCCCCTTTATCGCGGATATGCTTGGAGCGGCAGCCTGACCCGCTAAGGGAAGGCATGACCGACTCGCCGCCACCTCTTCCTCGCATTGCCATTGGCCTCGGTGTCGCGGGCCTTGCCCCCCAAGTCTGGGCGTTACTGGCGACGTTCCGCGAGGCTGATCGCTACATCGGCCTCGCCGCCGGTTATTTCTATGCGGCACTGATCTTCAGTTTTCTGGGCGGGCTGTGGTGGGGCGTGGCCGCCAGTCGCAAGGACGCGCCCGAGTGGCTTTATCTCGCCGCCATTGTGCCGAGCCTGATCGCCTTTGCCTCCGGCATCCCCTGGATGACCGGCGCGGAATGGCCGGGTCCGTCCCTGGGCCTGTTGGGATTAGGTATCCTCGCCGCACCCCTCGTCGACCGGGCGCTGTTCAAACCAGGATTGATCGATCGCACCCTGTTCCATCTGCGCGCCGGATTGTCGCTCGGGCTGGGCTTGCTAACGCTGGCGCTCGCCGCGCGTTAAGCCGCTTTGCGCAATTCCATCCGGCTCCAGATTTCGATCAGGGCCTGGGTGAGTTCGCGCATCATTTCCGCCGTATGCGCAGGGCCGGGCGTGAAGCGCAGGCGCTCGGTGCCGCGCGGGACGGTCGGGTAGTTGATCGGCTGCACATAGACGCCGTATTCGGCGAGCAGGATGTCGCTGATCCGCTTGGCCTTGACCGGATCGCCGACCATCAGCGGCACGATGTGCGTCGTTGTATCCATCACGGGCAGACCGGCCTCGGCGAACAGCGATTTCAACATCGCCGCGCCCGTCTGTTGCGCGTCGCGTTCCTCGTTCGAGGATTTCAGGTGGCGCACGCTGGCCAGCACGCCTGCAACGAGCACCGGCGACAGGCTGGTCGTGAAGATGAACCCCGGCGCATAGCTGCGGATCACGTCGATGATGTCGCGCGATGCAGCGATATAGCCGCCCATCACGCCGAACGCCTTGCCCAGCGTCCCTTCAATGATCGTCACGCGGTCGGCTACGGCGTCGCGCTCGGTGATCCCGCCACCGCGCGCGCCGTACATGCCGACGGCATGGACTTCATCGCAATAGGTCAGCGCATTA
The DNA here is from genome assembly GCA_038228865.1 of Sphingomonadales bacterium. Classification (GTDB taxonomy): domain Bacteria; phylum Pseudomonadota; class Alphaproteobacteria; order Sphingomonadales; family Sphingomonadaceae; genus Sphingomonas_O. Next base: position 37,394 of record JBBROX010000017.1, on the reverse strand, counting down.
TACTTGTCGGCAAGGTCGCACACCGCCGCGATGTCGGCGACATCGCCGTCCATCGAATAGACGCTCTCGAACGCGATCAGCTTGGGCGTGTCGGTATCTTCGGCCGCCAGCAGTTCCTCGAGATGCGCAAGGTCGTTGTGCCGCCACACGCGCTTTTCGCAGCCCGAATTGCGGATGCCCGCGATCATCGACGCGTGGTTGAGTTCGTCCGAAAAGATGATGCAGCCCGGCAGGATCTTGCCGAGCGTCCCCAGCGTCGCCTCGTTCGAGACATAGCCCGACGTGAACAGCAGCGCGCCGTCCTTGCCATGCAGATCGGCGAGTTCGCCCTCCAGATCGACATGGTAATGAGTATTGCCACCGATATTGCGCGTGCCGCCCGAACCGGCGCCGACATCGTGCAGCGCTTCTTCCATCGCCGCGATCACTTTCGGGTGCTGACCCATCGCGAGATAGTCGTTCGAGCACCACACCGTGATCGGTTTCGGCCCGTTATGCCCCGCAAAGCACCGCGCGTTGGGATAGGCACCCTTGTTGCGCAAAATATCGATGAAGACGCGGTAGCGGCCCTCAGCATGAAGCCGGTCGATCGCTTGTGCAAAGATCCGATTGTAATCCAAGTGCCGCTTGTCCGCTGGAAAATCTGAAGGCCAAATAGGGAGAGTCGAGGCCAATCTCCAGTGCGAACGTCTCGCAACTAGAGCTGGACCAGTTCGGCAAACCCGCGTGCCGCAAACGCCGGGGCAAGGGCGCGCGCGGTATCGTCGAGTCGGGTCACGACGGCCACGCCCGGCGGTGCCACATCCGGCCAATCCTGCTCCGCCGTCAGATGCGCGATCCGCCGCGCGATCCCAGGCCCGCCATCAACGAAACGCACCGGATGCGGCACGGCGGCGGCGAGTTCGTCGGCGAGCAACGGGAAGTGCGTGCAGGCCAGGACAACCGTGTCGATGCTACCCCCGTGCGGCCCGCCGAACAGGCCCGCAATCGCCCCGCGGACATCGGCAATTTCAACTTGTTCGCCCCGCAGTTTCGCCTCGGCCAGCGCGACCAACGCCGCCGATCCGTGGCGGACCACCGTGCAGTCGCTGGCGAATTCCGCCGACAGCCGGTCGACATACGGTTGCCGCACTGTCGCGTCGGTGCCGAGCACGCCGAAGACGCGCGTGACCGATGCTTCGGCCGCTGGCTTGATGGCCGGGACCGTGCCGACCACCGGCACATCGAGCGCGTTGCGCACCACGGTCAGCGCGATCGTCGAGGCAGTGTTGCACGCGATCACCACCAGGCGCGGGCGATACCGCTCGACCAGCCGCCCGAGCAGAGCCGGTACTCGCGCCGCAATTTCGGCCTCGGTCTTGGTCCCATAAGGAAAGCCTGCCGTATCCGCCGCATAAACGACCGCCGCCGTCGGCAGCAATTCGCGCGCCGGAGCAACGACAGACAGACCGCCAACCCCCGAGTCGAAGAACAGAATTGGTGCGTCTGAGGTCATGAGCCGTCTCCTAGCTCGGCTTTAGTCGCACGAAAACGCCTCATTTCAACGACATGAAATTGTTGCGCAGTCGACCTAAACCATTATGTTACAAATACTTGAGCTGAGCGGCGGGGACTTTCGAGCAGTGGACGCAGTCTGGATCGGCCCGGCGACGGCATTGGTGCTGGGCTATCTGCTCGGTTCGATCCCGTTCGGCCTGCTGCTGACCCGGTTTGCGGGCGCGGGCGACTTGCGTACCATCGGCTCCGGCAACATCGGCGCGACCAATGTGCTGCGCACCGGCCGCAAGGGACTCGCGGCAGCAACCTTGCTGCTCGACGGCGGCAAGGGTGCGGTCGCGGTGCTGATTGCGCAATCGATCGACCCGAGTCTCGGTGTGCTGGGCGCGGCGGGTGCTTTCTTCGGCCACTGCTACCCCGTCTGGCTGCGGTTCAACGGTGGCAAGGGGATCGCGACCTACGCCGGCATCGCCTTCGCGCTCTCCTGGCCGGTGGGTCTGGTCTTTGCCGCTTTCTGGCTTGGGGTGCTGGCGGTGTTCCGTTATTCGTCACTGGCCGGAATCAGCGCCGCGATCGCGGCACCGGTGGCGGCAGCCCTCTGGGGTGATTTTGAAACCGCCGCGCTGTTCATCGTCTTTGGGATGGTCGTGCTGTGGAAGCACCGCGCGAATATTGAGCGGCTGTTGGCGGGCACTGAACCGCGCGTCGGGCAAAAGGGTTAGCTCGCCTTGCATGGGCAAACTCCCGACGCGGAACGTCGCGACAGGCTGCGCCTGATCCGCTCGGCGAATGTCGGGCCGATCACCTATTTTCAGCTGATCGCCCGTTTCGGCAGTGCGGCAGCGGCTCTCGATGCCATCCCGAACCTTGCCGCGCGGGGCGGCGGACGCACATCACAGCTTGCCTCGGTTGCCGATGTCGAGGCGGAAATGCGCGCCGTCGACAAACTCGGCGCCCGCTACCTGTTCGTGGGGGAGGGGCTGTACCCGTCATTGCTCGCCGAACTCGACACCGCACCGCCCGCGCTGATCGTGAAGGGCAATCTGCGCCTGCTCGAACTGCCGACCATCGCCATCGTCGGCGCGCGCAACGCCAGCGCCGCCGCGTGCCGCTTCGCGCGCGGCTTGGCGCATGATCTGGCGGGGGAGGGCTGCCTGGTCGTTTCCGGCCTCGCGCGCGGCATCGACACGGCGGCGCATCAGGGATCGGTCGATACGGCCACGGTCGGCGTCATCGCCAGCGGCATCGACATCGCGTTCCCGCCCGAAAACGCCGAGCTTCAGGACCGCATCGCCCGCGAAGGCGTGCTGATCGCCGAACTAGTGCCGGGCCGCGAGCCGCTTGCCCGCCACTTCCCCTCACGCAACCGCATCATCGCCGGCATGGCGCTCGGCACCGTCGTTATCGAGGCTGCACCGAAATCGGGCAGTCTCATAACCGCGCGCCTTGCCAACGAAGCCGGCCGCGAAGTCATGGCCGTTCCCGGCAGCCCGCTCGACCCCCGAGCACAGGGCTGCAACGCGCTGATTCGCGAAGGGGCGACCCTGGTACAGAACGCTGCGGATGTGCTGGAGGCGATCCGCCCGATGAACGACCTTCTTTCACGTGTTCGGGCGCCCGCCAATCACTGGCCCACAGGGCCAGTGGATGCCGAGGCCGATGAAGTGGCCCGGCGGGCGATCACCAATTTGCTGGGGCACACGCCGGTGTCCGTGGACGAAGTTGTCCGCCAGTCGGGCGCACATCCGGCCGTGGTGGCGACAGTGTTGCTCGAGCTGGAATTGGCAGGGCGGCTGTCTAGGCATGCGGGAGGACGGGTCAGCCTTGATTGAATTTGAGGCCTTACCAAAAATTTCCTTGGCAATCAGCCGTCGTGCATTCATCCTGACGTTCTGACACCCTGGCATTGCGGGTCCTCATTGGCCCGACCTGCACTTTGGTCAGCCGAACGGGCGCGCTGTCGCATCCCGCCGGACCATCTGCAACGCGTCTGGAAAGTAAAAGACCGTGAAACAATTGCTCATCGCCGCAAAGGTATTTGCCTTTGTAAACCTGCTGTTCGTGCCCTCCATCTCGCTCTTGATATTCGTCGCTTTCCTAGGCGCTGAGACCTGGTGGTTCGCATTCATCGGCATACCGGCATTATTCGCCAATCTTATCTTCCTGCTGATCAAGCCGGTCCGCGAACTCGTCTGGCTGAAGCTCGGTATGATCTCCGGAATGACGCCTGCGCGCTGAGCTTTGTCGGCGCGTCGCTGAGGCTGACGCGCGACATTTCCGGCAAGCGACTTGACGCGGCCCGATTCAGCCGGCCACCCTCGCGCGTACGTATGAGGGGCTTAATCGTTTGAAAAACCTGGTTATCGTCGAGTCGCCTGCCAAGGCTAAAACCATCGAAGGCTATCTGGGCAAGGACTATAAGGTTCTAGCGTCCTACGGGCATGTCCGCGACTTGCCCCCCAAGGACGGATCGGTGAACCCCGATGAGGGGTTCGCGATGGACTGGGAAAATTACGCCGACAAAGCCAAGCAGCTGAAGGCGATCACCGATGCGGCGAAGGATGCCGACCGCCTGATCCTTGCGACCGACCCCGATCGCGAGGGAGAGGCGATCAGCTGGCACGTCCGCGAAGTGCTGGCGAAGAAGAAGGCACTGCCCAAGGATGTGCAGCGCGTCACCTTCAACGCGATCACCAAATCGGCTGTTCAGACCGCTATGGCCGCCCCGCGCGAACTCGACGACGACCTGATCGATGCATACCGCGCACGGCGGGCTTTGGACTATCTGGTTGGTTTCACCCTGTCGCCGGTTCTGTGGCGCAAGCTGCCCGGGGCCAAATCGGCGGGCCGCGTGCAGTCAGTTTCACTGCGGCTGGTCGTCGACCGCGAGCGCGAGATCGAGGCGTTCAAGGCGCAAGAATATTGGTCGGTCGTCGCCGATCTGGAACATGACGGCACCGCGTTTGAGGCGCGTCTGGTCCGGTGGAAGGGCGACAAGATCGACCGGCTCACAATCGGCGCCGAGGGCGATGCCATGGCGGCCAAAGCTGCGGTCGAGGGCGGCCGCTTTGCCGTCGCCGATGTCGAGACCAAACCGCTGACGCGTAACCCGCCGCCGCCGTTCACGACGTCGACGTTGCAACAGGAGGCGGCGCGCAAGCTCGGATTCTCGGCCAGTCACACGATGCGGCTGGCGCAGGGCCTCTACGAGGACGGCGCGATCACCTATATGCGCACCGACGGTGTGCAGATGGACGGCAGCGCCATCACGGCAGCGCGCGGCGCGATCGCCAACCGCTATGACGCGAGCTACGTCCCCGAAAAGCCGCGCCAGTACACGGCTAAGGCGAAAAACGCGCAGGAAGCCCATGAGGCGATCCGCCCGACCGATTTCGCCAAGGACCGCGCCGGTTCGGGCGACCGTGCCCGCCTATACGATCTGGTCTTCAAGCGTGCGATGGCGAGCCAGATGGCCTCGGCGCGGCTGGAGCGCACCACTGTCGAACTGGTCGAAGGCACCGGGCAGCATGCCTTGCGGGCGACTGGCCAGGTTGTCCTCTTCCCCGGCTATCTCGCGCTGTATGAAGAAGGCAAGGACGAGGCGGGAGAGGACGAAGGCCGCCTGCCGCGTATGAAATCGGGCGATGCGCCCGCGAAAAAGGGCGTCCGCGCCGATCAGCATTTTACCCAGCCGCCGCCGCGCTACTCGGAAGCGACGCTGGTGAAGAAGATGGAGGAACTCGGCATCGGGCGTCCGTCGACCTATGCCTCGATTCTCCAGACATTGAAGGACCGCGATTACGTCTCGACCGACAAGAACCGCTTTACCCCGAATGAAAGCGGACGGCTGGTCACGGCGTTCCTCGAACGCTTTTTCGAACGCTATGTCAGTTACGATTACACGGCGGGGCTTGAGGAAAGTCTCGACGACGTGTCGGGCGGGCGCATGGCGTGGCAGGCAGTGCTCGAGGCGTTCTGGCGCGACTTCAAGCCCAAGACGACTGAGGTCATGGAGACCAAGCCGTCGGATGTGACGGTTGCGCTCGACGAATATCTCTCGCCCTTCCTCTTCCCACCCAAGGAGGACGGCTCCGATCCGCGCCTGTGTCCGAATTGCGGCACCGGGCGGCTCGCCCTTCGAGGAGGTCGCTTCGGCGCGTTCGTCGCCTGCTCGAACTATCCCGAATGCAAATACACCCGCAAATTCGCGCAAGGCGGATCTGCGGAGGCCGAGACTGGCGGCGGCAATGCGGTGCTCGGTACCGATCCGGTCAGCGGGCTAGAAGTCGCCAAGAAGTCCGGGCGCTTCGGCCCCTATGTCCAGCTTGGCGACGGCAAGGAAGCCAAGCGCTCGTCGATCCCCAAGGACGCGGGCGAACTCGATCTGGACCTCGCGCTCAAGCTGCTCAGCCTGCCGCGCGAAGTCGGCACGCACCCCGAAAGCGGCAAGCCGATCACCGCGAGCATCGGTCGCTACGGTCCTTACCTGGCCCACGACGGCAAATATGCCCGCCTGACCTCCACCGCCGAAGTGTTCGAAACCGGCATGAACACGGCCGTGGTCAAGCTGGCCGAGGCGGCGGCGAACGGCGGACGCCCGGCGCGCGGCGCGCAGGCACCGCTGAAGGTTCTGGGCAACCACCCGCGGTCTGAGCTCGAGATCAAGCTGATGGCCGGGCGCTATGGCCCCTATGTCACCGACGGCACGACGAACGCGACGGTCCCCAAATCGGTCGAGCCAGAGGTGCTTACGCTTGAGGAAGCCGCGCAACTGATCGACGCCCGCGCAGCGGCGGCACCGGTTAAAAAGGGGAAGAAGAAAGCGGCGCCGAAGAAAAAGGCTCCGGCGAAGAAGGCGCCCGCCAAGAAAGCAGCTAAGGCCTAGGCGATCGTCCCGCCACAGGTCGAACACCCCGGATCCTTCGGCATCCGGATCGTCCGCATCGACGGGGTCAGCCCGTCGATGATGTGGACTTTGCCCGCCGCACTTTCGCCGAAGCCAACTATCGCGCGGATAGCCTCCAGCGCGGCCATGCTGCCCATCCACCCGGTCATCGCGCCCAGCACGCCGTCTTCCGCGCAAGTGTCGCAATCGTCGGCATCGAAGGCATCGCCGACATAGCATCGATAACAGGGCTGATCGGCCAGCCACCCAGACCATGTCCCGATCTGGCCGTGGAACTGCCCGATCGCGGCGGACACGAGCGGGATGTGCAGCCGGTACGCCGCATCGGCCACCGCGAGCCGCGTGGCGAAACTGTCCGACCCGTCGATCACGACATCGTGCCCGCCAAGCAGCGTGTCGGCGTTGTCGCAGTCGAGGCGCAGCGTCGCCGGCGTCACCGCAACGAACGGGTTGATCTCGAACAGGCGGCGCGTCGCGAGCAGCGCCTTTGGTGACCCGACATCGCCGGTGCCATAGAGTACCTGCCGCTGCAGGTTCGAGATGCTGACGACATCGTCGTCGATCACCGTCAGCGCACCCATGCCCGCTGCCGCCAGATATTGCAGCGCCGGCACACCGATACCGCCCGCGCCGACCACCGCGACACGGGCACCGCGCAGCTTCATCTGTCCCGCCCCGCCGACTTCGCGCAGGACGATGTGGCGGGCATAGCGGTTGAGTTCGTCGTCGGTGAGCACGCTATTTGGTGCCCGTCGACCCGAACCCGCCGGACCCGCGTATCGTCTCGTCGAGGCTGGCGACTTCGGTCAGCGTCGCGCGCTGGACGGGGGCGGGGACCAGTTGGGCGATCCGGTCCCCGCGCGCGATGGGGAAGGGCTCGTTGCCCAGATTGGCGAGGATCACCTTCACTTCGCCGCGATAGTCGCTGTCGATGGTGCCCGGCGTGTTGAGGCAGGTGATCCCATGCTTCAGCGCCAGCCCCGACCGCGGGCGCACCTGAACCTCAAACCCCTCCGGAATCGCTACTGCGAACCCCGTCGCCACCGCATGCCGCGCGCCGGGGGCCAGCGTCAGGTCTTCGGCGGCCACCACATCCATCCCCGCCGCGCCATCGGTTGCATAGGCGGGGAGGGGGAGGCCGGCACCGTGGGGCAGGCGGAGGAGGGAAATGGTGATGGGGGGCATCGCGCGTGAGTAGCGGCTGTAGTGCGATATGTCATCGCCGATGCTATCGCAGTCTGCGACCGGTCATCGTTTTGAGGTCAGCTCGGCTCGAAGTTTCCTGGCCTGTGCCGTCACCGCGTGGTCGATAACGACCAGCTCGCGCAGGCGATCGACGTAGGCGGCAAATTCCGGTCGCAGCTTGCCCGACGGATCGTAAAATACTTGCGGGTCGGACCCGAGCGGAAAGATGCGGTCTTCGGTATAGGTCGCATAGCGCACATAACGTTCGCCGATCGACTCCTGACGATTGTAGAACACCGACAAACGGACCAGCAGGGCAGGGTCCAGGGATCGTGCCGCACCTGTCGCGACCACGCTGTCCCAAATGCGGACCGGTGGCCGTTCTGCACCGGTTTCGCGCACGACGGGCAATGCGACCCGTTCCCTACGCGCGATTGCGGCGTCGAATGCGGCCAGCTTGGACCGCGCCTCCTGCTCGAACGACGCATTGTGCCTCAGCACGTCGTCCAATGTTGGAACAAGCGCCGCAACGATCTTCGACTGATAGGCGGCCTCGTCGCGATTGCGCTGCACCGTTTCAAGCGCGAACGCCGCGCTGACGCCGACAAAGATGATGACGAATTCGAAAGCGAATTTTGCGATCAGCGCACGGTGCGATGCGAACACGGCACCGATCCGCTCGCCGAATTTCGTCATTGCCCCACCCCGGTTACCAGCGCTGCGGTAACCCGATCCGCCAACCTCTCCGCTACCCCATCCTTCGCCATCCGCGCCCAGCTTTCCACGCCGCCCGCCGTCACGACATGCACGGTGTTCGCCGCTCCCCCCATGACGTCGCCCGACACATCGTTGGCGACGATCCAGTCGCAGCCTTTTTTCGCCAGCTTTGCCTTCGCGTTGGCGATGATGTTTTCGGTCTCGGCGGCGAAACCGATCAGCAGGCGCGGGCGCTGCGGGCTGCGAGCTAACGTGGCGAGGATGTCGGGATTTTCGACGAGGTGCAGGACGGGTGGGGAACCGCTGCCTTCCTTCTTGATCTTCTGCCCCGCGCTCTCGACGCGCCAGTCGGCGACGGCGGCGACAAGGATCGCGGCGTCGGCGGGCAGGGCGGTCTCGACGGCGGCGGCCATCTCCCGCGCAGTTTCCACATCAACGCGCGTCACCCCCGGCGGCGTATCGAGCGTCACCGGTCCGGCGATCAGCGTGACCTGCGCCCCCTTTGTCGCCAGCGCGGCGGCAATGGCGAACCCCTGTTTCCCTGAGGACCGGTTGGCGAGGTAGCGGACGGGGTCTATCGGCTCATGCGTCGGCCCGGCCGTGACGATGATGTGCACGTTACGCGTTGAGCCTTTCCAGCGCCGCCGCGAAGATGGCATCGACATGGGGCAAGCGCCCGGGGCCATATTCGCCACACGCCATCGTGCCCTCGTCGGGCTCCATCACGGTCAGGCCGTCCTCGCGGAGCTGCGCCACGTTGCGGCGCGTCGCGGCATGCTGCCACATCCGCACATTCATCGCAGGTGCCACGAGCACCGGCTTGTCGGTCGCGAGCAGCAACGTCGTCGCCAGATCGTCGGCATGGCCGTGCGCCATCCGGGCCATGATGTCGGCGGTCGCGGGGGCGACAACGACCAGGTCGGCTTCACGGCTGAGCGCGATATGGCCGATCTTCGATTCGCGCTCCAGGTCCCACAGCGTCTCGACGACAGGCTGCTCGCTGAGCGCGGCCAGCGTCATCGGCGTCACGAACTTCGCGCCCGCCTCGGTCAGGACGCAGCGCACCGGCATGTCGGCGCGGCGGAACAGGCGGATCAGCTCGCAGACCTTATAGGCCGCGATGCCGCCGCTGACGATCAGGAGGATGCGCTTGCCCTGCATGGGTTCAGCCTAGCCAAGCCATGACGCCCGCGCCAGCCGCCCCGGCAAGCACCGCCACCGCGACATAGCCCAGCCAGCCGAATGACAGGCGCACCGGCTCGATCACCGCCAACGGTGGCGAGAGCGGCGCGCCGCCCGCGGCCGGATAACGCGCTTCGATGCGGCGGACGAGATCGGGCAGGCGGGACAGTGTGCGGACATCCTCGACGAGGCGGTCCGCGAGCAAAGCCTCCGGTCCCAGTTCGCCGCGCAGCCAGTCGCGCACCACCGGCTCGGCGATTTCCCACATGTTGACGTCGGGATCGAGCGCAGTCGCCACGCCCTCCACCATCACCATCGTCTTTTGCAACAGCAGCAGATGCGGCTGGGTCACCATGTCGAAATCACGGGTAATCGCGAACAGGCTGTCGAGCATGTTGCCGACCGACATGTCCTTGACCGGCTGGCCGCGCATCGGTTCGCCAACCGACCGTAGCGCCGTCGCGAACTCGGCGATATTGTGGTGGGCGGGCACATATTGCGCCTCGAAATGGATTTCGGCGACGCGGCGATAATTGCCGGTGATCAGGCCGAACAGGATTTCGGCGAGCCAGCGCCGCGCGCGGGTGTCGAGCCGCCCCATGATGCCGAAATCGATGGCGATCAGGTCGCCGTCTGGCGCAACCATCAGGTTTCCCTGATGCATGTCGGCGTGAAAGAAGCCTTCGGCGATGGCTTGCCGCAAGAAACCGCGCACGAGCGTGCGGGCCAGCGCCTTGCGGTCGTGCCCCGCGGCGTCGATCGCGGCGATGTTCGACAGCTTGATCCCGTCGATCCATTCGAGCGTCAGCACCGTGCGCGACGTCCGCCGCCAGTCGATCGTCGGGATACGGAACCCCGGTTCGGCGGTCAGTCCCTCTGCGAGCTCGGACGCCGACGCCGCCTCGCGCCGCAGGTCGAGTTCGCGCAGCGTCCACTGGCGGAAAGTCGCAATGGTCGCGCGGGGGCGGAGGCGGGCGAATTCGCCGCCGATGATTTCCATCTGGGCGGCCGCCCATTCATAGGTTTCGAGCGCGGCAGCGAATTCGTCCTCAACGCCGGGCCGGACGACCTTGATCGCGACCGTAACGCCGTCGGTCGTGACGGCACGGTGGACCTGCGCGATGGAGGCGGCGCCGACGGGCGTTTCTTCGATGCTGGTAAAGACTTCCTCGACCGGGCGGGCAAGGCCGCGCTCAATGGCGGCCTTGATGATCGGGAACGGGAGTGCCGGCAAGCGGTCTTGCAGCCGCTGCAAGTCATGCGCCGCCTCGTCGCCGACCAGGTCGGGGCGCGTGGCCAGCGCTTGCCCCAGCTTGATCGCGGCGGGGCCGCACGCCTGGAACGCCTCGGCATAGGCGGGCACTTTCGGCACGCGCGCGCCGAACCGGGCGATGCGGATGATGCGCTTGACCTGTGGCGGCGTCATCGGGTCGCGCTCGATTCCCGCCAGCGCGCCATGCCGCGCCAGCGTCCGCAGCCACTTCATCAGCCGCCATAAATGCGTCGTGGGTCGGGTCAAATCTTCCAGCCGCTATGGATCGCCACCAGTCCGCCCAGCATCGGCTCGACGTTGGTTTGCACAAAACCGGCGTCGCCGATCATCCGTTCGAACGTCGGCATGTCGGGAAAACGGCGGATGGATTCGATCAGATAGCGGTACGAATCCTCGTCGCCGGCAATCATCCCGCCGATCTTGGGGACCAACCGATGCGAATAGGCGTCGTAGACCTCGCCGAAGCCCGGCCACAGCGTCGTCGAGAACTCCAGGCAAAAGAACCGCCCGCCACGTTTCAGCACCTTGTGCGCCTCGCGCAGCGCCTTCGGGATGTCGGTCACGTTCCGGATGCCGAAGGCGATGGTGTACGCGTCGAAGCTCTTGTCTTCGAACTGCAGCGTCTCTGCATTCGCTTCGGTCCACACCAGTCCATCGATACCCCGGTCTGCGGCTCGATCGATGCCGACGGCCAGCATGTCGGGATTGATATCGGCGACCGTGATATGCGCTGCGCTTCCGGATGCCTTGTCCAGGCGGAACGCGATGTCGCCCGTGCCGCCCGCCATATCGAGGATGTATTCGCCGGCGCGCGGTTTCACGCGACGGACGAAGCGGTCCTTCCACAGCCGGTGCATGCCGCCCGACATCGCATCGTTCATGCGGTCGTAGTTGCGCGCGACGCTGGTGAAAACCTGGCCCACGCGCTCGGTCTTTTCGGCCGGGTCGACCTGTTCATAGCCGAAGGAAACTGTTTCGCTCATAGGTAAAGCCTCTAGCGAGGGGTTGTCGCACCCGCAAACGCCGCATAGCGCAAATTTGTGCCCGAACTTCCCGAAGTCGAAACCACCGTCCGCGGATTGCGTCCTATGCTTGAGGGGCGCGTCTTGACGTCCGTCGAAGCACGGCGTCCCGATTTGAGACGAATTTTTCCGGTCGATCTTCGTCAGCGGTTGACCGGTGCGCGTGTGACGGCGCTCGGGCGGCGGGCGAAATATGGGATCATCGAAACCGACCGCGGCGATGCGATGGTGTTTCACCTCGGCATGTCGGGTCGTTGGCGCGTCGATCCCGAGGAAATCGGCGCGCACGATCATCTGATTCTCGAAACCGATGGGGGGCATCGGCTGGCGCTCAACGACGCGCGACGATTCGGGTCGGTCGATCTGGTGGCTGTCGATGCGCTCGATACGTGGCCGCCGTTCGCGGCGCTCGGCCCAGAGCCTTTGGGGCCGGATCTGACGGGCGCGTATCTGGCAAAGGTGCTGGAGGGACGGTCCGCGCCGATCAAGGCGATGCTGCTCGATCAACGAATCGTCGCTGGCCTCGGCAATATCTATGTGTGCGAGGCGCTCAACATGACCGGCATTCCGCCGCGTCGACCGGCCGGGCAGATTGCGCGCAAGCGGCTGGATTCACTGGTGGATGCGATCCGCAGCGTCCTGCTCGCCGCGATTGAGGCCGGCGGATCGACCTTGCGCGACTATGCCCGCCCTGACGGGCAGCTCGGCTATTTCGCCAAGCAATGGCGGGTTTATGGGCGCGAAGGGGAGCCGTGCCCGTGCGGCGGGGGAACCGTTATCCGGCTGGTCGACAGCGGGCGTTCGACTTTTTCCTGTCCCAAGTGTCAGCGATAGGTTGACCATCCGCCCCCTCATCGCTATGCGCCCCGCCTTCATTCCAGACAGAGTTTCGAGGACTTCATGGCGAATACGCCCCAGGCAAAAAAGCGAATCCGGCGCAACGATCGACGCGCCGAAGTTAACGGCGCCCGCGTCGGCCGCATCCGCACCTTCGTCAAGAAGGTCGAACTGGCGCTGGTCGCCGGCGACAAGGGAGCCGCATCGGAAGCGCTCGCGGCTGCACAGCCCGAGATCGCGCGCGGCGTTGCCAAGGGCGTGATGCACAAGAACACTGCGTCGCGGAAGTTTGCCCGCCTGACGAAGCGCGTCGCCGCGCTCGGCTAACCCGGTTTTCCTTTTTGCGGTTTTGGGGCCCGCTGGTCATGCGACCGGCGGGCCTTTCTTCGCGTCCGTTGCGTGACAGAAAAAAGTCAAGGATTCCCGCGATTCGGGGCCACGTGTGAAATCTCAAGCACAGAAACTATAATGAAAATAACGACTTGAGTTAGATTCCGCGCAATTGCGCGACTTCTCTGCGTCAACCCGATTTATTTCACTTTTTTTAAGCCCAAATCGGATGCGCGGACTTGCGAAGGCAAGCGGCGACGCTCAAAAACTGGGTCCGGGACAACGCGACTCGTTAGTCGTGATCAGCATTGAGAACCGGAGCTTTCGGAGGTCTAGTCACTTCCGGCTGGATGATCTTGCTGCGATTGCGCGACAGTGAGTGGTGCCGTGGATGGCAAAGAGCGGTTGAGGGGAGGCTGAAAAAGTTGACGTCGGGGGATAATCTGGATTCGGATATCGAAGATCGCGCAGCTGCATCGTGGGCAGCTGTACGCGACGGCCTGCGACGCGACATCGGCGCGCGCAGCTTCGACCAGTGGTTGGGGCGGACGCGCTATGACGGCTTTTGCAAGGTCGACCGCACGGTCGCACTGGCGCTGCCGTCCGCGTTCATGGCCAATTGGGTGCAAAAGAATTTTGCCGATCGGCTGAATCTCGCCTGGCGGACCGCGATGCCGGAAATCAGCGGCGTCCGCATCCTGGCCGACGATGGCGACGCGGTTCAAAGCTACGCCGCCGTATCGCCGGCCACGGACAAGACCATCCCCATTGAAACGGTCTTCCAGTTTGATCCCCGCCTGACCTTCGACACGTTCCTTGTCGGCGATTCGAATCGCATTGCGCACAATGCAGCGCGGGCGATTGCCGAGGGCGGACCAATGCGGTTCAATCCGCTGTTCATCCACGGGCCGACCGGGCAGGGCAAATCGCACCTGCTGCACGCCATCGGCCACGGCTATATGGCCCGCAAGCCACAGGCGCGCGCGCTCGCCATGTCGGCGGAACGCTTCATGGTCGATTTCGTCCACGCGATGCGGACCAAGGATACGCTGGCGTTCAAATCGCGCCTGCGCTCGGTCGATCTGCTGATGATCGACGATTTCCAGTTCATCGCGGGCAAAGAAACCACGCAGGAGGAATTCCTCTACACCATCGACGAACTGATGCGCGGCGGGCGGCGACTGGTGATCAGTGCCGACCGGTCCCCGCACGAACTCGACGGGATCGAGGGGCGCATCTTGTCGCGCCTCACGCAGGGGCTGGTCGTCGATATCCAGCCCGCCGATTACGGCCTGCGCCGCGCGATCGTCGAGGCAAAGGCCAACGCGATGCCGCAGACAATCCCGCCGCTGGTCCGCGACTTGCTCGCCAGCCGGATCGCGTCGAACATTCGGGAGCTCGAAGGCGGTCTGAACCGCCTCGTCGCGTACGCCGCGCTCAACGACCGGACCATCGACGAGGCGTTTGCCGAAGAAACGTTGGCCGACATGTTCCGCGCCGGTCGGCGACGGGTGACCATCGACGAAATCCAGAAGCGCGTGTCGGAGCATTTCAAGATCCGTCAGGCCGAGATGGTGTCCGCCCGCCGCGCCCGGGTCGTCGCACGGCCGCGCCAGATCGCGATGTACCTGTCGAAGCAGCTGACGCCGCGCTCGCTGCCCGAGATCGGGCGGCGCTTCGGCGGCCGCGATCACACGACGGTGATCCACGCAGTCAAGCAAATCGAAAAACTGCGCGCCGCCGACACCGAGATCGATGCCGACGTGCGCCTGTTGTTGCGATCGCTGGAAGGCTGAGCCCGGCCTGAAATAGCGCGGCTATTGCACGACGCAACCAGCCAGCCGGACTCTCGGAACGGAGAGCCGACGGTCTAGCTTGCCGCGCCGTCGTTTACCGCCGCGCTTTTTCCGGCGGCGCAACCGTGATCTTCACTGTCTGGCCCGAATTGCCGGGGAAGCCGGTGAACATCGCCTCGATCAGGTTCGGCACCAGAGTCGTCAGATCGTTGTCAGAAGACAGCGCCTTTGCCGTCCCCTCGAACAGCCGTTCGCGCGTCCCTTTGCGCTCGATCTTCATTTCGAGCGCCGATTCGTAAACCGTGTAGCTTTCGACCTCGTCAAACGACGATCCGTAAAGGAAGGGGTCGTCGAACCCGTAAACCCATGCCCGGCGACCGACGCCCCAATAGGGGCGATACGGCCCCCAGCCATAGGCATAGCCGAAGCGCGGCCCGAAACCCGGAACCGTGCGGAGACGGTCGCGTCCCTTGTCGACCATATAGTTCAGGTGAACGATCAGATTAGCATCCCCCGGCGTCACCGCGCGCGTATAGCCATACCCCGCAAGGCGTTGCGCCACGGTATTGGCATATTGGGCGAACTCGAGACTGCCATCGAGGCGCGGGTTGTCCGCGATCACCGCAAACGTCTGTCCCTGCGGCGCCGGCAGCTGCTGAAAGCGTGAAACCTGAGCCTGGAACGGCGCCGCGCAACCGGCGACCGCCAGCAGCACAGCGGGAGCAAGAGCTTTGAACAAACGGATCATGGCGACCTCACTGAAAATTTCGACCAATCGTGGCAGGTCGGCGTTGAATGATGGCTGAACGCACGACACGCAACTTGGTTCGTCTCAGCAGGATCGGGCTTACTTCTCCAGCCGATTAGCAAGACCGAAGCGAACGTGGAACTCGATCCCGTTGGGCAGGTAGTCGACCCGGGCGACATTGGACGCGGTTTGCGCAAAGGCCTGCTGAATCAAGCGTGATCCAAACCCTTTATGGGTCGGTTTGGCCACCGGCGGACCACCCCGTTCACGCCAATAGAGATCGAGCATCGGGACATCGCCGTCGTTGGCGAGCGCCCACGAAATCGTCACGCGGCCTTCGGGAACCGACAAGGCGCCATATTTGATCGCGTTCGTGCCCAGCTCATGAAACGCCATGGCCAAGGCGAGCGCGGTTTGGGCATCGACCCAAGCCGATGGACCGCTGATCGAAAAACAGTCTGCATGCTGACCGCCATGCGCAATCAACCCTTCCGCGACGATTTCGGTGATGTCGGCGCCGACCCAGCTATGCCGGGTCAGCAGGCCATGCGCCTTCGACATCGAGATCAGGCGGCCCTCGAACGCGTCCCAGATGGCGTTGTCGATGCCGGCGTGCTTGAACGTCTGGCGTGCCATGGCCTGCACCAGACCGAGCGTATTCTTCACCCGGTGATCGAGTTCGTTGACCAATATCTGCCGAAGGCGCTCTTCGTTCTTCCGTTCGGTGATATTCTTGCTGATGCCGAAGATCCCGATGACGTGCCCGTCCTGCGCCCGCAGCGGTGATTTGCTCGAGAGATAGGTCTGGGTGCCATCGATACCCGTCAAGATCTCCTCGAGCTCCTCGGTCTGGCCGCTTGCCATGATCCGCGCATCCGCCTCGACGAATCGACGACCTTCGCTGGGGTCGTCGTGCCATTCGGCGTCCGATCGTCCGCGAATCTCCTCCCACGATTTTCCCAGGGCCGCCAACACCGCCCGGTTCGCGAAAATCATGCGGCTGCCCAGATCCTTGGCGTAAATCAGGTCGGGCGTCGCTTCCCCGATTTTGGCCAGCAGGTCGTTCGTGAACGCAGTCGCTCCGTCCTCCGATAACAGTTCAGGTATAGTCATCGACGGCACCCAGGCATTTCAATCTCGCAAATGATCGGCGCGCAAGGGGCGTCGCAGATCGGCAAAGGGGCGAAAGCGTCGGAAACTACGCATGCGCCGGTTTTGGGGTCAATTACACAACCGACATTGATTCGATACCGAAACAAATTGGAATCGGTTTCCTGCGCTGCTGTCGACACTGCCATCCGCCGACCCTGACGCCAGCGCGTCGTGCCCATGCCGGTATCCTCACCGCATTCTACCCGCCGCCCCCTACCGCCCCGCCTGCAACCCCAGCGCTTCATACGCCGCCGCCAGTGTCGGGGCCGCAATCACCGCCGCCCGCGCCGCGCCGTCGATCAGGATCGCGTCGATCTCGTCGGACCCGCGCAGGGCCAGATACCGCCCCCGGATGGGCTCCAGTGTCGCCGCCAGCCGGTCGGCGAGGGCCGCCTTGAACGGGCCAAAATTGCTGCCGCCATATTCGGCCAGCACGGCATCGGCGCTCCGGTCGTCGAGCGCGGCCATGATCGTCACCAGATTGCGCGCCTCCGGCCGTCCCTCCAGCCCCGCGACGTCGGACGGCAGGGGTTCGGGGTCGGTCTTGGCCTTGCGGACCTTTTGCTGGATCGTGTCGGCGTCGTCGGTCAGGTTGATCCGGCTCATGTCGCTCGGGTCCGATTTCGACATTTTGGCGGTGCCGTCGCGCAGCGACATGATCCGCGCGGCGGCGGGCGGGATCGTCGGTTCGGGCAGGGCGAAGACATTGCGGCCCGTATCGGTGTTGAACTTGACCGCAATGTCGCGCGCCAACTCCAGATGCTGTTTCTGGTCGTCGCCCACCGGCACGTGCGTTGTCTGGTACAACAGCACGTCGGCCGCCTGCAGCACCGGATAGTCGAACAGCGCGACCGATTTGCCCTCGCGGTCCTTGCCCGCCTTGTCCTTCCACTGCGTCATCCGGTTGAGCCACCCCATCCGCGCGGTGCCGTTGAGCAACCAGCACAGCTCGGCATGCGCCGGGACGCGCGCCTGATTGAACAGGATCGAGCGCGCCGGGTCGATCCCGCAAGCAACCAGCGCCGCGGTCATGTCGCGCAACGCGTCGATCCGCGCCTGCCGCTCGATATGTTCGGACAGCGAGTGCAGGTCGGCGAGGAAGAACAGGCACTGCCCGCCGGTCGCCGTCACCTGATCCTGCATCCGCACCCAGTTGCGGATCGCGCCCAGATAATTGCCGAGGTGAAGGTTGCCGGTGGGCTGAATGCCCGAGAGGACGCGCATGGGGGTGGAGGTCTCCTGTTTGGACAGCCCCGTAGCGGGTTGGGTTAGCATTGTCGAAGGTGGGAGTGGGGGGTGCGCTTATGGCCGAGTTGAACAGTATGCGGACAGCTAGTGCACGGGTAATTCACCTGGCGCGTTCAGCGACGCAAAGCACCGCACGATCCATTTCTGTGTCAGCTGGATAGCCTTTATCCGACGCAGGTCGCGGTGAACGATCAGCCATGGCTGCCTTGTCGGAAGCGGTCGGACGACGGGGATCTCGATCAACCCGCTTCCTCGCCTTGCAAAAATGTGCGGCAACATCGCGATCCCGCCACCGCCAAGCGCTGCAGTCGTGAGCCCTCGGGTACTCCCGGTTCGCATGGCGACGGCTTTGGCCAGCCCTTCGCGGCTCA
Organism: Sphingomonadales bacterium; assembly: GCA_038228865.1. GTDB lineage: Bacteria > Pseudomonadota > Alphaproteobacteria > Sphingomonadales > Sphingomonadaceae > Sphingomonas_O. The sequence continues at coordinate 19,130 of JBBROX010000017.1, read as the reverse complement.
ACCAGTCGAGTTCGGGCAGCCGGCCATAGCTGTCGTCATAAACAAGCAGCCGTTCATCGCGCAGGTCGATCGATTCAGGGTCGCGGCCGCCCAGATAGCTTTGGCTGGCGAAGAAGCCGAGTTTGAGCTCAGCGAGTTTACGCGCGTAAAGGCTTGCGCCGTCAGGGCGCACCATACGGACTGCAAGATCGGCATCGCGACCGGCCAGACTGACAACGTCGCCTTGCGACTGAAAATGCACCGGGAAGTGCGCACCCGCCGACCAGAGACGGTGGAGTGCGGGGGCGAGTATATCCGCGATCACGGCTTCGGTTGCCGAGACACGTACCGGGACATGCACGGCGCCGTCGCGCAGACTTTCGGCCACGCGGCGGACGCGCAGCAGTTGTTCTGCCAGAGGCTCGGCCGCCTGAGCGATCGCCTGCCCACTCTCGGTCAGCCGCACGCCATCGGCGCGCCGATCGACAAGCTGCAGACCAAGCGAGGATTCCAAGGCATCGAGTCGACGCGATACCGTCGAGATCGCGACGCCGCGCTTCTTGGCCGCCATGCTCAACGTGCCAGCATCGCCGATGGCGATCAGGTCTTCAAGGTCGCGTGGGTCGATTGACATGGTCTCGGATTTGCAAAATTAGAAAGCTGGTTCGCAATATCGCTCATTAATCCGGCGCAGGCAACGCGGTATCTTCCATCCGTTATCGAGGAGAATTCCGATGAAGCGCCGTTTCTTGATCGTCCTGTCCAGCTTGATGCTCGCCGGACCCGCTCTCGCCGACCCAGCGCCCGTGGAAACGCGGGTCGCCACAATCGTGGTCGTCAAAACGCCACCGGGTGTGACCAGGGCCATGATCGACGAAGGCTTTGCCAAGGCAGTGCCGACCTACAAGAAGGTGCCGGGCCTGCTCCGCAAATACTTCACGGTGAACGCTACCGGGTTCGGCGGCATGTACCTCTGGAAGAGCCGCGCTGCCGCGGACGCGTGGTATTCGCCTGAATGGCGGGCGCGTGCCAAGGCACTCTACGGCGTCGATCCGGAAGTCACCTACTTCGAAACCCCGGTTCAGATCGACAATGTTGTGGACACCGGAAAATAATGCGCCAGCTTACATTCGTTTCGCCCGGCGCGTTCGAATGGCGGGAGGTTGCGGCCCCGCGTTTGACGGAGAAACGCCAGGCCATCGTCCGCCCGCTCGCCGTCGCCCGCTGTGATCTCGATCTGTACATCACGCTGGGATCTGCGCCGTTCAGGGGGCCGTTTGCTTTCGGCCACGAGACCGTGGGCGAGGTAGTCGAAGCGGGCGAAGCGTCGGGCGTGAAGCCCGGCGCCCGCGTCGTTGTACCGTTCCAGATATCCTGCGGCACATGTACAAATTGTCGGCGTGGCCTCACCAACTCCTGTGAGACCGTGCCGCTATACGCAGCTTACGGGCTGGCCGGGAATGGTCGGCAGGATTTCGGCGGGGCGTTGTCCGATCGAATGCTCGTGCCGTTTGCCGACCATATGCTCGTGCCACTGCCGGATGGCATCGATCCAGTCGTTGCGGCGAGCGCCTGTGATAACATCGCTGACGGTTGGCGGGGTGTTGCGTCGCATCTGGCATCACGTCCTGGTGCCTCCGTTCTTGTCGTAGGTGGGCTCGCCCAGAGCGTCGGCATTTACGCGGCGGGGGCGGCAGTTGCGCTCGGTGCCGGCAAAGTGCTCTATCTCGACGATAAGCAGGGTAATCGGGACCGCGCCGCGGCCATGGGCGCAGACGTCGCACCCCTGGCTTTGCAGGAAGGTCGCGGTGCCGAAGAGCAATTCGACATCGTTGTGGAATCGGCGGGCAACGCGCCTGCGCTTGCGTTCGCCGTCAGGTCCACCGCCGCCAATGGTATGCTGACGAGCGTGGCAATGCATTTCGACCCAGCGACGCCGATCCCGCTCACCCTGGCTTATTACAAGGGGCTGACCATGCACACCGGGCGTGTGCAGTCGCGCCCGCTGCTTCCCGACGTGCTGGGATGTATTGCGTGCGGCAAGCTTCACCCCGAACATGTGACGCATCGCACGGCGTCGTTCGAGGAAGCACCCGAGGCAATGTCCGACCCGGGCCCCAAGCTTGTTTTCGTGCCGTGACGGTCCTGCCGAAGTCTTAGTCCAACTACGTCCGGAACCGCGATACAACCCTATTTCTTCCGCACCAACTGCCCCCGCAGTTCCTTGAGGCTCGCCCCGCCGAGCAGCAGGACGGCCACGCCATAAACCGCGCCGCCGATCCCGCACAGCGCCACCAGCGCCGTCACGCGCTCCTGCCAGCCGCCGCCCATATAGGGGTCGAGCCAGGGGTTCAGCAGAATCAGGACGACCCCCATCGCCGCGCTGGCGCCGATGATCCGGATCGCCTTTGCCTTGAAGCGCGCATCAAGTTTCAGGTGATCGCGCCGGTGGAGCGACGCGTAGAGCAACAGGACATTGACCCAGGCCGCCACTGCCGTGGACAGCGCAATACCGACGAACCCGGCGTTCAGCACCAGCACCGACAGCAGGTTGCCGGCCAGATTGACCAGCATCGATACGACCGCGAGGTGTACGGGCGTTTTAGTGTCCTGCCGCGCGTAAAAGCCGGGGGTCAGCACCTTGATCAGCACATAGGCGGGCACGCCGAGCGAGAAGGCGGCAAGTGCGCTGGCGGCACCCGTCGTGTCGGTGGCGGTGAACGCGCCGTGCTGAAACACGCCGCGCACCAGCGGGATTGCCGAGACGACGAGCGCGACGGCGGCGGGCAGGGCGAGCAGTAGTGCCAGTTCCATCGCGCGGTTCTGGGTATGGCGCGCCGCTGCCGTATCGCCGCCGCCGATCTGGCGCGAGAGACTAGGCAGGATCGCGGTGCCGACGCCGATGCCGATTAGGCCGAGCGGCAACTGGTTCAGCCGGTCGGCATAGTAGAGATAGCTGACCGCGCCCTGTGGCAGGAAGCGTGCGGCGAGCGAGGTGGAGATCAGCAGGTTGAACTGGATCGCCCCTTGCCCGATCGCGGCGGGGCCGATCAGCCAGAGCAGGCGCTTCACGTCGGGGGAGAAGCGCGGGCGGGCGAGCTTCAGGACGACGCCGGCGCGGCGGCACGACCAGACGAGCCATGCGAGCTGAAGCGCGCCTGCAATCGTCACAGCAATCGCTTGTGTTTCAGCAGTTTCGACGGCGTTTCCGCCACGAAAGAACAGGATCGCCACGATCATCGCGATGTTGAGCAGCACGGGCGCGGCCGCATTGACCCAGAACCGGTTGAGCGAATTGAGGATGCCGCCGAGCAGCGACACCAGGCTGATCAGCGCCAGATAGGGAAAGGTGATCTGGGTCAGGTGGACGGCCAGCGCGAATTTTTCGGGACCGCCGTCCGGGAACCCGCCGGTCATCGCGAGGACGATCGGGCCGGTGGCGAGCATCATTATTGCGGTGAAAACGATCAGGAAGGGGAACAGGACCGAGAGGACTTGCCCCGCGAAGGCATTGGCGGCGGCGAGGCCCGAATCCGCGGCTTCCTTCTCCGCCTCGGTCATGCGCCGGTTGTACATCGGCACGAAGACGGCGGCGAAGGCCCCTTCCGCAAACAGCGCGCGGAACAGATTGGGCAGGCGCCACGCGATCAGGAAGGCATCGGACGCAAAGCCCGCGCCGACGTAGCGCGCCATCAGCATGTCGCGGACCATGCCGAGAACGCGGCTGACCAGCGTCAGCCCGCCGATCGAGGCCGTGGCGCGTACGAGGTTCATGGCCTAGCTCCTCCCCCAGTCGGGGAGGAGCGTCAACTCAAGCCTGCCCCACTGGCGCACCCAACGCCTCGGCCTGTTCGGCCTGCGCCATGTACAGCTGGCCGAAATCGATGGGCTCCAGCAGCAGCGGCGGGAAGCCGCCGTCGCGGACCGCATCGGCCAGCACGCGGCGGGCGAAGGGGAACAGGATGCGCGGTGCCTCGGCCAGCAGGAACGGCTGAAGCTGGTCCTCGGGAATGTTGCGGAGCGCGAAGAGGCCCGCGTACGACAGCTCGACCTGGAACGCGACCTGGTCGGCGGCAACCGCCTTGACCTCGACCTTCAGGATGACTTCATACGCATCCTCGCCGACCTGTCCCGACGCGATGTTGAACTGAATGTCGATCTGCGGCTGCCCCTGCCACTGATACACCGCCGGCGCATTCGGATTCTCGAACGACAAATCCTTGACGTACTGCGAGAGCAAGCCGGCCTGCGGGGCCGTGTCTTCGCCATTGCTTAGGGGTTCGGTGCTAGCGGTTTCGGGCGCGGCGTCGTCGGCCATCGGCTTTGATCTTTCGTCATGTGAATGAGAGTGCGGGCGCGGTTACATCGCCGCGACGGACAGGGCAAGACACGACGAAACACCGTCTTGCGAATGGGCGTTTGAAGTGTAGGCCTCCTGCGCCTATGTTAAGAGCTGAAGTGATGGAGTTTGCCGTGTCGGGTATGGTCGAAATCGTAGTGCTGGCAATGATTGCGGGTTTCCTTGCCCTCCGGCTCTATTCGGTGCTCGGCAAACGGACCGGGCATGAACAGCCGCTGGCGCCAGTCGAGGAACATGCCAAGGCCGCACCCGCGCCGGCGTTCGCCTCGCCCAGCCGTCCGGCAGTTACCACCAGCGATTCGGTATTCGAGGACGGCGCTGCGATCGGCGTTCGTTCCATTGTTGCCACGGAACCTGCCTTTGACGTGGGCCGGTTCATGGAGGGCGCGAAATCGGCATACCGAATGATTCTAGAGGCCTATTGGCGTGGTGAAGCGGGCGTGCTCGAAGGTTTGACCAGCGAAGACGTGCGTGCCGCGTTTGCCAGTTCTATCGCTGAACGGAATACCGCAGGCCATGTTCTCGACAACCGCCTTGTCACCGTGGAAAAAGCGACAATCGTTGGCGCACGGGTCGAGGATCGCGTCGCGTACCTCACCGTGCGCTTCGATGCCGATATCGCGGCGGTGACCCGCGATGCAGACGGCACCGTCATCGCCGGGTCGCTGACCGACGCGGTGCCGACGGTCGATGTATGGACGTTCACACGTACCCTGCGCAGCGCCGATCCCAACTGGATTCTGACCGACACCGACGAATCGGCATGAAGGCCGGTCTTGGGCTGGCGGCAGCACTGGGCCTCGCGGCTTGTGCCGGGGGGATCGTGCCCCGTGCCGAAGGACCAACCTCCCGCCCGGTTCCGGTAGCTCAAGTCGCTCCCCGTCCCGCACAGCCGCCCGTGGTCAAATCTGTTACGACCGCTGCGACCCCAGTCCTCACGGCTCAATCGACCGGCGTCGTGAAGGGACCGGACGTTGCCGGCTTGCCCATCACGCCCGATCAGGCCGCGCGAGCGCTGACGGCATTTCGCTTGAGCTGTCCGGTGCTGTTGCGTCGGACCGACAAATCTGGACTGACCCGCGCCGAGGATTGGGCACCGGCCTGTGCCGCCGCCGCGACGGCCAGCGACCCACTGGCATTCTTTGCCACCCAGTTCGAAACGGCGAAAGTCGGGACGGGGCAGGCCTTTGCCACTGGTTATTACGAACCCGAAATTCAGGGCAGCCGCACGCGCGATGCCGTCCATCAGGTGCCGGTCTATGCCAAGCCCGACGATCTGGTTGAGGTCGATTTGGGCACCTTCACGGACACGCTGAAGGGTCGGCTGATCCGTGGCCGCGTGAGTGGGTTGAGCTTCATCCCCTATTACGACCGGGGCGAGATCGACGATGGAGCAATCGCCGGACGCGTTCCTGTCATTGCCTGGGCGGCAGATCCCATCGAGTTATTCTTCCTGCAGATTCAGGGCTCCGGGCGACTGCGGATGGCCGACGGGTCGGTGATGCGCATCGGCTACGCCGGACAGAACGGCCGCGACTATGTCGGTATCGGTGCCCTGATGCGCGATCGCGGCCTGGTCGGGCCGGGGCAATTGTCGATGCAAGGCATCATGGCCTGGCTGCGCTCCAACCCCGAACAGGGTCGCGCGATCATGCGCGAAAACAAAAGTTTCGTGTTTTTTCGTGAGATTACGGGCCCCGGGCCGATCGGCGCACTGGGGGTGCCGGTGACCGCCAACGTCTCGGTGGCGGCCGACCCCGCCTTTGTGCCGCTCGGCGCGCCGATATGGCTCGATCTCGACCGCGCCGAAGCCGACGGCTTGTGGGTGGCCCACGACACCGGCGGCGCTATCAAGGGTGCGAACCGCGTGGACACCTTTTGGGGGGCGGGCGACGAGGCACGGCGAATCGCGGGCGGCATGTCCGGGCGCGGTACTGCCTTCATTCTCGTTCCCCGGGGTACGCTTGCCCGGCTCGCCGATGTCGCGCGCACTCAGCCCTGAGGAACGCGCGCTCTGGCGGCGTGTGACGGCGGACATCCGTCGTGAAAAGCCGCCAGGCGATGAGCCGCCGTTGCTGCTGGCGACACCGAAAAATCCTCGTCCCGCGGCCGTAGCCCCGGTCCCCCTTCCTGTCGTTCGGCGTTCCGCACCCTCAGCCACGCTCGACGGGCGCTGGGATCGCCAGCTGGCCAACGGCGATGTCCTGCCGGACCGCGTCGTGGACCTTCACGGATGTACGCTGGAGGCGGCGCACCGGCGCGCGCTTTCGGCACTCGAATCCGCTGTGCGCGAGGGCGACCGGATTGTGGTTCTGGTCACCGGGAAACCGCCCAGATCGGGCTCCAGCCGCCTCGACGCACCCTTGAGAGGCATTATCCGTGCGTCGATCAGCGACTGGATCGCAGCATCTTCCGTGGCGCGTCACATTGCCGCAATACGCCCGGCGCATCATCGCCATGGCGGGGCGGGGGCGATTTATGTCGTCCTTCGGCGTGGAAATCGGTTGCTTGCATAGATTTTCTTAACGCCCGCCGTGCGAGGGTCTGCCGGGGTGCAGCCGGGACAGCTGCATCTGCCTGACAGGACGGAGTGAGACCAGGGACGCCATGCACGGAGTGACGCTTAAATCGCGCGCGATCGCATTTGCGTTCTGCGTCGGCGCTGTGGCGTTTATCCTGTCGGTCACGTCGGCGTCAGCGTCAATCTATGACTCGTCGGCCATTGCTCGGGCGTTGATCGCTGCCATCGTTTGCGCCGTGCTCAGCTGGGCATCGGCGGAGCGGGCCCTGTCGGGCGTCGCGGAGGCTATCGACGGGGCCATCGAGCGGGTTGTTGCCGCCGCTGAAGGCGACCTCGCGAGCCCGACGCCACCGGAAGTCGGACATGCGTTGCCGCATCTCGCCCTCGCGCTCAACGGTATGTTCGATCAGGTCCGTGGGAATCTCGAACGGGCAACCACAATGGCGCTGTTCGATCCCGTGACTGCGCTGGCCAATCGAATCCATTTCCGCAACGAGCTCGAACGCGCGATGACAGCGGTTCCCGACGGAAACGTCGGCGCGCTGGCCTTCATCGATCTCGATGAATTCAAGGCCGTGAATGACAATCTGGGCCATGCCATGGGCGATCAGGTTCTCGCCAAGGTCGCCAATCGCCTGCGCGCAGTTGCCGCAGTCGAAAGCGCGCGGAACGCCGGCGCAACCGCCGAAACGATTGTCGGTCGGCTGGCAGGCGACGAATTCACCGTTTACTTCCCGCAGCTCAACGATCGCAAAGATGCCGAACGTGTCGCGGCGGCGCTTCTTGAAGCTATCGCCAAGCCGATCATCTTGGGCGATCAGCATATCGTTGTCCGCGCTTCCGTCGGTATTGCCCTGTGCCCCGAACATGGCACGACATCGACGACGATCATGCGCGCGGCCGATGTCGCCATGTATCATGCCAAGGCGCAGGGTCGCGCCCAGTCCCGGTTTTACGACGACTCGCTGGCCGAACGCATGGCGCGCCGGACCAAGCTCGAATCCGAGCTTCGCGCCGCCGTCAGGAACGACGAGTTTCAGATCGTCTATCAACCGCAGGTTGCTCTATCGGACGGCCGGCTCGACACCGTCGAGGGGCTGTTGCGCTGGAACCATCCGGCCGACGGTCTGCGCATGCCGAGCAGCTTTCTGCGCTGTGCCGAGGAAAGTGGCCTGATCTACGATATCGGCGACTGGGCCGTCGACACGCTGGCCCGGCGCATTGCGACCTGGCCGAATGACGGTTTTGCCCCGCGGATGGCCATTAATCTGAGCCCGCGCCAGATCGGGCGCCCGGATTTCTTTGCCCGACTGACCTCGGCGCTCGATCTCTACAAGGCGGATGTATCGCTCATCGAGTTCGAGATCAGCGAAGCGGTCCTCATGGACTGCGGTGTGGCAACGCTCGAACAGATCGCGCAACTGCGGCGCGATGGCGCCCGCATTGCCATCGACAATTTCGGCGCGGGCGCTTCAAGCCTTTTGCAACTGCGGTCGCGGCCGTTCGACAGCATCAAGCTCGACCGGAGCTTGATTGTCGACATCGAGCATGACGGGGCTGCGCGCGAAATGGTTCAGGCGGTCGTCACGTTGGTGCACAGTCTGGGCGCGCGGGCGATTGCCGGCGGTGTCGAGACACCGGGACAAATCGAAGTTCTGCGCGTGATGGGCTGCGACGCTGCGCAGGGCTATGCGATTGCGCCGCCGATGACCGAGGACGACTGCCGCATCTGGGCGTCAAACACGCGCGACAGGATCGTCGCGTAGATTTCGGTCAGCGCGTCCAGATCGGCCAGCGCGACTGCTTCATCGAGTTTATGCATCGTGGCATTGCACAAGCCGAATTCCACCGTCGGACAGAGCTTCACGAGATAACGCGCATCCGACGTGCCGCCAGTCGTTGACAGTTCGGGTTCGATACCGGTGACGTCGCGCACGGCATCGGCAACCAGCGTACTGAGCGCGCCGGGCGGCGTCAGAAAGGCCTCGCCATAGGCCCGCGCCGTCACAGTCGCGCGCGGCGTGATGGCCGTCGCAATGTCGCGAATGCGCTCGATCAGGTCGGCACTGCGTTGCTGATCGTTGAAGCGGATGCTGAGTCGCGCTGTCGCCTTGGCCGGGATAACATTGGTCGCCGGATTGCCGACGTCGATGGTCGTAATCTCGATGTTCGAAGGCTGGAACCAGTCGGTTCCTTCGTCGAGGCGGATCTCACCGATCTCGGATAGAATGCGGACCAGGGGGCGCAACGGGTTGTCCGCCAGGTGCGGGTAGGCGACATGGCCCTGCGTCCCCTCCACCTCGATCCAGATGTTGACCGATCCCCGCCGTCCGATCTTGATCGTGTCGCCCAGCCGGTTGGCCGAGGTCGGTTCGCCGACAAGACATAAATCGGGGGTGAGACCGCGTGTCTGCATCCGCTCGATCAGCGCGACAGTGCCATAGGTCGCGGGCCCCTCCTCATCGCCGGTGATGATGAAGGTCAGGCGACCGGCATGGTCGGGTATGCGAGCGGCGGCTGCGACAAAGGCGGCAATCGAGCCTTTCATGTCCACAGCGCCGCGTCCATAGAGCAGGTTGCCATGGACCACCGGTTCGAACGGGTCGGATGCCCAGCCCGATCCCGGCGGCACGACGTCGAGGTGTCCGGCAAAGGCAAAGTGCGGGCCGGTGTCGCGGCCGCGGGTCGCGAGCAGATTTTCGACCGGGCCGTCCGGGGCCTCACCAGTGACGAAGCGGTCGACTGCGAACCCCTGTGCGGCGAGCGCTGCCTCCAGCACGCCGAACACGGCGCCCGTCGCCGGGGTGATGCTGGGTGCCGCTATCAGGGCCTTGGCGAGGGAGAGGGCGTCGGTCATAATCCCTCTCATGCCCAAACTGAACCTCGACGCAATCCCGCAATCCAATGCGACCGGCTATCCGCCCCCGTTCGACGCGCCGGTCGCCGGGCGATGGTACCGGCGGCTGGCCCCCGCAGCTGGCCTGACAGAGTTCGGCGCGAGCCATGTCGTGCTCAAGCCCGGCGCATGGTCGTCGCAGCGCCACTGGCACGATGGCGAGGACGAGATGGTGGTGATGATCGCCGGTGAGGGCGTTTTGATCGAGGACGACGGCGAAACACTGCTGCGTGCCGGCGACTGCGCAGCCTGGGCAAAGGGACCGACCAACGGTCATCAGATCGTCAACCGCAGCGATGCGGACTGTGTCTATGTCGCGATCGGCGCGGGGCCGCATTCTGGCGGTGGCTATTCGGACATCGATATGCTGTTCACGGCAGACGGGCGGTACACGCGCAAGGACGGGACGGACTACGAACGGCTGCGCGTCTAACGCAGCGTGGCTTCGTAGACGGCCGCCCGTAGTTCGGGAATGCCAAGCCCCTTTTCGCTCGACGTCACAACAACGTCTGGGTGGGCGGCGGCACGCTTGCGCGCGACCTCGATCGTCCGCGCAGTCACTTCTGCGAGTTCGGTCGCCTTGATCTTGTCCGCCTTGGTGATGACGATCCGGTAGCTCACGGCAGCGGCATCGAGCATCCCCATGATCTCTTCATCGACTGCTTTGACGCCGTGGCGCGCATCGATGAGCACGAACGCGCGCCCCAGCACCTGTCGGCCGCGCAGATAGTCGTTGATCAGGAAACGCCATTTCTTGACGACGTCCTTGGGTGCCTCGGCAAAGCCATAGCCCGGCATATCGACCAGCCGGAACCTGAGCGGATCGCCGACGTCGAAGAAATTCAACTCCTGCGTGCGCCCCGGCGTGTTCGACGTGCGCGCCAGCCCGTTGCGGTTGGTGAGCGCGTTCAGCAGTGACGACTTGCCGACGTTCGAACGCCCCGCAAACGCAACTTCGGGGACTGTCGGATCGGGCAGATGGATCAGTGACGGCGCCGATTTGAGGAACGAAATCGGCCCCGCGAACAGCTTTCGCGCGGTTTCGATCAGCTCAACATCGGGCTCCGCCTCGGTCATGCCACCGTCGGCGCGGCGGGCGAGTTCTTGAGCTGGGGATATTTCGAATACAGCCATTTCTGCTGCGCGATCGTCAGCAGGTTCGACGTCGCCCAGTAAAGCTGCAGGCCCGCGGCGAATGGCGCCATCACGAACATCAGCACCCAGGGCATAATCGAGAACATCTGCGCCTGCACCGGGTCCGGCGGCGGGGGATTGAGCTTGAACTGGATGTACATCGTCACGCCGAGAATGATCGGCAGGACGCCGATGGCAATGATGTGCGGCGGTGTGAACGGCAACAGGTCGAACAGGTTGACCGGCGTTTTCGGATCGGGGACCGACAGATCCTGGATCCAGCCGACGAATGGCTGGTGGCGCATTTCGATGGTCAGCATCAGCACTTTGTAGAGCGCAAAAAAGATCGGCATCTGGATGAACACCGGCAGACAGCCCGCGAGCGGGTTGATCTTCTCGGTCTTGTAGAGTGCCATGATCTCCTGCTGCTGGCGCGCCTTGTCGTCCTTGTGGCGTTCCTGGATCGCCTTCATCTTCGGCTGGACGATGCGCATCGCGGCCATCGACTGGAACTGCTTCTGCGCGATCGGGAACATCAGGCCGCGCACGGTCAAGGTCAACGCCATGATCGCGAGGCCGAAATTGCCGATGATGCCGAACAGCCAGTGGAGATAATGGAACAGCGGCTTTTCGAAAACCTCGAACCAGCCCCAGTCGATCGCCTTGCCGAACAGCGGGATTTTGAGGTCCGCTTCATACCCGTCGAGCACATTGATCTGTTTGGCTCCGGCGAAGAAATGCGTGACCACCGCAGCGGCACGACCGGGTTGTACCGTGACGGGCGCGCGAACGAAATCGGCTTGGTAGGTGCCATTGCCAGCATGGAGGGCGGCATCGACCTTTGCTGCGCCTTGGGGTGCCAAGGCGGTGAGCCAGTATTTGTCGCCAAAGCCTAACCAACCCCCTGTACCGTTTGCTGAATTTGGGCCCGCAAGGGCCTTGCCACTGCACAGGATCGATAATGACGATAGGGGAATGCCAGTCAGATTCTCGTAAGTAATGCAGTAGTTTACGGATCCGCCGACAGCCATCATGGGGCCTACATGAGCAATCCAATTGTCGGGGTCCGTCGGCTTCTCCGTCCGATTTACTAAGGCCAATGGGGTGGCGACAATTGGCGCTCCACTCACGTTGGCGACCCTTTGATCGACGGTGAACATATACTGGTCGTCGACTGCGACCTTAAGGATAAAGATCTGGCCCTGACCATTGGCCCAGCGCAGTGTGACCGGCGAGCTGGGAGTCAGTTCGGTGCGGTCGGCGGTCCAGACCGTGTCGGCGTTCGGCACGGCGATACCGGTGCCCATCCAGTCGAAGCTGGCGAAATAGGCCTGCGGCGATCCCTGCGGCGACAGCAGGCGGACGTTTGGCGAGTTCTTGGCAATCGTCTCGCGGTACGCATTGAGCACCAGATCGTCGATCCGCGCGCCCTTCAGGTTCAGCGATCCGCTTACTTTCGCATTTCGGATCGGAATGCGGGGCGTCGCGCCGATGACCTGTTCACGCGATTGTTTCGCCGCTTGGCGGACCGGGGCCGGAAGCGCGCCGGGGGCCGGCAACGCGGTGGTCTTGCCGCCCTGAACCTTGGTTACAGGGGGATTGGCAGGCGGGAACCAGCGACTGGCAAGCGTGCTCCATCCCAACAGGATGAGGCCCGACAAGGCGATGGCGAGAATGAAATTGCGCTGTTCGGACTGCACGAGTGCGTTGCTTTCGCTAAATTAAATCACGGAACCGGATCGTAACCGCTGCCGCCCCAGGGGTGACAACGGGCAAGGCGGCGGGCCGACAGCCAGCCCCCTTTGAGCGCCCCATAGCGCTCCAACGCCTCGATCGCATAGGCCGAACATGACGGCGCATAGCGACAACTGGGCGGCAGGATACTCGACGGGCCGATTTGCCACCCGCGCGCGACCAGAATGAGCAGGCGGGCGATCACCGTTTTAGCTTGCCCAGCGCCTTGGCGAGTTCAGCCTTCAGTGCGGCATAGTCCCGCTCGATGCCACCCGCCCGTCCGATGAGAACGTGGTCGGCACCGGCAACACCTTCGTTCGCCAGCATTTCGCGCGATAATGCGCGTAGCCGGCGCTTCATGCGGTTGCGGACAACCGCATTGCCGATTTTCTTGGTGACGGTGAAACCGACGCGCATCGACGGATCGTCATCGGCACGGTCGCGGACCAGCAATACAAAACCCGGCATCGGGGAGCGCTTGCCCGAATTCGCCGCAAGGAAATCGGCGCGGCGCTTTAGAATATTGAGTTTTGCTGGCGCGATTTCCTGAACAGTGGACCTGCGGCCCACTTTGAAATCGCTCAGGCCGACAGTTTGTGACGACCGCGGGCGCGACGCGCGCGAATCACGGCACGGCCGCCCACTGTCGCCATCCGGTGACGGAAACCGTGACGACGGGCCCGGACGAGATTGCTGGGCTGGAAAGTGCGCTTCATCGCTCATGCCTTCGAATTCGAAACAAGAAAAAGGCCGCCCGCCGAACGGACGACCGCCAATGGAGGTGCGCATAGCCAGAGAGGCCGTTAAAGTCAATCGGCTTTGCGCGCCGCCGCCTGCGCGCGCCGTTTCGCGCTGGCCCTGCGCAAGCCCCGGTCGGCGAAAGCACCGTGCTTGGGCCAGCGACGCTTGAGCCGGACATAAAGTCGCTTCGACCAGTTGGCATAGCGCAGCAACAGCGTCAGCCCGCCAATGAACAGCGGGATAAATCCGGGCCCCGGCAGCGGCCCGATGATCACGCCCACGATAATCAGCAAAAGGCCGACCGCAACCAGCAAGTTGCGACCGACATTGCTCCGCTCGAACGCGCGCCAATGGTTACCCAAATTCATGAAGGAACATGTGGGCAGCGGCGGTTGCGTTGGCAAGGTTCGCCCGGCTAGATCAGTTTTTGAACAGTGGCTCGGGGGAATTCGCATTGGTCGCAACGGTGCCGACGGTTGCCTAAGCCGCATCTTCGCCCATCGAAAACACAGCCTTCATGCGCCATGCTGTCTTGTAAGTGACGCCAAGCTGGCGTTGCAGTTCCTTGCCGCTGACACCGTGCCGCGTCGTCGTGAACAGGTGAATGGCATAGAACCAAAGCTGCAACGGGGTGCGGGTCTGCTCGAATGGCGTTCCGACTGTCGGGTGCAGATGGTGGCCGCACCACTGGCACGAATAAGCGCGCTCTGCCTTGATGCGGAACCACTTCGACGGGCGCTCGCATGACGGGCAAGCGAAGCCCTGTCCGAACCGAACATCGAAAAGGTGCGTCAGGCAGCTTTCATCGTCAGGAAACTGCTTGAAGAACTGCGCCGTGGTGAGTGGTTTCTGTGCCATGCGGTGATATATACCGCATTCGTTCTACGTATGCAAGGGGGATAGACGCCCACGGTTTTGCGGGTCATCGAGTCTTTGCTCGGTCTCGGCCCGTTAGGTGGCGGGCCCAACATGAATTATTCTGCGGGTGTGGGTGGAAATGGACCGCTTTCCGGCCTGTTCGGATTGGCCGTGCTCTTGCCGGGGTTGGCCGTTGCAGTGCGTCGCCTGCACGATACCAATCGGAGCGGGTGGTGGATGCTTGCACTGTTGGGCGTAGCGGTTGCCGCGATTGCAGCGATCGCTGGCGTTCTGTTCGGGGCAGTTAGCCTGACGCTCGTTTTTGTTCTTTTCGGCGTCTACCTGTTGGTTGCGGTCGTACTGCTCGTGTTTATGTGCCTTGATGGAACGCGCGGCCCGAACCGCTTCGGCCCCGATCCGAAAGACCCGGACGGCGATCTCGAAACCGTATTCAGCTGAGTCTTGCGAGCAACGGCTGCGCGTCGTAAGCGGCGCGCGGCCAAGCCGTGCGGGCGTGGTGGAATTGGTAGACGCGCCGGACTCAAAATTGGGTTATACCTAAGAAAAGTAGGCAATTACCCAGCAAAACCAATGGTTTAGCTAAGGTCGAGACTCCGAAAAAGACTTACACAAGTCTTACACATTTTGGAGTTTTCGAAATGCCTGCTGAAAGCCATGTTTTGATGGATGGGGCGCTCCACGTTTACCTGCGTGAGGGCAGCCGTTTCTGGCAGTGCGCAACCTACCTTGGCAGCCGCAATCATCGGCAGACGACCAAGGAAACCAGCCTCGCTGCCGCCAAGGATTTTGCCCGCGATTGGTACATGGAGCGGTGTGTCGAAGATCGCCAACGCCGACGCGGTGGCGTCCGCTTGGCTGGCGGTCCCGCTAAGCCAGAGAATGTCGAACCCGAAGTGTCGATTGACCGGTCAGCCAGGACCGGGCGACCTCGCGCGCCGACCGGCCCAACTTTCGAGGATGCCGCGACCGCCTTCGCCAATGAGTTCGAGGTCATCACCCTCGGCGAGCGAAACGCCGGATATGTGAAATCGAAGTCCGACATCATCCGAGTGCATCTCATGCCGTTCTTCGGTGAGACCGCACTAGAGGACATCACCGCTGGCAAGGTGCAAGAGTATCGGCTGCACCGTCAGTCGTCGCGGATGGATGTGAAGACCGGCAACCCCAAGCGGCCCGCCCGAGCGACCCTGCACCACGAGATCGTGACGTTGCGCCAGATTTTGAAGACCGCCAACCGCAAGGGCTGGATCGCGGCGATCCCGGACATGTCTGCGCCCTACAAGACCTCCGGCAAGCTGGAGCATCGCGCCTGGTTCTCGCCGGAGGAATACAAGATGCTTTACGAGGCGACGCGCGAGCGGGCGAAAAACCCGCCCAAGCCACGCTGGCGTGAGGTTTGCGAGACTTTCCATGACTACGTCCTGTTCATGGGGAACACCGGTCTCCGCCCGGATGAGGCGTCGCGGCTTGAGCAGCGCGATGTCAAAATCGTGGACGACGAATCGACGGGCGAGCGCATTCTGGAGATCGAAGTGCGCGGCAAGCGCGGCGTCGGCTACTGCAAGTCGATGCCGGGTGCGATCCTGCCGTTCGAGCGGGTTCGCAAGCGCAAACAGCTCAAACCGACAGACCGCGTGTTCGGGAAGTCACCGCGCGAGCTGATGAACACTGTTCTCGATGAGCTGAATCTGAAATTTGACCGCGATGGCCATATCCGCACCTGCTACAGCTTGCGGCATACCTATATCTGCCTTCGCTTGCTCGAAGGCGCAGACATTTATCAGGTTGCGAAGAACTGCCGAACTAGTGTTGAAATGATCGAGAAATATTATGGGCGGCATCTAAAGAACAATATTGACGCGTCTGCTGTCAATGTTCGGAAAGCGCGGCCCGCGCCAGTCGCAGCACGGAAGAAGGTCGCGAAACCAACGAAATAGGCTGAGTAGTTCGCTTTTCACATTGCACATTTTGATCGGCCCGCTATAGGCCTCTCGCAGCGCGGGCGTGGTGAAATTGGTAGACGCGCGGGATTCAAAAGCGATTTAAATCAGTCTCTGAGCCGAATAAACCCTTGTAATACAGCCATTTTAGGCCCACCTTTGCGATTGGATGGCCTAGCGCACCGCTAGCACAAATCAGCATTGGATCGCAGCATGTCGGCGAGGCACTCGCTCCTGGATAATAAGGTCCAGCTCTACATGCGGCCCAACAGTCCGTTGTGGCAGTGCTCGTGTTCAATCGCCGGTCAGCAGCGTCGGACCTCGACGAAGGAGGAGAGTCTCGCGCGCGCAAAGGACGTCGCGCGCGACTGGTATCTCGGGTTGATGGGGAAGTATCGGGCCGGAGAGCTCAAGGAAGGCGTTACCTTCCAAAAGGCGTCGGAGCATTTCGTCAACGAGTACGAAATCATCACGCAGGGTGAGCGCAACAAGGAATATGCCGAAAGCCATGCCATGCGGCTTCGTGTCCACCTGTTGCCGTTTTTTGGCAGCAAGGTCGTGTCGGAGATCACCCCTGGGCTGGTTCAGGAATACCGCGTTCATCGGACGACATCGCGGCTCGACAAAAAGACAGGCATGCCGAAGCGACCATCGCGAACGACGATGCACCATGAGATCGTCACGCTGCGTCATGTCCTGAAAACCGCCAACCGCCACGGCTGGCTGCCCTATCTTCCGGATTTGACCACGCCTTACCGATCATCGGGGAAAATCGCCCATCGGGCTTGGTTCTCCCCCGACGAGTATAAGCAGCTTTACAAGGCGACAGGCGAGCGAGCCAAGCAGCCGCTCAAGGAGCGCTGGCGTTCGGCCTGTGAAGACCTGCACGACTATGTGCTGTTCATGGTGAACAGTGGGCTGCGTCCCGATGAGGCGAAACGCATTGAGGTGCGTGACGTCGAGATCGTAGCCGATGGCCCCGGCGCCGAACGCATTTTGCATATTGCAGTGCGCGGCAAGCGCGGCGTCGGCTATTGCAAGACGATGCCTGGGGCGGTGATCCCATTCACGCGCATGAAGAAGCGGCACGACCTCGTGCCTAACGATCTTATCTTCCCCACCATTCAGCGTGAATTGTTCAATACCATTCTTGGCGAGTTGGCCTTGAAGACGGATCGAGAGGGCAATCCCAGAACGACATACAGCCTTCGGCACACCTATATCTGTATGCGACTGATCGAGGGAGCCGACATTTATCAGATCGCCAAAAACTGCCGCACCAGCGTCGAGATGATTGAGAAATACTACGCCTCGCACATTAAGAACATGCTCGATGCTTCGGCGATCAATGTTCGGCGAGCCAAGTGATAACGCAATTCATTGGGCATGCCGCTGCAACCGCAAGTCCGTGACGATCCCTAGAATCGGTTTGCGGAAATGCTTTCCTTGGCTATAGGCGACGCAGCGCGGGCGTGGTGGAACTGGTAGACGCGCGGCACTCAAAATGCCGTTCCGAGAGGAGTGTCGGTTCGATTCCGACCGCCCGCACCATCTTGGTTTCGTGAGCTATATAGACCCGGAACCGGGGCTAAGATCACGATAGACCGAGGCGAATTGGATCGAACGATCATCGCCCGGCCTCCGCGAAATGACAGTCGAACGACTGTCATGCTGGCCACCAAAATCCTGAACGGGATTTGGCCATCGCAAATTCAAAAGCGGTCGCTTCATAAAATAAGCAACACGTCGGTTTCGGAACTTCCGTCATTTGAGCCGACACGCCCGCCTAAGACCAGGGGCCGATACCTCATGTCGCTCCACAACCATTAGCCTGTCCGCGCTCAACTCCATTGCGGAGACGCCTTACTCGAGGGCCGCAGCTTACACAAAGCCTTACACAAAACGGCTCTGAATCGGCACTCTGGCCACCAGCCCGTCTGCGCCTATGATCTAACACACAGTTTTTGGCGGTTATCCATCCCGCAAACGGAACTGCAGGCGTGGAAAGGAGGGCGGATTGAGGGGCGTGATTGTCCGTCTGAGCACAGAGTGTCCGGATGATCTCCAGGCCCTGGGCCCGATCGCTTGTTCAATCCGTCGTGATGCCGGTCCGGCTGGATCGCAGCGGCGGTTCTACTACCTTCGCAGCGGGAGCAGACAGGTCGAGCGCCAGCCCGCGTGCTTCGCCAGGTTGGAGGTTGAAATGCTTGACCATGTCTTCAAACAATCCAGGCTCAGGCTGACCAAGCGCGAGCCGGTAGCGGGTCAGATCTTCCTGCAATTCCTTCAATCGCGCGACATTCTGGCTGAAGCGAACGTCGAAGGTGATGCTGACCGGCTTGTGGTTGGGCGGCGACCACCATCGTTCCAACCCCATGCCCTCCTTCTTGGCGTCGCGTGCTGCCTGAAAGATCGCCCAAAATGGGCTTGACCCGTGGTCGGCGGAAAGGCCAGCGTCGCCATAGGTCGCCGCGAGCGACCGCCGGACGCACAGACTGGCGTAGCGCGCGATCCGGCCCTCACGCTGTTCGAAATCGACCGGGTCGCGTGGTAAATCCCAATGGACGATCCGGTCATTCAACGCCTTTCGCGCTCTGTTCAATTTAAGACATTCATTCATCCGGCCGGGTCGATGCGCGTCTCTTGCTTGCGCTGAAGAATAATAGCGATAGTTAAAGGGCCGACGTCGACAAACGCGACGGAGGGCAACTTTCACGAACGGTGTTCGATGACCTACAAGGCGACCGCGATCGAGATCATGCTGGCGTCCCCTGGCGACGTGAAGGAGGAGCGGATCATCGCCCGCTGTCCGTCGTCAGAACATTTGGCGCAGGTCGCGGCGTAAATTAGCGGAGAGCGGGCCTCGTCTGGGGGTTGATGTTAGGCGGCGAGCTTGCGGTGTTTCAAGCGCCGATGTTCGATGGTCTGTCGTTTGATCCTTTCGCG
>JBBROX010000016.1:0-85948 GCA_038228865.1 Sphingomonadales bacterium | reverse complement strand
GCGGCGTCACGTCGAGCAGCAGCACGTCCTTGACGTCGCCCTGCAGCACGCCCGCCTGAATGGCGGCGCCCATCGCCACGACTTCGTCCGGATTGACGCCGGTGTGCGGCTCCTTGCCGAAGAAATTTTTAACAACCTCACGTACACGCGGCATGCGCGTCATGCCGCCGACGAGAACGACTTCGTCGATCTTGTCCGCCGTCAGGCCCGCATCGGCCAGCGCCTTTTTGCAAGGCTCCAGCGTGCGCGTAACCAGGCTTTCGACCAGCTTTTCAAGGTCGGCACGAGTCAGTGTCTCGACGAGGTGAAGCGGTGTGGTGGTGCCGCCTTCCATGCGCGCAGTGATGAACGGCAGGTTGATTTCGGTGGTCGCCGACGACGACAGCTCGATCTTGGCCTTTTCGCCCGCTTCCTTCAGCCGCTGCAGCGCGAGCTTGTCGGTCTTGAGGTCGAGGCCTTCCTTCTTTTTGAAAGAATCGGCCAAAAACTCTACGATCTTGTTGTCGAAATCTTCGCCGCCCAGGAAAGTGTCGCCGTTGGTCGATTTCACTTCGAACACGCCGTCGCCGATCTCGAGGATCGAGATGTCGAACGTACCGCCGCCGAGATCGTACACGGCGATCGTCTTGCCGTCCTGCTTCTCCAGCCCGTAAGCGAGCGCCGCTGCCGTCGGCTCGTTGATGATGCGCAGCACGTCAAGGCCCGCGATCTTGCCCGCGTCCTTCGTCGCCTGACGCTGAGCATCGTTAAAATAGGCCGGAACCGTGACGACGGCCTGCGTCACTGTCTCACCGAGATAGCTCTCGGCAGTTTCCTTCATCTTCTGCAGGATGAACGCGCTGATCTGCGCCGGCGAATATTCCTCGCCACCGGCCTTGACCCACGCGTCGCCATTGGGACCCTTGGCAATGCTGTAGGGAACCAGCTCGGTGTCCTTCTTGGTAATGGGGTCGTCGAAACGGCGACCGATCAGGCGCTTCACCGCGAAAATCGTGTTGTCGGGGTTGGTCACGGCCTGGCGCTTGGCGGGCTGGCCGATCAGCCGCTCGCCGTCCTTGGCGAAGGCCACGATCGACGGCGTGGTGCGCGCGCCTTCAGCGTTTTCGATGACCTTGGGCTTGCCGCCCTCCATAACCGCCACGCACGAGTTCGTGGTGCCGAGGTCGATCCCGATAACTTTTGCCATAGTCTTGTCTTGCCCTGGTTGTTGGTGGGACGTCGCTGAAAGCGCCGAGCCCGGTTGAACGTGTCATATGGCGATATAGGTGGGCGTTCCCTTGCCGCAAGGCGTCCCCCCGCTTAGCTAGGATACAGAAACGGGACGGGAGTTGAGTAATGCGCGCACTCGGCATTTTTGCAGCGGCTTCGGTTCTGGCGATTTCCGCCACAGTTTCCGGCTGTGCGAAGCCCGACGAAATGAAGATCGAGGATCCTGTCATTCGCCTGTCGGCCAACCCGAAAGCCCCGGCGGCAGGGTATTTCACACTGAAAGGCGGCCCGACCGCCGATCGCCTGCTCTCGGTCACATCCCCCATCGTGATCCGCATCGATATGCACGAAAGCATGACGTCCGGCGGTATGGCCAGCATGAAGCCGCTCGACGGCGGTGTGGAAATCCCCGTGCATGGCACCGTCAAGTTCGAGGAAGGCGGCCGCCACCTGATGCTCTACAACATCAACCCCGGCGTGAAGACCGGCGAGACGGTGCAGTTGAATTTCACTTTTGCCAGCGGCCTGATCCTCCAGACATTCGCCCCCGTCCGCGCGCCCGGATCGATCAACTAGGTCGATGACTGGACGCACGCTGACGGCGGGCGAAACCGCCCTTGCCCGCAGCGTGTTCGGCGACGCCATCGATTACAGCGCGGTCCGCCTGCACCAGCGGAAATGGGCATTCTTCCAGCCCCGCCACACGGTCATGGCGCCTGACGGCCACATCTGGTTCCATCCCAAGGGGCAGAGCTACTGCGATGATTTCTGTGCCCACGACCATGATGCGCAGGGACTGTTCATCCACGAGATGACGCATGTGTGGCAGCGGCAGAAGGGCATCTTCCTGCCCCTCGTCCGCCATCCCTTCTGTCGGTACGACTATGTCCTGAAACCCGGCTGGCCGCTCGCACGGTACGGGATCGAGCAACAGGCGGAGATCGTGCGTCACGCGTTTTTGTTGCGCGAGGGGCAAGGCGTCACCGGAGCGCCGCCGCTTGCCCAATATGCCTCGCTCCTGCCATTCAGCACTTGAAGGAGAACTGCCGTGGATCAGCCGCTCGACACCTTTCGCTCATCGACCTGGGGCTGGCTGCGCGGGACGCTTGCGGGCTGGGCGACCTTGCTGTTGTGCCTTGTCGGGGTCGGCCTGATCATCGTCCTGATCAAATGGATCGAGAATATCGGGACGACTTACGAAATCACCGAGGATCGCCTGGTCCTGCGACGCGGGATCTTCGTAAAAAGCATCGACGAGGTCGAATTGTACCGCGTGAAGGACGTGCGGCTCGACTTCACGCTGATCAACCAATGGGCGAACATCGGGACGATCACGGTGACGTCGAGCGATGAAACCACACGCGATGCGCCGCTGGTGATCCGCGATGTCGACGATGCGAACGGACGCCGGGAAAACCTGCGGCGATTGGTCGAGGTAGCACGGCAGAAGCGCCGTGTCCGCGAGCTCGACGTCGGGCATGACGGGCTGGTCTAACCCAACGCAAATTCTTCATTAACCATTCTGCGGCACGATCCGCGGATGACGTTCCAGCCTGAGTCATTCGCTGCCGCAGCAGAAATCGCCCCGCCGCAGGATGTGCGCGATGTCTTGCGCGCTTTCGCCAAATCGGCGCGCGAGGCACGCCGGGCCGAAAGCTATTACCCGCAACGCAATCAGCTGCTGACGGCGCTGAACGACGCCCGCGCCTGCATCGACCGGATCAATACGCCCGCAGACTAGGCCGCCCGCGCGACCCCGACCATTGCGGCGCGCAACAGGCGATCCTTGATCATGTACCCGGCCTGCATTTCCTGAATGATCGTGCCGGGTTCCTGATCGCTCGGCAGCTCGATCATCGCCTGATGCTTGTTCGGATCGAGCTTCTCGCCAACCGAAACGATCCGCGTGATGCCGTGACGTTCGAACACTTTGTCGAGCTCTCGACCGGTCGCTTCAAGGCCGACGACCAGCCCCTTGAACTTGTCGTCAGCGCGCAACTCCGCAGGAATGGCGTCGAGCGCACGCGACAGATTGTCGGCCACCGACAGCACGTCGCGAGCGAAATTGGTGGCGGCATAGGCGCGCGCGTCCTGCGCGTCCTTTTCCATGCGGCGGCGGACGTTTTGCGTTTCGGCCTGCGCGTAGAGCACCGCCTGCTTGGTCTCGGCCAGTTCCGTTTCAAGCGCCACGAAACGCGCCTCGGTGTCTGGTTCGGCCGGCCCGCCCTCGGCGACCATTTCCTCCTCGGCAGCCAGGTCCTGTGCAGTCTCGTTCTCGGTCATTTCAGTCAATCTCGCCAAAGTCTCTGTGATAAAGTTTGTGCCGTGAAATCCACCATCGGGACGACGCGGGCGTAATTCAAGCGAGTCGGGCCGATCACGCCGACGACACCGACGACGCGACCGTCCCGTCCGTGATAGGGGGCCGCTATCACCGACGACCCCGACAGCGCAAACAGGTTGTTCTCCGCACCGATAAACACTTTCGCGGCCGAAGCGTTGCTTGCGGACCCTAAAAGCGAGGCAATTGCCTCTTTCCCCTCGATCTCGTCGAGCAATTGGCGGACGCGGTCGAGGTCGGCCATGGCAACGTCGTCGATCAGGTTCGCGGCGCCGCGCACGATCAACACAGGGCGCGCCGCCCCGTCCTGCGACCAGATCGCGAGACCCCGCTCAATGAGTTCGCGCGACGCGCTGTCGAGCGCCGCCTTTTCCTGGCGCAGTTCGATCGCGATCCGCGCCTGCGCCTCGACCAGGGTCAGCCCGGCGAGGCGGGCCGACATGTAATTGCAGGCCTCGGTCAGCGCGTCGGCGCTCAATCCTTCGGGCAGCGCAATGACGCGGTTCTCGACCGATCCGTCATCGCCGACCAGCACGGCCAGTGCCTGGCCTGGCGATAAGGGTACGAAAGCGAACTGGCGTACGCGCACTTCGCGGGGCGGAATAAGCACAAGGCCTGCACAGGCCGAGAGCCCGGAGAGTGCGGCGCTCGCGGCCGCAAGCGCTTCCTCAACAGGGCCGGCAGACGAAAGTCGTCCCTCGATCACGGCGCGTTCCTCGGCCGTCGGATCGCTTGCCTGCATCATCCCGTCGACGAAGAGGCGCAGACCGGTTTCGGTCGGCATCCGCCCCGCCGAGGTGTGCGGATGCGCAAGCAGCCCCGCCTCCTCCAGATCCTGCATCACATTGCGGATCGACGCCGGCGACAGATTGAGGCCCGAAAGCTTCGAGATCGTCCGCGACCCGACCGGCGCGCCCGAATCGAGATAGGTCTCGACGACGACACGAAACACGTCACGGGCGCGGGTCGTCAGTTCCTGAACGGGTGCGGACATTCGTTAGATATAGGGTTCAGCGTCGCCGCGAAAAGACGAGGCAGCCGACGCCGACGGTGGCCAGCAGCACGCCCCACACCGCCCAGATGCGCTGATCGAGCATGAAGCTCGACGCGGGCCACATGATGACGCCCGTCCCCTGCCCGATCCACAACAGGCCCATCAGCACAGCAAAGATACCGACGATTGTCAGCGCGATCTTCATTGATTTCGTTCCCCGTTCACGACTGGCGCAGGACCAGTTGCGCCGCTAGATGCCCGCTTTCACTTGCGAAGGACAGCCCCACATGCGCCCATCCGGCCGCGCCCCCGACCAGATGCGAACCATCAGCATCGAACCCGGTTTCACCAAACACGCCGAAGGATCGGTCCTCGTCAGTTTCGGCGACACCCGCGTGCTGGTCACCGCCAGCGTCGAGGAGCGCGTTCCCCCGTTCCTGCGCGGCAAGGGCGAAGGCTGGGTCACCGCTGAATACGGGATGCTGCCCCGCGCCACGCACACCCGCGGCTCGCGCGAAGCCGCCAAGGGCAAGCAATCGGGTCGCACGCAGGAAATCCAGCGGCTGATCGGACGATCCCTGCGCGCCGTCGTCGACATGAAATTGCTCGGCGAGCGCCAGATCACGATCGACTGTGACGTCATTCAGGCCGACGGGGGGACGCGCACCGCCTCGATCTCAGGCGGCTGGGTCGCGCTGCGCCTCGCGGTCGACAAGCTGATCGCCGAGGGTAAGCTGACCACCGACCCGATTAAGCAACAGGTCGCGGCGATCAGCTGCGGCATTTACGAAGGCACGCCCGTGCTCGACCTCGACTATATAGAGGATTCGAATGCGGGGGCGGACGCGAATTTCGTCCTGCTCGACGACGGCAACATCGCCGAAGCACAGGCGACCGCCGAAGGTGCGACCTATGACGAGGAAGCCTTGCTGCGCTTGCTGCGCCTGGCGCGGATCGGGTGCACGGAGATCTTTGCAGCGCAGAAGGCGGCTGTCGGGCGGTGAGGAAGCTCTCCCCCGGCCGCCTCGTCATTGCCAGCCATAACGAGGGCAAGGTCCGCGAAATCCGCGCCTTGCTCGCACCCTTCGGCATGGAGCCGGTGTCGGCCAAGGCGCTCGATCTGCCCGAGCCCGAGGAAACCGGCACCACTTTCGTCGCCAACGCGATGATCAAGGCGCAGTCGGCGGCGGACATGTCCGGCCTGCCCGCGCTCGCCGATGACAGCGGACTGGTCGTCGAGGCGCTGGGCGGCGAACCGGGCGTCTACACCGCGAACTGGGCGGAGACCGAAGCCGAGGACGGCTCGATCAGGCGCGACTGGATGCTGGCCATGCAAAAGGTCGAGGACCGGCTGCAGGCGCTGGGGCCCAACGTCTCGCGCTCTGCGCATTTCACCTGCACGCTGGCGCTGGTGTGGCCCGACGGCAGCGACCTGTTCTGCGAGGGGCGGGTCGAGGGAACTTTGGTCTGGCCACCGCGCGGGGACAAGGGGTTCGGCTATGATCCGGTGTTCGTACCGCTCGGCCACACCGAGACCTTCGGCGAAATGGACCCCGACGCGAAACACGCGATCAG
The DNA here is from genome assembly GCA_038228865.1 of Sphingomonadales bacterium. Classification (GTDB taxonomy): domain Bacteria; phylum Pseudomonadota; class Alphaproteobacteria; order Sphingomonadales; family Sphingomonadaceae; genus Sphingomonas_O. The sequence goes on along the minus strand of JBBROX010000016.1, from coordinate 79,829 downwards.
CCACCGGGCCGATGCGTTTGCGAAGCTGGTTGCAGCGGCGTTCTAGTGCCCGAACCTAGCGCATCGCGACGCTGATGACGTTCCCGGCGGGGTAGTAGCGGCAGACGAGATAATCGTCCTCGTCGTTGGAGGCCACGGCGCAACCGACGCTGGTGGTCGCGGGCCAGACGATCTGAGTGTAATGGCCGACATCGCTCCAGTCGCCGGTCCGGCTAACATCGGGGAAGCGGCCGGGTTTGAAGTCCTGCTTTTCGTCGATCAGCGGTTCCATCATTTCGGCGAAACTGTACGCGCCGCGCGTACCCATGAACAAATTCTCGCCCTGGCGCGGAAAGACGCCCGACTGCGGATCGTGGCCGAAGGTACGCGTTACCGCCAGCTTGCGCGCATAGGTCATCGCGTCGGCGGCAAGTTCGTCGTTCCACACGAGCGGCGGCGAACCATAGGCGGCGCGCGTCTCGTTATGCGCCTGCACCACAACCTGCTTCATCAGGTCGGTACTGCGCGGCGCGGGTGTCGAATCGTAGCGCACCTCGTAACGCGGCGGCGGGCTGGCCGGCGCAAGGGCTGGTACGAGAGCCACCAGGGCAATAAGGACGGTCCGCAACATGGCGACCATTGCTGGACCAAAGACGTTTAACGGTCAGGAACCGGCAAAGCTTAACGCGCCACTAAGCACGATGCCGTTTGCGCCCCCATTCGCGCTTTATGTCCACTGGCCGTTCTGCGTGTCGAAGTGTCCTTATTGCGACTTTAACAGCCATGTCCGCGAAAGTGTGGATCAGGCGGCATGGCGCGATGCGCTGCTCGCCGATCTGGCGCATGAGGCGACAATGCTGCCGGGGCGGACGCTGGGGTCGATCTTCTTCGGTGGCGGTACACCGTCGCTGATGCCGCCAGAGACGGTGGCCGCCATCATCGACGCGGCGACGGGCCATTGGCGCGTTGCCGACGATGTCGAGATTACGCTGGAGGCCAATCCGTCGTCGGTTGAGGCAGCGCGCTTTGCCGATCTGGCGCGTGTCGGCGTCAACCGGGTGTCGCTGGGGTTGCAGGCGCTGGACAACGAGACGCTCGCGTTTCTGGGACGCGCACACGACGTCGCCGAGGGTCTGGCCGCGCTCGACACTGCGCAGGCGGCTTTCGGGCGTGTCAGTTTCGACCTGATCTATGCGCGCCCGGATCAGACGCCCGAGGCATGGAACGCCGAACTCGCCCGCGCGCTGTCGTTCGGGACCGAACATCTGTCGCTCTATCAGCTGACCATCGAGCCGGGCACGCGGTTCGCAACGCTGGTGGCGCAGGGCAAGCTGGCGCCGCTGGACAACGACAGCGCGGCCGACCTGTTCGACCTGACCCGCGCGCGGACGGCGGCGGCGGGCCTGCCTGCCTATGAAATCTCCAACCACGCGCGTGCCGGGGCCGAGAGCCGCCATAACCTGACCTACTGGCGTTACGGCGACTACGCCGGCGTCGGGCCGGGCGCGCATGGGCGGCGCGACGGAGTGGCGACGATCCGGCACAAAAAGCCCGAAAACTGGATGAGTGCCGTCACCCGAAACGGCCACGGCATGGCAAGCGAAGATGTGCTGCCCGCCCGCGACCGCGCCGTCGAGGCGCTGTTGATGGGCCTGCGGCTGCGCGAAGGTGTTGATATCGAACGTATTGCCGCGCGCAGCGGGGTTGCCGAACCGGTGGACCGTGCGGCAATCGAACGGCTGAGTTCGTTGAGCCTGATCGATTTTGCGCCGCCGCGCCTCACGGTCACCGAACGCGGGTTCGGTGTGCTCGATGCGATTTTGGCCGAGGTTGTGGCATAACCCCCCTCTCCCTGAAGGGGAGAGGGAAATGCGAGCGCAGCGAGCGAGGGAGAGGGCAGTGCCTGCGAAGCAATGGGTGCGCTCACCCTGGCGCTTCGCGCCTGTCCCTCTCCCCTTCAGGGAGAGGGAAAATCAAAATCCGCGTGGCGCGGCGTCCACGACGGCGAACCCGCCGGGTCCCGCTTGCTGGACCTCCAGCGCACGCTCGGCGACACCGTCGCGGCCAAAGCGGAAGGCCCCGTCGATGCCGGCAAAGCCGCCGGGATCGGTGAGGCGTGCCGCCGGAAAGACGTTGCCGTATTTCCAGTCGCTGCCGATCCGCGTGACCAGCAGCACGGCGTCATAGCCCAAGCTCGACAGCCGGTACGGCGCCTTGCCGAACCGGGCGCGGTATTTGCCCGCAAGCTGGTTGTAGACGCCGTCCGAAACGCTGGCGAACACGGCGCCCCGCAGCGCAGGACTGGTGGCAAGGCCGCCTTCCGCATTCCACAATTCGGTGCCGAGCAGCCGGACGGACGCCCCGCCCTTTGCCCGGATCAACGGCGCAGCCTGCGTCGCGACGCGCGCCGAATCGGCAATCAGGACGGAATCATAAGGCGATTTGGTCGCCATCCGCGTGACCGCCGCGCTGATCGATCCAGCACTACGGTCGAACGTCTGCAAAGAGACGACCTGCCCGCCCGCCGCCTCGACGCTGCGCAGGAACGCGGTCGACGACCGCTGTCCGTACAGCCCCGACGGGACCAGTCCGGCGAACTTGGTTGCCCCCTTGCTCCGCGCATAGGCAACCACGCGCTCGATCGACTGGGCGGGCGCAAAGCCCATGACATAGACGCCGTTCCCGGCGACCCCGACATCGTTCGAAAAGCTGACAACCGGCACGCGCGCCGCACGCGCGATCGGCGCGACGGTGCGAACATCCTCTGCCAGCAACGGCCCCAGAATCAGCCGGTTACCCTCGGCAATCGCTTTCTGTGCCGCGGCCGCGGCCCCGGTTGCGGTATCGTACATCGTGACCCGGATTGTCTTTCCGCCCGTGTCGAGCACTGCCATGTTCGCCGCATTGGAAATCGATTCACCCACAGCCGCATTGGGCCCGGTCAGGGGGACCAGCAAGGCAACGCGGTTGCGCTGAAGATCAGTCGGCAGTGGCCCCACCGGTTCTTGCGTTGTCGGGCGGTCGACCGGGCCGACCGGACGCGGCGGCCCCTTTGGCACGACCTGGCATGCCGACAGGATGACCGCGCCGAAAAGCGCAAGCCACTTGCCCGCGCCGCCAATTTGCCCCAGCGCCCTTGCCTCTGACATGAAACCCTCTTCCCTCATGAACGCGTCACTCGCACCCGGGCTCTATATCGTCGCCACGCCAATCGGCAATCTCGGCGACCTGACTCCGCGCGCTGCAGCGGTGCTGACGCACGCCAATGTGTTGTGTGTCGAGGACAGCCGCGTGACGGGCAAATTGCTCAATCACCTGGGCGTGAAGCGCCCGATGACGAACTACCACGATCACAATGCGGATGCGGTGCGCCCCGGCCTGATCGCACGCATGGGGTCCGAATCGGTCGCACTGGTCTCCGATGCCGGCACACCGCTGATTTCGGATCCCGGCTACAAGCTGGTCCGCGACGCGCGCGCGGCGGGGCATAATGTCGTGACCGTGCCGGGCGCCTGTGCGGCGATTGCGGGGTTAACGCTGGCCGGATTGCCGACCGACCGGTTCCTGTTCGGCGGGTTCCTGCCCACCAAGGCAAAGGCCAAGGCGGATGCCATTGCCGAACTCGCCCATGTCCCGGCAACGCTTGTATTTTACGAATCGGGGCCGCGTCTGGGGGCGACACTGGCGGCGCTGCGCGACGTGCTCGGCGACCGCGAAGCCGCCGTCGCACGCGAACTGACCAAGGCCTATGAGGAATGCGTGACCGGCAGCCTGACCGATCTTGCCAGCCGATACGCCGATGCCCCGCCCAAGGGGGAGATCGTGGTGCTGGTCGGACCGCCCGCCGTTCGCGAAATTGCCATCGACACCGATGCCGCGCTGCGTGAGGCACTGACGCGCCTGCCGCTCGGTCGCGCGGCGAGCGAAGTCGCGGAGGCGACAGGCCTCGACCGTCGCACGCTCTATGCGCGCGCGCTGCAACTCAAGGGCGCCGAATGAGTCGCGCGGCGGCCGAGTCGCGCGGTCGTCGCGCGGAACGCATCGCCGCCTGGTATCTGCGGATAAAGGGTTGGCGCATCGTCGGTACGCGGGTTCGGACGCCGGTCGGCGAAGTCGATATCGTCGCACGGCGGTTCCGCACCACCGCGTTCGTCGAGGTCAAGACGCGGGGGACACTGGCCGATCTTGATCACGCCATCGACCACCACCGTTTGCGCCGGGTCGCGGCGGCGGCTTCCGCGCTTGCGGCCCGTTACGCCTTTCCGGGGGGCGACATCCGCATCGACGTCATCCTGATTGCGCCCGGGCGGATGCCGAAGCATTTGACGAACGTGTGGGAGGGGTAGGCGCTGTGCCGCAAGCTTTCTCGCTCAAAAATAAGAGAGAAAAGGTTTTCACGCGAAGCCGCGAAGAAGAGCTTGCCCTTCGCGCCTCCGCTTGAAACCACCTTCTTCTTTCCGATTGTGTGCCGCCGGGGTGACGAAAGTCGAATAGAGCGATAGGGCAATTTCATGATCCTCCGCATCGCTTTCCAGATGGACCCGCTCGACGGCCTCAACATCGCCGGGGATTCGACTTTTGCGCTGATGCTGTCGGCACAGGCGCGCGGCGCTACGCTGTTCTATTACGGCGTGGACGACCTGACGTGGGAGGGCGGACGCCTTTATGCGATGGCGTGGCCCGTTACGGTGCGGCGTGAGACGGGCAATCATTTCGACCTGGGCGAGCCGAGCGTGCTCGATCTCGGCCGCGACGTGGACGTCGTCTGGATGCGGCAGGATCCACCGTTCGACCTGAGCTACATCACCGCGACCCACCTGCTCGAACGCATCCAGGGCGAAACGCTCGTCGCCAATGACCCTGCCAGCGTGCGCAATGCCCCGGAAAAACTGTTCGTCCTTGATTACGCGCGCTTCATGCCGCCGACCATGATCACCCGGTCGCTGGGCGCGGCGCGCAAGTTCCTGAGCGAGCACGGCGAGATCGTGCTGAAGCCGCTGCACGGCAATGGCGGCAAGGCGATCTTCAAGATCGGATCGGACGGCGCAAACCTGTCGTCGCTGATCGAAGTGTTCAACACATCCTATGTCGAACCGCATATGGTGCAGGCATTCCTGCCCAGCGTTGCGGCGGGCGACAAGCGTATCGTGCTGGTCGATGGCGAAGTCGCGGGCGCGGTCAACCGCATCCCCGGCGAAGGCGAAATCCGCAGCAACCTTGCCGTCGGTGGGACTGCTGCCAAATCCGACCTGACACCCCGCGAACGCGAAATCTGCGCGGCGATGGGGCCGGAACTCAAGAAGCGCGGCCTGATCTTTGTCGGCATCGATGTGATCGGCGGCGAATGGCTGACCGAAATCAACGTGACCTCGCCGACCGGCATCGTGGCGATCGACCGGTTCAACGGGACCGATACGGCTGGCATGATCTGGGATGCGGTCGAGGCCAGACTTTGAACGACGGGTTCGCACAGTCGGTCGCGGCACAAGGCGACCAGCCCGAAATCGAGCGCATCCTTTACGAAGTCTGCGAGGTCACCGGCATGGGCTTTGCCGCCGTGGCACGGGTGACCGAGGAGCGCTGGATCGCCGCGCAGGTGGTCGACAAGATCGAATTCGGATTGAAGCCCGGTGACGAACTCGAGATCTCAACCACGATCTGCAACGAAATCCGCCAGTCGGGCCAACAGGTCGTCATCGACAGCGTCGCCGAAGACATGGCGTGGCGGACGCATCCGGTGCCCATTCTTTACGGCTTCAAAAGCTATGCCTCGCTGCCCATTGTGCTCAGCGACGGGAGCTTTTGGGGTACAGTCTGCGCGATCGATCCGCAGCCCCGCACGCTCAGCGCCGGACAGGTCGTCACGGCGCTGCAGGACTTTGCGAAACGGCTCGGTGCACTGCTGTCGGCCTAGGCCCTCGGATGCGCGTTCCGGTACACATCCAGCAAATGCGCCGCATCGACCGAGGTATAGATCTGCGTCGAGGTCAAACTCGCATGGCCCAGCAATTCCTGCAGCGACCGTAAATCCGCCCCCCGCGCCAGCAGGTGCGTGGCGAAACTATGGCGCAGCGCGTGCGGAGTTGTGCGCTCGGCCAGTCCCAGTCGTTGACGCGCGATCCGGACGGAGCGCCGCACGGTCGAGGGATCGAGCGGACCGCCGCGCACGCCGCGGAACAGCGGCGTCGTCCGGTCGCAGGGGTGCGGGCAGGCCTCGACATAGGTGTCGATCGCCTCGGTGACTTGCGGGAGCAACGGCACCATCCGCGTTTTGTCGCGCTTGCCGGTGACCGCCATCACTTTGCCGAGCGGCAACACTGCGCCGGTCAGCCCCAGCGCCTCGCCGATCCGCAGACCCGCGCCATAAAGCAGCATCAGCACAGCCCAGTCGCGCGCCGAAATCCAGGCTTCGCGGCCCTGCCCCGCCACATCTTCGGCCAATGCCATCGCCTCAGCGGGGGAAACCGGACGCGGGACGCCGCGCTTGACCTTCGGCCCGCGCATCCGGGGCATCGCATCGTCGCCGCCGGTAAAGTGGATGAACGCGCGCACTGCCGACAATTCGCGCGCGGCGCTGGCGTTGCAGAGACCGTCGGCACGGCGGGCGGCGAGATACTCGCGGAGTTGGCGGGCATCGGGCATAGCGGTCCCGCCCAGATGTTCGATCAACCGCTCGGCGGTGGCGACATACGCGCGGACAGTGTGCGGCGAGCGGCGGCGGTCGCGGGTGAGGAACGCGCCGAAAGCCGCCACCGCTTCAGACAATGCTCTGCCCCGTTTTCGCCCAGTCGGCCATGAATCCGGCAATCCCCTTGTCGGTCAGCGGATGGTTGAACAGCGCCTTGATGACGGCGGGCGGCGCGGTCATCACATCGGCACCGATACGCGCACTCTCCAGAATGTGGATCGGGTGGCGCACACTGGCGACCAGAATCTCGGTCTCGAACGCGTAATTGTCATAGATAAGCCGGATGTCGCGGATCAGGTCCATCCCGTCCTGCCCGATATCGTCGAGCCGCCCGACGAACGGCGAGATGAAGGTCGCGCCCGCTTTTGCGGCGAGCAGCGCCTGCGCCGGCGCAAAGCACAAGGTCACGTTGACCAGCGTCCCCTCGCCGGTCAGTGCCTTGCACGTTTTCAGCCCGTCGAGCGTCAGCGGCACTTTCACGCACACATTGTCGGCGAGCTTCCGCAAGATTTCGGCTTCGCGCATCATGCCCGCATGGTCGAGCGCGACGACCTCGGCCGACACCGGCCCGTCGGTCAGCCCGCAAATCTCCTTCACGACGTCGAGAAACTGCCGCCCCGATTTCGCGATCAGCGACGGGTTGGTGGTCACACCGTCGAGCAATCCGGTCGCTGCCAGCTCGGCAATGTCGGCAGTGTCAGCGGTATCGACGAAAAATTTCATGCGGCATGGTCCCGATGATGATGTGTGCTGCCCGCATAGAGGGGCAGCCGTGGTGATTGCAATCAGTCTGTCGTCGATTGTTTCCCGCCGCACCGCCCCGCGACGCAAGTTTTTGAAAATGCAGTCGTTGTCTCTTGTACCTCGGGCACGCGGAACATTGGTAATGGTAAGTTTTGAGCATTTGATCCGGGAACACGACGAGCTGGCGGAGATGGCCGACGGTCTCGAGCGCGTCCTGATCCCGGCTCGCCCGAATGTCGCCCGCGCGATTAAACTACGAACGACACTTTGCACGTTGCTTCACGACCATTTGGCCAAGGAAGATGCGGAGGTTTACCCCCGCTTGATGGCAGCAGCCGACCCGGCAACCGCCTATCTGGCCGGACAGTTCTTCACCGACTATGCGTCGCTGACCTATGAATTGACCAGCTATCTCACGCGCTGGACGGAGGATGCCGCGGCGGCCGAATGGCGCTTGTTTTGCGGCGCAACACGCGGCGTTCTGACGCGACTGCGCAACCGCATTTCTGACGAGAATGCGATGCTCTATCCCACCGCTCTTGCTGCTTCCGCCATCTCGTTGCGCGTCTGAAACTATTTATCCGGGACCAAATCGCCGCTCATGCGTTGCATCCCCGTAAATACGGAGAAGACCCATGAAAAAGATAGTTATGCTCGCCCTCGCCTCGTTGACGATCGGCACAGCCGCGCAGGCCGACGTCGGCATCGACATCCGTCAGGCCAACCAGCAGCGCCAGATCGACGCCGGCAAACGTTCGGGCAAGCTGAGCCTGAGCGAACGCCGCACTCTCACCAATGAGCAACGCGCCATCAAGCGTCAGGAAGCCCGCTACCGCGACAGCCGCCCCGGCTTCACCAACCGCGAACAAGGCCTGATCATGGCGATGCTGGACCGGTCGCAGGCGCACATCGATCGCCTGAAGAACAACCGCACGCGAGGCCCAAACGACGTGCCGAAGCCGTTCTGAGCGAGCTCAGGCTGGGCGACGCGGACGTTGCTTGGCCGAAATCGATTTGATCACGATGCCGCCGGTCGCCGAAAGGCCGATCGGCGGTTCCGCGTTGGCTAGGGCTTGCGCAATAAATCCCTGTACGTCGGGATCGTCATAGGCCTCGGGCGTGTGCAGGCGGATGTGTCTTATCTGGCTACCCCCGCCGCCAAGCAGTTTGTTCGGATCGTCGAGCCTGACCCCCCAGGTGAAGCATAACGTCACCCAGCGCGGCATCACGGCTAAAGAGAAAACGATATCCTTGACCCGCTCCGTCGGCCCGAAGCCGATCGCAAGCGCGTTGTAGTTGTCGTACACCGGCACGACCGCTCCGGGGAGTTGCGCGCGTGCCTTCATCAGCAGCGCATGGGTTAGCGCGGCGACGTCGGGCGAAAATTTGGCGATGAACCCGTCGAGTTCGGCGTTGCCGGATGTTGGGGTCACCGTGCCAGACCGAATACCGCAGTAATGAGCGGGTCGCCCGTTGCCGCCGGATTCGCGCGGATCGCGGCCTCCTCGCGCCCGATGGCACGGTAGATCGCGTCGGACGCCTTGCGCGACACGTCGGCGCGCAACCCGGCGAAATCGATCCCCGTGGCGAGCCGCAACGCCTCGGTCACCGCACCCGAATCGAACAGTTTCAGCCCGTCGCCGATACCCGGCATCATGGTTTCGATCAGCCGGTCGCCGAGCGCCCCCTGCAACAGCCCCGTTGCCGCCGACGGCCCGCCGCGCACCACCGCCACCACATCGCCGACAGTCATCGTGCGGATCACATCGGTCACGACTGGTGCTGCCAGCGCCGCGCCACGTTCGGCGGCGCGGTTAACGGTGCGCGTCAGCCGTTCCCGGAAGGCCTGACTCCGCAACACCGCTGACAGGATAGATGTCGCGCGCTCGCCGCCCAGCGCGTCAGGAAGAGAAATCCGCGCAATATCGCTTTCAAAAAAGCCGTTTTCCTGCACCAGCGCTGCAAACGCCCGCTGCGCCGACAACCCGAGCAAACGCCGGATCGCTTCGGTCAGGTCGAACTGACCCGTCGTCGCACATCCGGGAAGCGCGACCAGTGGCGCCAATGCGACCGTTGCAAGCAGTGTGCGCCGGCTCATCAAATCGAACATGAGGTCCCCATCCCCCGTTGTCATTGGGCGCAAGTAAACCCTAAGCCGCCCCAGATGTCACGCGCCCGCGTCCTTACCCTCAATGCCGCGCTCGGCCCGCTCGATTACCGGGTGCCGCAGGGCATGTCGGTCGAGCCGGGCAGCATCGTGCTCGCGCCGCTCGGACCACGCCAACTGGCGGGCGTCGTGTGGGAAGCCGACCGCATGCCATCCGATGCAGAGGTCGGCGACAACCGGCTGCGGAACCTGTTGTCAGTCTATGACCTACCCCCGATAGCGGCACCGCTGCGGCGGCTGATCGAATGGACCGCCGACTATTATCTCAGCCCGCCTGCGGCGGTCGTCCGCATGACTCTGGCGAGTGCTTCGGCGCTCGACGACCGGCGGTCGGTGATCGAATATCGGGCGACGGGCAAGTTGCCGGATCGGCTGACACCCCAACGTGCCCAGGCACTGGAACGGATCGGTGAACGGCAAGGGCTGGTCCGCGAACTCGCCATGATCGCCGACGTCTCTGACGGAGTGATCCGCGGCCTTGTGAAGATCGGCGCTGTCGAGGCAGTCGAAGTCACGGTCGACAATCCCTATCCGATGCCAGACGCCGATTATGCGCCGCCCATTCTCTCCATTGAGCAGACCGCCGCGTCGGATGCGCTGGTCACCGACGTTCGGGACCGCGCGTTCGCGCCGACGCTGCTCGATGGCGTCACGGGTTCGGGCAAGACGGAGGTCTATTTCGAGGCGATCGCCGAAGCTCTGCGACAGGGTCGGCAATCGCTCGTCCTCCTCCCCGAGATCGCACTCACCGAACCCTTCCTGCGCCGCTTTGAGGCAAGGTTCGGTCACCAACCGGTGGCGTGGCATTCAGGCCTGCGCCAGTCGCAGCGTCGTCGTGCCTGGCGCGCCATCGGGTCGGGCGAGGCACGGGTCACCGTCGGCGCGCGCTCTGCCCTCTTCCTGCCCTATCGCGACCTGGCGCTGATCGTCATCGACGAGGCGCACGAGACCAGTTTCAAGCAAGAGGACGGCGTTCATTACCACGCGCGCGACGTCGCGGTAATGCGCGCGCGGTTCGAGGGGTGCCCGGTCGTCCTGGCCAGCGCCACGCCCGCCATCGAGACCCGACAACAGGTCGCGCTCGGCAATTACAGGGAACTGAAGCTGCCCGGCCGCTATGGCGCCGCACAAATGCCGGCTATTGCCGCCATCGACCTGACGCAGGACGCCCCGCCGCGCGGACGCTGGCTTGCCCCGACGCTGGTCACGGCGATGGAGGATGTGCTGGATCGCAAGGAACAGGCGCTGCTGTTCCTCAATCGGCGCGGCTATGCGCCGCTGACCTTGTGCCGTCACTGCGGCCACCGGTTCCAGTGTCCCAATTGCACGGCCTGGATGGTCGAGCATCGGTTACTCGCGCGGTTGCAGTGTCACCATTGCGGCCACGTCATGTCGCCGCCGAAGAAATGCCCCGAGTGCGGCGAAGAAGACTCGCTTGTCGCCTGCGGACCCGGCGTCGAGCGCATTGCCGACGAAGTGGCCGAACTCTTCCCCGAGGCCCGCCGTGCCATCGTCACTTCCGACACGCTTTGGTCCCCGGCAAAGGCCGCCGAATTCGTCGGCAAGATGGAAGCGGGTGAGATCGACATCGTCATCGGCACGCAACTGGTGACCAAGGGCTATCATTTTCCCAATCTGACCCTGGTCGGGGTGATCGACGCCGACCTGGGTCTGCAAGGCGGCGACCTGCGCGCGGCGGAACGCAGTTTTCAGCAGATCGCGCAGGTCGCCGGGCGGGCGGGACGCGGGAGCAAGCCCGGTCGCGTGTTCGTCCAGACTCACGAACCCGGTGCGCCCGTGATCGAAGCACTGGTCTCGGGAGATGCAGACGCCTTCTACGCCGCCGAAACCGAAAGCCGCCGCGACGCCGGGGCACCGCCGTTCGGGCGCCTGGCCGCCATCATCGTATCGTCGGAAAACCAGCGCGAAGCAGCCGATACCGCCGCGCGCATCGCCAAGGCGGCACCGGCGGTCGAAGGGATGGAAGTGTTCGGACCCGCCCCTGCCCCGCTCGCGATGCTGCGCGGTCGTCACCGTGTCCGCCTTCTCATCCACGCCCGCCGCGCGCTCGACGTTCAGGACGTGATCCGGGGATGGCTCGGCGCGCTGGAATGGGGGCGCGGGGTGCGTGTTGCAGTGGATGTGGACCCTTACAGTTTTGTCTGATCCCGAATTTCAAAAAACCGCTGTCCTACAGGTGATCGACCAAACTATGGTCGCCGCATGACGCCCACCGCGCCCAAAATTGCCCTCGATTCACCTTACGCAACGCGTCGCTTCACCGGAATTTTCCGGCAACGTACCGTGACTTTCGTGACCTTTGTGAAGACGCTCTGGCTATTCGCCTTGGCGTTTGCCGCCGTGCCCGCTTCGGCCGAGCAGAACGCCGACGTCGACGCCGCCGCGCGCAGCGTCGTGCGGATCGTCGTCACCGACGACGGCAGTGATGGCGGTGTCGGCATGGGGTCGGGCGTGGCGGTCACGCCGACCAAGATCGTGACCAACGCCCATGTCGTCGAACGCGCGGTGGAGAATGGCGGATTCGTCGGCGTCGTGCCCAGCGAAGGGCGCAAACGATATGAAGGCAAGGTCGTGGCCTACGCCCCCGACATCGACCTGGCCGTCATCGAGATTTCGAACGGCCGGATCGAACCGGTGGTGCTGTACGGCGGCGCGATTGCCGATGGAGCGGCGGTCGCGGCGCTCGGCTATCCCTATGGCGTCGACCGCGCGATGGCCTCAGGCATCGACGAGCTGATCCGACCGCAAGCTCCGGTCAAATCGCTCGGCCATGTCGGCGGGCGGCGCACCAATGCGCGCTACGACACCGTGCTGCACGACGCGAATATCGGGCGCGGCAATTCGGGCGGGCCGTTGGTCGATGCCTGTGGCCGGGTGATCGGCATCAACAGCTTTCTGTCGGTGAGCGAGGGAATCGATTCCCCTTTTGCCTTTGCCCTGTCGGTGAAGGAGCTCGCGAACTTCCTTGCCAAGGCAAAGATCACGCCGAATGTGGTGACCACGCCGTGCCTCAGCGCGGATGAGGTATCGGCGCGCAATGGCGCGCTCTCTCAGGCGGAGGCGGATGCTGCCGCACGCGATGCCCGGCGGGCGGCGAGCGAAAGCGAACGTGCAAGCGTCGAAAAACAGAAGATCCGCGACGATATTGCCGGCGAGCGCGACAACGGCATGGCGCTGGCCGCCGGACTGCTGGTGCTGGGCGCGCTCAGCGTCGTCGGCTTCATGATCCTGTTTGCCGACAGCCGCCGCAAGAACAAGACTGCGGCATGGGCGACGTTGGCAATCGGTGGCGCGCTGATTCTGGGCGCAATCATCGTCTTTCTGGCGCGGCCCAAAATGTCCGATGCCGAGGATCGCTATGCGAAGCTGTATCCGGCGAAGCCCGCCATCGTGCTGGGCGCGGACGACGGCTCCGGCGCAAAACTGTGTACGATCGACGCCGCACGCAGCGTCGTGAAACTGTCGAAGGCCGACGACGTCCCGCTCGACTGGCGCGACGACGGCTGCGTCAACGGCAAGACGCAATATGGCGCGAATGCGGGAACATGGAGCCGCACGTTCGTCCCCAATGGCGAAGCGACCGTCACAATCCAGAGCTATGACCCGTCGAAATCGCGCTACACCGTCGAACGGTTCCTGATGGGGGCCGACGCAATGGATAAGGCGCGCGAAATCCGTTCGGGCTACAAAAACGAAAGCTGCACCGCCGACCCCGGCCAGCGCCAGTCGGTCGCCGAAATGGAAAGCGCGATCCGCGCCGTGTTGCCGCCGCAGCCGAACGAGCGACTGGTCTATAGCTGCAGGTCGACGAGCACTAAGCCTTAGACTCGCGCTTTAACAAATCGCTCTTGCGCTCCAGCCCATAGGCATAGCCGCCCAGCGTGCCGTCGGTCCGGATCACGCGGTGGCACGGAATGAGCACCGCCACATTGTTCGCACCATTTGCCGACCCTGTGGCGCGCACTGCTGCCGGTTTGCCGACCGCCGCTGCAATCGCGGCGTAGCTGCGCGTCTCGCCGGGCGGTATGCGCCGGAGTTCGTCCCACACCGCTTGCTGAAATGCGGTACCCGCGACATCGAGCGGCAGGTCGGGCATGTTGGCCGGGTCGGCACAGGCCGCAATGGCGCCTTCGACCAGATCGGCCATCGCCGCGCCGCCGGGCTCGATCGTCGCATTGGGAAAGCGCCGGCGCAGTTCGCCTTCGTCTTCGTCGAACGACAGACGACAAATGCCCTTCTCGGTCGCGGCCAGCAGCATCTTGCCCAGCACGGTATCGACGATGGCATAGCGGATCGCCACCCCCGCCCCGCCCCGCTTCCACGCGGAGGGCGTCATGCCGAGGCGATCGGGGGCGGCGGCATAGAATCGGCTGGGGCTTTGATAGCCGGCATCATAGAGCGCGGCGGTAACAGTATCGGTTTGCTTCAACATGATTTCGGTCCTCTTGGCACGGAGCGCACGGGCATAGGCCGCCGGCGTGACGCCGGTGTCGCGTTTGAACAATCTGTGAAAGTGGTGCGGCGCATAGCCGACCGCGGCGGCGAGGTCGTCAAGCAGCGGCACGTCCTCCGCGCGCTCGATCAGGCGGATCGCCTTGGCCACAGCCTCGCGATCTCGCCCGATTTCGTCGGGCTTGCAGCGCAGGCACGCGCGATATCCCGCCGCCCGCGCACCTTCGCCATCGGCGAAATATTCGACATTGTGCGGCAGCGGGTGGCGCGCAGCGCACGACGGCTTGCAATAAATGCCCGTCGTCTTGACCGCGCCGACGAACATCCCGTCGAACGCGCGGTTGCGCGCGGCAAATGCCGCCCAGGCGATTTCGGCATCGATCTCCGTCATGTCTCTGACTCCATATGCGCCTTGAAGGTCGCAAGTCCCATTTCGACGAACTGTGCGACGGAGGCTGCCGCAACCTGGGGAAGAACATCGGCCGTCCACGTCGCCGTGCAACCTGTACCATCGGCACGAATCTGCAACGAGGCGTTGTGATGCGTCCACGGCCCGCCCGACGCCGTCCACGCGAGGCGCATCGTCTCGGCATCGTTGCTGATGATGTGCTCCTTCAGGACGGCGTTATTCGCGAAAGTGACGATACGCACATCGCCGCCATCTTCGAGACGCGTGTCCGAGACCAGTCCGGGTGCCACGCGGACGTGAAGCAGCCCGACATCGCTGATGGCCGCCCAGGCCTTGTCGGCGGGTACGCCGATCGTGACAGCGTGCGATACGGTACCCATGAAATGGCTCACGACGCCCGCTCCACCTTCGCCGCAAAGCATCCGTGCGCGGCATTGTGCGCATGGATATAGGCGATGTCGGGATCGGCGAATACAGATCGAATTTGCTGGTCCGCTTGCCCCGGCATCGCGAGTATGGCCGCTTTCAACATGCCGTCCGCATCGAAAGCGCGCAGCCCAAGCGGGCGTCCGTCGAATATCGGGGGTACGGCATCGATGTACTCGGCCTGGGCCGTCGCAACTTCACGTACATAGATCGCATAGCTGCTGCGATACGGCGTGGCGACATCATGACTGACATGGTTGAGCAGGATCAGCGTTTCCCCAGGCTCGGCATCCTCCAGCGTGATACGGCAGGGATAGCCCGGCTTTTTCGTGGCGATGACGCGTACGGCGCCCTGAGCTTTGAGATCGGCGTCGCTCGCAGACGTGAGCCGCGCGAAAGTAGCGGGATCGAGGCCGGTGATACGGTAGGTCATGGCAGGCTCCTTATCGATGCCCTGCCTCTACTGCTTGTCATTTTGCTTCGCTTCCCGCTGCTTGCGGTCAAAGCGGAGCGCCGTTCAGGCCGCCTTGACGGTATCGACGAGCCCGGAAACTTCGCGCCGCAAATGCTCCGACTGGGACGCGATTGCGTCGGCAATCTTCAGCAGGCCCTGCGCCGTTTCGCGCGCCGATTCAGCGCGCTCACGCAACTGGCCCATGCCCGATGCCGCCTCTTCGGTCCCCTGACCGACTGTGGACATGGCATAGGCGATTTCGCGCGTTGCCGTCCGCTGGTGGTCGACCGCCTCGGCAATGCTTGTCGCCGATTCGTCGAGCGAGCCAACCAGCGTATCGATGGCCTCGCTCGACCGCGCCACGTTGTGCGCTGTATCGCGCATGCGGGCCAACCGGGCATCGATATCGCCCGCGGCATCGCGCGTTCGCCGTGCCAGCATCTTCACTACCCCAGCCTCAGCCACAACCGCATATCCGCGACCACTTTCCCCCGCCCGCGCCGCTTCGATCGAGGCGTTGAGTGCAAGCAAGTTCGTCTGTCGGGCAATCGTGTCGATCAGCTCGAGGGTCCCGTTGATTTCGCCCACCAGCGTGTCGAGCTCATGAGCCCGGTCGCGATTATTGCGGGTCTGGGTGCGGGCCGTCGCGACAGTTTCGCGCACGCCGACCGCAGAATCGCGAATGCGGTCTGGCGCCACAGCACCAAATTTAGGGCTAATTTATTATTACAGTTACGTGTCATTCTCACAAACATTGCGGTCGGCTGTTGCGATACCCCGGCCCCGCGAAAACACCGCCAAAGCGAGGTGAGTCGACAGTGGTCGCCACCCAAGGCATCCTGCGGTTGCATCGAGGAGCCAGGAATGACCGAAGCCGCCCGGACCGGCGATTCGAGCGTTGCCATTGCGCTGCACTGGCTCATCGGCCTCGCCATCATCGGCAATCTTTGCAGTGGGCTGCTCGACAAATACATGCCCATCCACAAGGCGACCGGCATAACCATTCTTGTGCTGAGTCTTTTACGGTTGTTGTGGCGGCTCGGTCACCGCCCCCCGCCCTATGAGCCGACCCTGAAAGGCCGGGAAGTCGCCACCGCAAAGGTGACCCACTGGGGGTTTTACACCCTGACCCTCGCGATTCCGCTTAGCGGCTGGCTGATGACTTCGGCGGGCGGGCGCAAATATCCACTCGAGTGGTATGGCCTGTTCGGCATCCCGTTCCTGCCGGTGGCACAGAACAAGGCCTTGGCAGGTGCCATGGGGGGCGCGCACGAGAATCTGGCCTACCTGCTCATTGCGCTGCTCGTGCTCTACATCGGCGCGGCGATGCAGCACATCTTCCTCGACGGCGACGGCACCTTCGCACGGATGCTGCCAGGACAAGACTAGCCGAAAATCTCGTTCAAAAACGCCAGTGTCGCCGCCCATGACCGGCGGTCCGCGTTAGCGTCGTACTTCAAGCCACGCTCGGGCATGTTGATGTTGATGCCGGTAAAGGCATGCATCGCGTGGCCATAGGCATGAAGTTGCCAGTCGGCCTTTGCCGCCGTCAGTTCCTTCGCCACCGCCTCGACATCGGCCGGCTTGGCCATCGGATCCTCCCAGCCGTGGAGGATCAGCACCTTGGTCGAAATATCTGCCTGCGGGCCGATGTTCGGCGCCCCGAACACGCCGTGGATGCTGATCGCGCCCTTGACGTCCGTCGTCCCCGAACGCGCGACATCCAGGGCGCACAGGCCGCCGAAGCAATAACCCATGATGGCAATCTTGCCGGTATCGACGGCTTCATGCCCCTTGGCGAAGTCGACCGCTGCCATCAGGCGCTGTTTCAACGCCGCGCGATTGGTCGCCCATGGCATCATCAAGCCGCTATGGTCCGCCGCATCGGGGGCGCCGCGGTTGCCCTTGCCGTACACATCGATGGCAATGCCGACATAACCGAGCGCCGCCAGCTTGTCGGCAGTCGCGCGTTCGTGGTCGCTCTGGCCCGACCATTGATGGGCGACGAGCACGGCCGGATGCGGCCCGTCACCGGCGGGAAATGCGACATAGGCTTCACAGGTATCGTTGCCATCCAGATAGTCGGCGTAGACTCCGGTCATCATTCTCTCCGTCAGGGGCGGGACTGCCCGTCGCCATAAGCCCCGCCTTGCATCGCAGCAATGCCGATGCTAGGCGCGCGCCATTCCGATGCATAGGCGCTTTTGCGAAGTGCTGCCGCGCGGGTTCAACAGGTCTTTGGAGACGTTCGCGCGTGGAGAATTCCGCCGGTATTCAGGCTAGCCTTCCGGGCCGCTACGCAGCCGCGCTGTTCGATCTCGCGCGTGAGGGCAAGGCTCTCGACACCGTCGAGACGAGCCTGAAGACGCTTGAGTCTGCGCTCGAGCAGTCGGCCGATCTGAAGCGCCTGGTCACCAGTCCGCTGGTAGGTCGCGGTGCCGCTGCTGCCGCTATCAAGGCGGTCGGTGCGACGCTGAAGCTCGATACGCTGACCGTCAATTTCCTGGGCGTCCTAGCGACGAACCGTCGGCTGCGTCAGGCCCCTGCCGTGATTGCCGCGTTCCGCGCGATGGCCGCCAATTACCGGGGCGAAACGACTGCACAGGTGACGACCGCGCACCCGCTGAGCGCCGATCAGGTGTCGGCGCTGAAAGCCAAGCTCAAGACCCGTGTCGGGCGCGACGTCGCGATCGACATGAAAACCGACCCGGCGATTCTCGGCGGGCTGATCGTCAAGATCGGCAGCCAGATGATCGACGGGTCGATCCGCACGAAACTGAATACCCTCGCGCACGCGATGAAAGGCTGAGTTAGAACGATGGATATCCGCGCCGCTGAAATTTCCCGTGTTATCAAGGACCAGATTGCGTCCTTCGGCACGGAAGCCGAAGTCTCCGAGACCGGGCAAGTGCTGTCGGTCGGCGACGGCATCGCGCGCATCCACGGCCTCGACAATGTCCAGGCCGGTGAGATGGTCGCCTTCGCCAATGGCGTGCAGGGCATGGCGCTCAACCTGGAGGCCGACAACGTCGGCGTCGTGATTTTCGGGTCGGACTCGGAAATCAAGGAAGGCGATGTCGTCAAGCGGACCGGCACCATCGTGGACGTCCCCGTCGGCAAGGGGCTGTTGGGGCGCGTCGTCGACGGTCTCGGCAATCCCATCGACGGCAAGGGCCCGATCGTCACCGACCAGCGTTCGCGCGTCGAAGTGAAGGCGCCGGGCATCATCCCGCGCAAATCGGTGCACGAGCCCGTGCAGACCGGCCTCAAGGCGCTCGATGCGCTCGTCCCGGTCGGCCGCGGCCAGCGCGAACTGATCATCGGCGATCGCCAGACCGGCAAGACGGCGGTTGCGATCGACACCTTCATCAACCAGAAGGCCGGGCACGCGGGCACCGACGAGAACAACAAGCTCTACTGCATCTATGTCGCCATCGGACAAAAGCGGTCGACCGTTGCGCAGATCGTGCGCGCGCTCGAAGAAGCCGGCGCGATGGAATATTCGATCGTCGTCGCCGCGACCGCGTCCGAGCCCGCCCCGCTGCAGTTCCTCGCGCCCTACACCGGCTGCGCGATGGGCGAGTATTTCCGCGATAACGGCATGCACGCCGTCATCGTCTATGACGATCTGTCGAAGCAGGCCGTCGCCTATCGCCAGATGTCGCTGCTGCTGCGTCGTCCGCCGGGCCGCGAAGCCTATCCCGGCGACGTCTTTTATCTGCACAGCCGTTTGCTCGAGCGCGCGGCGAAGCTGAACGACGCGAACGGCAACGGTTCGCTGACCGCGCTGCCGATCATCGAGACGCAGGCAGGCGACGTGTCGGCTTATATCCCGACCAACGTGATTTCGATCACCGACGGCCAGATCTTCCTCGAAACCGACCTGTTCTATCAGGGCGTTCGTCCCGCCATCAACGTGGGTCTGTCGGTGAGCCGCGTCGGTTCCGCCGCGCAGACCAAGGCGATGAAGAAGGTCAGCGGCTCGATCAAGCTTGAGCTCGCACAATACCGCGAAATGGCGGCGTTCGCGCAGTTCGGGTCGGACCTCGATGCCTCGACGCAGAAGCTGCTCAACCGTGGTGCGCGCCTGACCGAGCTTCTCAAGCAGAAGCAGTACGCGCCGATGCCGTTCGAGGAGCAGACCGCATCGATCTTCGCTGGCGTCAACGGCTATCTCGATAGCGTCGGTGTGACGGACGTCACGCGTTACGAGGAAGCGATGCTCGCCGACCTGCGCGCGAACCACGCTGGCGTGCTCAAGACGATCCGCGATACCAAGGACTTGGGCGACGAAGCCAAGGCGGGGCTGAAAGCCGCGCTCGACGCCTTCGCGAAGACGTTTGCGTAAGTAAATGGCGAGCCTCAAGGCCCTCAAAATGCGGATTGGCTCGGTGAAGTCGACGCAGAAGATCACCAAGGCGATGAAGATGGTCGCCGCCGCGAAACTGCGCCGTGCGCAGGAAGCGGCGGTTGCCGGTCGTCCCTATGCCGAGCGTCTCGAAGCCGTGATGTCGAGCCTGGCCGCCAAGGTGACGGTCAGCGAAAGCAGCCCCAAGCTGCTCGCCGGCACCGGCAAGGATCAGGTTCACCTGATCGTCGTCGCGACGTCCGAGCGCGGGCTTGCAGGGGCGTTCAACACGAACATCGTCCGCGCCGCGCGCGCCAAGGCGGTCGAGCTGGAAGCCGCGGGCAAGACCGTTAAGTTCTACCTCGCGGGCAAGAAGGGTCGCGTCCTGCGCCGCTTCTACCCCAAGCAGATCCTGCACGACCAGGAAGTCGGCCACATCAAGAATGTCGCCTTCACCGATGCACAGATCGTCGCGCATGACCTGATCGAGCGGTTCGAAGCGGGCGAGTACGACATAGCGCACCTGTTCTTCGCGAGGTTCCGTTCGGCGCTGGTGCAGGAGCCGACCGGCATTCAGATCATCCCGGTGCCGCTGGCCCCCGCCCCCGCTGTTGCTCCCGTGGGCGCACAGGCGGCGGTGGAATACGAGCCCGACGAGGAAACCATCCTCGCCGATCTGTTGCCCCGCAACGTCGCGATCCAGATTTTCCGCGCGATGCTGGAAAATGCCGCCTCCGAACAGGGCAGTCGTATGACCGCGATGGACAATGCGACGCGCAACGCGGGCGACATGATCAACAAGCTGACCGTGCTTTACAACCGCACCCGTCAGGCCGCGATTACGACCGAACTGATTGAAATCATTGCTGGCGCCGAAGCGCTCTAACGACACCCAAAAGCAGGAAACGAAAATGGCAACCGCAGCCCCCACCGCAGACAAGCCCGCCCGCAAGCCGCGCGCCCCCAAGGCCGCTGTCGGTGCGCCCGATGCAGCACCCGTCCAGACGTCGAACAACGTCGGCGCGATTTCGCAGGTCATCGGCGCGGTCGTCGACGTGACCTTCGAAGATCAGCTGCCCGCGATTCTCTCGGCGCTCGAGACGTTCAACAACGGCAATCGCATCATCCTCGAAGTCGCACAGCACCTCGGCGAGAACACCGTCCGCACGATCGCGATGGACGCGACCGAAGGTCTGACCCGCGGCCAGCGCGTCACCGACACCGGTTCGCAGATCCGCATGCCCGTCGGCCCGATGACGCTGGGCCGCATCATGAACGTCATCGGCGAGCCGATCGACGAGCGTGGCCCCATCGGAGCGACGCAGACCGCACCGATCCACGCCAAGGCTCCGGAATTCGTCGATCAGTCGACCGAGAGCGCGATTCTGGTCACCGGTATCAAGGTCATCGACCTGCTCGCGCCCTATGCACGCGGCGGCAAGATCGGCCTGTTCGGCGGTGCGGGCGTCGGGAAGACCGTGCTCATTCAGGAACTGATCAACAACATCGCCAAGGGCCACGGCGGCGTGTCGGTGTTCGCCGGCGTCGGTGAGCGCACCCGCGAAGGCAATGATCTCTATCACGAATTCCTCGACGCGGGCGTCATCGCCAAGGATGCCGATGGCAACCCGACGCCCGAGGGGTCGAAGGTTGCACTGGTGTTCGGCCAGATGAACGAGCCCCCGGGTGCGCGCGCCCGCGTCGCGCTCTCGGGTCTGACCATCGCCGAGTATTTCCGCGATGTTGAGGGCCAGGACGTTCTTTTCTTCGTCGACAACATCGTCCGCTTCACACAGGCGGGTTCGGAAGTGTCGGCGCTGCTCGGCCGCATTCCGTCGGCCGTGGGTTATCAGCCCACCCTGTCGACCGACATGGGGGCGCTGCAGGAGCGCATCACCTCCACCAACAAGGGCTCGATCACGTCGGTACAGGCGATCTACGTGCCGGCGGACGATCTCACCGATCCGGCGCCGGCCACGTCGTTCGCCCACTTGGACGCGACGACCACACTGAACCGCGCGATTTCGGAACTCGGCATCTATCCGGCGGTCGATCCGCTCGATTCGACCTCACGCGTGCTCACCCCCGCCGTCGTCGGGCAGGAGCATTACGACACCGCCCGCCGCGTTCAGGAAACGCTGCAGAAGTACAAATCGCTGCAGGACATCATCGCCATTCTCGGCATGGACGAGCTGAGCGAAGAAGATAAGCTGATCGTCAGCCGCGCGCGCAAGATCCAGAAATTCCTCAGCCAGCCCTTCCACGTCGCCGAAGTCTTCACCGGCATCAGCGGCAAATTCGTACAGGTCGAGGATACGGTGAAGTCGTTCAAGGCCGTCGTCGACGGCGAGTATGATCACCTGCCCGAAGCCGCGTTCTATATGGTCGGCGGCATCGAGGAAGCCGTTGCCAAGGCACAGAAGCTGGCATCGGAAGCCTAAGTGGCCAATCTTCACTTCGAGCTGGTGACGCCCGAGCGCGCGGTGCTGAGCACCGAGGCGTATCTGGTCGAAATCCCGGGCAGCGAGGGCGACATGGGCGTCCTCGCGGGCCATGCGCCCGTCATGACGACGATCCGCGATGGCGAAGTCCGCGTCTATGCGGGCGCAGGCGCAGCGCCGCAGCGGATCACGGTCCAGGGCGGGTTTGCCGAGATCGGCGAGAACGGCCTGACCGTCCTCGCCGAGCGCGCAGAAGTCGTGGGTTAAACCGCGACCTCTTCCTTCAGTTTCTCGAACGCCTCGCCCATTTCGTCGCGTTCGGCGCGTTCGAAATTGTCCTTCACATCGTCGAAGATGGTGTCTTCCTCTTCCTTGATATGATGCTCGAGGATTTCCTGCATCACCTGCGCTTCGGCGCGCCATTCGGCCGATAGCGGATCGGTGCCTGCCTTCAGCTTCTTGAGCAGTGTGTCGGCGAGCATATGCTCGGTGTACCCTTCGTGGGCATCCACTTCGGTATCGTCGTCACCGGTCGCGATCAGGGCGTCATAGACGACTTTCTCCTCCGCCTTGGCATGCTTGCCGAGCAAGGTCGCGAATTGTTCGAATGTCCGGGAGATTTCGACGGCGTCCTCGCTGGAGTTGATCGTCTTGAGCATCGCTTTCAGCTCAATATGGTCTTCTTTCAACGCCTTGGTGATTTCCATTTTCCGTCTCCTGCCGGGGGGTGGGCACGGGAAGAAACGCCCGAAGGCACATTCGGTTGCCGCCACGTTCACCTTCATTTGATTGGCAACGGGCATAAAAATCGACGTAGAAGCAATCGTTCGATCGGTTAGCTTTTCGTCAAAGTTTACCCGCTATTCACCCTCTCTGGCCACAGAGTGTTGAGTGGTTACCCCATGTTACGGGACAGATAGATGAGCGCATTCGGCAAACGCGGCGGTATCGGCGGCACGGGGTCACCCCGTCCTGCATTCGGCGTTGCGCGTCCCATGCAGGGTCCGGGCGGCGCAGCGGCCAATCCGTCTGCGCTCGATGGCGGAAGCCAGTTCCCGCCCGTCGATCCGGCGTCCCTCCCCCGCGCCGAAAAGGAGCACAGCGGTCCGTCGACACCGATGTCCGACGCGATGGCGCGTCTGTCGGAACGCCAGAACAGCGAAATGGAAGTCGCGCCCAAGGCCGAAGGGTTCGAGGCGAGCGTCCATAAGATCAAGGAACAGGTGCTGCCGCGCCTGCTCGAGCGTATCGACCCAGAAGCGGCAGCAACGCTGAACAAGGATGAGCTGGCCGAGGAATTCCGGCCGATCATCGGCGAAGTGCTCGCCGAACTGAAATTCACGCTGAACCGCCGCGAACAATTCGCGCTTGAGAAGGTTCTGGTCGATGAGCTGCTCGGCCTCGGGCCGCTCGAGGAGCTGCTCAACGATCCGGCCATCACCGACATCATGGTCAATGGGCCCGACCAGACCTATATTGAGCGCAAGGGCAAGCTGACCATCGCGCCGATCCAATTCCGCGATGAGGAACATTTGTTCCAGATTGCGCAGCGGATCTGCAACTCGGTCGGCCGCCGCGTCGATCAGACCACACCGCTGGCCGACGCCCGTCTGAAGGACGGTTCACGCGTCAACGTCATCGTGCCGCCGCTGTCGCTGCGCGGCACCGCGATCTCGATTCGTAAGTTTTCCGCCAAGCCGATCACGCTCGACATGATGGCCAAGGGCGGATCGATGAGCGACAAGATGGCGACCGCGCTGAAAATCGCGGGTGCTGCACGTTTCAACATCGTCATCTCGGGCGGCACAGGCTCGGGTAAGACGACGATGCTCAACGCGCTGTCGAAGATGATCGATCCGGGCGAGCGTGTGTTGACCATCGAGGACGCCGCCGAACTTCGCCTGCAACAGCCGCACTGGCTGCCCCTCGAAACGCGCCCGGCCAACCTTGAGGGACATGGCGCAATCACGATCCGCGATCTCGTAATCAACGCGCTACGTATGCGCCCGGATCGCATCATCTTGGGCGAAATTCGTGGTTCTGAGTGTTTCGACATGCTCGCGGCCATGAACACGGGCCACGACGGATCGATGTGTACGCTCCACTCGAACTCCCCGCGCGAAGCGATCGCGCGTATGGAAAACATGGTGATGATGGGCGACATCAAGATGCCTAAGGAAGCGATTTCGCGCCAGATCGCCGATTCGGTCGACCTGATCGTTCAGGTCAAGCGTCTGCGCGACGGTTCGCGCCGCGTGACCGACATTACTGAGGTGATCGGCATGGAAGGGCCGGTGATCGTGACACAGCAGCTCTTCAAGTTCGAATATCTCGACGAAGACGCCGACGGCAAGATCATCGGCGAATACCGCGCCATGGGCCTGCGCCCCTATACGCTGGAAAAGGCGAAGCAGTACGGCTTCGACCAGCCGTTCCTCGAGGCGTGTCTGTAAGGCATCGGACAGCTAATGGCGGCCCGGCGACGCCGGACCGCCGGAAACATCAGAACTTCACGCCGAACTCGATCCCGAAGGTGCGCGGTTCATTGACCATCGCGGTCAGGTTGTTGAAGTCGATTCCGCTCACCGGCTGAATATCGTCGGTGAGGTTCCGCACGAACCCGGCGACATCGAAACGATCCGTCTTGTAGCCGAGGCGCAGCCCACCTTCGAGCAGCTTCGAACTGTTGTACTCCGCCGACCGGTACAGGAAAAACTCGATCTTCGACCGATAGGCCCAGTCGGTGAACGCATATACTTCGCCCGATCCAACCGGCACGGCATAACGTGCCGTCCAGTTGGCCGACCATTCGGGTGCCTGGGGCAAGCTATTACCGTTGATCGAGTAGATCCCCGGGGATCCCGCCCGTTGCGTATTCAGAACGGTACATCCCGACGCACAGCCGGCAACGAATAGATTGGGGTCCTTAATCTCAGTATGATTGTACGAAACACCCGCCGTTAGACCCAGACCCTGCACCGGCTGCGCCTGAAGCTCGGCCTCGAATCCATAGCCATCCACAGCTGCTGCATTCAGCAGCCGCGCCGCATTGCTGGCGCCGCCAACAGCCGTTAGCTGCGCATTGTTCAGGCGATAATAGAATCCTGCCAGATTGAACCGCAGCCGGTTGTCGGCCAGCTTGGTCTTCAGGCCGACTTCGTAGGAATTAATCGTTTCCGACTTGGCGGTGCTGATGCTGTTCTGCACCGAAACGAACTCGAACAGCGCACGCCCCTGAATGCTCGGCGCGCGGTATCCGCGGGCCATACGACCGTAAAGCGTCAGGTCATCGGATGGCGTATAACGGACGCTGGCGTCCCAGGTGATGTTGTCTTCATCCACCTTGGCCGTGCCGGTGCCGACCGCACCGAAAAAGCCGGCGCGGCTGTTGTTATAGTCCCGCTTGTCCTTGTTATAGCGAAGCCCACCAGAGACAGAGACCTGCTCCGACAATTTGTAAGTAAGCGACGCGAACGCGCCGAACGCCGTCGATTTCTGATTCTGGTTCACTGTAACGCTAGGAGCAGTCCCCGTCGGCGTGTCGTAATTGTACGATACGATGCGGACCCGCTCATCGAAATAGAACAGGCCTGCCTGATAGCTGAGCGCCGTGTCGCCATTGCTAGCCAGCCGTAGCTCCTGGGTAAATTGGTCGAGGTTGGGAACATCATCCTGACTTTGGGCCGGGAAGGGAACGGCTGCCCCTGCCCCGCCGTCGATGTCGCCCCGGCTCGCCAGGTTGCCGTTCCACCACGACGTAACCGAGGTCACCGTGACGGGTCCGAAATCATACTCGATCGTACCACCCAAATTGTAGTTGCGCAGCCGCTGAAGGTTGATGCCGTCGGTCCGGACCTGACGGATGTTGAAGGGCGTCGCCGCGCCGCCCAGACCGATCAGCTTGTTGCTACCCACGGCAAAGGCATTGCCCCGAAACACGCGCGCCGTGCCGTTTTCACTGCGTATCTGGCCGACCAGCCGCACCGTCAGTGAGTCTGCCTTGTACTGCAGCTGCAAGCGCGCGGCGAAATCGTCATACCCTTCGAGATCCTTGGTCGCGGGTGTCGAGAGATTGTCGACCCAGTTGCTGCGCCGCTGGTACAGACCCGATGCGCGGACCGCGAAACCATTGCCCAGATCTGCACCGGCACCAGCCTCGACATTCACGGTGTCGAATGTGCCGTAACTGACGCGGGCATAGCCGCCTGTATCGCCAGGCTTCACGGTGTCGAACTTGACGATGCCGGCCGGCGTGTTGCGGCCGAACAAGGTTCCCTGCGGTCCCCGCAATACCTCGACCCGATCAAGATCGAAAATCGGGAATCCTTTCAGAATCGGATTCTCAAGGACGACGTCGTCATAAACAAGGCTGACCGGCTGCGAAGCGTTCAAATCGAAATCGGTGTTGCCTAAACCCCGGATGTAGAAGCGCGGAAAGGTCCGACCGAACGAGCTTTCGATATTCAGGCTGGGCACGCGGGCCGACAGCGCGCGGATGTCATTGCCGCTCGACGTGATGGCCGACAGCGAATCACCGGACACCGTTGCAACCGAAAGCGGCACATTCTGCAAATTTTCGGTGCGGCGCTGGGCGGTCACGACGATATCGCTCAATCCCTCGTCCGCAGCGGTTGGAACTTGGGCAAGGGCGGGAACGGCGGCTCCGGCGAGCAGAACCGCGATGGCAACACGAATGGCAGGCGCAGGGGTCATGGCGGCGAGGACTCCGAAGAAAAAGGGGAGACGACACGGAACGCCTGTCGCCAGAACACATGAAAAGACGTGCCGCCCCGCACCAAGAGCGTCAAGCAATCCGCTGCGCTTAGATGACATAAGCGAGACATTTTTATGAACCGTTGCGCGCGTGCAACATGCCCAGGTTTAACTGGGTAAAGGGCATTTCCGCTGCCAGTGTTCGCACCTTGCATCGCCACCGGACAAGTCCCATCATCCTCGAAAATCCGCTACCTGGATTCGGAGAGTTCGATGCGCTTAGCCCTGACCGCCGTCCTGATGCTTTCTGGCGTCGGGCTCGTGACGACCTCACCAACGAACGCCAAAACGGCCTCCCCCTCGATGAAGACCGAACTTGCGGCAGCGGTTGCTGCACCAACGCGTACAGCCGCAAATGTTACCCGCGACAAGTACCGCAACCCGGCGGCAACGCTCGCATTCTTCGGGGTCAAGCCGACCGACAAAGTGGTCGAGATCTGGCCAGGCGGCGGGTGGTATACGGAAATTCTGGCCCCCTACCTCCGGGATCAAGGGCAGCTGACTATCGCGGCGCCGCCCGGCAATGCCAGCACCAATATTGCCAAGAAGCTCGACGCCGATTCTGTAACATATGGAAAGGTCGCCCGTGCGAACTTCCCCTCTGTGCTGGGCGGCATGGGCGTTGCGCCAGGTTCGGTCGACGTCGTGATGACGTTCCGCAACGTCCACAACTGGCGGATGGGTGCCTATAACAAGGATACCGACTACGCCGAAGCGGCGTTCCGCGAAATGTACGCGATGCTCAAGCCCGGCGGTGTACTGGGGATCGAGGACCATCGCCTGCCTGAAAATATGGATACTGGCCGTGAGCAATCCAGTGGCTATATGAAAGTCTCAACGGTCCGCGCGCTCGCCCAAAAGGCGGGATTCCAGTTTGCCGGCGCGAGCGAAGTCAATGCTAACCCCCGCGACACGCACGACTATCCCAAAGGCGTCTGGACCCTGCCCCCCAATTATGCCGAAAAGGATATCGATCGGGCGCGCTATACCGCCATCGGCGAGAGCGACCGGATGACACTGAAGTTCATCAAGCCGCGCCGGTAATCAGCTGCCGAGCTTGTCGACCTTCGCCTGAAGCTCCGCAATCTGAGCTTTCAGGGCCGAAATCTCGGTCGCTTTTTCGCCCGTGGTGCCGGGGACAAATGCCGTAGCTGCCGCTTCGAACATCGCCATGTTGCGCTTGGCCATTTCTGCGAACGGACCGCCGGTAAAGGCCGTCTTCATGGCATCGTTGAACTTCGTTTGATTCAGGCGGAACGCATCCATCGACGCTTCGAGATACTGCGGGACCATCGCTTGCATCGAGTCGCCGTACATGGAGATCAGCTGGCGCAGGAACGTCGGCGGCAACAATGTTGCACCGCGGCTTTCCTCGTCCATGATGATCTGCGTGAGGACACTGTGCGTGATGTCCTCGTCCGTCTTGGCATCAAGTACCTTGAACTCGCGCCCTTCGCGCGTGAGCTGCGCAAGGTGTTCGAGCGTGATATAGCTCGATGTTTCAGTGTTATAGAGACGACGGTTCGCATATTTCTTGACGATGACGGCTGGTTTTTCGCTGCCATCTTCGCTGGGTGCCGGGCGGGCCATGTTCGGTATCCTCGACGGGAAAGCTGTTCCTTACACGTCACAATGCTGCACAGCAACACATCGCTGTGGCAATGCAGCACATGATTGCGTAAGGGCTCGCGACAAACGACCCAAGGAGAGCCCGATATGAGCGACGTCGTCATCACTGCAGCGCGCCGTACGCCGGTCGGCAGCTTTCTCAGTAGCTTCGCGTCGGTTCCTGCCCACGAGCTCGGGCGGGTTGCCATCCTTGCAGCGCTTGAAAGCGCGGGCGTGGCGCCGGAGGAGGTATCCGAGGTGATTCTGGGCCAGGTTCTGACCGCCGCTCAGGGGCAAAACCCCGCGCGGCAGGCCGCCATGGCAGCCGGCATCCCCAAGGAAGTTCCCGCTTACGGCGTCAATCAGGTGTGCGGATCGGGCCTGCGCGCCGTCGCGCTGGCGATGCAGGCAATCAAGTCGGGCGATGCGAGCCTCGTCGTGGCGGGCGGTCAGGAAAGCATGTCGCTCAGCCCCCACGCCCAGTCGCTGCGTCCGGGGACGAAGATGGGCAATCTCGAGCTGATCGACACCATGATCAAAGACGGCCTGACCGACGTGTTCAACGGCTATCACATGGGCATGACGGCGGAGAATTTGGCGGAGCAGCATCAGATCACGCGCGAGATGCAGGATGCCTTTGCTGCGCGGTCGCAGAACCTGGCGTCTGCAGCACGCGCCAACGGCACATTCCGTGACGAAATCGCCGCCGTGACAGTCAAGGGCCGCAAGGGCGACACAATCGTCGATAGCGACGAGTTCATCCGTGACGGCGTGACTGTCGAATCGCTCGCGGGGCTGCGTCCGGCGTTCAAGAAGGACGGCACCGTCACTGCTGCCAATGCGAGCGGCCTGAACGATGGCGCCGCCGCGCTGGTGCTAATGTCCGCCGATGAGGCCGCACGTCGGGGAGCTCCCATACTCGCTCGCATTGCCGGCTGGGCGAGCGCGGGCGTAGACCCGTCGATCATGGGCATCGGGCCCGTCCCCGCCACCCGTCGTGCCCTCGAACGCGCAGGATGGTCGATTGCCGACCTCGATCTGATCGAAGCAAATGAAGCCTTTGCCGCGCAAGCGCTGGCGGTGGGCAAGGAACTCGGCTGGGACCCTGACAAGGTCAACGTCAACGGTGGTGCCATCGCCATCGGCCACCCCATCGGCGCAAGCGGCGCCCGTGTGTTGACGACCCTGCTGCATGAGATGGGCCGCCGGAACGCAAAGAAGGGTCTGGCGACCCTGTGCATCGGCGGCGGCATGGGCGTGGCACTAGCCGTGGAGCGGGCTTAAACCCACACTCTATCGATCCGTTGCCCCAATCCGGTAAGCAGTTCGTATTGCGATAGCCCCGACGCCGCGCTCGCCGTGGGCAGATCGTAATCGATCCCGACCCAATCGCCCTCCGCCACCGCTGCGTCCGTCACGTCGATGGCTATCAAGTCCATCGACACGCGGCCGACCACCGGGAACCGCCCGTTCCCGCAGCTGCCCCTGCCCGAAAAACCGCGCAGATACCCATCGGCATAGCCGATGTTCAGAACCGCGACATCGGTATCGCGGGCTGTGACGAAGGTTGCGCCATAACCGACGCTGTCGCCCGAAACGACACGACGAACCTGCAACACCTGCGCCTCCGGAAAAGCAACCTGGGCGATATTGCCCGACGCTTCGGAACGTGGAGTGCCGCCATAAAGCGCGAGGCCCGGACGGGTCAGATCGAACGCATAATCGGCGCCAAGGCAGATGCCCGCCGAATTGGCGAGGCTGCGGCGGCGCGCTGGCACCTCTAGCGCGCAAAACGCCGCCAGTTGTGCAGCATTCATCGGGCTGTCCTCATCGGCGCAGGCAAGATGGCTCATCAGTGTTTCGATGTTGAGCCCATCGAGAAGCCCGTCCGCCACATCCTGCGCCGAAATGCCGAGCCGGTTCATGCCGGTATCGACCATCACGTCGCACGGTTGCTGCGTCGGTCGCCATCGAGCCACCTGTTCGGGTGTGTTGAGCACCGGCCGTGCGGGTGTCTGTACGGCGTACAGCATGTCTTCCGCTCGGACGCCGTGGAGGACCGAAACGCCGTTACCGGGCGCAATCGGCGATATTCCGGTCACTTCGGCCCAGGTTGCGACGAAGAAATCGCGGCAGCCCGCCGCCAACAGATGTTCGACGACTTCATAGGCCCCAAGGCCATAACCGTCGGCCTTGACCGCAGCACCGCATGCCGCCGGACCGCTGGCCTTCGCCAGCCAGCGCCAATTCGCGGTCAGGGCATCGCCATCGAGGCGCAGACGCAGAGGGGAAGCCATCGTCCTGAGCTTAGTCGAGCGGCTGGCGCGACCGCTCTTCAAGGAAGAACAGGCTGACAAAGAACGCCATCACAACGACCACCACGGTGTACCACAACCCCGCATAGGGATCGCCGCTCTTGATCACGATCAGTTGCGAGATGAACGGTAGGAAGCCCCCGAAATAGCCGGAGCCGATATGATAGGGTACCGACATCGAGGTATATCGGATGCGTGCGGGAAACATTTCGACGAGAATTGCGGCGACCTGTCCGTAGGTCATGGCCGACAGTCCGACCATGAAGGCCACGGCCAGAATGATTTTCCAGGGCTGTTTTTCCCTGGGGTCGGCCTTGTCGGGGTATCCGGCCGCGACGAGCGCCGCCGTATATGCCTTCTCGTCAAAGCCAGCGATCCGCGTGTTGCCGACGTTGATGGCGACGTCTCCCGGCGCATAGGGCACGATCTTGGCATAACCGACCCCACGCTTGGCCAGATAGCCGAGCGCCTTGGCACAGGGTGTTTCCTGCTTGGCCGCAAAAATGCTGAAATCGCATTCGGGCAGTTCCAGCCGAACTGGTGAGGCGGCATTGGCGCGGGCAAGCGCCGGGTTTCCCGCATCAGCCATCATGTGGAAAATCGGAAACACCAGCAGCGCCGACAGCGCGTAGCCGGTCAGCAAGATCTTCTTGCGGCCGATGCGATCGCTGAGCGCACCGAACAGGACGTAAAGCGGTGCGGCAAGACATGCGCCGATCGCCATGTAAAGCAACGCATCTTCCTCGCTTAGGCGTGCGGTGTCGCGCAGGAAACCAAGGGTCGCAAACTGCGATGTGTAGTAAACTACCGTGAGTCCGGCGGCGACGCCGAATAGCGCGACCAGCACACGGCCCAGATTACCGGGTTCGCGAATGGAATCCATGATCGGGTTGCGTGACGTCGTGCCGGCAGCTTTCATCGCCTTGAAAACCGGACTCTCGCTCAGCTTCATCCGGATGTAGAGCGAGATAGCCAGCATCACGAGCGACGCGAGAAAGGGGATGCGCCAGCCCCAGGCCTCGAACGCTTCCTTGGTCAGATTTTGGCGGCAGGTCAGCACGACAATGAGGCTAAGCAGGAACCCGCCGACGACCGCGACCTGAATCCAGCTCGTATATTGGCCGCGTTTTCCTTCCGGCGCGTGTTCGGCGACATATATTGCGGCGCCGCCATACTCGCCGCCCAGCGCTAACCCCTGCAACAGCCGCATTGCGACCAGAAGTACGGATGCCCAGATCCCAGCACTGGCATAGGTCGGCAGGAAACCGATCGCGGCCGTCGCCCCGCCCATCAGCGTAATGGTGACCAGAAACGTATATTTTCGCCCGACCAAATCACCAAAATAGCCGAATACCAGTGCGCCGACCGGCCGCACGCCGAAGCCCGCGCCGAATACGGCAAGGCTGGCCAAGGTTGCCGCCGTAGCGTTGGTCGAGGGGAAAAACAGCGTACCGAGCAGAGGTGCAAGGATGCCGTAGACGAAGAAATCATACCATTCGAACACGGTACCGAGCGACGACGCAACGATGACGAGCCGGTCGCGTTTGGGATCGAGCGTGCCAGGCACGGTTGCGGCGTCCGGCGCCAGATTGGATGTCGTATCGGTCATGCAGCTCCCCTTGCCCCGACTCTAGGGCGCGAGAGGCCGTGCGGGCAAGCGAAGGCTTTCAGAAAAGGCGGCTGCCATTGGGCACGGTCTGGTCCGGGGTGAACAGCACAACATACCCTTCGTCGTCAGGAAAACCCAATGTCAGCACTTCGGACATAAACTTGCCGATCTGCCGCGGCGGGAAGTTGACCACAGCGGCGACCTGCCTGCCGACCAACGTTTCCAGCGTATAATGTTCCGTGATCTGGGCACTCGACCGGCGGGTGCCGATCGCCCCGCCGAAATCGATGGTCAGCTTGTACGCGGGCTTGCGCGCCTCCGGGAAAGCTTCGGCCGCCACGATGGTGCCGACACGGATGTCGACGCGGAGAAAATCGTCGAAGGCGATGGGGGCAGCAGGCGCAGCCGCATGGTCGGGGATCAGATGCATTTCTTCTGTCCGGTGAGTATCATCGCCGCCCCTCTAGCGTTTTAACAATGTCGGGCATTGCGGTTGCCTGCTTGTCGGCGTCGATCAACTCTTCGTTGATGTCACCGGATCTGGCATACACAAGGCCATCAACATTCCGGATCGCGTCGATAAATCCGGGCTTAAATGACTCGCGACCCTCTCTGGTCTTTGCCGACATTTCCGCGCGAACGTAGTGAATCCGCCTAATCATCCAGACCGGCCAAACAACTAGCGCAAAGACCAGGAGAAACATCCAGAGGATCTCAGCCATATCTTATTCTACTGTTACAGACTTCGCCAAGTTTCTAGGCTGATCCACATCCGTGCCTTTGGCAACAGCAACATGATACGCCAACAGTTGCACCGGCACTGCATAAACCAAAGGCGAGATCAGTGGGTGGACCTTGGGCATCTCGATGGTCGCCATGGCGTCGCCACCGGCTTCGGCAATCCCTTCCGCATCGCTGATCAGCACGACCTTGGCACCACGTGCCATTGCCTCATGCATGTTGCTGACGGTCTTTTCGAACAGCGGCCCGGCGGGAGCGATGACGATCAGCGGGACATTCTCGTCGATCAGCGCGATGGGGCCGTGTTTCATTTCGCCCGAGGCATAACCTTCGGCATGGATGTAGCTGATTTCTTTCAGCTTCAGCGCCCCTTCCAGCGCGAGTGGGTAGTCCTGCCCGCGCCCGAGGTAGAGCACGTCGCGCGCGCTCGCGATTGTGTGTGCCATGGCCTCTATTTCTTCGTCATGTGACAGCGCCGCGTTGATTGCGGCGGGAACCTCGGTCAGGTGCTTCACAATATCGCGTTCCTCTGCGGCGCTCAGCTTGCCCTTGGCGCGGGCGAGGTTGACCGCAAGCGCCGCCATGACCGCAAGCTGGCAGGTGAACGCCTTGGTCGAGGCGACACCGATTTCGGGCCCAGCATGGGTCGGCAGTAACAGATCGACTTCGCGCGCCATGCTGCTGGTCGGGACGTTGATAATGCCCGCAGTGGTCAGCCCGCCCGCTTTCATGTGCCGCAGCGCGGCCAACGTGTCGGCTGTCTCACCCGATTGCGACACGACGACCCCAAGCATGTTGGGGAGCAGGACTGGGTCGCGGTAGCGATATTCGGACGCGACATCGACATCTACTGGCACGCGGGCCAGTTGTTCGATCCAGTATTTGCCGATCATGCCGACATAAGACGCCGTGCCGCAGGCAACGATGGCGACACGCTCGATGGTCGAGAGGTCGAAGTCCATCTGCGGCAGGCCGACCTGCTCCTCCAGCGGCCGCAGATAGCTGCGCAGGGTCTGCGCAACGACAGTGGGCTGCTCGTAGATCTCCTTGAGCATGAAGTGCCGGTAATTGCCCTTTTCCATCAGCGCTGCCGATACGCCGGACAGCGTGATCTCGCGGGTGACCCGATTGTTATCGACGTCGAAGATTTCGGCGCCCTCGCGAGTGATGACGACCCAGTCGCCCTCCTCCAGATAGGAAATCCGCTGGGTCAGCGGTGCGAGGGCGAGCGCATCGGAGCCGAGATAGGTTTCGCCCTCGCCATAACCCACGACCAGCGGCGAGCCGAGGCGCGCGCCGATCAGCATGTCGGGGTGCTGGCGGAACGCAATGGCGAGCGCGAACGCACCGCGAAGTCGTGGAAGCACGACTTTCACCGCGTCTTGGGGGGACTTGCCGGCCTCAACCTGTTCGCTGACCAGATGTGCCACAACTTCGGTATCGGTCTGGCTTTCGAAAGTGCGGCCGCGCGCTTCCAGTTCTTCGCGCAGAGACTTGAAGTTTTCGATGATCCCGTTGTGAACCAAGGCAACTTCGGCTGTCGCGTGCGGATGCGCGTTGGCCGTATTCGGCACGCCGTGCGTTGCCCAGCGGGTGTGTGCGATCCCCGTGTTGCCAGGCGCAGGATCGCCCACAAGCACGCGGGCGAGATTGAGCAACTTCCCCTCGGCACGCCGCCGGATTAGCTGACCATGCTCCACGGTGCAGATTCCCGCTGAATCGTAACCGCGATATTCCATCCGCTTGAGCCCATCGACGAGCCGGTCGGCGACTGCGTCCTTCCCGACAATTCCGATAATGCCGCACATGGCTACGCTGACCTTTGCTAGAGTTGATAAGGGACGCGGATGCCCGGCATGTTCGCCGGAAAGTCCTTGGTATTACGCGTGACGAGGATGCGACCGCGCACCTGCGCTGATGCGAGGATGATCGCATCGGGCGACTTCAAACGCGGGCGCTCCCGACGCAGGGCAGCCGCGCGCCTCGAGATCTCAGGATCGATCTCATCTACACCGAAACCCGCAAGGAAGGTAAGAGCGCGCGTAACCATCGCATCGGTCCCTTTGGACAATACCTCGATCCAAACCATGCGGCTAATCCAAACGCTGGCACCGGCAATCGCGATGCGGCGCAACTCGACCTGCGCCGGTTCGTGGTCGAGGAGCGCATCAATCAAGATATTGGCATCAACGCTGTAGCCGCTCACCGAGGTTTGGCCGACGACTGGCCCGCCTTTGCCAGGAGCGCCAAATAGTGCGCCCGTTCTTTATCATCGTAGTCGTCGAAACAATCGGGAGACTCAGCGCGTACATCTTCGTAATCGTCGTCCCACGGACGAGTCCATTCCGCCCGACGCAAACGATCGTATTCGCGCGGATCAATATCGATGCCATGCCTCGCCCACAGACCGAATCCTGCTTCTAACCAGCCCGTTTCTCCGATCGCAGACGCCTGCGCCCGATAAATTGAGACCGCTTCACGGACGAGTGCAGCGCGAGATTTGCCCTCCTCGGCCGCTTTGGCGTCAAGCCATTTTATGTCGTCTTCAGGAACGTCGATCAGCGTACGCATGATATACTGATATCATATCATGATATCACGTCAAGACTTTTTCCGACCCGCCATCATGGTACGGAACCCCTTGGCCCAGCCGGGTTTCGATTCCTGTTTGCCGCGCGCGACCGCCAATGCGTCGGGCGCGACGTCGGCGGTGATCACGCTCCCTGCGGCAACGATTGCGCCGGGACCGATCGTGACTGGTGCCACCAAGGCGCTGTTCGAACCGACGAACGCGCCGGCACCAATCTCTGTCTTGTACTTGAAGAAACCGTCATAGTTGCAGGTGATGGTGCCCGCGCCGACGTTGGCCCCTGCCCCGACCTCGGCATCGCCGAGATAAGTCAGGTGATTGGCCTTCGCGCCCGCGCCCATCTTCGTCTTTTTGACCTCGACGAAATTGCCGACCTTGGCTTTTTCCCCGAGCACCGCACCGGGGCGGAGGCGCGCGAAGGGACCGACTTCGGCACCAGCGCCGACAACTGCGCCCTCGATATGGCTGAATGCGCGGATGATTGCGCCGTCGGCCACGGTCACACCGGGGCCGAAGAAGACGTTCGGCTCGATCAACACGTCACGACCGATCTTCGTGTCCCAGGCGAACCACACCGTGTCGGACGCGATCAGGGTTGCACCGTCGGCCATCGCCGCGGTCCGGCGCTCCATCTGCCATTGGCCCTCGGCGTCTTCGAGTTGCGACCGGCTGTTGATGCCCATGACCTCGAATTCTTCGGTCGTGACAACTACGCAACGTCGCCCGTCGGCAATCGCGATATTGACGATATCGGGGAGGTAATATTCTTCGGCGGCATTGTCGTTCGTCACCCGGTGAAGCAGCGCGAACAAGTCACTGGCCTTCGCGGCAAGCAATCCGGAATTGCATAGTGGGAATGCCTGCTCCTCCGCCGTGGCGTCCTTGAACTCGACCATCTTGGTGATCTGGCCATCGTCCCAGGCGATCACCCGGCCATAGTGCAACGCGTCGAATGGCTCGAAGCCGAGCACCACGACGGCGGGCGTATCGTCCGTATACAAACGGTCGAGCATCAAGCGCATTGTATCGACCGTGACGAACGGCACATCGCCGTAAAGAATAAGAACGTCACCGTCGAAATCGGCCAGCGCTGGTTGCGCCTGCAGAACGGCGTGTCCGGTCCCCAGCTGCGGTTCCTGCAATGCGACCGTCACATTTGCGAGCGGCGCGACCGCTGCCTCGATTTGCTCGCGACGTGCACCCGCGACAACAACGGTTTGTGCCGGCGTCAGTTCGGCGGCGCTGGCAAGCAGGTGCAACAGCATCGGGCGGCCGGCAATCGGATGCAGCACCTTGTGCAGGTCGGACTTCATCCGCGTCCCCTGCCCCGCCGCCAGCACGATCACCGCAACTTGCCGCACGCTCACTCTCCCGATCCGAGCTATGCCCCTACGCCTTGCGCCACTTGGTCCACAAGTGCCGTGCGAGCATCAGCGGCGGCATCCGCAACCAGTGCGAGCGAATATAGAAAGCGAGGCGGAGCAGCGGGCGTGTCGGGCGGCCCCAGCCATCGCGGGCGAGGAGGCGGGCGCTGAAAAGATTATCAGATTTTTGCCTCGGTCGCGCCAATGAAATGGGTGTTTGGAACAGCACCGAGGATAGCCGCAAGGCACGTTCAACATCGGGCAATAGCCCATGCACTCTTGCCCGTTGCCGCAACCGTTCGAAGAACGCCCCTTCGCCGAACTCCCGGACCAGACGGTCGATATCCCACAGATTGCGCAGGCCGCCCGCCAGATCGCCATCGGCGAACAAATGCGCCGCCGCGTGGATGATCATATCTTCAGGCGACAGGACCCGCAGCCCGTTTTCGAGCGGAAGGCTCCCTGCGATGAGCGCTGCTGCATCGGGCGTTGGCCGCGCGGTCAACGGCAGGATCGTGTGATGCACGTCGATCATCCGGTCGCGGTCGCGGTGGATCAGCGGGGGCAGTTCGTGCATCCAGCGCCGGTAATAGACGTCGTCATAGGGGTCGGGTTTCACCCATTCCCAGCCCGCGTCGAGCAACGCCGCCTCAACCTCGTCCAGCCGGTCACGCGGAACGAGAATATCAAGGTCGCCGATCAACCGCCCCTGCCCCGCGTCCAGCCCCGCCGCGACGAAAGCGGTCCCCTTCAACAGTACGACTGGCATATCAAGCGGCGTGAGCGCGCGACGGGCCATTTCGGCCTCCCAGAGCGCCGCCGTGCGACCGACCTCGGCATCTGCCTTGGCGCTTGAAAGAACCGACTCCACCTCCGCGGGCAGTTCGAGACCGTCGAGGCGGTGCGCTAGAGTAGGGAGCAGGCGTTCGGCGTGCGCCGCGCACAAGATGCTCGTCCACGCTGCCGTGTCGAGTTCGGCTGCCCCTGACGGATCGACCAGCAGGGCGGCGACGGCAGCAGCAGTCACAATTCACCCCACAGATCGTCGATCATCCGTCGCGCGGTCGCCATATCGGGATAGTCGAGCGCCACCGACGGCACGCCTTCCACCAATCCGGTCAGCGCACCGTACCCGCGTTCGCCGAGGGCAACGTAATTGGTCGATGCCTGCGTCAGTCGCACGAACGCCTCGCTCGGGGGAACGGCACGCGCCGACTCGGGCAAGCCGAAACGCGGAAAGAGGATCAGCGCCGGCGCTGCAGGTGTGCGCATCGCCGCAAGAGCATCGGCAGACGGGACGAGGTGGCGGATGCGCCCCTTCGGCGTGCCGTCGAGCAACGGGCCGAACTTTGCCCGGTCGAGCCTTGCCAGCACGGTATCGATGCTTTCGTTCTTCAGGCTCGACGGGCGCGGGAACGGGTGCGCCATCCCGGTCGCAGGTTCGATCAGAGCGAACTCGTCACCCATGAAACGCCAGCCCTCTGCCCCCAGCAACGTCGCCAATGTGGATTTTCCCGCACCGCTTTCGCCGGTCAGGATCAGCGCGCGCCCATCGCGCTCGACGCTGGCCGCATGAAGCAAAAGGAACCGCCGCTCGCCCAGTGCCAGTTGCAGGTTCATTCCCATTTCAGCCGCGAGCAGCCCAAGCCGGAGCGGCAGCGGCACAGCCTCCGGCAAGGTATAGTCGCCGGCAATCGCGACTGAAGGCCGCAACCAACGCCGCCACAGCTTCGAGGGTTCGAGCCGGACGGTGAAATCCGGCACGCCAACGGGCCTGGGATAGTCGCGGTAGAGCGATTCCAGCGCTGCAATCGGCCCACGCCACGCACAGCCAATGCGAAACGCGACCGGGCCGACCTGAACCCCGAAACGATGATTCACAGACGTTCGACCAGGCCGACATCGGCCAGTTCTTCCAGCCGTTCGGCCAAGGCGACAATTTCCGTCGTGCCGACCCGACGCGCCAGCCCCTCCAGATCGGCATCGCCTTCGCCCAGCGCGCTCAGGATCGTCGGCACCACTTCTGCCACGAGATGCGTCATACCCGAGCGTCGATCGTAGATTGCCGTCATCGTGTCGAGCCGTACGGCACGCAGCACCCCCTTGGCGGGCGCGCGGAACATCACGGGGCGGTTACTCAGCGCCCGGGTGTCTGGAGCGAGGCGTAGCAGGTGAACCCGCTCTGCCCCCGCTGAAGGCGACGGATGTAATTCGTCCACGCCTGGCTCTGTTCCGGAGCAGCACCGGGGAAAGATCGGCCCCGTAGCGCCGCCTTCACATCGTCACCCTTCAG
Organism: Sphingomonadales bacterium; assembly: GCA_038228865.1. GTDB lineage: Bacteria > Pseudomonadota > Alphaproteobacteria > Sphingomonadales > Sphingomonadaceae > Sphingomonas_O. Next base: position 40,407 of record JBBROX010000016.1, on the reverse strand, counting down.
CGGTGCCGATGCGCCCGGGAACGCGCCCGCTGTACCCGACGGAACAACCTTGCCGTCGGGCGCGATATAGCTGCCGCTCCGGCCCGTATCGGGCACGGGGATCTGGCAGGTGATGACCGAAGTTGCCGCTTGCGCGATCGCGGGCCTGATCGTCACGACGGCGGCCACGCCCAGTCCGGCCAAACGGAAGAGCTGGCGGCGATCGGCCATGTCGTCATTCTCTGGCGGTACGTCGTCGAACCCGTCTTGTCCGGCCATCGGTGTTCTTGCCCCGTCAATCTTCGCTCAGGTGTCATCGTCTGGACGCCGATGCGGAGGCATAACGTCATTTTTGCCCTGTGGCGATGATGATTGGTTAACAACGATGCCTTGTCGGCCTAGTCGGAAATGCAGCCCACACGACTCGGGCCAATCGGGAAATACGCGCGGATGATCCGTATTATCGTGGCTCTGACGATTGTGGCTCTAGCCGCAGCCATCGCGGCACTGATTCCCGATGCCCGCGTCGCGGCGATCCTGATCGGTGGAATCGCGGCCGTGATTGTCGCTGCGACCGCCCCGACCGAACGACCTGTGCTGCCGGAACGTCCGCAGATTCCTGCGACGGCCGACCCCGAACACGCCATAATCGATGCCATTGCCGAACCGGTGCTGCTGGTGATCGACGGGCGTGTTCGTATTGCCAATGCAGCAGCGCGGACATTGCTGGGCACCCATATCATCGGGGAGGACGTCCGCCTGGCGATCCGCCACCCCGCTGCCGCTGAACGGCTGGCCGTGACCGGCAGCGACGGCAGTACCGAACTGGTCGGTCTGGGCGGGCGCGATCAGCGTGTGCAGATGCAGGTCGCAACGATCGCGCCCGGGCGACGCCTGATCCATCTCATCGACCGCACCACCAACTATGCCGTCGAGCGCGCGCGCGTCGATTTCGTGGCAAATTCCAGTCACGAACTTCGTACCCCGCTGGCCGCGATTATTGGCTTCATCGAAACGCTCGACGATGAAAAGGCCGGCGCAGATCCCGAGGTCCGCGAACGCTTTCTGTCGGTCATGATGAAGGAAGCGCGCCGGATGCAGCGCCTGATCGATGACCTGATTTCACTCAGCCGAATCGAGGCTGACAAGTATCGTTTGCCCGATACGCCCGTCGCACTGGGCAGGCTGATCGAAGAAGTCAGTGGAGACCTGCGCGATTCCGACGGGCAGGCGCGGGCCGACCTTAAGTTCGTCATCGAAGAGGATGTGCCCGCTGTTGCGGGCGATGCCGCTCAGCTCGCACAGGTGCTGCATAACCTCGTCGGCAACGCGCTGAAGTACGGCAAGCGCGGGACGCCGGTGACAATCGGCCTGCGCCGCGACGGCGACACGCTGATCCGCCTTTCGGTCACTGATCAGGGAGACGGCATTGCCGCCGAGCACCTTCCGCGGTTGACCGAGCGGTTCTATCGGGTCGATCCGGGCCGTAGCCGTGCGCAGGGCGGAACGGGGCTTGGCCTCGCCATCGTCAAGCATATTGTCGAACGGCACCGCGGGCGGCTGGATATCGCGAGTACGCCGGGTGTCGGAACAACAGTGTCGATCTTGCTTCCTACTGCGATATTGCCCCCTGTCATGCCGACCCTTGTCACAATAGTGTCACCAAAATGAAACTTAGGATACGTCCATGCGCTGCTAGGGGCGCTGATAAGTCGGGCTATGCGCCCGCCATGATTTCGGGGGTAAAATGACTTTGTTCCGCGCAACCGCCGCTTTGACGCTCGCGCTGGCAACGCTTTCTGCCTGCGATTCAACCGCAGGCGGCGGCGAGTCGCGCAATCAGGTTCGCGCCGTCGGCTCTTCGACGGTCTACCCGTTCGCGACCGCGATTGCCGAGCAGTTCGTCAACGCCAATCCCAAGTATAAATCGCCCATCATCGAATCGACCGGCACAGGAGCGGGCTTCAAGCTGTTCTGCGGTGGTGTCGGCGCGGCATTCCCCGATGTGTCGAACGCGTCGCGCCGGATCAAGAAATCGGAATATGAGGCGTGTGCAGCCAAGGGCGTGAAGGATATCGTCGAGATCCAGATCGGACTCGACGGCATTGCCTTTGCCGAATCGAACAAGGGTCTGAAAATTCCCCTGACGGTCGTCGATTTGTACAAAGCGCTCGCGGCAACCCCGTTCGGCAAGCCGCAGACAGCCAAGACATGGAAGGACGTCAACCCCGCGCTCCCCGACGAAGCGATCAAAGTCTATGGCCCGCCATCGACGTCGGGCACGCGTGATGCGCTTGCCGAACTGATCCTGGCCAAAGGTTGCGACAGTGACCCCGCGATGGCCGCACTCAAGAAGTCAGACGAGGAAGCGCACAAAAAAATCTGCACGACCGTTCGTGAAGACGGGGCGTTCGTCGATGCGGGCGAAAACGACAATCTGATCGTGCAAAAGATCGAAGCCGATCCCAAGGCGCTCGGTATCTTCGGCTTTTCGTTTTTCGAAGAGAACAAGGACAAGTTGAACGCGAACACGCTGAACGCGATTGCACCCACATATGCGTCGATTTCGGACTATAGCTATCCCGGCGCCCGACCGCTCTTCATCTATGTGAAGGTTGCGCATCTGAACGCCATTCCGGGCCTGAAGGAATTTGTGGCCGAATTCGCGAAGGCATGGGGACCAGACGGATACCTCGCGAAAAAGGGCATGGTGATTTCGCCCGAAGCGACGCGCGCCGAGGCCGCGATCGCCGCCCGCGATTTCAAGCCGCTCGACCCCTCGGTGCTGCAGTAAGCACGAAAGGCCATAACGGGTGTCGCTGACCCTGCTCTTTCTGCTGGCGGTCGGGCTGGGCATGGTTGCCTGGGTCGTGGGTCGTGCGCGTGCGGGACAGTTCGCCGGCCCCGGACGGGCACACTCGCTGCCGGCGTATCACGCGACATATGTGGCGCTGTGGACGGCGCTGCCGGCCTTGCTGTTCGCGTCGGTCTGGGCCGGGGTCGTGCCGGGACTCGTCACCCAGCGCGTTATCGCAAGTCCGGCAGCGGCGACGCTTTCGGTCGATCCGGTCGAACGCCGGGCGCTTCTGTCCGAAGCGCGTGGCCTTGCCGAAGGCACGCTGCAGGCCGCGTTCAATCCGGCAGCCGAGGCGCTGGCCCCCGAGTACAAGGCGGCAAAGCTACACTATGTCCTGATCGGGCTGGCGCTCGCGGGCATCCTCGCCTTTGCGGGAGGCTTCTACGCGTTCAGTCGCGTGAAGCCCGATTTTCGTGCGCGCACCGGCGTGGAGAGCGCAATCACGATTACCCTGCTGATCGCGTCGCTGATCGCGATCTTGACGACAATTGGCATCGTCGCTTCGCTGCTGTTCGAATCGATCCGATTTTTCGGCAAGGTCGGTATCTTCGACTTCCTGTTCGGTACGCGCTGGAGCCCGCAGGCGGCATCGGGCGGCGACATGAAGGCGCTGGGCGCAATCCCGCTGTTCTGGGGGACGATCTTCATCGGCGCGATCATCGCGATGCTTGTCGCAATTCCGCTCGGCCTGATGAGCGCGATTTATCTGACCCAATATGCGGCCCCCGCCACGCGCAGCTGGATGAAGCCGCTGCTCGAAATTCTCGCGGGCGTGCCGACGGTCGTCTACGGCTATTTCGCAGCGCTGACCGTAGCGCCCGTGATCCGGAATTTCGGCGACATGCTCGGCATTCCCGGGACGAGTTCGGAAAGCGCACTGGCGGCGGGGCTGGTCATGGGCATCATGATCATCCCGTTCGTGTCTTCGATGGCCGACGATTCGCTCGCCGCCGTGCCTCAGGCGATGCGCGATGGCAGCCTGGCCATGGGCGCAACCAAGTCCGAAACGATCCGCCGCGTGCTCGTTCCCGCCGCACTGCCCGGCATCGTCGGCGGCGTGTTGCTGGCAGTCAGTCGGGCAATTGGCGAGACGATGATCGTGGTGATGGCTGCGGGGCTTGCCGCCAACATGACCGCCAACCCGTTCGCCAGCGTGACGACCGTTACCGTCCAGATCGTTCAGTTGCTGACCGGCGATCAGGAATTCGACAGCGCCAAAACACTGGCAGCCTTCGCGCTCGGACTCGTGCTGTTCATCGTCACCCTGCTCCTCAACATCGTCGCGCTGAGCGTCGTCAAACGGTATCGCGAAGCCTATGACTGAGGCCCGCCTTCCCACCGACTGGCGGTCGGACGCGATGCAGCGGCGTATCCGGCGCCGCTACACGTCCGAGCGCAATTTCAAGTATCTCGGGCTGTTTGCGATCCTGCTGTCGGCGGGTTTCCTTGCATTTCTCGTCATCTCAATGGCGTGGAACGGCGCGCGCGGCTTTACCCGCAGCAATGTGGACGTGCCGTTCGACTTCCCTGCACTCGCCATCCCCCTGTCTCCTGCCGCGCTCACCGGTGGCGGCGATATGGATTCGCAATTTGCCGCCGCCGATCTGCCCGGCGCCGTGACGCGCGCGACCGAAGCAGCTTTCGGTTCAAAGGGCGGCACGACCGTCTCCGACAGCGGCTGGCTCGCATTGCGCGCCGCGATCAAGAAAGATCCGTCGGTCCTGACCCGCAAGGCCGTGATAGCCATCCCTGCCTCGCCGGCGCTCGACATTGCCGAAAGCGGTGAAGGCGATCCGGCGATGCAGCAACTCTACCGCGAGATGAAGGCCAAGGGCGTTGTATCGCGCGGGTTCAACCTGTCGTTCCTGACGGAAAGCGACGCGACCGACCCGACGCAAGCCGGTATCTGGGGCGCGTTCAAGGGGTCGTTGCTTACGATGCTCGTCACGCTGATCCTTGCCTTTCCGGTCGGGGTGCTGTCGGCGATCTACCTCGAGGAATATGCGCCGCGGAACCGCTGGACCGACCTGATCGAGGTGTCGATCAACAATCTCGCGGCGGTCCCCTCGATCATCTTCGGTCTGCTCGGCCTGGCGGTGTTCCTCAACACGTTCAATTTGCCGCGCTCCGCGCCCCTCGTCGGCGGGCTGACCCTGGCGCTGATGACGATGCCGGTCATCGTGATCGCCGGGCGAAACGCGATCAAGGCGGTGCCGCCATCGATCCGCGACGCCGCGCTCGGCATCGGGGCCTCGCCGATCCAGGTCGTCTTCCACCACGTGTTGCCGCTTGCCCTGCCCGGCATCCTCACGGGAACAATCATCGGCATGGCGCGTGCCTTGGGTGAGACCGCGCCGCTGCTGATGATCGGCATGCGCGCGTTCGTCGCCACGCCGCCGGGCGGTATCACCGACCCATCCAGTGTCTTGCCAGTGCAGATCTTCCTTTGGTCCGACGAAATCAGTCGCGGCTTCATCGAGAAGACCAGCGCCGCAATCATTGTTCTGCTTGCCTTCCTCCTCGCGATGAACGGTATCGCGATTTACCTTCGCAACCGTTTTGAAACCCGCTGGTGATCTGACCCTATGGCCTCTGCTCCACTCTCAAATTCACCGCCGAAGATGTCGGCGCGCGACGTATCGGTCTGGTATGGTCCCAAAAAGGCGATCGACAATGTGTCGATCGACGTCGATCAGGCAAATGTGACTGCGTTCATCGGCCCGTCGGGCTGCGGCAAGTCAACCTTTCTGCGCACGCTCAACCGGATGAACGACACGGTGGCCTCGGCGCGGGTCGAAGGGAATATCACTCTTGATGGCGAAAACATCTACGCGCCGTCGATGGACGTCGTACAGTTGCGGGCCCGCGTGGGCATGGTGTTCCAGAAGCCCAACCCCTTCCCCAAGTCGATCTACGAGAATGTCGCCTATGGGCCGCGCATCCACGGCCTTGCCTCGGCCAAGGCCGAGATGGACCGGATCGTCGAGGAATCGCTGATCCGCGCGGGCCTGTGGGACGAGGTAAAAGACCGGCTCGACGCCAGCGGCACGGCGCTATCGGGCGGCCAGCAGCAACGTCTCTGTATTGCCCGCGCCATCGCCGTCGATCCCGAAGTCATCTTGATGGACGAGCCCTGCTCGGCGCTCGACCCAATTGCGACTGCCCGTATCGAGGAACTCATCCACGCGCTGCGCGGCCGCTATGCCATCGTGATCGTCACGCATAATATGCAGCAGGCGGCGCGCGTGTCGCAGCGAACGGCTTTTTTCCATCTCGGTACATTGGTCGAATACGGGGTGACGTCGGACATCTTTACCAATCCGAAGGCCGAACGGACCAAGGACTATATTACCGGAAGGTACGGCTGATGGGCATCGGGACTGAGCATACCGTCAAGGCTTTCGATAACGAAATCGGCGAGCTGCGCGGCCATATTGCCGAGATGGGCAGCCGCGCCGAAGCGGCGATCAACAGCGCGATGCAAGCCTTGGTCACACGCGACCTCGACCTGGCGCGAAAGGTCATCGAGGACGACCGGATTATCGACCGGCTCGAGTCCGAAGTGGAAAAAATGGTCGTGCAGTTCATCGCGCTCCGCGCGCCGATGGCGGACGACCTGCGCGATGTCGTTTCGGCGCTGAAGATCGCCAATGTCCTCGAACGAGTTGGCGATTATGGCAAAAACATCGCCAAGCGGGTCGGCGCGATCGAAGGGCGCCGCAAGATCGAACCGCTGTCGCTGCTCCCCAGCATGGCACAGGTCGCAACCGAGATGGTCAACGACGCGCTGACAGCCTTTGCCGCGCGCGACGCCGCACTCGCCGTCGCGGTCAACGAGCGCGATCGGGTGGTCGACGATTTCTACAACTCCATATTTCGCACACTCGTGACCTACATGGTCGAATATCCGCCCTCGATCAGCGATGCCGCGCATCTGCTATTCGTGGCGAAGAATCTTGAAAGGGTTGGGGATCATGCAACAAACGTCGCCGAGATGGTCTACTTCGCAGCAACCGGCGAATACATGGCCGAGCGCGAACGTACCGATCCCTTCGCCGAGCAAACGGGGAACAGATAATATGGCACGCGCAAAGATGCTGCTGGTTGAGGACGATGCGGCGCTGGCCGAACTCCTCGTCTATCATTTCCGGCGCGAGGATTTCGACGTCAAACAGACAGCGGACGGCGAGGAAGCCCTGTTGTTGGCACAGGAAAATGCGCCTGACATTGTCCTGCTTGACTGGATGGTTGAGGGTCTGTCGGGTATCGAGGTCTGCCGTCGACTCCGTCGGATGCCCGAGACCGCGAATGTCCCGATCATCATGCTGACGGCGCGCGGCGAAGAGGAGGATCGCGTGCGCGGGCTCGAGACCGGTGCCGATGATTATGTCACAAAACCGTTTTCACCCCGCGAGCTGGTCGCGCGCGTTGGCGCCGTATTGCGCCGCGTCCGCCCGGCGCTGGCGGGGGAAGCGCTGATCTATGCCGACCTCGAAATGGATACCGTTGGCCACAAGGTGAAGCGCAATGGCAAGATGGTGCCGTTGGGGCCGACCGAATTCCGCCTGCTGAAGCATTTCCTCGAACACCCCGCGCACGTGTTTTCGCGTGAGCGACTGCTCGACAGTGTATGGGGCCATGACAGCGACATCGAGCCGCGCACCGTCGATGTCCACATCCGGCGACTGCGCAAGGCGATCAATGAAGGCGGGCACGCGGATATCATCCGTACCGTTCGCTCTGCCGGCTATGCGCTTGACGCGGAGGGGCGGCTCTAGACGGATCGAACCATTGGTAAGCCGAAACGAGGAAACTATTCGCGTTCGCAGTCATTGATCTCTCATCGGCGCACGCCCCCGCGCCTTCGACCGTTGGAGTTCCATGATGAAAATGATTGCCCTCGCAGCTGCCATGCTGATCAGTAGCGCCGCTGTCGCTCAGACAACACCTGAAACGCCGCTTGCGCCGCCGAGCGACATGGCCGCGCCAACCGCTCCCGCTGAACCAGCATCGCCGTCGGCCGATCCCGCAATGCCCGCCGCGGTTCCGTCCGCACCTTCAGCGGCGGCCCCCGTCGCCCAAACGAACTATCCGCGCTGCTCGGCGACCGTGACCGATCAGTGCCGCCAAAACTCGGCGCGCGAAAGCGACCGCAAGGGCGGGCCGCGCAAGCGTCGCGGTTGACGTAAACGGAAGCCCGGTGCATCGGCGGCATAGCTGTCCGCCATTGCATCCGGGGATCCGATCATGACCATCTTATTCGAAAATCGCGTTGCCATCGTTACCGGTGCCGGTGGCGGTCTAGGTCGTGCCTATGCTCTCGAGCTGGCGAAGCGTGGCGCGAAAGTCGTGGTCAACGATCTGGGCGTTGCGCGTGACGGCACCGGTCATTCGGACGCCGCACTAAGCGTCGTCGAGGAGATTCGCGCCTCTGGTGGCACGGCCATGTCGAATGGCGGCAGCGTGACTGAATATGACCAGATGGTCGCCATGGTAGAAAAGGCGAAGGCCGATTGGGGTCGCGTCGACATCCTGATCAACAACGCCGGCATCCTGCGCGACAAGAGCTTCGCCAAGATGGAGCCTGCAGATTTCGATCTTGTCGTGAAAGTCCACCTCAGCGGCAGCGCGAACGTGACCAAGGCTGTATGGGACACGATGCGCGATCAGGCCTATGGCCGAATCCTGATGACGGCATCGTCGACCGGCCTGTTCGGCAATTTCGGGCAAGCAAATTATGGCGCAGCCAAGCTCGGCCTCGCAGGCCTCACCAAGACGCTCTATCTGGAAGGTGCCAAATACAATATCCGCGTCAACACGATCGCGCCGGTTGCAGGCACACGCATGACCGAGGACATTTTTCCGGCGGAGGCGTTCAAGGCATTCGCGCCGGAGAACGTCGTCCCCGCTGCGCTGTACCTCGTCAGCGAGGAAGCACCGTCGAACGCGATCGTCGGCGCAGGTGCCGGGGTGGTGCAGGCATCTTATGTGACGTTGACGCCCGGAGCCTTCCTCCCCGAAAACGACCGCACCCCCGAAGCAGTCGCGCGCTTGTGGGACAAGATCACAGACCGCACGGGCGAGATTGTGCCGCAGTCCGGCAACGAACAAGGCGCGCTGATTTTCAAGACGATGCAGGGCGGCTGACCATCATGAAAGCGCAGACGATGCGCAGGTTGCGCCAATGGCATCTCTACCTCGGCGTCTTCTTTACACCGACGATCTTGCTGTTCTCGATCAGTGGCGGACTGCAAACCTATCGCTTGCAAGAAGCAAAGGGCTATGGCGGGCCGCCCCCTTCGTGGATCGTCTGGATGGCCAGCGTCCACAAGGATCAACGCCTGCCAAAAACCGAAGCCGCATCGGATCAGAAACCAGTCGGTGCATCGAAAGCCGCCAAGCCTAAAGCACAGCCATCGCGATCAACGACACTCCTGAAGCTTTTCGTAGCCCTTCTCGCCGCTGGCCTAAGCTTTTCGGCAATTCTCGGCGCGACCATCGCGATCAGCACGCGATCTACCCGTGGCGTCTCTGTTTTGATGCTGGCGCTCGGCGCGATTGTGCCGGTCGCGGTGCTATACATGTAAAATAGACGTACGCGTATTTGGTGTCAGACAGGCAAGCCTTACTCCGCAACAAGCTTCATGAGCCGACGCTCGACCGGCGCGAGCACTGGGGCAAGATCGTGTCCGCGCTTGAGAACAACGCCCGCCTCGCCGATCAGCGCCCATTGCCCCTGGCGGTTACGCAACGCCGGGCGTTTCTCGATCCGCACTTCGGGACGTTCGGTCGCCCGGCGAAACGCCGAGAAGACGGCCGCATCCTTGCCGAGGTCCATCGCATAATCCCGCCAATGCCCGGCCGCGACCATCCGGCCATAAAGATCGAGGATGCGGTTGAGTTCGGCGCGGTCGAAGCCGATCTGCATCGGCATGGGGTGCGGGAAGGCAACAACGGACACTGCGCAAAACTAAACTGCAATACCACGCAAAGTCGATAGGCGAGTTTCTGCTAGGCCGATTTGCGCCCCTGTTCCCGCTCATCGACATAGGCCGCCAGCTTTGCACGCAATGTTTCCACCTCGCACTTCAGGATTTCGAGCTGCTGCGTCGCCGGGTCGAAACGTTCGCTGCACGGCGTGCCATAGGGCATGAAGTCTTTCTGATACTGTCCCGCTTCGATCAGCGTGGAACGCGCCGGGATACCGACCATCGTCGCGCCCTCGGCGACGTCCTTGGTGACCACCGAATTCGCGCCGATGCGCGCGCGCGGCCCGACCATGATCGGTCCCAGCACCTGTGCGCCTGAGCCGATAATGACCCCGTCCGAAATCGTCGGGTGTCGTTTGCCGGGAATGCCGTCCGCTGGGTTGGTCCCCCCCAGTGTCACGCATTGATAGATGGTAACGTCATCCCCGATCTCCGCCGTCTCGCCGATCACGGTAAAGCCGTGGTCGATGAAAAAATTGCGTCCGATCTTCGCGCCTGGGTGAATGTCGATCGCGGTAAAGAACCGCCCGACGTGGTTGACCAGCCGCGCCATCCAATAAAGTTCGCCCATGTAGAGCCAATGCGCGAGCCGGTGGAATGCCAATGCCCAGGCTCCGGGGTAGAGCAATACTTCCCAGCGTGACCGCGCCGCAGGATCGCGCGCCTTGATCGAATCGAGGTAGGCAATGAGTCCGCTGGCCATATGTGCCTCCCTGGCACCTGTTTGAGCGCCCGATTTAGGATGGTGCCGGTCCGGTTTCAAACCCAAGCGGAAAGCTAGTCTTTTGCTAGCGCGAGCGCTTCTTTGCTTGCGGCTCGTCCGGTCCCCTGCGACACCGCCGCCATGATGTTCGATCTGACCATCCTCGAAGCGTTGCTGCCGTTCATCGCGGTCGGCTTTGCAGCGCAGCTAGTGGATGGTGCGCTGGGCATGGCATTCGGGGTCATTTCCAATACACTGCTGGTCAGCGTCCTTGGCGTTGCCCCTGCCCGTGCGTCGGCTGGCGTCCACTTGGTTGAAGTGTTTACGACGGCAGCGAGCGGCATCAGTCACGTCCTGCACCGCAATGTCGATTGGCGGTTGTTTTCGCGGCTGGCCATTCCCGGCATCGTTGGCGGCGTATTCGGGGCCTATGTCCTGATCAACCTCGATGCCTCGATCGCTCGTCCGTTCGTGATGGCCTATCTCTCGCTGATTGGCATTTATCTGCTTGCGCGTTCGTTCGGCATTCCGCTTGAACGCCGCACGCCGCGATTCATCGCGCCGCTGGGGCTCGTCGGCGGCTTCCTCGACGCGGTGGGCGGCGGCGGATGGGGACCGGTGGTGACGTCCAACCTGCTGATCCAAGGTGGCGACCCGCGCAAGACGATCGGCACGGTCAATACGGCCGAGTTCTTTCTGACGCTGACGGTATCCATCGCCTTCATTATCGGGCTCGGCTGGGCCGCATTCACGACGGCCACGGTCGGACTGTTGATCGGCGGCGTTACCGCTGCGCCGCTCGGCGCGCTGCTGGCCAAGCGTGTCGAGCCTGTTGTCCTGTTGCGCCTCGTCGGCGTCGTTTTGACCGCGACGAGTGTGTTCAGCCTGTACCGCGCGCTCGCTTAGTCCCAGCGCGCCGCTGCCGCATCGTCGCTGCCTCGCGCGTCGACCCACACCTCACGTCCGTCAGCAAAGCTCTCGCGCTTCCAGAACGGGGCATCGGTTTTCAGCCGGTCGATCAGAAAAGCGCAGGCCTCCAGTGCATCTTTGCGGTGCGCACTGGCGCAGGCGGCAAGCACGATGGGCTCGCCGGGCACGAGCCGCCCAACACGATGGTGGAGAGTAACGCCGCCGAGCTTCCAACGACTGGTCGCTTCGTCGGCAAGCGCGCGCAGTGCCGCCCCGGTCATCGCCGGATAATGTTCGAGCGTGAGCGCGGTCAGGCCGCCATCACCGCGGACGATACCGACAAAACTCGCCACCGCGCCCATGCCGTCGCCACCGAGCGCCGCGATCTCCGCCCCCACGTCGAAAGGCTCCGGCGAAACGCGGACAGCGATCATCCGCCCGTCACCGGCGGAAAAAAGGCGATCTCCAGAGCATCTCCAATCGGCGTATCGAATCGCGCCATGACCTGATCGACCGCGACACGCAGTCGGTCGCGGTCGGCAAAAATCGGGTGGCGTTCGGCCAGCCAGTCGGCGAGATCGGCGACAGTCGATACGTGCTCGGGCAGGTCGATCCGGTCCTCGCCCTTTCCGACGGCCTCGCGCACCTTGGCGAAATAGATCAGCGTCACCACGCGCTCAGTCCATGTGCTTCAAGCCGACCCGCAGATAGTCCCAGCCGGTCAGCAGAGTCAGCGCCGCCGCCGCCCACAGCGAAAACAGCCCAACCTGCTTCACCCATGCGAACTGGGGGACAGCCCCCGCGAGGATCAACGCGCCGAGTGCCACGATCTGAAAGGTCGTCTTGTACTTTGCCAATTGCGACACAGGCAAAGACACTTGGAGTCCAGCCAGAAATTCGCGGAGACCCGACACCGCGATTTCGCGCAGCAAAATGACCAGCGCGGGGACCAGGTGGATACCGGTAATCGAGGCCGCCTCGTGCCGGGTGCCGACCAGCATCAATATCACCGCAGCGATCATGATCTTGTCGGCAATCGGGTCGAGGAACTGTCCGAGCTTCGACACGGTGCCCTGCGCGCGTGCGAGATAGCCGTCGAAATAGTCGGTTACGCCCATCAGGCAGTAAAGCGCGAACCCCAGCGCATAGCCCAGTACCCAGCCCGGGTACCACAGCAACGCAACGAGCAACGGGACCGTAACGATCCGCGACAGTGTCAAAATGTTAGGAAGGCTGAGCACAGACAGAGCCTCTAACGTCCATTGGACGCGCGCGCAAAGCCCGCTATGGCGCGGGCAAGTAGTTAGAGGATCGCCCAACCCCCATGCAGATGTCGCTTGCGCTGTTAAATCGGCGCCGTTTCCTGCCCTTGTTCGTCACGCAATTCCTGGGCGCGATGAACGACAACCTGTTCAAGACCGCGATGGTCCTGTTCGTCATCTACAACATTTATAACGATCCGAAGCAGGAGGAGCAGTTCAGCGCCATCGCCTCGGCAGTGTTCATCTTGCCCTTTTTCCTGCTGTCGGCAATCGCGGGCCAGCTTGCCGACGCCTATGACAAGGCGCGGATGGTGCGCATCGTGAAGACCGCGGAAATCGGGATCATGGTCGTCGGCGGCGCGGGCCTGCTGATCGGCAACATCCCGCTGATGATGATCGCTTTGTTTTCGATGGGCGTCCATTCATCCTTTTTCGGGCCGATCAAGTACGCGATCCTGCCCCAGCATCTGGCGCCCGATGAAGTCCTGGGCGGTACCGGCCTGGTCGAAGCGGGGACGTATATCGCCATCCTGGCGGGTACGATCCTGGCCGGTTTCATTAGCCATCACGTCGCGGCGGCGGGTGTCATTGTCCTTGCCGTGATCGGCTGGTTCGTCGGGCGCGAAGTCCCGCCAGCCCCGCCGGTCGGCAACAATCACGCCATCGACTGGAACATTTTTCGTGCGTCGTACCGGCTGGTCAGCGGCACGATGCACATCCGCCACCTGTTCCTCGCCATTGTATCAATCAGCTTCTTCTGGACAATCGGGGCGGTGTTGTTCGTACAATTCCCGCCGCTGGTGAAGAACGTGCTTCAGGCCGACAAAAGCGTCGCCAGCCTGTTTCTCGCGATATTTTCGATCGGGATCGCCATTGGTTCGGTGTGGATCAATCGGCTGTTAAAAGGACAGGTTTCCGCGCGCTTCGCACCCGTCTCGGTCATTTTTATGGGGGCTTTCATCCTGGGATTCCATTTCATCGCGAAATTCTGGAGCCAGGGACCGAAGGGAACGCTCTATAACATGATGGAATTCGCCCATCATCCAATGGCACCGCTCCTGCTCGCCTGCTTGCTCGCAATTGCGATCAGTGGCGGCATGTTCGTCGTGCCGCTCTACGCCTTTCTGACGACCACGGTCGCAAAGAGCGACACGGCGCGCACAGTCGGCGCAAACAATCTGGTCAACGCGGGATGTATGGTGATCGGGACGCTGCTCGCCGTCGGTCTCAGCGCTATCGGCGTTTCGGCCACCGATCAGTTCATCATGACGGCGGCCATGTGCCTGGTGTCGGCGTGGCTGGCCTGGAAACTTCACAAGGCCTGCCCGGGCAACGACTGTCTCGAGACTGCATAACTCGGCGGTCGACCGGATGGGGTGCATGACCCGGCCGACCGCCCCGGCGACGGACTAGAAACGCCGTCCGCGACCGATCCGAGGGGGGTGAAACCCTTGCGCCCGCGTTACGCTGACATCGCGCGAGACCTGGCCGTTGGCGCGGGTTGCGGTGACGTTCTTGTCATAGAGCGTGGCACCCGAACCATCGGTCACCTTACGGTCGAGGGTATAGCCCGTGTCGGTCCGCGTGCCCTGCCCGGCCATCGTATACGTCTCACCGTTCCGACCGGTTGCTGTGCCGCTGGCGGTATAGCCGTTGTCGGTCCGGGTCCGTTCATAATCGAAGCTGCGGGTGTTGCCGGCAAAGCCAGTCGCACTGCCGTTGGCGCTGACACCGGTCTCGGTCCGGACACGGTCATATTGACGGGTCGCCGTCGCACCGTCGCTGGCCCGGGTGACCGCCGTATCGCGGCTGTAAGTTCCGGCTGCCGCATCACGCGTGACGACGCGGGTGCCGTCGTATTTCGGGGTGTCGACCGTTGTTGTGCGCGTAACGGGCTCGGCCAGCACGACACCGGAAATGGAAAGCATGGTCATCGAAACAAGGATATGCGTTTTCATCGAACTGCTCCTGAACCTGCCCCCGAACATCGGGAGCTTTTGTTGGGGAGGATCGGCCGATCGCTCGGATGTTCAACGCACGTCTTCGAAAAACCCTTCGCAGCTCTAATTCTGGGCCGGATTCAGGCGCGCGCGCCCGACGCGCAGGGCACGGCGTTGTTGGAGCCGCTCGCGCAACTGGGTCCGCTCACCCGGGGCCATCTGTCGAAAGCGCGCGCGACGGGCAGCGCGCTCCTCGGGTGTGATTTGCTGAATCCGCTGCGGCAAACCATTTGCGAACGGACGCTGAGTTGCCTCATCCGTCAATGGCGGGCGAGGATCGGTCGGGGTCTCGGACAGAATGGCGACCGATCCGCCGACGGGCGCGCCATCACCTGCTCCCTGCCGCCTGGCGATACGCGCCTCGCGGGCTTGGATACGGCGGTCGATCATTTTCTCGGCGAGGACCCGGTCGCGCCGGGCCGCCCGGGCCAGCGCCGCACGGTCGGCAAGACCGAGGTGGCCGGCGCCGGGGAGCGCCGCGTCGACGCCCGGCGTCAACATTGCCTGGCGCCGGGCAAGGGCACGTCGTTGCAATTGTTCGCGGACTCGCTCGCGGATCACCGCCGCAGCAACCGGATGTTCGGCAGCAAAAACCTGACGCCGTTCGCGGCGTTCCTCGCGAAGCGCCATTCGCTCCTCAGGGAACAACGGACGGGCGATCCCTGCCGGGGCAGAATCGGTCGTGGCTTCGGGTGGAACGGCAACGGCCGACCGCGTGACCGGCAGCTTGGGCGTTAGATGAGCGGGCTTGGCGACAGGTTTGAGTTTCGGCGCCAGCATCGCGGTCAGCACCGGCACTTCGATGCCGACGCGGCTCAGAAAGCCCGATGCCACGGCACCTGCACTCAGCAAACCGACCGCCAGCGTTCCGAGCACCACCTGCCGCCCCCGCCGCCACATGCCACGCCGGTCACGACGGGAAGGCGCAACCGGCGCACGTGTCGGTGTGCCCACCGCAGCCGCGATACGATCCGCAAGGCCCTCGGAGAGCGGCGGCACGTCGAAGCGATCGAGCGCAAGTTTCAGGGCGTCGGTCATTGCGTCGCCTCCTTCATGGGAGCGAGTGCCGCCCGCAAGCCTGTACGCGCACGCAGCAAGAGCGACTCGAACGCCTTGATGTTCATGTCCATCGTCTCTGCCGCCACCTGGTTCGAAACCTCTTCATAATAGGTCAGTACGATTGCCGCGCGCTGTCGGTCGGGAAGCGCACCGACGGCCGCCACCGTGGCCGCCCGCATCCGCGCCGCATCCATTTCCTCGGGCGCGAGGGGCGTTTCGTCCGCGCGCTCGGGTACGGCCTCGTCGCTTGAAAAGCGGCGCCGCCGCAGCCGGTCGAGGCACAGATTGACGACAACCCTGTTGAGCCACGCCCCCGTTCCCGCACTGCCCACTTGCCACCGGGCCGCATCGCGCCACAGTCGTAGCAACGCTTCCTGCGCCAGATCCTCCGCCTCGGTCGCGTCGCCGATCATGCGATAGGCAATGCGATGCAGTGGGCGGACGTGCCGGTCGACCAGAATACGGAATGCCGCAGAATCAAGGGCACAGACACGCGCCATCAGCGCGTCGTCGCTGTCGGCGTCCTCGCGCCGAAGTGTCGTTCCCGTCTCTGCCACGTTGCCGCTATCTGGCTCGCCATCTGGCCGGAGGACCTGATCGCCCTACAGTCCCGTGAACCATATTACGCGCGGGTAACCAAAACCCTTCGCGTCAGGCCAGGAACGTCGAAAACGCCAAGAACGCCGAGACGAAGGTCAGCAGGAAAAGAGCGCGATCGGATAGCGGTTCGCGATATGGCAAGCGGTCGATCACCGGAGGCGCAATCGTTTGGCGAAAGGGATGGCGAGCCGACTCGTTGGTCAGGACTAGGCGACGTTTCATGGCAAGAAGTAAGCGCCGCATTCACCATCGTGGCCAGTGCAATTGATGGTTAAAAACTACCCGTACGGAAGCGGGACGGTTCTCTGGGCGCCCCTAATGCCCCTCGATCCTCCGGCGGATTACACGCAGGGATAGCCAGACTAGAGTGGCAATCACCGGCGCAGCAATACCCAGAGCCATCGTCGCATCGAATCCCGGCCGAACATGCTCGACCGCTTTCATCGGATACGACAACAGCATCAGCGAATAATAACTGATCGCGGCGACCGACAGCCCTTCGACGGTGCGCTGCAAGCGTAGCGAGGCGTCCGCGCGCTGATTCATGGAGCTCAGCAAAGCAGCGCTGGTTTCCTCGTCCGCGACCTTGATCCGTGTATCGAGCATCGCCCCTGCCCGCGCGATTCGAGCGATCACCTCCCGTTCGCGCTCGGCTACCGAATTGCAGGTCCGCATGGCAGGGGCGAGTCGCCGGTCCATGAATTCTTCCATCGTCTGGACACCGGCGATTTTGACCTCGCGCAGGCTGGCGACCCTGTCACGGACCAGATCGTGGTACGCATTGGCGGCAGCGAATCGGAATGTCGTGCGCGCACTCAACCCCTCGACCTCGCCCGATAGCGTGATGAGGCGCGCAAGCAGCGCCCGGTCTGCTTCGACGCCTTCTTCGGCGGCAAGTTTCGATGCGAGGTCTCCCGCCTCGGCCTCGATGGCGCGCAGCTGAACAGTCGCCTCCCCCGCCAACGGAAAGGCGAGCAACGCCATCATGCGATATGTCTCGATTTCCAGCAGGATCAGCACCAATCGCCCGGCCAACGCCGGATCGCGCGACTGGAGCAACAGCCGGAAGCGCGTCATTCCGCTGTCATCGGCACGAAAGTCGGTAAAGACGCGCGCCGCGCCCTCCAGCACCTGCGCACCGATCTGAACGCCGTCGGACGCCATCGGCGGGGTCAGGTCACCCGTATCGTCGCGCCGCAGTTCCAGCATGGTGGCGACAAGCACATCGGTCGGAAACGACGCGAGCCAGCCCGCTGGCAGACGTTCGAAGGGTCCCCGGGGATCGGCAGCGCTCGTTGGCTGGCAGAACAGGGTCCAAGTGGAAAACTCGGTGTGCCGTTCCCAGCGCAGTGACCACCCCGACCCGTCGAGCGCCCACCAGCGCGCGCGCAGGTCGGGCACACGCTGGCCGAACTGTTGGCAAAGAATTGCCATGTGCGAACGGTCGGCATCGGCGGCTTCCTGGCCCGACACATTGGCAAGGCGAATGGCGATGATGGGCGCCTCGAGCGGCGTGGAAGGTCGCGCATGGGCCTCTGCCAACAGGCGGTCGCGGTCGGCATGCCATGCAAATCGAAGTCCGCCTTTCGCCAGCGCTCGTTTCGGAGCCGAATCGTCCACCTTCATCCCCCCTCAATTCCGGCGGCGAACGCAACTCTTTCACCGCACAAGCATTCTGATTGCGCGGGACAGACTTTCATGCAATTTCCGCCGCCTGACTATGGCGTCAGCAAAAATTTCTGGATGGAGAAGCAAATGGCGAGTGTGAAAGGGTACCTCGGCGTTACGCTGGGTATCGTAGCGTTGCTGGCCCTGCCAGCCTGTTCGAAGAAGGCTGAAGACGATGCGGCACCCGCCGCAGAGACACCGGCTGCTACCGCGAATGCTGCAACACCGGCTGCGGCAACCGCACCGGCCGCTGACAACACCGACACCCTGGACGGCAGCAAGTTCGCGAGCTTCACCGGCGATGCAGCTGCCGGCGAGAAAGTCTTTCTGAACTGCAAGACGTGTCACTCGTCCGAAGCGGGCAAGAACATGGTCGGGCCGTCGCTGCACGCGATCCAGGGCCGCACGTCGGGCCAGGTCCCGGGCTTCAGCTATTCGACCGCAAACAAGAACAGCGGCATCGTGTGGAGCGATGAGAAGCTGTTCCAGTATCTCGAGGCCCCGCAGCGCGTGATCCCGGGTACCAAGATGACCTACACCGGCGTCAAGGATCCGCAGCAGCGCGCAAACGTGATCGCGTATCTCAACACGCTTAAGTAACTTTAGCCAATCGACGGTGTCGCAGGTCCGCCAAATGCAGCGGCAGCGACACCGTCAATGGTACCGCAATCCAGTACCACGGCAGGCCGGTGAGCGCCGCACGCAGCGCAACCAGCATCAGCGCCCCAGGCATTAGCATTAGAAATACGGCCAATGGCGCGCGCTGGCACCTGACCAGCCAAATGCCTTCCAACACCATGAACGCAAGCACCACATCGACAGCATGACCGCTGGCAAACAGCCAGCTCATTCGGCGGGAACTTGCGCCGCCGGTTCGACCTTCGTGATGCCAAGCAGATGGCCCATGTCCTTGAAGAAGATGCGGACGTGCGCCATCGGATCGGCACGGACGAGTTGCTTGTTCATATAGGCGTCCCACGTCAGCCGCTGGACGTCGGGGTCCGCACACATCTTGACGAACCGCTCGCGCCTTTTGTCAGACGAATACCAGAAATATTGCATGATCCCCAGGATCAGGAACACCCGGCCATGCTGGCGCATGAAGCGCTTACGTGCCTGCTTCAGCGCCTTGGCCTTGCCGGTCGTCAGGCACAGCTCGACGGCATCGGCAGCCTCGCGGCCCGCGACCATTGCATAATAGATGCCCTCGCCGGAAGCCGGCGCGACCACCCCGGCCGCATCGCCCGCAACCAGCACGTCGCGGCCATTGTCCCAGCGTTTCAGCGGCTTCAGCGGGATCGGCGCGCCCTCGCAACGGATCGTCTCGAACGCATCGAGCCCGGTCGCTTCGCGCAACGCCTTGGTCGTTTCGCGCAGCGGAAAACCCTTGTTCGCGCTGCCGAGCCCGATGCTCGCGGTGTCACCATGCGGAAACACCCAAGCATAGAAATCGGGTGAATATTTTCCCTGATAGATAACGTCGCAGCGGTGCGGATCGAAACCGGCTGCGCCGCCCTCCGGCACTTTCACCACTTCGTGATAGGCGAACACGCACGGGATGCGGTCGGCCCCTTTCAGTTCCTGCCGCGCTACACCCGAACGGGCACCATCGGCGCCGATGACCGTGCGCGCCCGCGCGCTCGATTCAGGGCCGCCGCGCTGCTCCCGCCAGACGACTCTTGCAACACCGTCCGGATCGCGATCGATTCGCTCGAACGTGCCGGTGACGCGCGTCGCGCCTGCAAGCGCGGCCCGCGCCCGCAGCCATTCGTCGAACACGTCGCGGTCGACCATGCCGACGGCGCCATTCCCAACTGGCATATCGACGCTGTTCCCAGACGGCGCGACCATCCGCGCGAGAGTCGCCTGAGCGACCATCAGGCTATCGGGGATCTCGAAGTCGCGGTTGAGGCGCGGCGGAATGGCCCCGCCGCAGGGCTTGATCCGTCCCGCGCGATCGAGCAGCAGAACATGGCGACCGTGACGCGCCAGATCAGTCGCTGCCGTCGCACCCGACGGCCCGCCACCAACAACGATCGTATCGTAATCGTAATCGCTCATGCCAGTGCCTCCCTTGACCGGATCGGGGCGGACGATACCGCGCTCGATGCCAGCCATGCCGCGACGAGGAACAGCCCCGCCTCGACTGCAAATACGTTAGAAAAGGCCAGACCCGTGGTGCCGGTAATGCTGCGCATCGCGTCGACCCCGACCGCACCGGTCAGACCGCCAAGCCCAAAGGCAATCGCCTGTGCCGCGCCCCACACGCCCATGCGGATACCCTCACGACGTTCCCCGCCCTGCCCCGCCAGCGCCATCATCGCGCCGATGGCAGAGACAGCGAACACGCCGTTGCAGAACCCGAGCAGAGCGACGTTGGCGGCCATCGGCCAGTGCGGGGCCACCTGCGCCGCCATGGCGAGCCCCGCCAGTGCCACCGACGAACCGAGGCAACCACCAACGGTCCAGCTCCGCAGTCCGCGCGCGGTCCCGCCGCCGAACGTCCGCGCACCGAACCCGACAAGGACCATGCCCGCGAGCACGCCCATGTGTTGCACACCCGAAAGGCTGGTCGACTGTCCGGGCGTATAGGCGAACATCAGACCCGCGAACGGTTCAAGAATCATGTCCTGCATCGAGTAAGCGAGCATCGACATGAAGACGAAGATCGTAAACCCCCGTGCTTCCGGGTCCCCCCAGATTTCACGCAGAGCAGTGCCGAAGCCGATGTCCGGTCCGGTGCGCGGCTGGGCGACAGGTTCGCCCTCGATGCCCCAGACGCCCAGGGTCGCGACCGTGAAGGCGACCAGCGCGACGCCGCCGACCACCGCCACCAACCGCTGGACCGAGAACGGGTCGAGCAATCTCCCGGCGACGCCCGCTGCGACGATGATCCCGACGATCATCATGATCCAGGTGAGCGACGCCGCCCCCGCGCGGCGCTCCGGTGCTGTCCGCATCGCCAGCAACGCAAGGAGCGACGTGCCCGCCGCCCCGACGCCGGCACCGATCAGCGAAAAAGCAATAACGGCCAGCAACAGCATCTGCCAGATCGTCGCGGCAACTGCGAGCATCGACCCTGCCGCCAGTACAGCCATGCCACCGATGATCCACGGCGTCCGCCGACGCCCTTTGTCCGACCCATGACCCCAGGCGGGGCGTGACAGTTGCACCGCATAATGCCATGCGACGAGCCCCGCCGGGATCGCCGCTGGCATCGCATATTCGACGACCATCACCCGATTGAGCAGCGACGTCGAGAGCATCACCATTGCGCCGATGGCGCTCTGGACGAGGCCGAGGCGCGCGATACGGGGCCAGCTTAGCCCATCTTCAAACCGGGGTGTCATATCACCCCGCCTAACCCAAGCGCCGCCGCCAGCATGCCAAAGACATAACAGCTGGTCCCCGTGGCGTTATACCAGGGCACGAGCCGCTTGGGATCGCGGACCATGCGCGCCATCAGGCCGAATTGAACCAGCAGCAACGCCGCGACGATGCCTGCCGACAGCGTCAGTCCCCATTTGAGGAGCAGGATGACGACCACCGCTTGCGGTACCGCCATCACCACGCAAGCCAGCCGCGCGGCATTGGCGACGCCGAGCCGCACCGGCAGCGAGCGCACGCCGGTCGCGCGATCGCCCTCGACCGCTTTGAAATCGTTCAGCGTCATGATGCCGTGAGCGCCAAGGCTGTAGAGCAAGAGCACGATCAGGATGTGCGCAGACGGCAGCGCGCCTGCCATGACTGCCGCGCCGGTGAACCACGTCAGCCCCTCATAGGTCAGCGCCACGACGGCGGGTCCGGCCCAGCCATCGGCCTTCAACCGCAGCGGCGGCGCACTGTAAATCCACGCGCAGACCAACCCGAGAATCGTTGCGGCAAATACCCATGGTCCGGTCACTGCTGCGACCAGGGCGCCAAGGACTGTCCCGATGATCGCAATCCTTAGCCCCCAAGTACCGGCGATTCGCCCCGACGGGATGGGCCGGTTCGGCTCGTTGATCGCGTCGACATGGCGGTCGAACCAGTCGTTGACCGCCTGACTCGTACCACACACCAGCGGCCCGGTGAGCAACACCCCGGCGATCAGGAACGGCCAGCGCTCCGCAATCGGCACGCCGGACGACACCACGCCGCACAGGAATGCCCACATCGGCGGGAACCAAGTAATCGGCTTCAGCAAGGCCAGCACATCGCGCGGCGCAGGCAGTGGAACAGGCACAGGCGGCGACAGTGAATTGGCCATACAGAGAGGCTATGCCTGACACTCGAAAGCGTCAACAGAAATGGACAGTTATTCCTCTTCCCCGACCAGATTTCCCAATCCGTGCCGGTGAAGTTTCGAATAAAGGCTCTGGCGCGACACGCCTAAAATCTCCGCTGCCGACGCGCGGTTGTCGCTGGTGTACTCAAGCGCCGCTTCGATGCAGAGCCGCTCGATCAGGTCGGTCGATTCGCGAACAATGTCTTTCAAAGACATGCGGCCGACTAGCTCGGTCAGCTGTTCGACCGAACGCGGCATATCCTTGGGCTGCGGCGGCAGGTCGCGGGCGCGGCGACCGATGCTGCGAATCGAGAAACCGAATCCGTCGCCCTCGACAGTCGGTGCGGAAACAGCTGAAACCTCAACTTCTTCCACGGCGCCGTTACGCCCGCGCAGAATCGTTGCAACGTTGCGCACCACGCCATGTTCGAGGATTTGTTCGACCATCAGATCGACATCGATCCCCGACCGGCCGAGATAGTCGCCCAGCAACGCGCCATTCAAGCGCGCCGCCGATGCTTCCTCGGTCAGATCGACGAAGGCGGCGTTGGACGACGTAATGACAAGTTTGGAATCGGTCAGCACAAAACCGTCGGGCAAACGCTCGATCAGGTCGCGCATCGGCTGTGCATCTGCACCCTGTCCGACAGATTTGGTCAGCAGACGTACGAGGTAGAACGATGACCGGTCCTGTCGGAAGGCGGTTGCCGAAACCCCGATATGCACTTTTCCGCCTGCCAGCCGCACCGCGACCGGCTCTGCCGCATCGCTCGCCGATGCCATGCCGAGATGCGCGAACAGCGCTTCGTGGTCGTCGGCATGGATCAGGCTCGACAGCGCGCGGCTGACCAGCGCACCGGGCTTGGCCTTCGCAAGTGCGGTTGCCGCCGGGTTCGCCTCACGGATGCGGCGCGTGTCGGCATCGATGATCAGCACGGCCTCGCTGTCGAGATCGAACAACATGCGATAGCGCGCCTCGGCTTGGCGCAGTTTCAGGTAATCGCGCTCCATCGACTGCTGCGCCTGGATCAATCGCTGCTGAAGGAGCGATGTCGCGCGCAAATCCTGTCCAACAGCAACGATGTTACCGCCAACGCCAGAGCCAACGGCCAGATAACGGATCGGCACATCGCCCTCGTTAGTCGGATGGTTCACCTGTCGCCAGCGCGGTACCGCAGTTGTCGCTGCAGCCTCCAGCATCGCGGCGATTTTGTTCACGCTATCTGATGTCACTAGATCGGCCCAGTTCCGGCCTATCCATCCGTTTTGCCCGGCGCCTGTCGGGTCGCCGGCCGAAAACGATGCATCAAGAACACGGCCGTCGGGAGCAAGGATCAGCGCGACATCGCCTGAACCCGATGCGAGCCGGGCAAGGCTGTCGATCCCGAAGCCTTCGAGGGCCTTGTCCGGCGCGCGAAACGCAATGCGGTCGCCCGGCATTAGAGGAATGCCTTTTTCATCGCCGGCCTTTCAAAGTCAGGCGGTGAACACCTCGCGACAGGCATTCGCGGTAACCAGCTGGTCGGCCAATGCGACCGCCTGCTGGGCGTCGGCTGCCGTTCCATCGGCACCGACACGGAGAGCGAGTTGCGGATCGGCGATCAACACCGGCCCGCCGAGTAGAATGCATAATCGGGGATTTCTCGACACGCTGCGTATCGCCAGAATCAGCGATGGCAGGCGCTCCGTATGGACGTCGAGGCTCACGGTCAACCCGACCAGGTCGAAGCGCTCTGTTGCGACAGCGTTCAACAAGGCTCCCTGCTGAGCATCGAGCAACAATTCGGTCGACCAGCCGGCGCGCCGGAAAATATCTTCGACGATCACCGTGCCGAAATTATGTTGTTCTCCGGGCATAGCCGAGAACACCGCGCGATAGCCTGCATCGGGCTTTCCCTGCCGGGCCGGAACGCGTGCGGACAATTCTCGCACAACTTCCTGAAGACGCCAGAGCCCCATCGTCACATCGACGAAGTCACAGTCGTCCTGTTCCCACATGATGCCCAACCGCCGCGCGGCCGGGGCCAGGATGTCGATCAGGATCGATTCGATTTCGGTTCCGCTTGAGAGCATCGCGTCGAGCCGGGCGAGAAGCTCCTCGGCATCGGCATCGATCGCCAGTGCTGCGAAGGATACGGCCTCGTCGTGCCAGCGATCACGCGCTTCCAGATGGGCTTCGTCACCGCGGTGCGCTTCCAGGACGCGCGGTACAACAGCATTCTCGATAAGGTCGGCAATCGGATTGGTGAAGCTTGTAAGCGGCTGCGATGTCGCGAGCGTCAACGCCGGAGCAGGATGTTGCGCCTTGATCAGTTCGTGATCCGCCTCTTGGGGATCGCGCCGCCGCTTGGTAACAAACTCGGGTAGGAAGGCTCTCGCCTGCTCCATCAACCCGGCAACCGATGCCATTCCGGTTCTCCCGACCCGGCCGAGCCGCAAACGATATCGCGACTTCAATGAAGCGGCCCATTGAGTGCCACCCCCAGCGAGTCGGGATGCTATGCAGGATAAAGTTTCTTGGCAATTCACTTTCCGCCATTGATCAAAAAAAACTGTCAGAAGTATTTTACGTCAAAATAATTTGACACTTATCGAACGGTGCGTCAGTCTCGATTCTCGAGTGGAGAGGCGTGTCGCGACCGTGATCACAAGCCGCAGCAATTTGGCGCAGCAAAGCGCGAGGCAGGGCCTCTACACACCGGAGGAGCGTGCTCGGCGCGATGCCTCGGTCTGGACCCTGGTGCAGGGCATCCTCGCGCCGCTCCAGTTTCTCGTCTGTCTGGTCAGCCTCACGCTGGTTGTTCGCTATCTGACAACGGGACAGGGGCAGGTCGCCGCGGATCTTTCGGTCATCATCAAAACCTTCACGCTCTATACGATCATGGTGACCGGCTCGATCTGGGAGAAGGTGGTCTTCGGGAAATGGCTCTTCGCTGAGCCATTCTGGTGGGAGGATGCGGTCTCGATGATCGTCATCGCGCTCCACACGACCTATCTCGCGATGTTGCTTTTCGGGTTGGGTACGGTCGAACAGCGCATGCTCGTCGCGCTCGCCGCCTACGCCACCTATGTCGTCAACGCGGCTCAGTTCCTGTTGAAGTTGCGCGCGGCGCGACTCGAGGCGCAAAGTCTTGCCGGAGCCGCAGCATGACCGTCATGCCCGCCACCCCCGACCTGCCGGTGCTCCGCGAACGCGGCCAGCGCGAAGTGTTCTGCGGGTTGACCGGGATCGTCTGGCTGCACCGCAAGATCCAGGACGCGTTCTTCCTGGTCGTCGGCTCGCGGACCTGCGCCCATTTGCTGCAATCGGCCGCTGGCGTGATGATCTTCGCCGAGCCGCGCTTTGCTACCGCGATCATCGAAGAGCGCGACCTGGCCGGCCTGGCCGACGCCAATGAAGAGCTCGACCGCGTGGTCGACCGGCTGCTCGCGCGCCGTCCCGACATCAAGATGCTGTTCCTCGTCGGGTCATGCCCCTCCGAAGTCATCAAGCTGGACCTCAGCCGCGCGGCGCAGCGCCTCTCGGTCAAGCATAACCCTACTGTCCGCGTCCTCAACTATTCTGGCAGCGGCATCGAAACAACGTTCACCGAAGGCGAAGATGCTTGTTTGGCCGCGCTGGTGCCGGAATGCCCGGCATCGACCGCCACAGCGAACGAACTCTTGATCGTCGGTGCGCTGCCCGACATCGTCGAGGATCAGCTGCTCCGCATTATCGCCGAACTCGGCATCGGCCCGGTCCATGTCCTGCCTGGTCGCCGCGCCGATCAATTGCCCCCAATCGGGCCGAACACGCGCTATCTGCTTGCCCAGCCTTTCCTCGGTGCGACGGCGATGGCGCTGGAGGATCGCGGCGCGGTCCGCCTCGACGCGATGTTCCCGTTCGGCGCGGAAGGCACGACCGACTGGCTGCGCGCTGCCGCCGAGGCCTTCGATATTGCCGAGGCCGATTTCGACCGTGTAGTCACGCCCTATAGCGATCGCGCCAAACGCGCGATCGCCCACCGTCGCGAACGACTTGAAGGCAAGACGATCTTCTTCATGCCCGATTCGCAGATGGAAGTGCCGCTCGCGCGCTTCCTCGCCAACGAACTCGGCATGATCCCGATCGAGGTCGGCACCCCATATCTCCACCGCCGCCACCTTGCACGAGATATGGCCGCATTGCCCGCGGGCACGCAGATCAGCGAAGGGCAGGACGTCGACAAGCAACTCGACCGTGTCCGCGCCGCCAAACCTGACCTCACCGTCTGCGGCCTCGGCCTCGCCAATCCACTTGAAGCCGAAGGGCTGTCGACGAAATGGGCGATCGAACTGGTCTTCTCGCCAATCCACGGCTTCGATCAGGCCGGCGACCTCGCTGAACTCTTTGCGCGACCGCTGCGGCGTCGCGATGTCTTGAGGGTCTGATGCAACTCGCGGTCTGGACCTATGAGGGACCACCCCATGTCGGCGCGATGCGGATCGCAACTGCCATGACAGACGTGCACTACATCCTGCACGCGCCGCAGGGCGACACCTATGCCGATCTGCTCTTCACGATGATCGAGCGGCGCGGCGCACGCCCGCCCGTCACCTACACGACATTCCAGGCACGCGATCTGGGCAAGGATACGGCCGAGCTGTTCCAGACGGCAGCGCGCGATGCCTATGCCCGCTTCAAACCCGCCGCCATGCTGGTCGGTGCGTCGTGCACGGCGGAGTTGATCCAGGACGATCCGGCAGGCCTCGTCGATGCGATGAACCTGCCCTGCCCTGTCGTGACGCTCGAGCTGCCGAGTTACAGCCGCAAGGAAAACTGGGGCGCGGGCGAAACCTTCTACCAGCTCGTTCGGAAGCTCGCCAATCGTGATGTCGTCCGTGCACCGGTCGAGGGACGTCGGCTCCGCGCGAACCTGCTCGGCCCCACGGCACTCGGTTTCCGCCATCGCGACGACGTGATCGAGGTCACCGCGCTTCTCGACTCAGTTGGTGTCGATGTCCACATGGTCGCACCGCTCGGCGCCAGCGCCGCGCAAATCGCCGACATCGGCTCCGCCGATTTCAACATTCTGCTCTACCCCGAGATCGGCGACACCGCCGCACGCTGGCTGGAGCGGACCTTCCGCCAGCCGCTCGTCCGCACCATTCCCATCGGCCACGGTGCGACCACGGAATTCGTTCGCGAGATCGCCGCACTCGCCGGGACCGACCCCGAACCCGCCATTGCCGCTGCCCAGTCGCGGATGCCGTGGTGGTCGAAATCGGTCGACTCAAACTATCTGACCGGCAAGCGCGTCTTCATTTTCGGCGATGCTACCCATGCCATTGCCGCCGCCCGCGTTGCACACGAGGAACTCGGTTTCGAAGTGGTGGGCCTCGGCTGCTACAACCGCGAATTCGCGCGCGATCTGCGCGAGGCCGCAGCCAAATACGGCGTCGAACCGCTGATCACCGACGACCATCTCGAGGTCGAGGACGCGATCATCGCCGCTGCACCCGAACTGGTCCTCGGTAGCCAGATGGAACGCCACATCGCCAAGCGGCTGCGGGTTTCATGTGCGGTGATTTCTGCCCCCGTTCATGTCCAGGACTTCCCGGCGCGCCATAGCCCGCAAATGGGCTGGGAAGGCGCCAACGTCCTGTTCGACAGCTGGGTCCATCCGCTGACAATGGGGCTGGAAGAGCATCTACTGACGATGTTCCGCGACGATTTCGAATTCAGCGACTCGAACGGCGCGAGCCATCATGGCGCGGTGGGCCATGCCCCGCAGGCGCCCGCAGCGCCGACCGCGTCAGAAGAGCTGATCGAAGCCGAAACGATGGTTCTGGAACCTGCTGAGTCCGGCAACATCTGGACGGCAGAAGCCGAAAAGGAACTCCGCAAAATCCCATTCTTCGTTCGCGGCAAGGCGCGGAAGAACACGGAACGCTTTGCCGCCGAGCAAGGCCTCGTGTCGATATCTCTCGACACGCTTTATGATGCGAAGGCGCATTATGCACGGTAGCTTCTCACCGAAAGTCCGGGTCGTCATTGTGACGCTCGACAACCACCTCTCGGGCGCCGTTGAGCGTGCAGCGGCGCAGCTTTCGCGCGAAGGCTCCGGCATCCACATTGCGTTCCACGCGGCTGCCGACTGGGAGCGCCAGCCTGAATCGCTCGAGCGCTGCAAAGCCGACATTGCCAAGGGCGACATTGTCGTCTCGACGATGCTGTTCCTCGAAGATCACATCCGCGCCGTCCTGCCCGCGCTCGAGGCGCGCCGCGAGGATTGCGACGCGATGCTCGGCCTGATGTCAGGGGCCGAAGTGGTCAAGCTCACCCGCATGGGCGACTACCGCATGGACAAGCCTGCGACCGGCGTCATGGGCCTCATCAAGAAGATGCGCGGCAGTGCCAAGCCCGGGACCAGTTCGGGTGCAGGGCAGATGAAGCTGCTCCGCCGCCTGCCGAAGATCCTGAAGTTCATTCCCGGTGCGGCGCAGGACGTGCGGGCCTATTTCCTGACGTTGCAATACTGGCTGGCGGGCAGTGACGACAATGTCGTCAACATGGTTCGCGCCCTCGTCGATCGCTACGCCGATGGCGAGCGCCGCGACCTGCGCGGGACAATGAAGGCGAACATCCCGGTCGAGTATCCGGAAGTGGGTCTCTACCATCCCAAGGTTTCGCTCCGTATCGTCGAGGATCTCAAGGCGCTTCCCACAGGGGGCAAGAACGGCACGGTCGGCATCCTAATGCTGCGGTCGTACATCCTCGGACGCGACTCGGCGCATTATGATGGCGTCATCAACGCGCTCGAAGCGCAGGGAGTGAAAGTCGTTCCCGCCTTCGCCAGCGGCCTCGATGCACGGCCCGCCATCGAAAAATACTTCATGAAGGACGGCGTCGCCACCGTCGACGCCGTCATTTCGCTGACCGGTTTCTCGCTGGTTGGCGGGCCGGCGTACAACGACACTGCCGCTGCCGAAGAGATCCTGTCCAAACTCGACGTGCCGTACATCGCGGCGCACCCGCTCGAGTTTCAGACTTTGCAAGCCTGGGGTCTGGGGCGGCAGGGTCTAATCCCGCTCGAAGCGACGATGATGGTGTCGATCCCTGAGTTGGACGGTGCGATCATCCCGTCGGTCTACGGCGGAAGGTCGGATGCTTCCGGCGAGGCCTGCACTGGCTGCGGACGCAAGTGCACATTCCCGCCCTCGGGCCTGGTCCGCGAGATGGTGTCCTGCCCAGAGCGCGCTGAAGCGCTGGCGGGCAAGGTGGCGAAGATGGTCGCGCTGCGCCGTTCGGACCGTGCCGCGCGCAAGGTTGCGCTCGTGCTGTTCAACTTCCCGCCGAATGCCGGCGCTGTCGGCACGGCTGCGCATCTGGCGGTATTCGAAAGCGTCCATGCCACGCTCGCCCGTCTGGCCACCGAAGGATACAGCGTCGAAGTGCCGGCGTCGGTGGATGCCCTGCGCGATGCGATCCTCAAAGGGAATGCCGAGCGTTACGGTGCAGACTGCAACGTCCACACCCGCATTTCCGCCGACGATCACGTCCGGCGCGAGCCCTATCTGCGCCAGATCGAGAAGGTCTGGGGCCCCGCCCCCGGCAAGGCGCAGGCATCGAGCGGTCACATCCATGTCCTCGGCGCACAATTCGGGAACGTCTTCATCGGCGTCCAGCCCGCCTTCGGGTTCGAGGGCGACCCGATGCGGCTGCAGTTCGAGGGCGACTTCGCCCCCACGCACGCGTTCAGCGCGTTCTACCGCTGGATGCGCGAAGATTTCGGCGCGGATGCCGTGCTGCATTTCGGCACTCACGGCGCGATGGAATGGATGCCGGGCAAGCAGGTCGGCCTGACCGGCGACTGCTGGCCCGACCGGCTGATCGGCGATCTTCCCAATTTCTACCTCTATGCCGCGAACAACCCGTCGGAAGGGATGCTCGCCAAGCGCCGCTCGGGCGCGACGCTGATTTCGTACATCACGCCAGCGCTCGAAGAAGCCGGACTCTATAAGGGCCTTGCCGACCTCAAAGCGCTTGTCGAACGCTGGCGGACGTCGACCGATGCGGAACGTGCGGACATTGAGCCGATGATCGTCGAAGCCGCTGCAGGGATGGACCTCGACGCAAGTGACGTCGCCGCTCTCGCCGCCAATCTCTACGACATCGAACGCGCGCTCATCCCGCACGGCCTGCACGTCGTCGGCGAGCCGATGGAAGCGAGCCAGCGGACGGCGATCCTCGGTGCCGCACCAGAGGCCGACCGCGCGCGCATCAACGCGCTGCTCGACACCAATGGCGAACTCGACGGCATCGTCCATGCGCTCGACGCAGGCTTCGTCCGCCCCGCCCCCGGCGGAGATCTGCTCCGCAACGCCGACGTCCTGCCGACCGGTCGCAACCTCCACGGCTTCGATCCGTTCAAACTGCCGAGCCGCGTGGCGGTCGTCGATGGCACGCGTCAGGCCGAACAGCTGATCGAGCGCCACCTCGCCGATGGCGGCACCTTCCCCGAAACGCTGGCAATGGTCCTGTGGGGCACCGACAATCTGAAGAGCGAAGGCGCACAGATTGCCCAGGTTCTCGCGCTGATCGGCGCGCGTCCACGGCATGACGGTTACGGTCGCCTCGCCGGTGCCGAACTCATCCCGCTCGGCGAACTCGGTCGCCCGCGCATCGATGTGGTCGTGACGCTGTCGGGGATCTTCCGCGACCTCCTGCCGCTCCAGACGCGCATGATGGCCGAAGCCGCGCTGCTCGCCGCACAGGCCGACGAGCCGGAAAACATGAACTTCGTGCGCAAGCACAGCCTGGCGCATGCGGCCAAGCATGGCTGCGACCTCGAAACCGCGGCACTCCGCGTCTTCTCGAATGCCGAAGGTGCCTATGGTGCCAACGTCAATCAGTTGATCGACAGCGGCAACTGGACTGACCCCGACGAGCTGGCGAACATGTTCGAAGCCAAAAAGGGCTTCGCCTATGGCGTCAAAGGCGCACCGGTGCGGCAGGCCGATATCCTGCAATCGACCCTCGCCACCGTCGATTTCGCTTACCAGAACCTCGACTCGGTGGAACTCGGCGTCACCACCATCGACCAGTATGTCGATGCCCTGGGCGGCATCAGCCGCTCGGTCGCCCGCGCCAAGGGCAAGGCCGCACCGGTCTATATCGTCGATGCGACCCAGGGCGACGCCAAGGTCCGCACTCTGGCCGAACAGGTCGACCTCGAAACGCGCAGTCGCGTCCTCAACCCGAAATGGTATGAGGGGATGCTGAACCACGGGTTCGAGGGCGTCCGCAATATCGAGGCGAGCGTGACCTGCATCTCGGGCTGGTCGGCGACTACCGGGCAAGTCAGCCCCTATCTCTATCAGGCGATCAGCGAGACGTTCGTCCTCGACGACGTCATGCGCGAACGGCTGTCGGCGCTGAACCCGAAGGCGACCGCCCGCGTCGCCGGGCGGCTACTCGAAGCCAGCGACCGCCACTATTGGACCCCCGACGCTGCAACCCTTGCGGCATTGCACGCAGCGTCGGACGCCATCGAGGATCGCCTCGAAGGAATTGCCGCATGAGGAAAATCTAATGGCTTTGATGGATCCCCCCGTTCGCGTTCCCGACCGCTTGATGAACAATCTCAAGAAGGGTCTCGATGGCGAAGGCAGCGTGCAAGTCGCGCTCGACGGCGCCGACAAGATCGGCAACGCCAAGGTTTTCGCCGTTTACGGCAAGGGCGGCATCGGCAAGTCGACGACCTCGTCGAACCTGTCCGCCGCGCTCAGCCTGCTCGGCAAGCGCGTGCTGCAGATCGGCTGCGATCCCAAGCACGACAGCACCTTCACCCTGACCAAAAAGCTGATGCCGACGGTCATCGACGTGCTCGAAACCGTCGACTTCCACCATGAGGAGCTCCGCCCCGAGGATTATATGTTCCAGGGGTTCAATGGCGTTATGTGCGTCGAGGCGGGTGGTCCACCTGCCGGCACCGGCTGTGGCGGCTATGTCGTGGGGCAGACGGTGAAACTACTCAAGCAGCACCACCTGCTTGAAGAAACCGACGTCGTGATCTTCGACGTGCTGGGCGACGTGGTCTGCGGCGGTTTTGCTGCCCCGCTCCAGCATGCCGAACGTGCGGTCGTCGTTGCGGCCAACGACTTCGACAGCATCTTCGCGATGAACCGCATCGTCGCGGCCATCAAAGCCAAATCGAAAAACTACGAAGTCCGCATGGCCGGCGTCATCGCCAACCGCAGCGCGGCGACCGACGAGATCGACCGGTTCAACGCCGCGACCGGCCTCAAGACGCTGGCGCACTTCCCCGATCTCGACGCGATCCGTCGTTCGCGCCTGAAAAAATGCACGATCTTTGAAATGGACACGACACCTGAAATCGAAGCGGTGAAGTTGGAATATATGCGTCTTGCCGCAACGCTGTGGGCGGGCACCGACGCGCTCGACGCGATGCCGATGAAGGATCGCGACATCTTCGAATTCCTGGGGTTCGAATAATGGCATCTGCGACCTACGACCTCTATCGCGCGCGGCTCGAAACCTATTTCGACCGCACGGCGATGGACGCCTGGGCGCGGCTGACGTCGGATGCACCGGTCAGCGGCATCCGCGCCACAGTTCGCAAAGGTCGCGACGCGATGCACGCCACCCTGATGAGCTGGTTGCCGACCGACATGACCGGCTTGCGCGTACTGGACGGCGGCTGCGGCACCGGCGCGCTCGCTGTCGAAGCGGCCAAGCGCGGTGCAAGCGTTGTGGCCATCGACGTGTCGAGCAGTCTGGTCGAGATTGCCCGCGACCGTGCACCAACGGGTCTCGATATCGACTGGCAGGTCGGTGACATGCTCGACCCGCGCCTCGGCGCTTTCCATCACGTCATCGCGATGGACTCGCTGATCCACTACAAGACGGGCGACATCATTGCCGCGGTCGAGACGTTGCGCGCGCGGACCAGCGGATCTGTCGTCTTCACATTCGCCCCGCGCACGCCGTTGTTGACGGTCATGCACACGGCGGGCCTGCTCTTCCCACGCAGCGACCGTGCACCCGCAATCATTCCGGTCACCGAAAGCAAACTGCGTAACCATTTCGGCCATTCGGCGCAGCGCGGCCAGCGGATCAGCAGCGGCTTCTACAAGAGCCATGCGCTGGAGGTCCTGCCCGCATGAAAGTGATCGGTCGCCCTGCTATGTGGAATTCGCTTGGCACGCGGTTCCTGCCGTTTGCCGATGCGGCCACGCCGGAACTGCCGCTTTCGCGCCTGCTGCGCCTTTCGCTCTTCCAGGTGTCGGTCGGCATGTGCGCCGTGCTGCTAACCGGCACGCTAAACCGCGTGATGATCGTGGAACTCGGCCTGCATGCGTGGGTCGTCTCGGCGATGGTCTCCCTGCCGCTGCTGTTCGCGCCACTGCGTGCGCTGATCGGCCACAAGTCGGATCACCACCGCTCGGTCCTGGGCTGGAAGCGCGTGCCCTATATCTGGTTCGGCACGATGGCACAGTTCGGTGGCCTTGCGATCATGCCGTTCGCCCTGCTGGTCATGACGATGGGCAGCGCAAGCGTCGTGCTCGGCCAGGTAACGGCCGCTCTCGCGTTCCTGCTGGTGGGCGCAGGGATGCATACCACCCAAACTGCGGGACTCGCGCTCGCAACGGACCTGGCCGAGGAAGAGAACGCGCCGCGCGTGGTCGCGCTGCTTTATGTCATGCTGCTGGTCGGCATGATGATCAGCGCGCTGGTCATGGGGCGCGTTCTTGCAGACTATACGCCGACGCGGCTGGCGGCGGTGGTTCAGGGTGCCGCCGTGCTGACCGTCCTGCTGAACGTCGCCGCGCTGTGGAAGCAGGAAGCACGCACGAAATCGACGATGGTCGCGGCGCCAGGGCCGGATTTCCGGACCGAATGGCGCCAGTTCGTCCGCGAGGGCAACAACCTCCGGTTGCTCGTCGCCGTCGGCTTCGGCGCTGCGGCATTCGCCATGCAGGACGTGCTGCTCGAACCCTATGGCGGGCAGATGCTCGGCCTGTCGGTCGGCGCCACTACGTCGCTGACGGCAGTATGGGCGACAGGAACCTTGTGCGCCTTCGCACTCGCCGCCCGGGCACTCGCGGGGAACGGCGAGCCGCATCGCGTCGCAGGCTTCGGCTGCGTCGCTGGGGTCGCCGCCTTTGCGATGATCATTTTTGCGGCGCCGTCGCAGAGCCCGATGCTGCTGGCAGTCGGCGCGACGTTGATGGGCTTCGGCGGGGGGTTATTCTCGATCGGCACGCTGACGGCCACCATGCGCCTGTCGAAGGACGGAGAGCGCTCGGGCCTGGCCCTGGGCGCCTGGGGCGCGGTGCAGGCCAGCAGCGCCGGTACCGCCATCGTCGTCGGCGGGCTCGCACGCGACTGGATCGGCATGCAGGGATATGCCGTCGTCTACAGCGCCGAGATCGTGCTGCTTATCGCCACCCTTGTTGCGGTGGGGCCGCTTGTCCGCCCCGCATCCGAGTTCGTCGCGCGTACCAACCGGCCGTTCGGCCTCGCCGAATTTCCGGCCTGAAAAACGAAAGGAAACGCCCATGTCACCCGTTATTGCAGGGAACATCGATGTGGCACTGCTGACCTTCTACGCGTTTGTGTTGTTCTTCATCGGCCTTGTCATTCACCTCAACCGTGAAAGCCGACGCGAGGGTTTTCCACTTGAGGACGACATGACCGGACGACTGGATTCACCAGCGCTGATCAATGATGCCGCGCGCCCGAAGACGTTCCGCATGCCCTTTGGTCGTGGCACGCGCTCGACCGCCGACTATGCCCGCGAACCAGTCGACCTGCCCGCGACGCGTGAGCGTTTCCCCGGATCGCCATATCGGCCGACCGGTAACCCGCTGACCGATGGCATCGGCCCAGCTGCCTTCGCCAACCGCCAGAAAGTGCCCGATCTCGACATGGAAGGGCATGCCCGTATCGTGCCGCTGTCCTCGATCGACACGCTGTGGATCGATGGCAAGGACGCCGACCCGCGCGGGATGGCAGTCGTCGGGCTCGACGGACAGCCGGGTGGAACGGTGACCGATATCTGGGTCGACCGCGCAGAACGGCTGATCCGTTACCTCGAAGTCGAGATCGACGGCGTCGCCGGGCAGCATGTGCTCGTCCCGATGGCGATGTCGACGATCGAGCGACGCCGTAACCGCGTCGTCTGTGACGCGCTGAACGGCGCGCAGTTCGCCGGTGCCCCGCTTGCGCCGACGACCGGCACGATCACCTTCTACGAGGAAGAGCGTGCGCAGGCCTATTTCGGCGGCGGCTATCTCTACGCGACCGCCGCCCGTCAGGAGCCGCTGATATGATTATCGAATATGATGTCGAACCGATCCGGGGGCTTCCTGGCGACTTGCCGCAGGGTGAGCGGATCCTGTGGCAGGGATCGCCGGACGCGGTGCAGCTTGCGGTGCGCGCATATCACATCCGGGGTGTGGCGATTTATTTCGCTCTGCTCGCCGGATGGGGCGCGATTGGCGCCCTTACCGGGGCCAACAGCTGGCTGGGCACAATGATCACGCTCGGCATCGGCACGCTCGGACTTGCGGTCATCGGCGCGATTGCCTGGGGGGCCTCGCGCACAACCGTTTACACGCTGACGAACAAGCGGATCGTGATGCGGTTCGGCATCGCTCTGCCCAAATGCGTCAACTTGCCGCTCACCACGATCAAGGCAGCAGACCTTGCCATGCACGGTCAGGCCACGGGCGACATTGTCTTGCGCCTCACGGAGCAACAGCGGCTCG
The DNA here is from genome assembly GCA_038228865.1 of Sphingomonadales bacterium. GTDB lineage: Bacteria > Pseudomonadota > Alphaproteobacteria > Sphingomonadales > Sphingomonadaceae > Sphingomonas_O. The sequence continues at coordinate 4,359 of JBBROX010000016.1, read as the reverse complement.
GCTGGATGCAACTGTGGCCGCATGCGCGCCCCTGGAAACTCGCCGAGGTGCAGCCGATGCTGCGCAGCATTCCCGAGGCCGACAAGGTTGCCGGCTTGCTGGCGCGCACCGTCGCGGCGGCACAAGGAACCCCTGTCGCGGCATCTGCGCCGGTCCTGGCGGTGGCGGCATGAGCCTGGTTCACAACCATCACGAGCGCCCCTTTCCCAAAGGAGCGCTATGGTTCGTCGCTATCATGGTGACATTCACGATGATGTCGGCAGGCGCGGTCCGGCTCGGCTATGCCCCAGTCTCGGCATCGCCGGTGCTGTTGCGGCAATCGGAAAACCTGAAGCCGCTGGTCACACGCGACATCAGCTTTGCCGATCAAGCCGACGGCGGCCTGAAGATCACCGATATGGGAACCGGCCGGGTCGTCAAGACCATCGTACCGGGTGAGCCAAGCGGCTTCATCCGCGGCATTATCCGCAGCATGGGTCGCGAGCGGCGCATGCATCATGTCGGCCCATCCGCGCCCTTCCAACTGGCGTCCTGGCCCGATGGCGAATTGTCGCTGACCGATAACTTCACGGGCCGCGTGCTCGAGCTGAATTCGTTCGGTCCCGACAATCGCGCGTCTTTCGCTCGACTGCTGAAATGAGCCGCAGCTTCGACACGCCCTGCACCGTCGAGGTCGAACATGGCTTCGACCATTTGCATGCGCATGTCGAACTGGACGGCGACGTCCAGATCTATCCCGGCGACAAGGTGCGCGTGCACGGCACGTCGATCCGGCTGCCCTATGGCGAGCGGCTAGTCGAACACCGCATGGCGACCGTCACGCGGGCAACGCCGCTCGGCCGTTTCCTGACCAGGCTCAAAGCACGGTTCGAGATCACCGAGCTCTACGAACTCAGCTTTTCCAACGCTACCGACCTGAGGGGCGCGCGATGAACGACATGACGCACAATTTCACCAAAAATGACGCGCACGCGATCGCGACGCAGGACACGGTGCTCTCGCCCCGGTTCTACACCACCGACTTCGAGGCGATGGACAAGCTCGACGTGTCGCTTGTCCGCCGAGAATGGGATGCGCTGATCGCCGAAATGACGGCGGATCCCAACAAGGAGCACTTCAAGAAAACGGAGAGCTTCGAGGGGCTGATCGACGCCATGGAGCCGAACCTTCGCCGCGAATTCGTCGACTTCCTGGTGTCTTCGCTCACATCCGAGTTCTCGGGCTGCATCCTGTATGCCGAGATCGCCAAGCGCACGAAGAACCCCGACGCCAAGGCCCTCTACAAGCTGATGGCGCGCGACGAGAGCCGCCATGCCGGCTTCATCAACGACAGCCTCAAGGACGCCGGCATCGGCATCGACCTGAGCTTCCTGACGAAGACTAAGAAATACACATTCTTCCGGCCAAAGTTCATCTATTATGCGACGTATCTGTCGGAAAAGATCGGCTATGCGCGGTACATCACGATCTTCCGCCACCTGCAGCGCAACCCGGACCGGATGATCCATCCGATCTTCAACTGGTTCGAACAATGGTGCAACGACGAGTTCCGCCATGGCGAAGCCTTCGCGCTGGTCATGCGGTCGGACCCGAAATTGCTGACCGGCCTCAACAAGCTGTGGATCCGGTTCTTCCTCGTCGCGGTCTATGCGACGATGTATGTGCGTGACCATGCCCGGCCGCATTTCCATGCCGCCCTCGGCATCGATCCGACCGAATATGACTACACCGTATTCCGCACCTGCTCGGCGATTACGCGTCAGGTTTTCCCGGTCGTGCTCGACAGCGACAACCCCGTGTTCCAGGCCCGGCTGGAAGCCGTCCGCATTGCCCATGTTGAAGGCCAGAGCGCTGGCGCGGTCGGTCGCCTCACCAGCAAGCTGCGCATCGGCTATCACATGACGCGCCTCTATTTCATGCGCACGGAGCGCAATGCCGTGCCCGCCAAGGTGCGGCTGGTGCCCGCCTGGTGAGCACGACAGGTCACATCCTGCCGCTCATTTTCGTGGCGCTGCTGTGGTTCACCTCCACCGCTCTGGTGGTGTGGCTCGATAATCGACCGCGCGTCAGCTTTACCAACAGCCTGACGATTACCGGCATGGCCGCGCTCTTCGGTGTCGGCACCATCGCCGCTGCCGCGACCGCGACCACGCTGCTTGCGACCTATGCCTCGTTCGTTGCCTCTTTCGCCGTCTGGGGCTGGCACGAGCTGAGCTTCCTGACCGGCACGACAACCGGTCCGCGTCGCGAGCCCTGCCCCGATAATGTACGCGGCTGGGAACGGTTCCGGCTTTCGGCCGCGACAGTGATCCACCACGAGCTTGCGCTCGTCGCGACGCTCGCGCTCTTGCTTGTGCTGACCTGGGGGAGCGCCAATCCGACCGGCGCCTATGCGTTTGCGGTCCTGTTCGGCATGCGGTTGTCTACCAAGCTCAACGTATTCCTGGGCGTGCCCAATTTCTCGACCGAGATCCTCCCGGTCCAGCTCGCCTACCTCAAAAGCTATTTCCGCAATCGCCCGTTCAACGCGCTGATGCCACTGTCGCTCGCGCTTGGGATCGGCGTCACCGTCTGGCTCGCCCGCACGGCGCTGGCAACCACCGGCGATGCCGCCGTGCAATGGTCGCTGCTGACGGGCCTCGCGCTGTTGGGCGTGGTCGAACACCTGTTTCTCGTGCTGCCGCTTCGCGACAGTGCACTATGGCGCTGGGCAATACCTGCTGCGCCTGTAAAAGAAATCTGAGGGGAGAAGAAGTATGGATTACGAGGCCCTTTTCGCCGAGCAGCTCGACGGATTGCGCGAAGCCGGCAACTACCGCGTATTCGCCGAAATCGAGCGCAAGAAGGGCGAATTCCCCCGCGCCCGCCGGTATGACGAGAACGGCCAGATTGGCGAAGTCACCGTCTGGTGCTCGAACGACTATCTCGGCATGGGTCAGCACCCCAAAGTGCTCGAGGCGATGCACGAAACGCTCGAGAGCTGTGGCGCGGGTGCCGGAGGCACGCGCAATATCAGCGGCACCAATCACCAGCACGTCTTGCTCGAGCGTGAGCTCGCCGACCTGCATGGAAAGGAGGCCGCGCTACTCTTCACCAGCGGCTATGTCTCCAACTGGGCGGCGCTCGGTACGCTAGCCGCGCGCATGCCCAACTGCGTCGTCCTCTCCGACGCGCTCAATCATGCCTCGATGATCGAGGGCATCCGCCACAGCCGCGCCGAATGCCTGCGCTTCCGCCACAATGACGTCGCGCACCTCGACGAGCTGCTAAGCCAGGTCGAACCCGGCCGACCCAAGCTCGTCGCGTTCGAAAGTGTCTATTCGATGGACGGTGACGTCGCCCCCATCGCCGAAATCCTCGACGTTTGCGAAAAGCATGGCGCGCTGTCGTACATCGACGAAGTCCATGGCGTCGGCCTCTACGGCCCGCGCGGCGGCGGCGTTGCCGAGCGTGAAGGCCTGATGGACCGGATCGACGTGATCGAAGGGACGCTGGGCAAGGCCTTCGGCGTCATGGGCGGCTATATCGCCGCGTCGAAGAACCTGTGCGATTTCGTCCGCAGCTTTGCCAGCGGCTTCATCTTCTCGACCGCCCTGCCCCCCGCGATCGCAGCGGGCGCGGCGGCCTCGATCCGGCATCTTAAGGAAAGTCAGATCGAACGGACGCGTCATCAGAACCGGGTGAAGATCGTGCGCGAGCGCCTCGACGCGATGGGCATCCCGCACCTCGCCAATCCCAGCCACATCATCCCGGTGATGGTGGGCGACGCACACCATGCAAAGATGATCAGCGACTGGTTGATGGACAATCACGGCATCTATGTGCAGCCGATCAACTATCCGACCGTGCCCAAGGGTACCGAGCGTCTTCGGATCACTCCGTCACCGGTGCACACCGATGGCGACATCGACAAGCTGACGACTGCATTGAGCGAAATCTGGGGAATGTGCGCGCTCGCAAGGACATCGATCGCCGCCTAACGCGGCACTGCAAACCAGATCACCCGGCGCAGTCCCTTGCCTTTTCTCGGTGCGTGCACGGCAACTGCGTCGATTGCGAAACTCGCTTCGCCCAGCCATCGTGCAAATGCCGCATCAGGTGCCGCCGACCAGGTGGCGAGGATGACGGCTCGGCGCCAAGGCCGCCTTCGCCGCAGCTAGCCCTGCCCAAAAAATAGGGCCGATCGTTTGCCGCGCGGCCCAAACCGTTAGGGCAGTTGTCTAGAGCGTCGCGCCTGAAATGTGAATCGAGGGATTCCTTTAGATGACGATGTGTGATTCACCGTGTTTGGAGGTGGATCATGGGCAAGAGCAGTTCCTCGGATTTGCGGGACCGGATTGTGGGAGAGATCGAGCGCGG